>CAJVZD010000003.1 GCA_913019905.1 uncultured Cellvibrionales bacterium
GGCGCGGGCTGCGGGAGATTGCCGCGCTTCGCTCGCAATGACATCGTTGAAAACACCCATTTCTGGATGGGCACTAATTAAGTGTCAGTTAAAGTATTGAACGCCTTAAAACTGTTTTCTGGTGCATTCAATGACTGACTCTTGCGCTGATAGTTTTCATGTTACTGGACATAGCGCTGTCGTTTCGTTAGCCGTAAAAAACTCTTTCCGTCAATTTGTCATTCTCGGACGAACCTGAAAAACATCGCTAGTACAGCTGATAACGATGGAGTCTGGGACCTACGTTACAAAAGGGCAACCCGCTCGGCCAATGAAAGCTGTTACACTTACAGACCGTCGAAAAATAGTCCATAGGGATTTTTTCTTTTGAACCACCCTCTAAATGATGCGCAACTCGCAGAGCATGCCTACAACGAGCAGGTTCAAACCAATCTTACGCGGAATTTTGTCGCTCATTTGATTCACGGTATGTTTGGCCAAACTGGTTTCCGTCTAATCAACGCGCCGACCTTTTTGCCGGCCTACATCATGTTGTTGTCAGGTGGCTCCGACATGATGGTGGGCCTGGCTTTGTCACTGCAATCTTTGGGAATGACCTTAACGCCTTTGATGGGCGCAACGTTAATCGAGCACAGAACCAAAGTATTACCCGTCGGTTTTTTTATTGGTGGAGCAATGCGATTGTTTGTTCTATTAATCGCGATGGCGGGTTTTTTCCTCGAAGGCCCGGCTGTGCTAACGGCCGTTTTGGTTTGTCTTGCGTTGTTCGGTTTGTTCGGGGGAATGCAGGGAGTGGTCTTTAATTTTCTAATGTCAAAAGTTATTCCGGTGTCAAAAAGAGGGCGTCTAACCGGCATTAGAAATTTTCTCGCCGGCGTCACTTCCGCCGGCGTCGCGTGGATTGGCGGCGAGTATTTAATCGGTGATACACCGACTGCTGCCGGTTATTCCTGGGTTTTCCTGATGGCATTTGTACTCACAAGCATTGGTTTGCTGATGCTCCTTGCCGTTAGAGAGCCGGAGCCGCCCACGGTTAAGATTAAACAATCACTCCTTAGTCGTCTGGGAGATTTACCACAATTGCTCCGGAATGACCCGTCGTTCACCCGATATTTCTTGGCGCGTTCACTGGCGACCATGGGGCGAATGGCTATGCCGTTTTACATATTGTACGCGGGTCAATCAATTGGATTGACAGGACAAACCTTAGGGTTGGTGACCTTTGCGTTTACGATTTCAGGCACATTTTCTAATCTGCTGTGGGGATCGATTGGAGACAAGCACGGCTTTCGAAGTGTTTTTTTAGGCTCTCTTTTACTGTGGATAGTATCTACCTTGTTACTGATGTTTGTCAGTGGCCTGGCTATCACGGTGATTATTTTCGCGGGGATAGGAGCGGCGGTACAAGGGTTTCAGATTGCGTCCAATAATCTCACATTGGAATTCGGCGATCGAGATAATCTACCGATGCGCATCGCTATCGCGAATACCGGTTCCGAAATAGCGGGTACCGTAGGGCCGATCTTTGGTGGTTTACTGGCGACGCTTTATGGGTATCAGTCTGTGTTCGTTACTTCCATTATCTTTCTTTTGATTGGTGGGATTGTTGTTGGAAAATTCGTGCCTGAGCCCAGAAATAGCAGGATCTGATAAAGAATGTCTGTCTGTTTTACGGTTAATTATTAGGTTGATACGGCCTTCCGGCAATCATCTTTGCCCGTGGATCGCTCAATAGCTAGGAGCTTTCCGCCGGTTGGTGTCTCACCAAGGGTTTCAGGGAGGTTTCATATTTTTGTCGGACGGCTTCTATACTACCAATCATCATGGCCACGGTAATATCTTCAATTGTTTCCCGATCGACGTTGTTGTGGGTCAGGTACTGACCGGCGGAAGCGGGCAGACCGAATGAGATATCGACAACGGGAATGGCAATTTCCATATCGATACCAAAATTATCGACGAGAATTTGCGCGACGTGATTAACGGCCGATGAACGGTGGAATTGAGTCGGATCGCCAAGTGCCGCCACGGCGGGTTCAGCCATGAGTCTGTCGAGTAATAAGCCCTTTTCTTCGATATATAATAGATAGGCTCTGGTAATTTGTCGCACGAATTGTTCCCACGTTCCCGCACTGTCGGCGGCGGCGGCCTGCTTCAATCTTAACAGCCTATACTCGCGCTTTAGTAAGGTCTGCAGCAATTCAGTCATACTAGGAAAGTAGGCATAGACTAAGGATTTACTAATATCTGCCGATTTAGCCAGGCGTTCCATACTTAAGGCCGAGACACCGTCTGCCGCTATAAACTCAGCAGCATGATCCAGTATCATGGCTATCCGCGTTTCTGGGCTAAGCCGAGTCCGAGTTTTCTTTACATTTGGCATGAGACGAATTATTAGTCCGTTAAAAATGGGTATTATCGTACCATAAAGGCTTTCTAAGTGCGGTAGTAATTCCCGCTTTCTGAGGTTTGCCGTAGGGTCTGAACTACCCTGAATGAGTTGTATGTTAAGCCATAGCATAACCTTGTTACAATAATTGCCGGAGCCATGATTGCGTTAATGGATAAGGGTAACCGCTAATACTATTGGAATGTTGAATGGCTAAGCATGGTTTTGCAAGGTTGGATAGCGACGATTTAACGGTACTTTTGCGTCAGTCTACTGGAGTGCCTGAATTGGTCTATATCGGTAGATCCCTGCCGATGAGTCTCGATTCAGACGAGTTAGCGGAATTGACACATGAGCCGTGGCCGCATGGGCTATTTGACGAGCCCGTACCCCTGACGCTGCTGCCGGAAACTGGCCAGGGGTTTTCGGCTGCACCCGGTATTCGAGTCATGAGAGGCTGCAGGGAGTTGAATACTCAGTTGCAGCTTAAGAGCATTCGAAACACGAGCAATGCTATTTTGATCGAACTTGGGGATTCAATGGCTGCGCTAACGGTCATTTTGGATATCCGCTTGAACCGATCTGCCAATATCATTTCGAGTCGAAATGCGGTGATCAATACCGGCAGCTCAGATCTTTCGATTTTGTGGTTAGCCAGTACTGTCTGGAAGGTTTTGCCGCACTGTAACGAGGTGATGTCCATCGGTGGGCGTTGGGGCCGTGAATTCCAGACTCGTCGGCAGCAACTGATACAGGGTGCATTGGTATTTGAAAACAGGGTCGGTCGAACGTCACACGCTAGTTTTCCTGGGTTAATAATGAGTTCTTCCGAATTCTCGGCGCAGCACGGTGAAGCGGTCGCGGTAGCTTTGGGTTGGGGCGGAAATCATCGAATGGTGGCAGAAAAGACGACAACTGGGGCGCAACAACTGCAGGCGGGTGAACTGCTTGCAGCTGGCGAAATCGTCCTGAATTCCGGCCAGAGATACGATACTCCCATTGCCTATTTATCATATTCGAGTGATGGGGAAAATTCACTGAGGCATAATTATCATCAATTTTTCCGTGGCCATAATTTACCTGTCGCTGCCGGTAGAACTAGGCGACGACAGCCGGGAAAAAAGTCACAGCGACCGATACATTTCAATACCTGGGAGGCATGTTATTTTCAACAGACAGAACAGCGTATGCTCACGTTGGTTGACGAAGCTGCTGAACTGGGCGCCGAACGTTTTATTCTCGATGATGGCTGGATGCAAGATCGAACCAGCGATCAGCGTGGGCTAGGTAACTGGACCCCTTGTGTTAACCGCTACCCGAATGGTCTCGAGCCGATTATCAGCGCTGTACGTGCCAAAAAGATGCAGTTCGGCTTATGGATAGAGCCGGAAATGGTCAATGAAGACAGCCACATTTTCCGCGAGCATCCCGACTGGATATTGCGCGATGGTGATCGCCCGCAGCCGATTGGTAGAAATCAATATGCACTTAATCTTTGTCGCGACGATGTTTTTAACTTTTTACTGAAAACGATAACCGGCCTTATCGAACGCTATCAGCTGGACTATCTTAAATGGGATATGAATCGCGATCTGGTGCATGCGGTGGACAACGGCATACCGGCAAATCACCGGATGACAGAGGCTTTTTACAAGTTGCTCAACGCTTGCCGTGAGAATGCGCCGCAGCTTGAAATTGAGATTTGTGCTTCCGGTGGGGCACGGGCCGACTTTGGTTCTGCACTGTTGGCGGATCGTATTTGGACTTCTGATACACACGATCCCCATGAGCGACAAACAATTCATCGCTGTTTTAGCTTATTTATCCCGCCGGAAATGATGGGCAGTCATATTGGCAGCGCTCGCAGCACCATATCGGGACGTAGCCACACAATGGACTTTCGTAGTGTCACCGCAATGCAGGGGCACTTGGGACTTGAAGTAGATCCATCCGAATTGGATGAGCAGGAGCGTCGGGCTTTGGCGCGGGTATTGATATGGTATAAGACGCATCGCCTTTGGCTGCACAAATCGACAACATGGTATGTCGACCAGTTAGATCCCAGCACTGTGGTTAGGTTACAAGTCAGTGAAGACAAAAGCCACGCCCTGCTGTTTGTTGCGCAGCTACAATCACCGGCGGATACTGTTCCCGCTCCGTTGGTACTGCCAGGTCTTCTGGAAGATTCTCGATACACCGTTTCTTTGAAGAATCCTGAGCAGTTTAGTTTTATGAAAAGCGGCTCACCATTCCATAAAGGTCAGTCTATGACTGTCACGGGTGCGCTATTGATGACAATGGGTTTGCAAATGCCTATTCAGCAAGCAGATACCGCAGCGGTCGTTGAAATAGTCGGCAGTAGTTTAAGGGACTAAGAACCGTGCATACCAAAGGGCGCTTTCTATTGACCATTTAACTATTTTCTTTGGCTGAGAATGCCTTGTAAGTAGTCTTGAGCGTGAGGTGTGTGAATCGCGTAAGCAGATAAGCTAATAAATCCCGATTAATAGGTTTTTTAGTTCAATTTTGTTGCTAGAAACCCTATTTTTAGTGATTCGGGGAAGGTAAAAAAACCGGCCCGAAGGCCGGTAGAGGGGACGTACAATCGTATTTAAATCGGAATTTCGAAACAGGAGATCGGTTGTCTTGTTTCACAAAGTACGAGAATTCTATCTTTAACTGTACTTTTAGTCAATAAATAGTTAGTAAGGTATAAAGATTCTCTTGGTGCGTTAATTTTGGATGCCTGCGGCTAGTTTATTTTTTTGGTTTCGGGGATCGAAATGCCCAGTTTTTTGAACTGGATGTCGTCGAAATTGCTTGATCAAACTGTTGGAAAAGTAATCGGTGGATTTCGAGAATGCTTAGAATTGTATAATGGAATCTCAAGTGATGGTTGCTTTCATGCATACCATACTTGGTCTGGTGCTGCGGGCGAAAACATAAAAGACCAGCCAGTTGGCGTAGAAATTAAAAAAACCTATGGCATTTTCGTCCTTTAAGGACGCTGTAAATTACCTAGCAACGGATTGGCCTCACCTTGTAATTGTCATTCAAAATCAATATTATAAATATCGTCAATAGTTGGCTGCAGCTGTCGCGTTATGGATTAAGTGATTTTCGTAAAGAGAGAGTTGGGCAGTGCTGTGCCCTATGCCTTATTTTTTTATGCCCTATTTATATTGGTTATAGCCTAATTGCAACCGGTTGAAAGCTATAACAGTAAAAGGGTATTCTTTTTGAAACAATTGAGTCTTTAAGTCACGACAGGTAATCAATAGATGAAATTAGGTGTGTGTTATTACCCAGAGCAATGGCCAGAGAGTCAATGGCCAACAGACGCCGAGCAGATGGCAGCACTGGGTATAAAAGTGGTTCGTGTTGGTGAATTTTCCTGGAGTCGAATCGAAAGCGAGCGGGGTCGATACAGCTGGGAGTGGCTCGACCGAGCGATTGAACTGCTGGCAGCTCAGGGGCTAAAAGTTGTTTTGGGAACGCCAACTGCAACGCCCCCTAAGTGGCTTGTTGATGAGTGCCCAGACATTCTTGCGGTTGATAAATTAGGTCATGCCCGCAAGTTCGGGTCGAGGCGTCATTATTGCTTTTCCAGTCAACGTTACCGCGATGAATGTCGGCAGATAGTTTCTGTCATGGTGCAACGTTACGGTAACAACCCGGCCGTTATCGCTTGGCAAACAGACAATGAATTTGGTTGTCATCTAACGACAGTCAGTTATTCAAAAAATGCCGTGTCTGCTTTTCGGCGGTGGCTACAGCAGAAGTACATCAGTATTGACCGTCTAAATGAAGCCTGGGGAACCGTGTTTTGGAGTCAGGAATATCAGACTTTCGAACAGGTCGATCCGCCCGCTGCCACCGTTACTGAAGCTAATCCCGCGCATCGTCTGGATTACCGACGTTTTGCATCGGATGAAGTGGTCAGTTTTAACAAACTACAAGTGGATATATTGAAACACTATGCGCCGCAGGCCGATGTCATTCACAACTTTATGGGATTCTTTACCGAGTTTGATCACCACGCCGTGGGGCGGGATTTAGACATTAGTAGTTGGGACAGCTATCCCTTGGGCTTTCTCGATCAGGGCTGGTTTAGTGACGAGGAAAAAATCGCTTACTTGCGTCAGGGGCACCCGGATTTCGCCGCTTTCCATCACGATTTATATCGCGGTTGTAGCAAGGGTCGGATGTGGGTAATGGAACAACAGCCGGGCCCTGTCAATTGGGCTCCTCACAATCCTGCACCGTTGCCCGGCATGGTAAGAACCTGGACATGGGAAGCCTTTGCCCACGGGGCAGAAGTCGTATCGTACTTTCGTTGGCGCCAAGCTCCTTTTGCTCAAGAACAAATGCATGCCGGTTTGAATCTCCCCAATGGAGAGCAAGATATCGCTGCCTTTGAGGCGACGCAAGTGGCCCAGGAAATCGAACAATATTCTCCGGCAATTTTGAACGAAACAAAAGTCGCATCGTCACCGGTTGCTTTAGTCTTCACCTACGAATCTGAGTGGATTACTGAGATTCAACCGCAGGGTAAAAACTTTTCCTGTTTTGAATTTAATTATGCGTGTTATACCGCTTTACGGGAGCTGGGACTCGATGTGGATATTGTTTCCGCCGATGCCACCCTCGATGCTTATGCGCTGATTGTATGCCCGTGCATCCCCCATGTGAGTAGCGTCTTACATGCCACATTATCGAAATTGCAGCAGCCCGTTTTATTTGGCATGCGCACTGGCAGCAAAACTGAGAGCTTTCAAATTCCAGCGGAGCTACCACCGGGACCATTGAGCTCCCTCATTCCCATAACGATAGAGCGCGTTGAAAGTCTCAGGCCCGGAGCGAAAGAAGGTGTCTCGTATAACAACAGCGCTTATCAAGTTGAACGATGGCTGGAGTGGGTCGATAGTTCACTTACACCGTTGGCTAGCACTGGCGATGGGAAAGGCATTTGGTTCAATGATAAAAATGTGCATTACCTCGCTACCTGGCCAGATAAGGAACTGTTGCGGGAAGTTATTCGGCGAGTGAGCAAGCAAGCGGGACTCCTAACTGAAATTTTGCCGGAAGGCATTCGCACACGTTGCTTCGGCGCGGCAAAATTTATTTTCAATTATAACAGCCACGCCGTGACCTTAAGGGATACTCAGCAGCGCAAATTCATCCTTGGGAGTTCGGAGATTCCCGCTGGTGGATTGGCAATTATTGAATTGAAATAAACCGAGGTAAAGATAATGTCAGAAGAAACAGGTCCTGTTGATTGGTCCGAACGGCAGAAAAATGATCCAAAAGTTATTGAGCTACAACAACATTTGCAAGCAAACAATGGACTGAAAGGACTTGAAATCCTCGAGGCGAATAACATAGAGCGCGCTGTGGCGTTGTTTCGTAGAGATGGCTTTGTTGTCGTTGGCGGTATTCTTACTGATGAACAAATAGCGATGCTGGCAACCGGATGCAAAGAAGTGGGCGATGAGATTGTCGCCCTCGATGACAATCTTAAAGGCAATCGCGGGTCCCATAGATATTCCTTTGGCGGCTCGAGTCTGACTCGTAGTCAGCTACATCATCCCGCGTGGCAAATGCTGCTGGATATTCCCGAGGTGACACGCCTTGTCACGGCAATGTTCGGCAGCCCTGAATATAGCCTCAGGGCGGCGAGCGGTGACTTTTGTCTGCCCGGTGCTGTGGATTATCAACCTCTTCACTCCGACGTTAACGATTGGTTTGATGCCACTCGATCGCCGTTCAGTGCATATCACGACCCGTTTGGAAGTAGCAGTATTAGAGATCTTCCCTGTCCTTATATCTGTGTTAATTTCCTACCGCAAGATGTCACGGCCCTGAATGGTCCAACCCGTCAGATTTCCGGAACCCAAAACTCCCGGGTGCCCATACCGCGACTTGAAAACGAGCCGGAATGGATGAGGCTCAGTACCGTTTGTCCGGCTCCTGCCGGTGCGATTATGATCCGTGACGTGCGCGCTTGGCATGGAGGCACTCCTAATGTTTCAAACGCTACGCGTTACATTCCGAATCTGGAATTTTATGCGCCGTGGTTCAGGGAGCCGATGGTTCCCGGTATTAGTTACCAGGCTTACAAAAAACTATCGGAACATGCGCAAAAGTTGGTTCGGTTTTGTGTTGCTGATTCCGGCGATGAACTGTTAACGGGCCCGACACTTCGTGCACGCTAATTCTATTTAAAGAGATCTCACTATGAAATACCGCCAACTTGGACGTTCCGCTTTGAAAGTTAGCGAGTTGTGTCTTGGCACGATGAACTTTGGATCGCGTACCTCTGAAAAAGAATCATTTGAGATTCTTAATGCCGCTACCTCAGCAGGAATCAACCTGATTGATACTGCTAATCAATACGGCGGTGATTCCGGGGTCGGTACCACAGAAACCATACTCGGTAAGTGGCTTGCTGAAGACCGCTCAAGGCGTGACAAAATTATACTCGCCACCAAAGTCCATGAACCGATGTCAGATGACATTAACGATCGGGGCTTGTCTGCACGACATATTCAAATGGCCTGTGATGCCAGCTTGCGTCGACTTGGTGTTGAGCACATCGATCTTTATCAGATGCACCATATTGACCGTTTGGCGCCCATTGAAGAAATCTGGCAAGCGATGGATCAATTGATTAGTCAGGGTAAAATTACTTACGTCGGCTCGAGCAACTATCCCGGCTGGGCAATAGCGCGAGCAAACGAGAAAGCTATCGCCAAGCAACGATTAGGCTTGATAACGGAGCAAAGCCTGTATAATTTGATCGAACGCAGAGCGGAGCTCGAAGTCATTCCCGCCTGCCGTGAATACGGTCTTGGTCTTATTCCTTGGAGTCCGCTTGCGGGCGGCTTATTGGCCGGAGTCCGCAAAGCTAACAGTGGTGACGTGCCTGGTCGGCGTCAATCAGAAGGTATGCAAAAGGTAATGAAGCAGCGCGCAGCGCAACTCGATAGCTTCGATCAGCTTTGTTCAGCCTTGGGTGAGACTCCCAGTGTCATCGCGCTGGCATGGTTATTACATCAGCCGGTGATTTCCGCTACCATTATAGGTCCGGGAAATGTCGAGCAATTAAGCTCTGTTTTACATGTTCCCGATATTCGACTCGATAGCGAAGCTCTCGCTCAAATCGACGAAATCTTTCCACCTTGTGGTCAAGCTCCAGAGGCGTACGCCTGGTGAAATAGGAATGCTGGCGATATCTAACGTTTTATATATATTTTTTGACGCGTCGAAATTGGAGTTTGTGTGAGCTCCCGCAATTTTTCATTGCGGGAAGCTGCGAGCTAATAAGCTTACAGTAAGAACTCCCTAACAATCGAAATATACTTGTCAAACTGTTCGCGGTGTATGTTGTGTCCAGCCCCTTTTATTTGAACCGCGCGGATATGTGGGTTTATTTCACGAGCTTGTTCAACAATCTTTTCTGAGACGATTCCTCCGTTTTCTGGTTCTCCGACAATTAGAAGTGTTGGAGAGTCGATTTTGTCGATGGTCTGTTGCCAGGGCAAAAAATCGTACCATGCCATGACTTCAGCATCCACCTGGAGTTTTGACTCTGCCCACGGGGCAATGTCATCGAGGTGCCAGGCGGGGTATTCTTTTCGCCCCAGTGCAACTATTTCGTCTGGTTTCATCGCAGAAAATTTTTCCACCTGTTTTCGAAAACCCTCATTCCGTGATGCTCGGTTTACTGTCGAGCCCATATCCCGAAAGGGCGGGTCCTCCAGTATCACTTTGGATACTAGCTCGGGAAATTGGTTGGCCAGCATGGCCATTGTATTCGCTCCAACAGAGTGTCCGATGACAACCGGACGAATGAGTTCGAGCGCTGTAATGACTGCCGCAATGTCTGCACCGTGGTCATCTGAGTCGTCTGGACCAATACGCGCGCTGAGTCCGTGTCCGCGAGTGTCTAGCATTATGACGTCAAAATCATGCTCCAGCGCTTGTGCTACTCGCCGCCAACAGAGACCGTTATCTGTTAGTCCGTGCGCTAGCACCAGCGGCGGTAGATCTCCACCGGTACGGTGATACGCGATTCGCCCGGTCGGCAATTCAACAAAATCACTGCTCCATTTATTCATAACTTTCCTGTGACATCAATTTTTATCAATAGAAAATTTTATCAGAATACGTGAGCTCGACAAAGACATCTCTGTTAACATTTTCGAAAATTGGAGTTAAGATAAACTCCATAGGTGTTCATGAAAATATCAGAGGCCTGGAATTTGAAATTGCGTGCTGTCGCTTTACATTCGTTGACCGGAGGTATTTCTAATAGGGGGAATTTGATTTCGACATCTGAAAACATTCGCGATGAAAAGAGTCGATCGATTATTGTGGATCGATTGGAAAGCTTCATGTCGACGCTCGCTCTACCTAGTATTGCATAGGCGAGTGCCGTAGGTAAATAGACCGGCTGGCGTGCCGGTCATTCCATTTTAGCGAAAGCGATTAGAAAAATCCTAAGGGGTTGACGTCATAGCTGACTAACAGATTTTTCGTTTGCTGATAATGTTCCAGCGCCAGTTTATGAGTTTCTCTGCCAATCCCCGATTTTTTATAACCACCGAAGGCAGCGTGAGCGGGATAGGCGTGATAACAGTTCGTCCAAACTCGACCTGCCTGAATGCCACGTCCCATCCGGTAAGCGCGGTTCATGTCGCGACTCCAGACACCTGCGCCCAAGCCAAATTCAGTTTGGTTTGCAATCGCCAGCGCTTCCGCTTCGTCTTTGAACGTTGTCACACCGACAACTGGGCCGAAAATTTCCTCCTGAAATACCCGCATATCATTCTCGCCTTTTAGCAAGGTTGGTTCAATGTAAAAACCACCAGCAAAGCCATCGACGTTGGCAACATTGCCTCCAATCAATACTTTGGCGCCCTCTTTTTTACCGATTTCGAGATAGCTAAGAATTTTGTCAAATTGTTGCGCGGACGCCTGTGCTCCAACTTGGGTCTCAGTATCGAGCGGGTTGCCGCGGATGATCGTTTGGGCGCGAGCAACAACTAGTGCAATGAATTCCTCATAAATGCTTTCTTGAATAAGTGCCCGAGACGGACAGGTGCAAACTTCACCCTGATTGAAAAAAGCCAGTACTGTACCCTCTACGCATTTACTCAGGTAGGCATCCTCCTGCTGCATAACATCTTCAAAAAAGATATTGGGTGACTTGCCGCCCAGCTCAACGGAAGAGGGAATAATATTCTCAGCGGCACATTTCAAAATGTGCGAGCCGACGGGGGTTGACCCGGTAAAGGCGATTTTGGCGATACGTTTACTAGTCGCAAGGGCGTTGCCAGCTTCAGCGCCGTAGCCGTTTACGATGTTTAGTACACCCGCCGGTAAGATGTCGGCGATGAGTTCTGCAAGTACCAATATTGAGGCGGGCGTCTGTTCTGCCGGTTTTAATATGACACAATTGCCCGCGGCCAAAGCCGGAGCTAGCTTCCAGGCGGCCATCAATATCGGAAAATTCCATGGAATGATTTGCCCAACGACACCTAAAGGCTCATGAAAATGATAGGCGACGGTATTTTCGTCGATTTCTCCTAAAGAACCTTCCTGTGCTCGTATACAGCCGGCGAAATAGCGAAAATGATCGACCGACAGGGGAATGTCCGCTGCCAATGTTTCTCTCACTGCTTTGCCATTGTCCCAGGTTTCTGCCACTGCGAGAATTTCCAGATTTTGTTCGATGCGATCGGCCATTTTCAGTAACAGATTTGACCGTTCGGTGACTGAGGTTTTACCCCAGCTTTCTCGAGCGCTGTGAGCTGCATCTAGCGCGAGCTCTATATCGGCAGATTTTGATCGGGGGATCTCGCAAAATGCCTCGCCATTGACCGGAGAAATATTTTGGAAATACTCCCCGTCGGCAGGCGGTACCCATTCACCACCGATAAAGTTCTCATAGCGAGATTTAAAGGTAACAATAGAATCTTGTTCTCCAGGTGCTGCGAATATCATGACGATGTCCTCTTTTCATTATAATAGTTAGTGGTTTGTTAGTAAGATAATAGTAGCTGTAATATGGCTCTTTTCTACTACCTTTTCCAATGGATTAATTTTAAATAGCCATTGCGGTTTATCTTGGGGTTTTCACGAAGACCATGTATTGTCTCCTGCAAGGATTCCTTCATTGGTTTTTTACATAATCGAACATAATTAGAAACTCTCAAAGAGACCTTGTTAGTCATGGCCATCAGCGTATTTGATCTATTTAAAGTGGGAATTGGGCCTTCGAGTTCACATACCGTCGGACCGATGAAAGCGGCACAAATGTTCGCTCGCAGTCTGTACTCCGAGGGAAGCATTCAATCCTGTGGACGGGTAAAAATAGAGCTATTTGGTTCTCTTGGTGCCACCGGAGCGGGGCACGGGTCTCCAAAAGCAGTCATTCTGGGGCTGGAGGGGGAAAAGCCAGAAGAGGTGGAAATCGCGTCGATCGCAGATCGGATAAAGACCATAAGAGAGAAAAGTCTCATCAACTTACTAGGTCAGCATTCGGTGCCGTTCAGTTATCGGAATGACTTAATAATGCATCGTACCGAGAGCTTACCTTACCACTCCAACGGCATGCGTTTTAGCTCGTTTGATGAAGATGGAAAGTTGTTATCGGCAAAAGTTTATTATTCGATTGGCGGCGGGTTTGTGGTCGACGAACATGCAGTCGACGGCAACGTTATCACCGAAGATAAGACTGTGCTTCCCTATCCGTTTTCATCAGCCGATGAGCTACTGGCGCAGTGCCGGCAATCTGGTTTATCGATAAGCGCGATTATGCTGGAAAACGAAAAAGTGTGGCGTGGCGAACAGTCAGTGAAAGAACAGTTACAGGATTTGTGGCGTGTCATGGACCATAGTATTGAGCAAGGTTGTCAAACAGAGGGGATACTGCCGGGCGGTTTAAAAGTAAAGCGGCGAGCAGCGCAACTCTATCGGCAACTAAAAGGAAGCGCCAATAAAGTGGTGGAAGATCCCCTTATAGTGATGGACTGGGTCACTTTATATGCTTTGGCTGTCAACGAAGAAAATGCAGCGGGTGGACGAATTGTTACTGCTCCGACCAATGGGGCTGCAGGAATTATTCCCGCTGTGTTGCGCTACTATTTTGACTTTTGTCCTGGGGCTAGACAGGAAGATATTCATCGTTACCTACTGACAGCTGCTGCTATAGGTATTCTTTACAAAACCAATGCGTCGATCAGTGGAGCAGAAGTCGGCTGCCAGGGAGAAGTTGGCTCAGCGTGTTCGATGGCCGCTGGAGCGTTGGCTGATATTTTGGGGGGAACGCCGTTGCAAGTTGAAAATGCAGCTGAAATTGCGATGGAACATAATCTGGGCCTGACTTGCGATCCCATTGGCGGTTTGGTCCAGGTGCCCTGTATTGAGCGCAATGCGATGGCATCGGTAAAAGCGATTCACGCGGCGCGACTGGCTTTGCGCGGTGATGGTTCACATTTTGTCTCTTTAGACAAAGTGATTAAAACGATGCGTGATACCGGGCGCGATATGCAAGACAAATACAAAGAGACAGCGCGCGGTGGATTGGCCATCAATGTTGTTGAAGTCCCCGTAAATATTATTGAGTGTTAGCAATGAGTTGCATTGTATTAATCGGTATGCCCGGTGCTGGAAAGAGTACCTTAGGCGTGCAGTTGGCTAAAGAAACGGCTCGAGATTTTGTCGATACTGACGTGATGATTCAGTTGCGGGAGGGGAAAACCTTGCAGGCAATTATTGACGGCAGTGACTATCTCAACTTGCGACGCATTGAAGAAGAAATTCTGTCGTCACTGGATATCAGTCATCATGTTGTCGCAACGGGAGGTAGTGCAGTCTATAGTGACCTCGGTATGAATAAGCTGAAAACGTTGGGACCCGTCATATTTCTCGATGTGGATCTTGCCGAACTACGTCAGCGAATTGACAATTACGACCACAGGGGAATCGCCCGACGTACCGATCAGAGCTTTGAGGATTTATACATAGAGCGGCGTGGCCTATACAATAAATACGCCGATTTTGTCATTGACTGCAACGGGAAAAAGCAACACGTGGTGCTACGAGAGCTACAAAAAATTCTCAAAAACTGATAAATTTTTTTAACTTCCAGGAAAGCGACACTCCGAAAAATTTTTCTTAAAACCCGCTAGCGAAATCTCGAGATATCATTCATTCCTAAACTAACACATAATATTATTGGCGCGACTTCTTAAAGTTATTTGATAGAAGACTAGAAAAAATAAAATTATAACGTGATTGTATTCCAAAGTTTCTTCAGTTATATTCCCTCGCTCTGATTAGGTGCCTAATGTTTTCTATCAATTTGAATAGTGGCAGAGGGTTAAACGGGAAGTCTGGTCGCTCATAGAGCCATCCCAGCGCTGCCCCCGCAACGGTAAAGTTATTGTCTTTTTTGAAGAGATAACCGAGCCCGGAACCGGCCTAGACAGAACATACGATGTAGCGGAGGGCTTCATCTGTGGATGTCTAGCCTGGTTTCTCTTCGGTCTTTCTAGTCCCCCACGTTTTACCCTCCTTCAATCGATATTCTTTAATGATTGGGGACTTATATGAACACGCAATCCTTGGCCGCTCTAATGGCGGTATCAGCCTTTACTCCCGGTGTCGTTGCCGAATTACCATCAACACACATCGAAAAAATTTTGGTCACCGCGACCCGCACTGCTTTGACGACTGATGAAACACTAGCAGCGGTGTCGGTTATCGATCGCCAAAAAATTGAACAGTTACAACCCACTGATTTACTAGACTTATTGTCTATGACTCCCGGCATTGATGCTTCACGCAATGGAGGAAGAGGTGCGAATACCAGTGTGTTTTTACGTGGAACCAACAATGGCCATACACTGGTACTCGTCGATGGCGTACGTTTGGGTAGCGCTACCTTGGGTACTGTCAGTCTACAGCATGTTGATATTGCGCAAGTTGAGCGTGTTGAAATTGTTCGAGGCCCGCGTTCGAGCTTGTACGGCTCTGAAGCAATCGGTGGAGTAATTCAGATATTTTCGCGCGCGCCGCAAGGACAATTTAATCCCAAAATATCGCTTGGCTACGGAACAGACAATACCTTAGAGTCTTCGCTGGCAGTCGCCGGTGTGATTGGAGCTAACAAACTATCTCTTACCGTAAGTCATCTCGAAACTGCGGGCATCGATAGCCAGGAATTCGACGGGAACACCGATGGTGACGATGACGCCTATCGCAATACCAGCGCAAATGTGACCTTTGGTCGATCGTTTGAAAGTGGAGTCGAATTTTTTGCCAGTTACAGTGACTCTCGTGGTCAGAACGAATACGACCAGGGCAATGGTTTCTCGGCGGTAGCAGATGCAGCGCCCTATGGCGAGTTTGAGCTTGACTCAAGTCGCGTATCGCTTGCGCTCCCCGTTTCCGAATCATGGCTCAGTACGTTTTCTCTGGGGCGTTCAACTGACGAAAGTCAGTCTCGCGATGACAATTTGCCCAGATTTGACGAGTTTATTACGTACAAAAACCAGGCGGCTTGGCAAAATGATATCCAGCTCAACGACAATTATCTTCTGACTCTTGGCTACGACTATTTGGAGAATGAAGTGGACGGAACGCAGACCTACTCAGACGACCGACGGTCCAACCGCGCTGTGTTCGGCCAGATTCAAGGTAACTTGCCCGGGTCTGTCGATGTTACTGGCGGCTACCGCCGCGACAAAAATGACCAGTTCGGCTACCACACCACGTACAATATCGCTGTTGGGTTTAATTTGAATAAATCACACCGCTTTATCGTTTCTCGCGGAACAGCCTTCAAGGCGCCGACTTTTAACGATTTGTACTGGCCTGCCAGCCCATGGTCAGCGGGAAATAGTGAATTAGCGCCGGAAGAGTCTGTGAGTACCGAGCTGGAAATTCGTGGAAACTATGATGAGCTTTCTTGGAGTTTGACCGCTTACCGGAACACCATCGAGAACCTCATTAATTGGGCGGAAACCAGCCCGTTTTTTTGGCAGCCGAGCAATGTCAATTCCGCTAAAATTCGCGGTTCGGAGTTTGCTATCAGCACGACCTTGGCAAATTGGAATTTCAATGCTGCCGCTACTTATCTAGAGCCGGAAGATGAGCAAACCGGAAATCTATTGGCGCGTCGAGCCAAAAAATCCGTGTCAGCGCAATTACATCGGCAATTCGGAAAAACACGGGTTGGCCTGAATTGGCAAGCTCAGAGTCACCGATTTGATGATAGTGCCAATACTGCCCGCCTGGCGGGTTACGGCATTGTCGGCGTTCGTATTGCATACACTATTAGCCCACAACTGAGCGCCAAGCTGGCTGTCAATAATATTTTTGGAAAAGATTATCAATTGTCTGACTCGTAT
Organism: uncultured Cellvibrionales bacterium; assembly: GCA_913019905.1. Classification (GTDB taxonomy): domain Bacteria; phylum Pseudomonadota; class Gammaproteobacteria; order Pseudomonadales; family Dasaniaceae; genus Oceanicoccus. Next base: position 16,810 of record CAJVZD010000003.1, read on the forward strand.
TCTACCGATAATGGTTCAGCGTTTGTGAGTATCACTTACTCGATGTAAGCAACAACGGGTCTGGGAAGTTTTTTCCGGACCGGTCTTCCTCAAAAAAACGAGATTCAATTTAATTATTAGGATGATGGTCGATGAGCGACGAAGAAAAAAAAGCTGATTCCCATAAAAGGAAAATGCAAAAACAAAAAAGTAATGTTGATGCAAAAATTGCCGAAGCCAACGAAGAGCGCGGTGTATTAATCGTATTAACAGGTAATGGTAAAGGAAAAAGCAGTTCTGGATTTGGCATGGTACTGCGGGCAATGGGTTATGGCCATAAAATCGGCGTTGTGCAATTCATAAAAGGTGTACAGCTGTCAGGTGAAGAACTTTTTCTGAAAAAAAAATCATCCAAAAGATGATTTCTACCAAATGGGTACCGGCTTCACCTGGAATACACAAGATCGAACAAGCGATATCGAAGCGGCCGAAAGAACCTGGAAGGTCGCAGAACGGATGCTGGGTGATCCAAGCTACAATCTTGTTCTGTTAGACGAGTTGACCTACATGATAGCGTACAAATATTTGAATGAAGAAACAGTACTCGCTGCGTTGGCCAACCGTCCCATAGAACAAAGCGTGATTGTAACTGGTCGCGGCGGGGGCAGTGCATTGCAGGAAATGGCCGACACTGTATCTGAGGTCAAAGAAATCAAGCACGGGTATAAGGCTGGAATTAAAGCTCGACAGGGCGTTGACTATTAACGGTCTGATCCTCCAGAAGAGATGAGTAGGGATGAAAAAAGCGCTAACAATTATGGTGCAGGGTACTACGTCTGACGCGGGAAAAAGCGTATTGGTCACTGGCTTGTGCCGTGTTTTGCTTCGGCGAGGGATTAAAGTAACGCCTTTCAAACCACAGAATATGGCACTCAATAGCGCAGTGACAAGTGACGGAGGTGAGATAGGGCGAGCACAAGCCGTGCAAGCGCAGGCTTGCAAGCTCGACCCGCACGTCGATATGAATCCGGTATTGCTTAAGCCCAACAGCGATGTTGGAGCGCAGGTTATTATTCATGGTAAAGCACTCACTGAAATGGACGCCGTCGCTTTTCACGACTATAAAAAAACGGCACTGCAGGCCGTGCTCGAATCTCACAGCCGGTTGCAAAGTAAATTTGAAGCGATTGTTGTAGAAGGTGCTGGCAGCCCCGCTGAAATAAATTTGCGCCAAAATGATATAGCCAATATGGGCTTTGCCGAAGCAGTAGACTGCCCCGTGATACTCATCGCGGATATCGATCGTGGTGGTGTTTTCGCTCATATTGTCGGGACAATGGAACTACTTTCCCAGACTGAAAGAGAACGAATCGTCGGCTTTGTCATTAACCGATTTAGAGGAGACATCAGTTTACTGCAATCGGGTCTTGATTGGTTAGAGCAGAAAACGAAGAAACCGGTTTTGGGCGTGCTCCCCTATTTGCAAGGGTTTCATCTTGAAGCGGAAGACGCAATCAATGGCGAGCAAGAACTCAATTTGGAGAAAGAACATATAGCGGTATTGGTACCCGTGTTTTCTAGAATCAGTAATCATACTGACTTTGACGTTCTGCGATTACATCCTCAAGTCGACTTGAAGTTTGTGGGCCCCGGTGAGTCAATACCCGGTGCGGATCTTATTATTTTGCCTGGTAGTAAAAGTGTTTGTTCCGATATGCAATGGCTGCGAGATAACGGGTGGGAAGAAGCTATTAATAAACACCTACGCTATGGCGGTAAGATCATAGGAATCTGCGGAGGCTTTCAAATGCTGGGTGATTTCATTTCCGATCCAAACGGCATTGAAGGAAATGCAGGGACATTACCAGGTCTGGGGTTTCTCTCCATGACAACCACCATAACAGAATCGAAAAAATTGGCACGAGTTGCGGGAAGTCTTTGGGCAGACAATTCCAGGGTCGAGGGATACGAAATTCATGCCGGGATTAGTACGGGAGAAGCCCTGCAAAATCCTGCGGTTCGACTTGAACATGGAAACGATGGGGCGGTCTCAGCAGATAACAATATCCTTGGCACCTATTTTCACGGACTATTTGATCATGAGGACGCCTGTTCGTCGTTGTTAGCGTGGGCCGGATTAGAAAAACCGGAGGGTTTGGATTACCGACGTCGAAGGGAATCAGATATCGACAGGTTGGCGGATGCATTGGAAAGACACTTAGATTTAAGTCAGATCCTCGAAATATGTTCCGTCAACGAGAAGCATCGAGGCCGTTGCAATGAAAAATGAGCGCTCAAGGAAGCTGCTTATTGCCATGTTTATTGCACTTCTGTGCAGCCTATTTTTCTCAGTCAGCATCGGTGTAATAAATACACCGCTTAGCGCAAGTGTAAAGTCACTCATATACGCAGCGGGGTTTCCGGTGGCCGGGATTGATCCGCAGCAACAACTGGTACTGTGGTCGATCCGTTGGCCGAGAACATTACTCGCGACTATTGTTGGCGCCGGTTTAGCGATTTGCGGAGCAACCATGCAGGGTTTGTTCAGAAGTCCCCTGGCCGATCCGTCGATAATAGGAGTGTCTAGTGGAGCGTCAGTGGGTGCCGCTGCAGCAATTGTGTTGGGCTCGTCACTTTCTCCTGACATTGAACAGGCACTGTTTTCTTATGGTTTTCTCCTCAATTACATCGTTGTTTCGGCAATGGCTTTTGTCGGAGGTTTCATCGCCGCCATTGTTGTTTATCGCCTCGGTACCTCCCGCGGTGTGACCTCCGTGGCGGCCATGTTACTCGCTGGAATTGCAATAAGTGCTCTGGCTGGCGCGTTCAACAATATATTTAGCTTTATCGCTGACGACATGGCTCTGCGACGGATTAGCCTGTGGAGGATGGGTAGTTTCGACGGGGCTAACTGGTCTCAAGTTGGAATCTGTGCGTCACTTATTGGAATAGTTATCGCGGCATTAAGTCGCTATGGGAAAGTGTTAAATACGTTGTTGTTGGGAGAATCAGAGGCTCGCCACCTCGGTGTAAACGTTCAGTCGGTAAAACTTCAGTTGACCGCATGGGCTGCACTTGGCGTGGGTGTTGCGGTTTCAGTATCCGGTGTTATAGCCTTTGTTGGCCTGATCGTGCCGCACCTTGTTCGTTTGCTTATCGGAGTCGACCACCGGATGCTGATGCCGGCGTCGGCATTACTCGGCGCGATACTGCTGGTTTTATCTGATTCGCTGTCGCGAACAGTGATTGCGCCGATTGAGGTACCTGTCGGCATTGTCACTGCGCTACTGGGCGCTCCGTTTTTTATCGTACTGCTGCTTCGTCAACGTCAAAGTTTGACCCCTAATTGAAAACAACTTTATGTTAACAGCCAACGCCGTAAATTATTCCATTGAATCTGACTACTTACTTAAAGATATTAGCCTGACAATAGAACCTAAATCCGTATTGGTAGTTCTGGGTCCAAATGGAGCGGGGAAAACCACATTGCTAAAAACGATGTCAGGTGAAATTTCGCCAAGCGGCGGTAGCGTTTTCTTGCACAAGCGAAAGTTTAGGGATTGGCAGCACATTGAGCGAGCAAAAACTGTCGCGGTCCTTCCGCAACATTCACTATTGAACTTCCCCTTTCTAGCCGCTGAGGTTGTAGGTCTTGGCCGATTTCCACACAATACGGGCGTTCAGCGTGATGCGGAAATCGTTGCGCTGGCTATGGCGGAAGTCGATGCTTCTCACCTCAAATACCGCGACTATCAGACTTTGTCCGGGGGGGAAAAACAACGTATCCACCTAGCCCGAGTGCTGGCCCAGATCTGGGGTCCAGAACACCAGCGACAATGCTTTTTACTATTGGATGAACCTACTGCATCTCTTGATTTAGCTCACCAACACAGTATTTTGAGAACCGCTCGATCTATGGCTCGCAGGGGAGTTGGAGTGATGATAATTTTGCACGATCTCAATCTCGCAGCGCACTATGCTGACCAAATCGTGATTCTTAAAGCCGGAGAAATCTATTTCCGCGGCGGCGTTTGCAAGGCTTTGACTGAAGAAAACATTCGCAATGTCTTCGATGTCAACACAACCGTAATGGCTCATCCAAGAACGGAGCGTCCGCTAATTGCCTACGAGGAAGACAGTTCAGTGAAACCAGACATTTTATAATCGGAGAGTAGAGACCATTGACCACAGAGCTTATCTTAGGTGGAGCCCGATCGGGAAAGAGTAAAATCGCAGAGGAACGAGCGCGAGCAACAGGGCTTGGTCTGCTTTACATCGCCACTGGCGAAGCGGGCGACGATGAAATGGCGTCGCGTATTGCGCATCATCGCGAGAGACGTGGGAATGACTGGATTGTAATCGAAGAACCCATACTATTAGCCGAGCAACTGCAGAATAATGCGACCGAGGAAAATTGCATTCTCGTTGATTGCCTGACTCTGTGGATAAGCAATTGCCTGTTTTCCAATCAACATAGCTGCTGGGAAGTTGAACGTGAAAAACTCCTAACCCTGTTACCAACATTACCCGGACAGATAATATTTGTCAGCAATGAAGTCGGCATGGGGGTTGTGCCTATGGGAAAAGAAACACGTCTTTTTGTCGATGAAAGTGGTTGGTTCCACCAGCGGCTAGCGGAGAAATGCGATCGAGCGACATTCATTGTGGCAGGTTTGTCGCATACCTTGAAAGGATCGCTGTCGGACTAAATAAAACTGATGAGATTTGAAATGAAAAAGAACATCGAATGGCTGGGGACGAAAATAGTAATTCCCGATGAGGAAATTGCAGACGCTGCGCGAGTTTATCAGCGCAAACTGACGAAGCCGGCAGGCTCGCTCGGAATGTTAGAAGATATTGCGGTTCGATTTTGTTCAATGCAAGGAACTTTGCGGCCAAATATTGAAAAGACATCTATTGTTGTTTTTGCTGCTGATCATGGCGTTGTGGCGGAACGCGTGTCTGCATTCCCTCAGGAAGTCACAGTTGAAATGTTGAGTAACTTTGTCGCTGGCGGCGCAGCTATCTGCGTAATGGCTGAAACTCTTAATGCTGACTTTTTTGTCGTAAATATGGGCACTGCAAGCAAGGGGCCACAGGATGAGAAGATTATTCAGCGCTCTGTCGGTGAGGGTACGCATAATTTTTGTTTGACGACGGCTATGTCGGAATTAGAATTGGTCGACGCATTGAATGTGGGCTCAACTGTCGTGGAACGATTGGAAAAGGATAACTGTGCCTTGTTCATCGGCGGCGAAATGGGCATTGGCAATACGACAAGCGCAGCGGCGTTAGCATGCGCTTTAATAAGCGTTCGCCCAGAAGAAATGGTTGGATTAGGCACGGGGATTAGTGAAACAGGACGACAGAGAAAAATTGCGGCTGTTACTAAAGGCTTGGATAAGCACAGTGAAAAACTTAGCGATCCCTTAAGTATATTGCAAGCCCTGGGCGGGTTCGAGATAGTCGCTCTAGCAGCCGCATATTTGCGCTGTGCACAGTTGGAAATACCCAGTTTGATCGACGGATATATCTGTAGTGTTGCGGCGTTATTTGCCGCACGGATTAATCCGGATTGTCTTCATTGGTTCTTCTATTCGCACGAGTCTGCGGAAACGGGACATCAGCTTATATTGGCTGCGCTCGGCGCGAAGCCGCTGATAAATTTACAGATGCGTTTAGGTGAGGCTAGCGGGGCAGCCCTCGTATTACCTCTCTTACGTACTGCCTGCGACCTTCACAACAAAATGGCAAAATTTGACGAGGCGGGCGTCAGTAATAAGAGCTAGACGCGTTTTCGAATTTTCCGGGTTCTAAGATTAGATATCTTTTGCTAACAAGAGATTCTTTACCCATCAATTGTATTTTCTGGTCAATGTTTTTTGTTTACGAATAGTGACCAGAAAAATTTGATAAATTGTTACCGAGCCCAAATATGGCACATTCCATTATTACCACGATTGACCTATTGCGACACGGTGAGTGCGAAGGGGGAGACATTTATCGCGGAACAACTGATGTTTCCCTAACGGAAAAAGGAATGAGGCAAATGGAGGAAGCCGTTTCGTCAGTAGTTGCTGTGAGTAAAGTGGCTCCCTGGCAGAAAATTATCAGCTCGCCGCTGCAGCGCTGTAGGCGATTTTCACAGGCGCAGGGATTACGAATGAATGTACCCGTGGTAATTGAAAATGATTTTAGAGAGGTGGATTTTGGTGACTGGGAGGGGAGAACCTTGAAAGATGTTTGGAAAATGGACGCTAATGCCGTTGATCAATTTTATCGATCACCGGATAAATTCCCACCACCTAATGGCGAAAACTTGCGAGAAGTACTGGATCGATTAACGTGTGCCTGGAAACGAACGCTAGGCTCCCACTCCGGGGAACACCTACTATTAGTACAGCATGGCGGGACAATTCGCGTATTGATCAGTTGGTTGCTACAAATGCCTTTGACCGCTGTTACCCGTCTGCATGTTCCTTATGCCAGCTTTAGTCGCATCGAGATATTTGAAACTGACGGTGATTTTTTCCCTCGTCTGAAATTCCTGAATCGAATGTCAGAAAACAGTAGTGACTGTTAGTATGGGGACGTACAGGGAAGTTTTGCAACGACATATTTCTGCTTTTGCGTTGGCATTACAATTTCTTACGATATTGCCGGTAAAAAAGTCGTCGATGGGTAGTGATAGCGAACTGGGTTTATCGTTCCAATATTATCCGATTGTAGGGATGTTAGTGGGATGTATTTTGCTCACCACAATTTATTTGGGTGGATCCCTATTTCCCGCTAACCTAACGGCGGTACTCGTCGTTGCGACTTGGGTATTACTAACTGGAGCGTTACACATCGATGGTCTCGCGGATTGCGCAGATGCCTGGGTAGGGGGGTTTGGCTCCCGAGCTCGATCCCTGGAATTGATGAAAGATCCAAGGTGTGGGCCGGTGGCCGTTGCCGCTGTAGTTATCGTGTTACTCATTAAAGTCGTTGCATTGGGAGAAATAATACTTAATGGCAAATTCATTCTCCTGCCGTGGATATTGCTGTTGGCTCGCATGTCGGCGCTAGCCCTATTTTTGACAACGCCCTATGTTAGAACAGGTGGCATTGGTGAGACCATAAATCGAACTTTTTCCCGGAAAGCCGCAATATCCCTTTGCGTCTCCCTGTTGCTGTTACTGCTGCTGGTAACGCCGTTTTCAGGAACGTTGCTATTGATCGTACTGTCATCAACTTTATGGATGCTTCGAAAAATTATGCTGTCTAGGCTCGGCGGTTGTACCGGGGATACATTGGGCGCATCTGTAGAACTTCTCGAAACCGCCGGGTTGCTAGTATTAGCTGCATCGTGGGCAGAAGTCTGAGTATGAATTTAGTATTTTTTTCATTGATTGTGGCACTATTGTTCGATCGTATGCTTGGAGAGGCACGACATTTTCATCCACTGGTTGGTTTAGGTAATATAGCGAAGTTACTCGAGTTGCGGCTAAACTCCCCGAAAATGTCTTCTCGCATACGATATCTGTTAGGAGTAATGGTTCTATTCTTGATATTGATTCCGATATGCACGTGTGCTCATCTTCTTGGCATACAAAGTCAGAAACACCCGCTTGCAGAGTTATTTTTCTCCGCCTTCATTTTATATCTTGTCATTGGTGGACGTAGTTTGTCTGAACATTCGATGGCGGTTAAATATGCCTTAGACAGCGGCAATCTGGGCTGGGCTAGAACGCGTGTCGGCTATATGGTGAGCCGAGAAACTGGCGGGATGACTGAGGAGGCCGTCAGTATCGCGAGTATTGAGTCGGTATTGGAAAACGGCAGTGACAGTATCTTTGCCCCAATATTTTGGTTTGTTTTGGGAGGCTTAATTGACGCTGGACCCACTGCGGTAATCGGATACCGTATTATCAATACTTTGGATGCTATGTGGGGATATCGCAGTGATCGCTTTTTCGCTTTTGGCTGGGCCGCGGCCAGGTTCGATGACATTGTTAACTTTATACCCGCACGGTTGTGTGCAGTGAGTTATGCGACTGCTGTTGTTGGCAAGTGCGCTGGGAGTGTAAACCTGTCGCGTCAAGCTGTGGCATGCTGGTGGCAACAGGCGTCGTCGCACGACAGCCCGAACGCCGGTCCGGTAATGGCATGTGGCGCGGGTGCGCTAAATGTGAAACTCGGTGGACCGGTTCGATATGGTGATAAGGCCATTGTTAAAGCGCCGCTGGGTATCGGTTTATCAGCCACGCCACATGACATTGTTCGAAGTCTTCATCTAGTGAAAACATCGGTTTTAATATGGGTTGTTTCTGTCGGAATAGTAGCGGTAGTGACTGAGAGTTTCCAAACATGACAACTGCCACAGTTAATTCGATTCACGGCGGTGATCTTCATCAAGCTTCACGGGAGTTCGGATTCCCTCTGGATCAGTGGATGGACCTATCGACGGGAATTGCTCCGTGGGCGTGGCCCATAGCAGATATTCCATCCCACATATGGCATCGTTTGCCCGCAGAACAATGTCCCTTGGAAAGGGCAGCAGCCGATTTTTATGGGTGTGACAATGCGGCAATTTTGGCCCTTCCCGGTTCGCAGTTTGCGATTCGCTCTTTACCCTATCTCTACAACTTATGTCGAGTCGCCCTGCCGGCTCGAGGGTATTTCGAACACGAAAAAGCATGGCGCGAAGCAGGTCATTGCTGCGTAAATTACCATGACACTGCGCTAAATCATTTAGATCGGGAAGTACGAACTGGAAACGTGGATATAGTGTTAGTTGTCAATCCGAATAATCCTACGACTGCGGTTCTCGATCGGGAACGCTTATTGGAGTGGGCGGACATTTTGAAACAGCGCGGCGGATGTTTGATCGTAGACGAAGCTTTTATGGACGTCGATGAAACGATGAGCTTATCTCGAAGTTGTCCTCGTCCCGGTTTAATTGTGCTGCGATCCTTAGGGAAATTTTTCGGGTTAGCGGGTTTGCGGGTAGGTTTTCTCTTGTCGGACGAAAAAGTGAAGTTCTGGCTAAAAAAACGAATGGGTCCATGGGCAGTTAGCGGTCCGGCTCAATTTTTGGGAGTGTTAGCATTGCAGGACGCACAATGGCATCGTCAGCAACGCGAAAGAATTAAAGAAGTTGCTATTATGCAACACAGTCTCATTAGCTCCGTGCTTGAAGGTTTGAACAAGCCGGAGGAAATGCGTGTAGCGAAAGGTCCTCTTTTCATTTCTGTGTTTATCGCCAGCGATAAAGCGGCGACAATTTTTCGTGGGCTAGCGAGGCGTGGTATTTGGCTGCGTCGTTTTGATTATCCAGATTCACAGCAAGGGTGCCTACGATTTGGCCTGGTAAAAAATATTGATCAGAGGCGACGACTTCAGCTGGGTCTCGAAGATATCGTCGGAGAGTGGTTATGAATGTTTCACTGGTTGACCGAATACTGAAGGAATTGCGGAATATCCGGCCGTTGATGGTGCTACTGGTTTGTGTCTGCGTTCAGGTTGACGCTGGAATGGATAAACCGACAAAGCTGGTCGTGACCGACGATATGGGGCGGCGCATAGTACTCGATAATACTGCGCGACGAATCATTAGCCTTGCGCCACATATTACAGAAAATATGTTTAGTGTGGGAGCCGGTAGCAAGGTTGTTGGAGCGGTGAATTACAGTGATTTCCCGGAGGACGCGAAAAAAATAGATCGGGTCGGCACATACAAGAAATTCAGCATCGAGACGATAGCGTCACTGCGGCCAGACCTGATCATTGGGTGGGCCTCGGGAAATGGCTTGGACAAACTCCAGCAACTCATTGACTTGGGCTTTAACGTTTATATTTCTGAACCCAAGACCCTCGATTCTATCGCAGACACATTAGATCGTTTCGCATTATTAAGCGGTAGCAGCCAAATTGGCAGCAATGTCAGTCGAGCCTTTCGTGCAAGACTGTCGACATTACGAGCAGAAAACGAAGCTAAGGACAGTGTAAGTGTTTTCTACCAGGTGTGGAATAAACCATTGCAGACCCTTAGTGATAACCACGTTATTAGTGATGTTATCCGTATTTGTGGAGGTCGTAACGTTTTCGGGAATTCACCCATCGTTGCGCCGAAGATAGGCGTTGAGGCTGTCCTTAAGGAAAACCCACAAGCGATAATCGCGAGCGGTATGGGCGAATCCCGACCGGAATGGTTATCGGAATGGTTGCAATGGCCTCACTTACAATCGGTTCGCCATAAGGATTTGTACTTTATTCCTCCTGATATTATTCAAAGGCACACCGTTAGAATTCTGGACGGCTCGGAAAAGATGTGTGGACAATTGGCTGAAGTGCGTCGTAAAAGTCTCAATCGAAAAAATCTAAATGAAGGGGGCCGCTAAATTTTCCCGACACTAACAAGCAAAGCATCCATTTCATTATGTCTAAATGAGAAATCCCGTGAAGAAAAATACGAAAATTAGCAATTCTAAGGCAGCAGGGCGCAATGACTTTGAAGCTGGCGATGTTCGCGGTGTTTACAAGGCAATCTTTAATCGCCGTGACGTGCGTGGTCAGTTTACATCAAAGCCAGTGGATGACGAAGTCTTGAGCCGATTATTGTATGCGGCGCATCACGCACCCTCGGTCGGTTATATGCAACCCTGGAATTTTTTAGTGATCAAGTCTGAGAAAGTCAAAAAAAACGTTCATCAGATTTTTCTTAAAGCGAATGAAGAAGCGAAAATGATGTTCGAAGGTGGAAGGCGTGAACTGTATTCGTCCTTAAAGCTGGAGGGTATACTGGAGTCACCGGTGAATATTTGCATTACCTGCGATCGCAAGCGAACAGGTAGTGCTGTCATTGGTCGAACTCATATGAAAACGATGGATTTATTCAGTAGCGTTTGTGCTGTGCAGAATTTCTGGCTTGCTGCACGCGCCGAAAATATTGGTGTTGGCTGGGTAAGTATTGCAGAGGAGTCGCTATTGCAACAAGCGCTTGGCATTCCAGAGGATATCGTACCTATCGCTTACTTATGTGTGGGACATGTTGAACACTTCGCCCTGAAACCCGAGTTGGAGAGCGCAGGATGGTTACCGCGAATACCATTGGAAGATCTTATATATTTTGAGCAGTGGCAGCAAAGAGAAGGGGCTGATGACTCGTTACTTGAACAAGTTATTGCGGACAAAATGTTTCCGGTAATTTAACACGACGGGCAAAAAATTGCTCCGAGTGACAATCGCGTAGTTAGAATGCTCTCAGAGGAGAACAGTTTCGCAACCGCGGTTAGTTTTTTGTTCGTGGTAGAAAAGATTAAGAATTTTTCCAATAACCCAAGCAGGTTGCACGATCTTCTTGCCTGTAGCATTCAGATTTGGGGCGATCATAAGTTCCCCGATTGATTGCTTAACGACTGGCAAAAATAGACGGTCAATACCTAATACTGACGCGGATAAAGCCTTATCAACTGGTCTGCGGCGTCTAGTCGATGCCACGACCTTCCGGTTCATAATTTTTGTTCTAAGGACATCGCTGATAGACGTTTTATTTCTATTATTAGCAAGTGTCTTAAGTGACGCGAAAGCGAATGTGGCATAGAATACCAGCCTCCTTAAACTAGGGTAGTTGGCGTGCATAAGATGATGAATGATCCCCTGTTCCAGAAATTGAAAATCAGTTTGAATAAGGTCCAAAACGACAGAAGCAGTCATTTTTTCGGCTGGAGACTTTCGGTCAGTGAATGTCGCTCACGACAAAGTTTGTTGGTGGGAGATGATGAGCTCGGGTTCGAGTCGTATCAGGATCGTGATGTAAAAGATCTGTCTTACCATGTTGAAGTTTTTACTCGGCACGGCAGTCCTGAAGTGATGGGTAATTCGGTATCGAGCATAGACCCTCTGGTCTCTCTGGACGGTCAGATTACAAAGATACTGGAAAATGCTCTTCTGGTAGGTAATAAGGTGTGGGATTTGGCAAGACCTGCTGATAACGATGGGTATGAAGCATTCTCGGTAAATACTTCCGATCAACAAATTAGTGATGATATCAGCGGAGCTCACGAAGGATTATTGGGTATTGTCAGCGAAACAGCTAAAGCGAACAACGGGGTAAAAATCAACAGTGGCGAGTTGTTTACTAACTTGGAGAGAAAATACTTTGAGACCTCTTCTGGCTTAGCGGGTGGTAAGGAAAAGACGGATATTTACTTCGAAATGGCGCTTGAAAAGCTACCACTGCCCAATACACAAGAAGTATTAAAATACAAAAAGGCCATTAGTCTTGAGGAAGCGGACCTGGCCAGTTTTATGTATGAGGTCATCGACGAAACTTTAAGTATTCAGGAAACAGAAATGCCCGCCACTCAAAATGACGCGGCTATTTTGGTTGACGGTGATACAGCCTCTGATTTTTTCCATGAACTCGTTGGTTTTTTGTCTGCGGGCAGAGAATACAATAAACAGCCTTTTATGGATCGAGGGGCAGCCGTTTACAAAGGTGAAAAACATCCTTCGTCTGATAAGCTGCAGTTGACTCTTGACCCGACGTTGCCCGTTATGGCCCAAAGCAGCCCTTATACAAGTGAAGGTCTTATCGCTAGTAAAGCAAAGGTGATCGAAGACGATGTTGTTCAATCCCAAATCGTTCACCATAAAATGGGCCAATATCTGAATAAAGCTGTGAATAATATTGATGGTAATATGGTGGTCGAATTGGGCGGATTATCAAAAGCTGACTTATTGTCGTCCGTAGCAGAATGTATTGAAATATTGTCTTTCTCGTCACTTCTTATTAATTCAAATACGCTCACCTGGAGTAGCGAAATTAAGCTCGGGAAGCTCTATCGGCAAGGTGAATGTGTCGCAATGATTAAGGGCGGTGTTGTGTCAGGTGATCTTAGAGAAAATTTGTGCGATTTCTCTTTTGGCAACGAAGAAGTCAAACTCAACAGTATCGGAAGTGTTTTCGATCCAACTAAAGGTTATATCGGTCCCAATGCCATGCTGATTCGAGCTGGCGTCAAGATCGCGGGAGAATAAGATGTCTAGAAAAAAAACCGCTTGTCCAGAACACCTGAATCAATTGCGGAGCATAATGCCTGAACTTTTGTCTACGCTGGAGAAAGGGCGGGAGCAGGATTGGTATAGTTTTGTTTGGCTGGAAGAAAGCAGGCAATGTTTAAGTGTTAGTGCAATTACCGAAAGAACCAACGAATCGCTGGATAGAGGAATGGTGTTTCGGGTTTATGTTAACGGCAAGAACTTTGAAAAGAGTACTAATATTCTTGACCCGGAAAACATTCGCTTGGTGGCAAAAAAATTCAGAGCAGAACTCGACGCCAAATTTCCAAATAAAGAGATAGCGGGATACCAACCGAAATCCTGGAAGCAAGAGCTTGCCAGCAATTTAGACAAAGAATATGTTGAACAACTGCCGGAAGATTCGACAGCTGAATCACTTATTCATTTTGGAGTGTCGTACGAAGATGACCCATCTAAAACGACAATAGCGTCGTTGAAGAAATTGTCATCGACTTTTCGTTCTAAATTACAGCGCAAGGCGAAGTCCTTTATGGACACGGAAAATGAATCAACCATGAAGGGCGATCCGTACGAACCCCTGGTAGAAATGGCGGTTATGGCGAGACAAGAACTGAGGACTAACATTTTTGTCGATCGCGAAAAAAACATGTCGCAAACCTTACCTATTAGTCTAGTTGCTGCCACGGGGATATCGAAATCAGGAAAATCCTGTCGTGCTACGGTCGGTGGCTTAGGCGGAATGGAAGTCACGAAATTTTCATTGGAAGATATTGAAGAAGTGACTCAAAAGACGTTTAAGCTGACAAAGGCTGAAAAAATCGAACCCGGCAGATACCAGGTTATTTCTGGACCTGATGTTACCGGTGTTATCGCACATGAAGCTTTCGGGCATACTCAGGAAGGCGATACCTGGATGAAGGGGCGCAGTATTGCTATGAACTTGCATCTAAGTCAAACAAAAGTGGGCAACGAACAAGCTAGCATTGTGAATCACGCAAATCTTTTTTCTATGGAAAATAAGAATCATGGATCCAACGGTTCATACTTTTTTGATCACGAAGGTGAATTGGGTAGAGTGCAGACTATTTTAGATAAAGGTGATCTTTCCACGCCGATGACGGATCTTACTTCATCGGAACGATTGCAAGTACCTCGTACCGCAAACGGCAAACGCGAAAGTTGGCGTCGACCTCTAATGGCCAGACAAACCAATACTTACTTTACACCGGGGGATAAAACATTTGATGAAATTATCGCTATGGTGAAGGATGGGTTTCTCGCTCAACACGCTCACGGGGGTATGGAAGATCCCAAAGGTGGAAGCTTGACGGCCGGAACAGCCTATTTCGAAGAAATAAAAGATGGGGTTCTAACGGGAAAGATATTTCTAGGGCCTAGTGGCGGTCATATCGAATTATCCGATCCTGTTTTTTCAATGTTAGATAACATCATTGCGAAAACAAAATCTGTTAATGCGAGTCATATCCCTGAAAACAAATTTGGCGGTTGCGGAAAATATCATAAGGAGCTGGTAAGTGCTGGCTGTGGCGGTCCGTATATATTATGGGACAGTGTTAACTGCGGTTAGTCGTTCGTTTGGCTTGTTGTCGACAATCTTTTGTTGGCATCAAGCTAAATTTTTATGGGCGACCCGGATTGGGGGAACTCGGGTTGTTCGGCGGGATTGTCTGGTACTAGTGCAGGGTAGTCTCTCAGTTTATCGCGCTGTGCAGAAAAATATGATTCCATTTCATTGTCTAATTTAATGTAATCAGGATTGTCCCAGAGATCTTCAAAGAAAATGGAATGTCTGCTCGAAAAGTGGTTGATCGCGCCCTGGTAAAAGGCTTCGCGCAGGGTTTTAATTGCCTCCGAAGGTTGATCCTGTAAAAGATGGAGCTGGGTTAAGTGCAAAGCAATCTCGTTTTCTCCAATGAATTGTTTGTCGAATAGTTTTATTTTGAGTTTTTGAATGATGTTGTTTAGCTGATCGTCGTTGCCAAGCTTTTTTGCCAGGTACCCTTTGTAGAGAAGTGTTTCTGTTTCATCGCCGTAAGCCGTGTGACCGTCGATACGTTGCTTGCGCTCTTCCAGAATAACAGCTGCTTTTTCGAAATTTCCTTTTAAAATTTCTGCGTAGCTACGAATGAGGGGCGGTACGTCTAATTCAGCTTGGTTTTTTTCCAAACCGGTTATTTCCTCATTTTTTTTCTGCGCAATTAGCCATCGAAACTGTAAATCTGGTTCAAACGAAGCTGGGACAATATCAGCTGCCTTTTGAAGCCATATTGCAGCAAGGTCAAACTCACCTAAATCGATAAGTAAATGTCCAATGGATCGGGCAACGGTAAATTCAGGCGTCACCGTCCACATGTTATAAAAAATGCGGATGGCATCGACGAGGTCTCCCTCTACCCAACGATAGTATTTGGCGAGACCTAAAAGTCCTATAAAGGAAGTGGGATCGAGCGCCAGTACTTCTTCGGTTGTTTGTTTTGCAAGATGAAAGTCACCGTTTTCTCGATAGGCCCGGGATAACATACTGACGACAACTGTCGACAACGGATCGATTGACCGGGCTGTCTTTAGTAAGCTGATCGCGTCGGCAGTGCGGGGTGGGTCCGCGAGTAGATAGACGTCTTGTAGCCAAAGGTATGCCTGCAGATACTGCGGGTTGCTGCTGAGTGATCGCTCCAAATATTCAATGGCGGCTGGAATGTTTTGCTTCATTCTTTCGGTATTACCGAGGGTGGCGAGTAGTTCGGGAAATTCGACGTCAGCTGCCTGCAAAATGGCGATAGAGTCTGCGGTTTGGCTATAATAGACGCGCGGAAGAATTTGTCCGTAAAGTGCTCGTAATACATAGGAATCGACCAGGCCACTATGGGCCAGTAAGTAGCTAGCGTCGTGTGCAATCGCTTTTTTGAAAGCAGCGGACGCGTCACTCATCTCCTGCCGTTCTCTCTTTGCCAACAGACTTCTACCTTGTAGGTAGGCCTCATAAGCCGGAATGTTGGTTGTGCCGTAACTGGAGACAAGTGCTATGTTCTGATCCAATAACGACGGCTGAATGTTCCGGGTGACCGTCGTCGCAATTTCCGTTTGTAGCACAAATATGTCATTGAGCTCGCGATCGTATTGCAATGAAAAAATTTCGGTGCCATCGGTTGTTTCGATAAGTCGAACGGCAATGCGGACACGGTTTTCGAACTTTCGGACTGATCCTTCAAGCACGTGACTTACCGACAGTAATTCGCCTACCTCGCGGGCATCGACATTCACACCGTCAAACTGAAACGATGAAGTTCTCGAGATCACCCGTAGGCCGTCGAGCCGGGATAGATGGTTCAGTATCTCTTCGGCGATGCCGTGACTAAAATAGGTGTTGTCGACATCGTTGGAAAGGTTGACAAAGGGTAATACCGCGACGCCTGGTTTGGCGCGTATTTCCCGAACAGAAACTTCAGGTTCAGACGTCGCTTTTTGAGTTTGATTAAATGTTACAAATGCTAGTCCGGCTAACACAATTCCCGCTAACACAACTCCAACTAACACTCGGGCAGTCAATACTGGAGGTGCAGGCTCTTCTGTTTTCTCCGCTGTCGAGGCCTCTTTTACGTCGCAAATAAGCTGATATCCGCGTTTTGGTAACGTTTCTATATATTGCCGTGGTTCGGACCGGTCCTGAAGTGCGGCGCGTAACTCATTAATTGCTTTGGAAATCTGGACGTCGGTGACCACCCGTCCCGGCCACACTGATTCGTGGAGTTGTTCTCGGGAAACGACACTAGCCGGGTTTTCGGTTAGAAAGATCAGTACCTTTGCAGCCCTCGGGCTCAAGCGAATGGTCTGACTGTCTTTTGTTAGATTACCGGTGCCAGTATCGAAAACGAAATCGTTTAGTTTTATTGTTTTAGGAGCATCCATCTTGTTCAATGTGTAGTCGTCAATTCCTTTTTGAAGGAGCATTTTTCCGCGGCTGCCAGAAGAATAGAGTGCATTTTGTATGATGTCTATAGCTAGTGGCTGTCCTGAAATAATGTCTTTGCGAGAAGCCTGGCGACGCGGCAATCTTGGGCGTTAGAATTAATACATAACTATCAAACCGTAAAAAAATCAGATTGCCGCCTCGAATCGCACCGCTCGCAACGACGTCGTTGAAAAACATCTATTTCTGGATGGGCACAAGCTAGCCTTAAAGCTTTGTCTAATAGTTGATGGCAGCGAGTCAATCGTTCCTCCCATCTCTTCTCTATTTTGTAGTTAAGTTTAGGAAGCGGGTCCAGGTTTATTCAGATCTTTTTGGTCTATATGACGACACCACGCTTTTCTAAAGCGTGCGTCGGGCTTAATGTGTTGTTATTCTTATCCTGTGTCGACTTATTTCTCGTCGATCGAAGCTATCTATCCGAACAATTGAGAAAGTGAAATAGTTTATGAATCCCTACGATCGATACATTATGCCACGTTTAATAAATCTGTTTTGTGGTGCCAAACCTATCTTGAAGCAGCGACAAAAAATAGTACCTCGCGCTTCCGGGCGCGTATTGGAGGTCGGCATGGGGTCGGGTCTTAACATCCCCTTTTACGATAAAAGTAAGATAGACATGGTATGGGGCTTGGAGCCCTCAGCCGAGATTCGTGAGCTCGCGGCTGAGCGGATAGAAAAAGCGTCGTTTGATATCGAGATGATCGATTTACCTGGCGAGGAAATACCTCTCGAGGATTGCAGTGCCGATACGATTGTGTTGACGTACACGCTTTGTACCATCCCCGATGCCAACACAGCGCTACAACAAATGCGTCGTGTTCTAAAGCCGGAAGGTAAGCTGTTGTTTTGCGAGCATGGTGCAGCACCAGACGCCAATGTGCGGCGCTGGCAGGAGCGGCTAAACCCACTGTGGAAATGTCTCTGTGGTGGCTGCAATCTTCAGCGTCCGATTCCAAAGCTGTTGCAGGAAAATGGATTTAGCATTGATGTTTTGGAGGAAAATTATCTGCCGGGCACGCCAAAGTTTGCTGGATACAACTACTGGGGAGAAGCGACAAAATAAGCTTTTGGCGCTAAAAGCCTAATAACCCCGTTAGCTGATAGATCCCAACAGCAGCGCCGTAGGCGAGCAGTCCATAAGCAATAAACATTTTGATGGACAACGATGTTGAACCGCTTTCTTTCGATAACACCGCCATCGTCGACACACACATCAAACTGATGGCAAAGAAAACCAGTAGTGCAAGCCCCGAGGCCAGCGATAAACCACTGGCTTGAATGTGATCAACCAGCGGTACCATGTTCTCTTCGGCACCTTCAATTCCAAACATCGTGCCAAGCGTGCCAACAAATATTTCGCGCGCTAAAAAGGATGTCAAAATGGCGACGCCGTAGCGCCAGTCGAGACCAATCGGGGCAAAAATGGGTTCGACAATTTGACCTAATTGGCCTAGCCAGGAGGTGGTAAGGTCGGCGCCGTAGTTAGGAAAGTAGCCTAATATCCAGACGACGACGGTCACAATAAAGATGATTTTACCGGCTTTGGTAACAAAGTGTTTGCTCCGATTCCAGGCATTCCGAATCAGAGGTTGCCACGAAGGTAATCGATAAGGCGGCATTTCCAGCACAAAAGGGACATCGGTGTAGTGATCTTTACTGAAGTTCGAGACAATGCCGGTCACGAGCAGAGCGCACATCATCCCGAAAAAATACGCTATGAACATCACCAGACCCTGTAGCCCGACAAAACCCCCGAGCATTGTCGTCGCGGGAATAAAGGCGGCAATGAGTAAGGTATACACCGGCAGGCGAGCGGAGCATGGCATCATTGGTATCGCCATATAAGTCAGCAGGCGTTTCTTGGGCGAATCGATTGAGCGGGCAGCATAGATACCGGGAATGGCGCAAGCTACCCCAGACAACATAGGGATAAAGCTTTTGCCGGTAAGGCCAAATATTCTTAAAGGTCGATGACATATCAATGCCGCTCGGGCCATATAACCAGAATCTTCGAGAATACCGATAACCAAGGTTAGTACAAAAATTTGTGGGACAAAAACTAAAAAAGCGCCGATGCCGCTAAACATAGCGTCAGCCACAAAATCTCTGACGATTGGATTGCCAATAGCCGGTACGACTAAATCTGATAGAAAACCCAGACCTCCTTCCACTGCGTCCATCATCGGTGCAGCCCAGGTGAAAATGGATTGGAACAGTAGGTACATAATGACGAAGAACGCCAGACCACCCGTCGCAGAATGTAGAAAAAAAGCGTCTAATCTAGCCTGCGAGCGGATCAATATGTCGCCTTTGGCCCCAAAACGCTTGGCCATTTGATGTGCATTGCCTCGAAGGAGGGTGTCGGGGGTATCGGCAATGCTCTTATGTAAACCTGTTTTCGGGTGGTCGATGTTGTTTTGCAGATGCTCCAATACAACGTCGATGCCTGTTCCGGCGCGGGCCGAAATTGGCAGAATCGGTGCCTGTATCTCCTTCGATAAACCATCGAGGTCGATACTGATATCGTGTTTTTTTAACACATCCATCATGTTGGCTAATACGGTGACTTGCTTGTTATGTCGCTCGCACTCTCTAATGACTTGCAATGTGAAGTAGAGACTTTTTTCTAAGCGGGTCGCATCGATGAGGCATAAGACCTGGCTGACATCCGGGTCGTCCAAGGCCTGCTTGAAGTAATCTACTGCAATGCGTTCCTCTCCAGAAATTGGTTGCAGCGAGTAGGTTCCGGGAAAGTCTACCAGAGTATGATCCCGCATCGCCTGCAGTGACCCTGAACTGATATCAACCGTTATGCCGGGAAAGTTACCGACTTTCTGCTGCAGACCTGTTAAGCGGTTAAAAAGAAGACTTTTCCCTGAGTTGGGGCTACCGATCAGTACGATTTTGCTCATTTGCCAGTTAACTTGCTGACAGCGATATGTGCAGCAACCTCGTCATCGAGACTAAAAATAGTGTTGCTAACCCTGAAGACTTTTGGCGCTGAAAAGGCTGGAGACTGCAGGCATGTTACGGTCTCGCCCGGGTGGAAGCCGAGTTCCATCATACGGATACGGTAATTTTCAGCTAGGGCGTCATCAAAGTGTTTGATAAGGCATTGCTCGCCGGCCTTGAGGGACCATAGCGATATGGACGATGTGGTCAATTTGGAAAACCCGACAGAATTAAAGGGCTTAGATACTAATACGAAAGATTCTCATTTGCAATTAATTTACTGGTGACTCTATTGGCCGATTAGTTGTTTTGCCTACGTTTTAAAACGGATTGCACCGACAGGCCTGTTTGATAATCGATACTGATTTTTTAGCCGTTGTAGTCTAATTCCTCAACTCAGTGGGGCCGCCAATAAACCCCTTGCCATCGAGGAGAAGTTGTAAATAACCACTTCGCCGTCCGTGATCTCATAGAGCACATCGCTTTCACCTCCCTGGCTATAAATAGGTTTGCATTTGCCGAGCCGCAAGACAGTCATTGAAGGCATCAGATCAGGCTTAAACGGTTCAGATCACGCGATTTCCCAGCTCTTTTCGACGCGAGGAATAGATTTGGGTGGTCCAGAATTTGTTCTGCAAACTGTAAACTTCTTGACAGATTACGGCATGGCTATCACCGATAATACCTCCCATCATAAATCGATAACTAAGGCAGGAGCTTAAAATGAATGGTGCTGAATCTCTGTTGAGTTCACTGATCGACGCTGGCGTCGATGTCTGTTTTGCCAATCCCGGAACATCGGAAATGCAGCTGGTTGCTGCCATTGACAAAATCCCCGGTATGCGTCCAATTCTCGGGCTATTCGAAGGTGTTGTCAGCGGTGCTGCCGATGGTTATGGCCGCATGGCCGATAAACCCGCCATCACCTTGTTGCATCTGGGCTCGGGATTTTCCAATAGTATGGCGAACTTGCACAATGCCAAGCGTGCCAATACGCCGATAGTCAATATCATCGGCGACCATGCCACTTATCATCTGCCCCTGGATGCGCCCTTGACGTCAGATGTACCAGCGCACGCCGCGCTAACTACAGACTGGGTCAGGGTCTGCAGCTCGGCGCAATCGATGGGCGCTGATGGTGTTGAAGCTGTCGCTGCCGCCATGGACGGGCGTCAGGCCAATGTTATTGTTCCCGCCAACTACGCCTGGACCGAAGGCGGAGAAACCGCTAGTCCGTTACCCACCCCTAAGCTAAAAAAGGTGTGCGACGAAACTATCGCCGCAGCGGCCGACGCCTTGCGTAGCGGCGAAAACAGTTGCCTGTTTTTGGGCGGTAAAGCGCTGCGTGAAGAAGGCTTGGTAGCGGCCAAGCGTATTGAGTCGGCTACCGGAGCGCGCCTTATTCACGAAGTCTTCCCTGCGCGCGTGCAACGCGGTGGCGGTCGGCCCACTATTGAGCGGTTGCCCTACTTTGGCGAAGTAGCCAGCGAAACACTGAAAGACATAAAACATTTGGTCACGGTGGGAACTAAGGCACCGGTATCATTTTTTGCCTACCCTGGAAAGCCCGGTAAACTCTGGCCCGAAGAATGTGCGGTGCATGGATTGGCGACCCGGCAACAGGACCAGATCGGCGCATTGGAAGCCTTGGCTGATTATCTGGATGCCCCTGTAATCGGCTCCGCAGAAAAACCACCGCTACCAGAGATTCCCGAAGGTCCAATGACTGCAGAATCCGTCAACGCGGTTGTCGCCAACTTACTTCCGGAGAACGCCATTGTGTCCGACGAAGGCACCACGGCACTAGCCTTCTCCTATCATTTTTTTGACAGTGCGGCGCCCCACGACTGGCTCGCTCTAACCGGCGGAGCCATCGGCCAGGGGCTGCCAGTGGCCGTGGGCGCGGCGGTCGCCTGTCCGGATCGCAAGGTAGTCAGCCTGCAGTCCGACGGTAGCGCCATGTACACTAATCAGTCACTGTGGACTATGGCTAGAGAAAATCTGGATGTTTGCGTGGTGATCTACAACAACAGTAGCTATGCCATCCTCAATATCGAACTGATGCGGGTGGGGGTCACCGATCCCGGTGAGCGCGCCCGATCTATGCTCGATCTGTCTAACCCGACCATCAACTGGACCGGCATCGCCGAAGGGATGGGGGTCAAAGCCAATCGAGCGACCAGCACAGAAGAATTTACCGCACTGTTCGAAGAGGCGATGGCGAACAAGGGCCCGCGCTTGATCGAAGTCATGCTGTAATTCACGATTCAATAATATACTTCCGGTTTGAGTCTGGTTTTTTTATGGAGTGAACGTTATGTCTGGCTTATTGAATCAACTGGCTGTTTTGCTGGGTAAACAGGGCTTTCTCCAGGGCGACGCCCTGAAAGACCACCCCGCCTGCGTAATGCAAACTCCGCTGGCACTGATGCGACCCGTCTCTACAGAAGAATTGTCTGAGGCTGTAAAGCTTTGTCATGCCGCCGGTCAACCAGTGGTTCCCCAGGGCGGACGTACCGGTCTGGTGGGCGGGCAGCAGGCGACAGGAACGGAAATCGTTATTTCGTTGGAGCGCATGAGTCAAATTGAAGAGCTCGACCAGAGTGGTCGAACAATGACCGTGCAAGCGGGCTGCCCTTTGCAAACGGTGCAGGATACCGCAACCGAGCGAGAGTTGATGTTCCCCTTGGATTTAGGCGCCCGCGGTACCGCCACCATTGGCGGTAATATTTCCACCAACGCCGGTGGTAACAGAGTGGTTCGTTTTGGCATGATGCGCGAAATGGTACTCGGGCTGGAGGCGGTATTAGCTGATGGCACCATTCTCACCTCGATGAACAAGGTGATCAAAAACAACACCGGTTACGACCTCAAACAACTGTTTGTCGGGTCTGAGGGCACATTGGGTATAGTCACTCGCGCAGTGCTTCGGTTGCGGCCCATGGCACGAAGCCGGAATACAGCTCTGGTGGCCGTCAGCGATTTTGAAAAAGTGATTGAGCTACTGCGCAACGCGGACAGTACACTGGGCGGCAGCATGAGCTCCTTTGAAGTTATGTGGAATAGTTTTTATAGCCACGTGACCAATAGCAGCGATCGCCACCGCAAACCTCTACCCGACAATTATCCCTATTACGTGATTATTGAAGCAATGGGTGCCAGTCAGGAAGTGGACGACGTCAGATTTGAGGCTGCAATGGGTGAATTATTTGAGTCGGGCTTGGTAGAAAATGCCGTGCTGGCCAAGTCGGGTTCAGAACGGGAGGCTATCTGGGCGATTCGCGACGACATAGAATCGCTGATGGGCCTGCACCCAATGTTTGTATTTGATGTCAGCGTGCCGTTAGCGCATATGCAATCTTATGTCTCGGATATCGAGGCTCAGTTGAATAAGCAGTGGCCCGAGTCCCGCTGTATTATTTTCGGCCATCTCGGGGACGGCAACATTCATGTGGTGGCCGCCGTCAGTAGCGGTTCGGACGAGGCGCGTGCGGCAGTGGAACATATTGTCTACGGAGCCCTGCGTGGGCGTGATGGTGTGATCTCTGCCGAACACGGCATAGGGTTAGAAAAAAAGTCACATCTGGATGTAAGCAGGAACCCCGAGGAAATTGCGCTGATGAAAACCTTGAAAAAGGCACTGGATCCAAAAGGAATTTTGAACCCCGGTAAGATCATTGATCTTGGATAAGTAAAAAGAGGGAGTTAAGCTAATGACAAAACGACTCGCGTCCGTGACAGCCGAAGACTACAGGCTTCTCGCAGAAAAACGCTTGCCGACCTTTTTGTACGATTATATTGCCGGTGGTGCCAACGATGAAATGACCATGGCCGCTAATATAGCGGACTTTCGCAAACTGTGTTTAAAGCAACAGGTTATGCGCGACGTCAGCGACGTCGATATCAGCACCGTTCTGAGCGGCAAGGCCTGCCGTATGCCTCTCGCGCTGGCACCGGTTGGCATGGCCGGCATGATGGCGCGGCGCGGCGAGGTACAGGCCGCACGAGGGGCTGAAAAAGCGGGTGTGCCGTTCACCTGCTCGACGGTGGGCATCTGTTCTGTGGAAGAAATCAAAGCCGCTACAAATAGCCCGTTTTGGTTTCAGCTCTATATGCTGCGTAATCGCGACGTTGTGCTTTCCATCCTGGAACGGGCAAAAGCAGCCGGTTGTGAAACGCTGGTTTTTACCGTTGATTTGGCAGTGCCGGGTATGCGTCATCGCGACCGCCGTAATGCAATGGGTGCCGGAGGTCTGGCAATACTTTCGCAGATCGTCGCACGGCCACGCTGGGCCGTTGATGTGGGGCTCAGAGGGCAACCTCACTCCTTGGGTAACCTGACGGAAGTTGCCACAGATACCAGTAGCTTGAATGGTTACAAAAACTTTGTCGAAGAGCAGTTTGACGCCACCGTCAGCTGGAAAGATATTGCCTGGCTGCGGTCGGTATGGTCGGGAAAACTCATTATTAAAGGCGTGTTGCAAGAAGATGATGCGCGTGAGGCTATGGATGCCGGTGCCGATGGCGTCGTCGTGTCCAATCACGGTGGGAGGCAACTGGACAGTGTGGCTTCCAGTATATCCAAACTACCGGCGGTCGTATCTGCTGTGGGCGATCAAATGGAAGTTTACATGGACGGCGGTGTTCGCAGCGGTATCGATGTCGTCAAAGCGATTGCCCTGGGCGCGCGCGGCGTATTGATTGGTCGTCCCTGGATATGGACGGTTGCCGCCAAAAAAGAAGCGGGCCTCATCGACCTACTCAACACTTTTCAGCAAGAAATCTCGGTCGCCATGGCTTTAATGGGCGTTAACAAAATCGATCAGCTACATGGTGGTATGATCGAGAGATGCTAACCACCACGCCACAATCACATTCGCTTGTTGACGGTTAGGTCGACGATTGTTCGTTAGTGTAACCGTTAGATGCCATCTGTTCTACTCTAGCGACGCAGGAGGCAACAACTGTTTCCCGGTCGGCGCCGCCATTTTAAACAGTACGTTTTAGGCGGCGGTTAATCGCAATCTGCTTGTTTCATATTCATCAACCAGTCGAGAAACGAGTTCTTCGGTCGAAACAACAGCTTTCAATGCACCGATGCCCTGACCGCAACCCCAGATATCTTTCCACGCTTTAGTCTTGGTATTGCCACCGGAGCCAAAATTCATTTTCGATGGATCACTTTTTGGCAGGTCAGCGGGGTCTAAGCCTGCAGCTTCAATAGAAGGCCCAAGATAGTTACCATGCACGCCGGTAAAGAGGTTGGTATATACGATATCTGCCGCAGCGTAGTCTACCAGGGCTTGCTTGTAACCGAGGTCGGCGTTCGCTTCTTTCGTCGCAATAAATGCGGATCCGATATAAGCAAGATCGGCACCCATCGCCAGCGCTGCCAGTACCGCGTTGCCATTGGCGATAGAGCCCGACAGCAACAATGGACCATCAAACCACTCGCGAATTTCCTGAACTAAAGCAAAGGGTGACAACGACCCTGCATGGCCACCTGCACCCGCTGCCACAGCGATAAGGCCGTCGGCGCCTTTTGCAACGGCTTTTTTGGCAAAGTGATTGTCAATAATATCGTGCAAAACGATGCCACCGTAGGAATGAATACGGTCGTTTACGTCTTCTCTAGCGCCCAGAGAGGTGATGATAATTGGCACCTTGTATTTTTCGCATAAAGCAATGTCTTCATCCAGCCTGTCGTTTGAACGATGGACAATTTGGTTCACTGCAAAAGGCGCCGAAGGTTTATCGGGGTTGGCTTTATCGTAAGCGGCGAGTTCCGAGGTGATTTTTTCCAGCCATTCATCCAGCATAGCTAACGGCCGTGCATTTAACGACGGAAACGATCCGACAATACCCGCCTTACATTGGGCGATCACCAGATCGGGGTTGGAAATAATAAACAGTGGTGAAGCTACAACGGGTACCGACAAGCGGCCTTTCAATATCTCAGGTATTGCCATGACTGATTCGCTCAATTGTTAAAAACTAAAGTTTAATATGCATAAATTTGCATATCAATCTATTTTCGATAAATTATGCAATTAATTGCATAAAAGAAAAAAAGACAGGTAGAATGACTTTTTGTTACTGAGCTCAGTTATGGCACTTTCCCACGCAATATTAACGGCCCTTCTCGAAGAGGACCTGACCGGCTACCAGCTAGCGAAGAAGTTTGACGTTTCTTTGGGTTTTTTTTGGCGCGCCTCCCACCAGCAGATTTATCAGGAATTGAAACGCCTGCATCAGCGGGAGGAAATTCACGCAAAAGAAGTTGAACAGTCCGGTAAGCCGAACAAAAAAATATATTCTCTTACCGACCAGGGCCGAGAGAGTCTGGATCGATGGGTGCTAGCCGAAACCAGGCCCAGAGCAGGGAAAGACGAGCTCTTTGTCAAGATGTATAACGTGGGTCATTCATCGGTTGAGGCAATCGCCAAAATCGTCCGTGAGCGTAGAGAGGAACACATCAACCGTTTGTCTCTCTATAAAAGAATTGAAGATCGAAGTTATCGGGACCCCTTTAGTCTTCCCGACAATAAAAAAGGCATTTATCTCGCTTTGTCCGCCGGGATTAGACAGGAAGAAACTTTTATTGCCTGGTGTGAAGAGGCGATCACATTGCTCGCCACGGTTGAAGAACCGTCTATTTGATTAGCCGTGAAATAGAAAAGCTGATCTGTCGAAATAACCCTCCGGCATGATTTGGAGTGAGAATGGTGCGCAATAGCGGTCGCGAAAAAAGCCTCAGGTCGTTCACTGTCGTTTGTCGTGATACATCGGGATCATTTTATGGTGCTGAAATATATTGCGGATGGTTCCATTCTTGTAGAGATGATCAAGTGCTCCCTGCCAATCAGAAATAATCTTGTCTGATGTTTTCCTGTTGAACACTATATACAAGAACCTTTCTTCTAGTTTCAATGCGATTCTGACATTATCCTGTTCGAATTCATCCGTTTTGTTGATTGTTTCGGTCACTGTCGCTGTCGTGTCATACCAGAGATCTATTCTGTTAGCCATTAGCATAGATAACGCTTGCTTCGGCTTTTTCACCCTGCTTATTTCTGGAAAGTTCTCTGCGGCTAAAAACTCGGCGGTCGCCGCCGACCGTTGCACTCCAATGGTGTATAAACGGGCATCTTCCAGGCTGAAAATTTGTAATTCGGAAAGACGGTTTTTAAAAAAGGCGTACTCCTTTACAGCTATCGGACCTAGCCACTTAAAGTTGTTCTCTCTGGATTTGTTTCGATTTACAGAAAATAGAACGGAATTCTTTTTCGAGGACGCGATTTTTAGCGCTCGTGAAAACGGCAGTGTGTAAATAGGGTCCTTTGAGCGTGTCAACGCTTGAATTTCTTTTACAATATCAACAGCTGGCCCCTTTAATACACCGTTTTCGACGAAGTTTAATGGGGGCCAGTCTTCAGTCATTATATATAAAGGCTCTTCGCTACGAACACTTGCGCTAAACAGAATCGCTATAGCCGCAAAAAGGCGAGTAGCGTTTGCAAGGGGCATTTTCATAAGCGGTAGGAGAGTATCCAAGATTAATTATTAGTATAGGTGTTTCGTTTCACCCTTCAACGTAACTTTTCGAGTAGAAGTACTCGCAGATTACCGATTGTGGCGACCGTTGCTTTTTAGGAGCTAATACTATTTACTTAACTATTGCAGAAGGATGGATTCATCATTTGATTCAGAGGATTGAAGTGACTATCGGTTGAGATTTCAATGCCCTTTAATTATGACCTTTCCATGCTTTGCTTCTCTCGTCTGATACGGTTTTTTTTGTTATTGGTTCTCTGTTGCTGCATTCCCGTCAGTTTTGCTTTTAATCCCAGTCATCTCCGGTTTGATAAATTATCCGTTGAAGATGGCCTTTCCCAATTATCTGTTACCAGTATCTTGCAAGATCGCCATGGGTTTATGTGGTTTGGTACGCAGTACGGCTTGAACCGCTTCGACGGTTATGAATTTCAAGTTTTCAAACACGATAGTGAGCGCGATGACACAACGTTGTCCGCGAATTTTATTCGTTGTATCACTGAAGATCCCGACGATGGAAAGCTGTGGATTGGCACGGGTTCAGGGGGTATTAGCGTTTTTGACCCAAAAACAGAACTATTTCGTCATTTTTCGCATCAGGCGGAAGATCCCTTTAGTTTAAGCAATGACGCTATTCGGACAATTTTAATCGACAAAAACAAAGACGTTTGGGTGGGTTCGAGTAACGGTATTGACAAATTTGATCGCGAAACTGAACGCTTTCATTCTATTGAGTTGGTCGATGGGGCCACAGCTCACGTCCGCGATATCGTCGAAGATAATCAGGGGACGTTGTGGGTTGCAACGAGTCAGGGCTTATTTTACAAAACGCCTGAGAGCGACAATTTCATTTTATCGCCACTGGGATCGATCGACTCGCGCAGTGAGATCGCGAGCCTATCGGTAGACAGGAGTGGGGGATTGTGGATAGGAATGTTCAACCTCGGTTTGATTTATCGAAATACCGTGGGTGGAGATCTGCAATATTTTCAGCACCAGCGCGATGATATCAAGAGTCTATCGAATAATTCCGTGCGCGACATTGTGCAAATGAAGGATGGCTCTATTTGGGTGGGTACCGACAGTGGCTTGAATATATTGCAGCATCCCGGTGATCGCGAGTTTTTGCACTTTCGCAGTGATGAGTCAAATACTGAAAGCTTGTCATCGAGTTTGGTTTCCTCATTATTCCAAGATAAGGCGGGCATTGTCTGGCTGGGTACGTGGACTGGGGGGCTGAATAAAGTCGATCTGCAAGCCATCCAATTTAGCACTTTTGAACCAGATTCTGAACGTGGTTCTTCGGGAGTGACTCAAGGGCCAGACAGTACGATGTGGGTCGGTAGTTCACAGGGCTTACATCGTCTGACTGAAACGAAGAAAATATCTAAGGCTATTTCTCATCCGCATGAGGTTGAAAATCTCGCGCTGCGCAATCAGATTACCGGTCTTGATTATTCTACCAAAGAGTCGGTAATTTGGTTGGGTACACGCTTAGGTTTAAGTCGTTACCGCGAGCAAGATCAGTGGCTCGAATCAGTGGCGTTAAAAGATACTTCTATTTATTCAGTAAAAGAAGATCTCGATGGCAGTATCTGGGTGGGAAGTTATGACAACGGTCTGATACACCTGGAGCGAGATAGTTTTCGGATAATTGAGCAATACGATATGCCGCCCGTTATTCATATGTGGCAAGAAAACCCAGGAGAATTGTGGGTGGCTAGCGGTGAAGGGCTGTTTTGGCTTGATGCCAGAAATGGCGAGCTGATTTCGTATACCCGGCAAGCTGCTAACAGCAACAGCATCAGCCACAATGGAGTCACATGGGTACATAAAGATGGAGCGGAAAGATATTGGGTAGGGACACACGGTGGTTTCGATCAAATGACGCTGGAAAATGGCAACCCCCGTAAGGCAAGATTTATCGGGTATACCAGTAAAGAGGGCTTATCTTCCGATGCAGTCGGCGCCATTATTGACGATTCTCGCGGAGACTTATGGATCAGCACGACGAGCGGCATCAGTCGATTTAATCCCAAAACTAAAGAGATTACGAATTTTGGTTATACGGAAGGCGCGTTGAAAGGGGGTTATTATGCGGGTTTCGGGTTCCGGTCTGCAGCCAAACGCGTGTTTTTTAGTGGACCCTCAGGTTTGACTGCTTTTGCGCCCGAGGACATTCGCCAAAGTGATTTTGAACCGCCGGTTTACTTTAACAAACTTCGAATATTCAATCGTGATACAGCGTTGTCTAACGATCGACAAACGACGCCACTAAAGCAACCGCTCTTCATGCAACAGTCGGTCGAACTCGACTACAGTCAATCGGTCATTTCTTTTGATTTTACGGCTTTGGACTACTCTTCGCCGCAGAAAAATCGGTATGCCTATCGCTTGCAGGGTTTTGAGAAGGACTGGAATTATGTCGATGCCAAGCGTCGTTCAGCCACTTATACCAATCTGGACCCCGGGCAATATGACTTGCAGTTGCGAGGTACGAATAAAGACGGAATATGGAATCCTCGTGAAACGGTGTTACAACTCGTGATTAGTCC
This sequence comes from uncultured Cellvibrionales bacterium, assembly GCA_913019905.1. Classification (GTDB taxonomy): domain Bacteria; phylum Pseudomonadota; class Gammaproteobacteria; order Pseudomonadales; family Dasaniaceae; genus Oceanicoccus. The sequence continues at coordinate 46,867 of CAJVZD010000003.1, forward strand.
ACCCTGGTGGATGACGTGGTGGGCAAAAACAGCAGCGTTTTTATTAGTTTCTCTGCTCTTGACCGGAATTTACCGCTTGCGCATCCGGCGCTTGAAAGCGCGCTCGACAATATTAAGGCAGTTGGTACAAGAGCGCACCCAATCACTGGAAATGGTGAACCAAAAGCTTGAGAAAATATCTCGACTCGATGACTTGACTAATATCAGTAACCGCCGGGATTTTATCGAGCAGGCGAACAGAGAGTGGGAGCGTGCAAAGCGGCATAAAGCCAATTTGTGCCTGGTGCTGGTCGACATCGATAATTTTAAGGACGTTAATGATACTTACGGCCATGATTGCGGTGATTTAGTATTGGTGAAAATCGCTAAGTTGCTTACCGATGCCTTGCGAAGTGGAGATATCTTGGCCCGCTGGGGCGGCGAAGAGTTTAGTGTGTTACTGCCGGATACAGAGTTATCAGGGGGTCGTGCTGTCGCAGAAAAAATGCGCAGCCACATTGGCGACGCCAAGATTGATTATGACGGGCAATTGATAAAGATCACCATTACCTTAGGTCTCGTCCAGATGAAAGATGAAGAAGCGTTCAATGCTTGTCTGAAACGGGCAGACATTGCTTTGTATGAAGGTAAAGAAAAGGGGCGCGATCAGGTAGTTGCGGTAGATGAAGCTTCATAGCTTTATAGCTTTGGAGTAATACTTTGAATGAACATGCTTCGAATGACTATGATTTGAAGGGGCATGATTTGAAGGGGCATGATTTGAACGAGCATGGCTAAAGCAAGGTAGGGCATGAGCTATTCCTTTCATTCCATGGATTCTGACGATTTTTTGCGCTGGTAAGATTTTCACGGGAGCATTTGTGCTGACTGCCGCAGGTAAAATAAGCTGCGGCAGTCAGAAGTAGGCCTTAGAAGCTGACCTGCCCGGTTTGCATTAAGGTAATAAGCTCTCCTCGTTGGTCATCGTCCAAAAAACTGCTTATTGCGACTATAGCTTTCGCCACTTCTTCCTTTAGATGCTCAGCACTGGCAACTCGAGGAGACAATACTTCCCGTGTTTCCTCAAGCGTTGGTGTGCCTGCTTCTAATAGTTGCGCTAGTGCAGACGCACAACGTTTTTCGTCAAGAGTTGCCTGTTCGCGTTCCGTCTTAAGCTGGTTTAATATCGCAGCCATGCGTCTGGTTTGATTTTCGTCTAAATCCAGATGATGACTTAAATACCTAAGCGGTCTTCGAACCCCGAAGTCGGCACCACCGCGATTGTGCCAGCGCGTCTCGTAGCGATTTATCTTGCAGCGGTTACTGGTTTGATGGGTAGATTGGTCGGCATAGGCGAAGCGCCATGGCCATCGATAGGAATGACAGTGTCTCATAATGAGCCTCCAGTTGTTTTCATTCAACATTTGGGGTAAATACACCGGGGTCTAGCCTCCGGTGTGAACGTTTGTTCCGGCATCAGCCTGGAACAAGTGTCAGTTTAGGCTGCAAATCCCTATATTTCCAATTGAAACTGAATTATTCTTTTGTTCCTTTGCGCACCGACTACACAGGATTACGTCCGCAGAAATCAGGCTGCTTACTGTCCTGATATTGAAATACTGGTGTGCCTATCCATAGGAAAGAATAAGTGCACGAGAACTGTTTCAGTTAAGGGCACATAACGGCGGTTTGAGCACGTTCACAACTAAAAGGCGTGAAGCAAACATGGAGATAATTGAATGAGAGCTCAGATAGAAAACTACGAGAGTTTCCCCGGTGACCATTGTGGTAGCGTCGCAATGCGTAGTTTGCTAAACCACTATTGTGGAATCAATATTCCCGAGGCTGCAGTATTTGGGTTGGGAGCCGGTTTGGGAAGTGTGTATTTGGCGCACGAGAATCAAGATCCGGCCATACTACTCTTTGGCAGAACGATGACACTGGAGCTCGATGTCGGTCGTGCTTTGGGCCTCGACTATCGTGAACAGGCAGAAGCCGATAATGCAAAAGCATGGGAGCAGGTCAAACAAGAGATAGTAGCAGGGCGTCCGACCATGTTAATGGGCGATATCTTTTACTTGGATTATCGTGAGTTTAAATACCGGTTTCCCGGTCATCGATTTGTTTTATTGGGTTTCGATGACCAGGCCCAATCGGTTTCGATTGCGGATCGTATTCGACCGGAAGCGGAAGTGTGCTCGTACGGAGCGTTGGCTGATAGCCGCAATCCTCCGGACAGCATCACTGCTGCGAATATATGGGGGCGTTTTTATACAACAACCCCTGAACGAACACTGACGGAAGCAGCTCAGTTTGCTTTAGATTTGTGTTGTGCACGTATGCTTGGAGAAGATCCAATTGACAATGAACTGATGCTAAAAGACCCACTATATACCAGCGGTATCGCCGGCTTGCAACGATTCGCAGATGAATTACCCGGTTGGGCGCAACGGGATGACCGTCGATGGTTAGCGGGTTACAACGCTATGGTGATCGAAAAATTCGGCAACGGCGGTGGTAATTTTAGGCTGCTGTACGCCGGATTTTTAGACTGGTGCCGAGAGCTTGATACGAATATGGTTCCGGAGGCAGCGCCGGGATTGGCGCGTCAAGCTGCGGCGCAGTGGACGGAGCTGTCGGTTGTGCTTGCAGATGCAGCTGAGGAAAATGCTTCACCTCAACTGTTCGATCTAGCCGGTCAGCAGGCTTCCCGCATCGTAAGAACGGAGCAGCAGTTGTTTGAGATGCTGCGCTGATTTTCGGGCTCTTTCTGTCGTGTTCTCATTGATCCTACCGTTTAAGTGGGATCAATGATTGTTTTCTCAACCTTGTTTTCTCAACCCTGCTTTCTCAACCCTGCTTTCTCGACACCGCTTTTTCAAACTGCTTAGTAGGAATTGATCGCGCATTTGAGTTAGGACGCGGATGGATGGCGATGGGTTTAAAGTGCGATGATCTCACTCACCGTGTCAGCGGAAACAAAGAGCGCGCTCGCTGCGGGAAAATCTGAACTGGAGGTTGTCGTGTTAAACAGATTGTCTTTAGGGGAGCAGCAACGCTGCCATGATATTCTCGCGGAGCATCACGGCAGTAGCAGCCACAACAATTGTTCGTGGTTAGCAATATGAACTAGCAAGAAAATTACGGCTCGCAATAGATTAGCTAACAGATTTAATCTAAGCTCGCCCAAATAAGAGATGTTTATCGATGGGTGTCGGATAAGGTTCCTCTGAGCATTAATCGATTGTGTTATAGTTTTTCCCGTTCGAATTCCACCCAAAAGGAGATGAAAATAATGTTGTTAAAATCCCTAACTGTTCCGAAGGTCGAGTTTGAAGCGGCTACCGGTTGGCTGCTCAAACCTGAAGGTGCGTGCAAGAATGATATTTGTATCCCTGTTCCTAACGCCGCAGGGGAAACGGTCAATGTAAGCGAACTGGCGACGGCGATGAATTTACCACTGGTTGAAGAGCCTGAAGCGAAACTGTGGGCTTTGGGCCCCGACTCTATCGGTGGCAAAGCCTTAAGTTCTGCGAAAGCTCCCAATTTCACCTTGCCCGATCGTTACGGCAAGACATTTGAGCTGTCGAGTTTGTTGGGTAAAAAGGTTCTCATTTACGCATGGGCCCCCTACTGAGGATGCTCCGGCGACTTGCCCGTGTGGCAAGCATTAAGAGAAACATTTAAAGATCAAAATTTTGAATTGGTAACGGTGGGCTTGGATAGTCTGGGCGCTGAAGGTTGCGGTGCATTTATAGATGCAGCGAAACCGCAACATCCATCATTGATTGACCAACACCATATCATGGCGGATTTGTTTGGGGTCATTAACATACCCAGCAGTATTTGGATTGACGAGCAGGGCATGATAGTGCGGCCTGCAGAACCGGCTCCGGCACCGGCGCACCTTAAAGAAGGTGATTCCAACACACCTAATATCGAAATGCCGACGGAAGTTCCGCAGCGTGTTATCGACATGATGACCGAGGCGGCCAAGTTTCCACGCAGTAAAGGTGAGTATCATGAAGCGCTGCGTGATTGGGTTGACAAAGGTGCGGACAGCGAGTTTGCCATGGATGCCGAAAAGGTCGTCGCAAGATCGCGGCCGCGAAATAAGGAAACGGCTCTCGGTCACGCGCATTTTGAATTAGCCTCTCAATTGGAAATAGATGGCAAACACACGTTGGCGGTTAAGCATTTTCGTCGTGCGCATGAATTGGTTCCAGACAGCTGGACTTTTCGTCGGCAGGCCTGGTCGCTGGAAAAAGTAGGTGATGGTCCGATTAGTCGGTTTTGGCAGGGCCCTAATCCAGAAAATCCTGAAGACTGGCCCTATGAGGGGGATTGGCTAAAAGATGTTAAAAGTGCAGGAGCAGAAAACTATAACGATGAATGGATGCCCTGAAAAACGCTTAACCAAACGCTATTGAGGAATGGAGATCAATTTTACTCAAGGTTTTTTGGCAAGTATTTGCTGGCTTGTCAAAAAACCCCGGATAAAGGTTAGATTTCTTATCAAGATATAAAAGCTTCACATTTTGCCTCGATACCTCAATTCGTCTACGGCTTTGAGATCTATAATCCTCTGAAATTACATCCTTTTCGTTGCAATATAGGCCTGAGCTCATGAAACGCAGCGGGTGTCAGACTGAGAGGAATGGTGGGGTACAGATGATGAACTGTGTGGTATTGCATGCCCATTGAGCCAATGTTTCCAAGCCTGCTTTTAAATGCTTTGGTATCTTTATACCTGCCTTGTTCGTCCGCTGGACGGTGGGGCATCCAACTTAAATAGTAATTGATGTAGGTGATCGTAATATGACGAGGTAGCCACCACAGCAATGCAACCTCGATCGCATGTCCGCTCCACGCCATCGAAAACAGTACGGTGGTGTAGATTAGGTTGTAGACGATCGCGTCAACCATGATATGTGATTTTCCGGTTCGTTCTAATGTTTCAACATAGGAGTCTTTACTATTGGATCCGGGTTGTCTCTGTAACAGCGAATTTATAAAAAATGCCCACTTGTTATTGGCTATGGTAGAGACACCGTAATCTGGATCCAATTGAGGATTATTACAATGCGCATGGTGCTCCATGTGTGTATGGCGTAAAAATCGAAAGGGTTGTCCAAAGGGGATTAGCGAGACATGTCCAACCAGTTCATTAAGCCATCGCAGGGGGTGCCCTTTTCGGGCGATGATATTGTGCTGCGCTTCGTGAGAAGGGAGATACGCCAGCATTACGTTGAGTGTTGCGATCGGTGCTGCTAGCCAGAGCGGAATAACATCCAATAGAACGAGTGGCCATAGTGTTAGCCAAACGACTGAGTTAGTCAGACCCCAGGCGACAACGCCCCAGGGAAAAACATTCATATATTTACTCGCAATTCGGCGCTCCATAACGTCGAGTTCTTTCTCACTGAGACTATCCCAGTCTGCTTCGTTCAACCTTTCGCTATCAACGTGATTCACAGTACGATTTCCGGTTTCTGCGGTTGTGGCTGCTCCGTTCATGGTTTCACCCAAACCCAGCTGCCGCGATTTTGAGCGATGAGTCCCATCAGACAGCCGAGAATCAAACCAACATAGATATTGTCGACGCCGTTTATGCTGAAATTTGCGGTGGCGAGTAGCTGCGCTATTAGCGGCGCCAAAAATCCCAATCCAAACACGAATGGTGAGAACAGGTAGGTCAAAAATTTCTTCATAATCAATCTCATTGTTGGGTTCTTAATGTAGACGGCAGCAACATGGGTTAAATATTAGTCATTAATGTAGACGCCGTCAACAAAAATAGAGTAGTCTGGTGGACATGAATGGATTGAGAAAACAAGAACAGTATCACCACGGGGATCTCAAGGCTTCTGTGCTAAAACGTTCGGCTGAAATTATCTCCGAACAAGGTATAGAAGCACTTTCTCTTCGTGCTGTCGCTCGGGATCTTGGTGTCTCCCACGGTGCACCCAATCGCCATTTCAAAAGCAAAGCAGATTTGCTCGCAACGCTTGCCGCAGACATTTGGCAAAAAATGCAAAACGCCACTCTCGCCGCCGCAAAGAACTTGGAATCGGCTGATCCAAAACACTATCTTAATGCATTAGGGCGCGGTTACCTGCGATGGGCTCTCGAGAACCGGTCGGAATTTCAAGCCATTAGCCATCCGGATTTACGGCGATACGCCGATGACAACGTCAGGTCAGCACAAGATGAATTCTTGGCGGTGATCCGGAAAGCCGTCGTTGCCGCTCAGAAAAAAGGTCGACACGCAAAGGTCGATTCTAATGTGCTGACACTTTACACAAATTCGGTTCCATTCGGCTGTGCAATGATTCTGTCGAACGATATGCATAAAGTTGACGCGGCGGGTATTGACCGGGAACAGCTCATTGCGGAACTGATCGAACTGGTTGTACCTCTTGAATAGTTGTTGAATTTGAGGGCGGCCAGGCAGTAAAAAAACGGAGAGCGGATGATGCCACTCCTAATGATCAAGTAGGATCTTTCGACTAAAACTAAAAAATACGAGGTGCGAGATGAGTGAGCAAGCAACAGAGGTTGAGCCGACGCAAGAAAAAATGATGAGCCCGTTTTTGTCCAGAAACCCACCTCCTGTTATCGAAGATCCTTATTCGGTGCCGATCGAAGATATTAATGTGATTGATGGGCGTTTGTTCCAGCAAGATATTCACTGGGACCACTTTAAACGTTTGCGTGAAGAGGATCCTGTGCATTTTAATGAGTTACCCGGTATCGGTCGTTACTGGTCGTTAACGAAGTTCGAAGATATTATGTTCGTCGATACGAATCACGAACTGTTTTCTTCGGCTAGCGGCATTGCCCTTGGCCCGAAAATCGGTACCGACCCCGATGCGGACGAGCTGCGATTTTCCAATTTTATCGCCATGGACCAGCCCAAACATGACTTGCAAAGATCAACCGTTAGCGGTGTTGTAGCGCCGCCTAATCTGGCAAAAATGGAGGTCATTATTCGCGAGCGAGTGTGTAAAATTTTAGACAGCCTGCCGGTTGGCGAAACTTTTAACTGGGTTGACCTCGTGTCTATTGAGTTAACGACGCAAATGTTAGCGACATTGTTTGATTTTCCGTTTGAGGATCGACGAATGCTGACTCGCTGGTCTGATGTCGCGACCGCGCCTCCAGGTACGGGTATTGTTGATACCGCTGAACAGCGCCAAAAAGAATTGCTGGAGTGTCTCGAGTATTTCACGCGATTATGGAACGAGCGTGCAACCCAGGAAGTGCCCGGCACTGATCTGGTTTCAATGTTGGTGCACGGAGAAAACACAAAGGATATGAAACCTTACGAATTTCTCGGAAATCTAATTTTATTGATTGTGGGAGGCAATGATACAACTCGGAATTCGATTAGTGCGGGTGTTTTAGCCCTCAATCAAAATCCTGGAGAATACGACAAGTTGCGCGCAAATCCGTCATTAATACCAAACATGGTTCCAGAGATTATCCGTTGGCAAACGCCGTTACCCTATATGCGACGAACCGCTAATCAAGATGTCGAAATTAGAGGTAAGCAGATCAAGGCGGGTGACCAGTTGCTTATGTGGTATGTGTCTGGTAATCGAGATGAAGAAGCCATAGATCGGCCCAATGATTTTATTATTGATCGACCCAAGGCTCGGCATCATTTGTCCTTCGGTTTTGGTATTCATCGATGTATGGGCAATCGTTTAGCTGAAATGCAATTACGGATTGTTTGGGAGGAAATCTTAAAGCGCTTCAGTAAGGTTGAAGTCGTTGGCGAACCACAACGATTGCGGTCAAGCTTTGTTAGAGGTATCACCGATCTTCCAGTTAGAGTTCATCCCCTTTAAATACTCTTTTTGCAAAGCGGTGGTTATAGATAACCACCGCATCCATCTGCTCTGTGTAGATGTAAAAGCCGAAGAGCTTTTCTGAGTCCCTTTTGACCTGCCAGTGTTCGTTAGATTGGAAGGGCACTGGCTAGGATAATTTTCCGCAATGAATTTTGGACAACGGCCGCAAAAAATACTTGTCAGTAGTGATTTTATTTTTTTCAAAACAGACTGATCTCGCCATAGGCATTGATTAGGAGGTTTCCGCGCTTATCAATGGTTACAACAGACAACATATTCAAAACAAATCGCAAACAGATATAACATTTAGGATTTGGAATAGTTGCGCCTTCTTAAATTAGTCAGAGGCCGTAACTATGAATATTTCGAATACGCAGTTTATTGCAATCGCTGCCACACTTTGTTTTTCCTTGTCCGCTTCAGCTGATTCTCAGTTCGATCAATGGCAGCACTGGCATAATCAGGGTGGCGTGCAAAAAAATCGGGTCGAAGAGGTAGAAATAAAGGACTTTGCGATACGACACGAAGACTCCATTATTTTTGACTTCGATAGGCTTTGTGACCCTCTCGGGCAATTTTCCTGCATAGGTCAGCGTTCATTAGTTATGGGCATGGACCCAAGCGAGGGGGCTCATTCGATTAACCTTCGTCGGCAGGAGTATCGAACTCCCGAAGATCGATTGTCTTCTAAAGACGCTTCTCGGGATAAGAACGGTTCTACGGTCGAAGTTTCGATGGAAGACTTACCTGCACACAATTTCGATGAAGAAGAACTTGAAGCTAGCTACAGCCCTCTAATAGAAATATTACTATACGGTCACCCCGTCAATAACCAAGATGGCGACGATGGGCTCAGCGACCTATAATTCCATGTTAATGATAATGTACAATGGCATTTGTAGTGTTGTGCATTGAAATGACTTATTAAAGCGCCGGGTGGGTATTCTAGTCAAAGTCCCCAGATAAATAGAAATCTATGAAAAGTATATTTTTTAAAATTTACAGCGGAATTATTATTGGGATAATTCTGGTCGCATCCTTCGCCTACCTTAGTTTAGAGGGAATAAATAAATTACGTTACGAAAGTTATTTAGTTGAAACAATCGGTGGCACGTTTTCACTCATCACTGCTGGAGTGGTAAGGCACGAAGGGCCGGAAAGAAAGGAGTGGATAAACGTCATTGAGCGTCTCACCGGGATTAATCTAGAAGTGGGCCAGCTGGACAATTTGCAAGATTATAAGCCTCACATTCTTAATGACGGTGGTGAGTTGATTTATATTCAAGCTGATGCGACGAATAAAAGAGCGAAAGTTGCATTACCCATTCCCGGAAACGATGACAATTTTGTACTGTCAGAGCTCACCGATATTAGTCAAACGGTGACCAGAATGACGGCGCTGTTGATTCTAAACGAGCTTGGTAGACATCCAAAAATTGACCGTGAGAAAGTCCTGACATCCCTCGATGAAAGTTTCGGTTATGACCTGAAGCTCGAGTCACCAGACAAAACGCCTCTCGACCAGTCGCAATTAAGACGACTCAAACAAGGGGACATCGTTGTGAATCTCAACGATACGTCGTCTAGTGCGCCCCACGTTAAGGTGTATGCTAAGTATGGAAACAGTGGCTTCGTACTGACGCTCGGGCCCATTATGCTTTTTCAATGGAATCCGGTCATGTTATTGGCTCTTATTGGTTCTATTGCATCATTGATATTAATTCTCTTCGGTTACATTTTGGTTCGACCTTTAGAAAGAAAATTGAAAGCGCTTGAAAATAGTATTAACAATGTGGGGACATCACGCTCTCAACCCATTGAAATTGTTGGTAACGATGCTTTTGCCGGAATGGGTGCCAGTATAAACTCGATGATGAATCGGATTACCACACTGGTTGAACAGCAACGACAGTTAACCAATGATATTTCTCATGAGTTGCGCACACCTGTCGCACGCATGTTATTCAGGATAGAAAATATAATTGACGATACCGACCTCGATGAGTCAAACGGGAATATCGAGGGGATGAAGAGAGATATTAACAATCTAAATAAAATGATCGACGAGATACTTACCTGTGCGAAACTCGATCACCCACAGCAGTTTAAAAAACGTAACTTTGACATAATCGGTGCAACAGCCGAGATAATAAAGGATTTGTCTCCTCAGCATCCTGACGTCAACTTCAGCCAGACCGCGGATGAAGCGAAAATAGTCGTTTATGCCGAGGAAGTAATGCTGATTAGAGCGATTGAAAATTTGTTGATCAATTCGTGCCGGTATTGCAAAAAAGCAGTTTCTATTAGCTTTCTCACAAACAGTAGTGGATTAGACGTGTATGTCGAAGACGATGGTTTGGGCATACCGGAAGAATATCGAGATTCCATTTTCCATCCCTTTATTCGAATAGATAAAAGCCGAAATCGAGCGCTTGGCGGTTTTGGTCTGGGTTTATCGATTGTACAGAAAGTCGCGGAACTGCATCAAGGGAAAGTCGAGGCTGGCGTGAGTCGGTCGCTGGGTGGCGCGATGTTCAGCATGAATTTGCCCTCGGCGCTGAATCAGTAACGCCACTTTCTTCCCGGTCCGTGCCATTATGCGACGGTTCTGTTGCTGTTTCGGAAAGTGTGTTTGAAAACTTTTTTTTGATTTGTGCTAAGATGGACTATTTAAGTGATTCTTTTTCAAGAAACACTAGTCAAATCAGAATGTTAACATTCTGATACAAAACCCTACTTGTAAAAAGTAGAAGTTTTCGAAATGACTGTTTACTATTTAGTCACAATAATACCGCTAGTGAGATACTAATGAAATACCCATTAACAGTGCTTATCGTTCTTGCCGGGCACTGCACATATAGTTTTGCCGCTGATGAGGAGAGCGATTGGGGGGTCTGGGCTACCGGAACCGTCGATTTTTCCGAGCAGCATGAGGAAATTGTCGTCGAAGCGCTTGAGGAAGCCGCAATAGGTGCTGTTGTTGCGCCCGTTGAGGAAGCCAAAATTATAGACGGTAGAGATTCCATCGAAATTAACCTTGCCGGACAAACGTTTACTACTGGTTTACAGGGACCGAACGATGTCAGGGCACTAATTGTTAATAGTGTTGACGTAATACCAGTAACACATGAAGCCAGTGATATTGCTGCTGTTTATGGATCTGGTATTAGCGGCAGCGACGAAAACTTATTGCATGAACTCGATAAAAGCTCACTCCTTGACTATGAAACCCGAACTGATAATAACGATCTGCAGACAGTTGCAGAAGAGCCCAATGATTTAGGTGTGGTAACTCAGTCGCTTGACGCAGCAATTGAAGACACCGACCTCGTAGAAGACTTAGTTGACTAAACGTCTTCAAAGCGAAAATCAATAAAATGAGTTGTATTGTTATGAATCACGCCTTTAATCTATTAGCACGTCGAATACTATATTCGTTGCTGTTGTATAGTTTTTCCCTATTCGCAATGGCAGTAGGTGCAAACGACCTTGTTGATGAGGCGCTTTCCGAGCGAGATAGTGGTAATGTCAGCGAGTCTATAAATATTCTTAGCGAGGGCTTGGAAAATAACCCGAATGACCTTCGTATAAAGTTGGAACTGGCGTCGAGCTACTTTTTCGACAAAAATTACGCCGACGCACGACGCTTAGTTAACGAGGTTTTACTGGCAGATACGCTTCCAAAAACTGTTCGGGAAAATGCCGATCGCTTTTTACAAATCATTGAAATGCGCGGCAACGTAGATAATCGTTTTTTGAGTAAATACAAAAACTCGCTGAACATTTTTTCCGGTCGTGATAGCAATGCAAATTTAGCGCCTGCTGATTCTTTGCTTGATATCGGACAACTGCCAGAGTCATTCACTGAAAATGCCGATGATTTTAATGGGTTTTCCTATGACTTCTCGTTCACCAATCCGATAGAAATAGGTAAAAAGGGCGAATCAGAGTCGCTTTATCAGCGTAGCGGAATTTCTGTGTACAAGAAAAATTACGATAGTGTTGATCAGTCTGATTTGTTAGTGGTCAGTGGCCGGACAGACATCAGTTATTTTTCACGTGATCAATGGTATAGCAAAGCGAATGCAGGCATTACCCATATCAAATTGGGGCATAAAAGCCTCGTAAATTACTATCGTCTAACTGGGCAGTTGGGTTATCAATTTGAATCTTCAGTTCTTTCTTTTACGTTTTCAACTAACAAGAAAGACTATGTTCACAGTGAAGACAGTGAAAAAGAAGGATATCAATTTAGCCAGGCTGTTAACTATAGAATTGATATGCCCTACGACATGATATTGACCTTGAATGCTGAAAATAGCTTAATGAACCTAAACGAAGATAGCTATTCTTACCATTCAAACCGGGTACAATTTTCGGTATTTGCGCCCTTAAGCGATAGTATCAGCTTATATTTAGGCAGCGGTTATACAAAAAACGATTACCGTGACTTCGAAAAATACTATCTGAAGAAACGAAGAGATACCATCTTAAAACATCGTGTTCAATTGGAAATCGACGATATTTATGAGGATTTCGGTATCGAACTGTCTTATACAAATTACGATCGAAGATCTAATAATGATATTCATATTTATGACAGAAATGTTCTCATGTTTTCTTTAAAATATGCCTTTAATAATTAATATTTCGCGTTTTTTCTATGAAAAAGAATATTATTTTAGTTGAGGATGATTGCGATCTCGCAGAATTAACTGCGGGTTATCTCTCTTCCTATGGGTACGAGATGACCGTAGTTAACGATGGCCTCGAAGCCGTGGAAACTATCGTCACTCAACAGCCCGACCTTGTGATCCTTGATTTGATGCTACCTAGTCTTGACGGCTTAGAAGTTTGCAAGCGAATTAGGCCGGATTTTAGCAATCCTGTGCTGATGTTTACAGCTAGGAATGATGAGATTGATGAAATATTGGGCTTGGAAATGGGTGCTGATGACTATATTAGCAAACCCGTTGAGCCCAGATTGCTGGCGGCGAGAGTGAAAGCTTTGTTGAGACGATCTTCGACATCAGCAACAGATGTAACAGGCGAAACCGATCACATTGAAGTGAATGGCTTACTTGTTAACGACAGCTCGCGTACAGTGTCACTCAATAACAAACATATTTCTCTGTCAACACCCGAATACGATTTACTGTGGTTGCTGATATCAAACGCCGGTAACATTTTGTCAAGAAAGTATATTTTTGAGAATTTGCGGGGTGTTGATTATGACGGATTTAACCGAGCGATCGATATCAATATCTCCCGGCTGAGAGCAAAGCTGGATGACAGTTCTACCACTCCAGTGATAATCAAAACAATCCGCAACAAAGGATATCTGCTGGCAATGTAATTTATTTGTACTTTCATCAGTGCAATCCCGCCAGTACTCATTACACCCTGTCAGGTCAGAACAGTCTGTTTCTAAACCTCTGTTGCCTACCATTTTTTTGCCTCAAACAATGTTATTGGATTTTTGAATAAGGCTTTACGGTGTCAGCCGTTTTTCACTGGGCTTTTTTAACACGGATCTTGACTCCACTCCAAAGATAAGACAATATGCAATTTCTTTCATATAAGATTGAGGCAGGTTATGAGCAATCATGTGTATGCGCGTCCTGACCGGCGCTTGTTACTCGCTGAAGGACCTCGAGTGATATACGAATTAGCTTCGTTACTTCCTTCGGCACCTTTTTTACTTCAAGCTCCGCGAGGTGACAATCATCCTGTGTTGGTCATGCCTGGGTTGGGTGCGGGTGATTCGTCTACTCGATTACTCCGGGGTTTCCTGTCTTCCATGGGGCATAAGGCTCATCCATGGCAGCTTGGGACGAACAAAGGACCGGCTATGTCCGATCTCCCCGCCAGATTGGCCGAACGGCTCGATCAAATCTTTGTTAATAGCAATGACAGTAAAGTGAGCCTGGTAGGTTGGAGTATGGGTGGCGTTTATGCGCGGCTATTGGCTCACCTCTATCCAGAAAAAGTAAGGCAAGTTATTACCCTCGGAAGCCCTTTTGGAGGGCGTTCACGCTCTGGTTCGCGTGTAGATCAGAGAGCACTAGCGCTTGAAGAAATGTCCTTTAATGACATGCGAATGCTAATCAATGATCCATTGCCCGGTATTCCAGGTTCTGCCGTATTTAGTAAAACCGACGCGATTGTTCACTGGCGCCATGCGACTCAAGCGCAGAGCGACATTGCAGAAAATATCGAGGTTTTTGCCGCTCACGTCGGCCTTGGATTTAGCCCAGCGGTTTTATACGCCATCGCAGATCGTCTTTCGCAGCGAGAAGGCCAATGGCGACCTTTCCAGCGCAAAGGGTGGAAGTCCCTGATATATGGTGCTGCGAACGTATCTCTCTGATGAATGTGTTCGAGCAAAGTTCTTGTACTATTTTGCTAAATTTGAACCGCCAGAATCTACTGCTTCTAAATTGTGTGACGTTTGATCTCGCGTGAGAAAGAGCTAAAAATTAATAATTTTTACTGTAACAAGAAACTGCATTGCAGTTTTACGTAAATATATATCTTTGTTATTTTTAATGTAAAGGAAAAAACCATGAAGACTAAATTAACAGAAATGCTAGGTATAGAAGCACCGATTATATGTGGCGGCATGATGCGGATTGGCACCGCCGAATTGGCTGCAGCAGCTTCAAACGCTGGCGCATTGGGTGTCATGACCGCTCTGACTCAACCAACCCCTGAATTATTAAAGGCAGAAATAGAGAAGTGTCAGTCGTTGACGGACAAGCCGTTTGCCGTGAATTTGACTGTTGGTGTTGTTGCTACGGCCATTAATTATGATGATTACGTGAGGGTTATTTGTGAAAGTGGTGTGAAGGTAGTGGAGACTGCCGGACGCAGTCCTGAGCCTTTTATGGAGGCATTTAACGCCGCTGGTATAAAGGTTATTCACAAATGTGTGGCTGTTCGACATGCTTTAAAGGCTGAAAAAATAGGCGTCGCAGCGGTCAGTATCGATGGCTTCGAGTGCGCGGGTCACCCGGGGGAAGAAGACGTTACTTGCCTCGTATTAATCCCCGCAGCTGTAAATAAACTAAAAATCCCGGTAATCGCCTCTGGTGGTTTCGCCGATGGCCGTGGTTTGGCTGCTGCTTTAGCACTGGGTGCTGAAGGCATTAATATGGGTACGCGTTTTATGGTTACCGAGGAAGCGCCAATGCATGAAAATATTAAGCAGCGAATTGTTGAGATGAACGAAACTGATACTTCACTGATTTTCAGGACTTTCAAAAATACTGCGCGAGTTCTAAAAAATGACGTGGCTTTCAAAGTCACGGAAGTCGAGAAAAATGGCGGGGACTTTGGCGAAGTGCATAGTCTGGTTTCGGGTAAACAGCAGGACCATACTTATGAGAGTGGAGACGTCGAAAATGGGATGATCACCGTGGGCATGTGCGGTGGTCTGATAAAAGACATACCCAGCTGTAAAGATCTGGTTTCGAATATCATGGATGAAGCCAACGAGATTATTAACAGCCGCTTAGCCACAATGACCGCTTAGCCAGAATGACGGTTTAGGTAGGAACTGGGCGCTGATGCCTATCATTAAGCATCAGCGCTTTGTCTCAAAATCCCTTCGTATCAAGCTCTGACCTATTTCATCTCAGCGGCTTCGTCGCTAGATCATTTCTACCCGCTGTGAATTTTGACGGCAGTTTGTAGGTCAGCTTTCTCTAGGTTAGTTAGAGCCACACTTCGCGATTGTTTTCCCTGCCGATATCTCTGGAGATTTTGATATCCAGAATTTCTTCCATGTCGCAAGCCGCAAGCATGTCATCAACTTGCCTGCGCCCAGTTGCGTCGAGCGAGGTATATTCATCCTGTACTCGCTTCAATAAGTAAAAGCGATAAGGCTGTGCGAGGGCATTCACTGTCACACCGCGGATCTCGAAACTCCCCAGCCCAACGCCACGTTCAACCGGAGTCGCTGGAGCCAAATCCGTTTGATCATCTAGCCACTGGTTAATGCACGCGCTTGCTGCTTTTGTTTCCGGGACAAAATCGATAGCGATTTGTTTAAGAACGTTAATTAAGGACTCGGGAACACAATCGTCTTGCAAATACATGCCGCTTTGATCTTCGAATTCTCCGATGTCTAGTTCAGGTCTGTTCATGCGTTCAACCCAGCGGAATAAGCGCACAGCCTGTGTTTGCATGAGGGCCAGGGGCGCAGGGTCTCGGCCTAAATGGCCGTAGAGGGGTGCAATCATACCGAAGTCGCCGATGCAGGGTTTACCGCCGAGTAGATAAGGCTGTTCTGCGAAATGAAGATTAAGTTTTTCAAGCAGTTCCGCGTATAGCGATTCGACTAGCTCGAAGGTATCGGGAACCGCGCCGAACATTTGGCAAGCTGTACGCATCCGGTCCATATTTTTCTCAGCTTGCTGTTGCCGTTCAGGACTCCTTGGCATCAATGCAGCAAAGTGAAAGCTCAAAAAATCATGATTATCTTTCGGGAAATTCCAGCGATAGTGCATCGCTGGTCGCAATAGACCTTCCGCACCGATAACATCGAATAGTTTGCTGAGAATTCTTTGTTTGGGCGACTCGGGTGAAAAGCGATTAGCATTCTCCGCTTCATAATGGTCAATAATAGCAGTACCGTCGCGAATCACGTCCCCGGTTGTTGTCTCTACCGTGGGTATGCTCTGACGTCCGCCCATTTTAGGCAGTACCTGACGCTGAAAATGTTCGGTAGTCGGCACAGTTTCTCTATAATGAAGTCCTGATTTTATCAGGTAGCTTCTTGCTTTGCCTGTGTAGAGGGACAAAGCAGAACCGTATAATGTAATCTCACTCATTGTAAAATCCTTTGCGTTGCGAATCGTTCTCGATATGAATGCTGGCTGGCAACGGGGTCGCGATGCGAAATAGTTTGTTTAGAACAATGAACTGCAGTTTTACAGTGCCATACTGGGGCGGCTATTTAAGTGCTCTCTCCAGCGAAGGATATTTTTGTGGCGTTCCTGTGGCTTAACTTTTACCACTCGCGCAAAATCGACAACCACCGCTGCGGTAATATCGGCGTTAGAAAATGTATCGATAGCAAGATATTCACGATCTTCGAGCCTGGCGTCGAGCATATCAAAGAAGTTTTGCAGCCGAGCGAGCCCACGTTCTGCGAGCTCAGGGATTTGCTGGTGATTGACCGGTCCGGTCATCGCGCGGTCTTTCATTCCGGGGGATGAGTTTCGCAAGGCCTCAGCGACCGCAGATAAACCTTCCAATTCAGCTTTCGCGGTCCAGTTAGCAACCATCCCTTTTTCCACGGAGCTTGTGCCTAACATAGGTGGATTGGGAAATTGTGCCTCTAAATACGCAGCAATACCGGCATTTTCGGTGAATACGGTACCGTCGTCGAGTTTAAGCGCAGGCACGGTACACGACGGATTGATCGCTCGAAACTCGTCACCTAACTGTTCTGCTTTGCGCATATCGATGGAGACAGTGTCGAACGCAACGCCTTTTTCGGCGAGTAGAATACGTGCGCGACGTGGGCTTGGTGCCATAGAAAAGTCATAAAAAGTCATGGTCATAATCTGTAATCTCTCGACAGGGGGTAGTCAGTAGAAATATCCAATTTAGATCTATTCTACGTGAAGCAAAATGGTTAAAGCTTTGGTATGGATCAAGAACACCGTATTCCGCTTTTGTACGGTCTTGACCACTATAGCTATTGCCGGCGCCGGTTCTCGCCCGTTTCAGACGGACCTGCGTGGAACTGGTACCTTGGCTATTTCAGTTTTTGCTGTAAGCAGTGTTTACAATTTGAAACACTGAGCAGTAACGCCGGAATTGCAGACACTTTATACACTAACGACATAATTTGTGCCAGTATAATTCGAGCGCTGTTATTCAGTAAATTTGTCTATTTCAATCCGACTAAAAAGGCTTATCCGTATTGGCGATTGTGACTAGCTACCGACCCCTATCACGGTATTGGGAAGGGGTCTCATCAGACCAGCGTTTGAACGATCGTCGGAAATTTGCTGTATCGCTAAAACCAAGCAGGCAGGAAATTTCGGAAACAGGTAGTGCTGTTCCCGCCAAATATTCGCTTGCAAGCCGGTAGCGAACTTTGTCGAGCAATTGCTGAAATCGACAGCCCTCTTTGATCAGATGCCGTTGTAGGGTGCTTTCACTCATATGTAATCTTTTCGCCATCGTTGCACAGGTAGGAAATTCAGATCCTGACTGTAGCAATTCGTGCTGGACCCGGGCGGTGACAATTCCCCGATGGCTTTCGATCGGTAACAAGCGGTCGCATTCGCGTTGCAAAATATCCTGCGTTAGCGGGTTAGCGGTCGATATCGCTGCGGCGAGACTTTCATCGTTAAAGCTAAGCGAGCGCCTGTTACTGTTGAAGAGGATATTTGGACCAAAAATCTTCTCGTATAAAGTGGCATCATTGGGGGCTGGGTAGTCTAATTCCAATTTAAAGTTAGTCGTGGGGATATCAAAAAGTATGTGCCGACTGTTGAGAATGGCAGCGTAAACTAATTCGCAGTAGAAGCGGTCCAACTCGATCGGAAGATGTCCACCCTGCGTAAGCAGCTCCGTTCTCCCTGCCTTGCTTTTAAGTTCAATATGGATGCTCGGCAAAATGGCGCGGTTGTAGCGAACTAACAGTTTGAGGGCATCTCCAACGGTGGAGCTCGTCATTAATGCATAGCCGAAAATACCTTGAGAGGGCAGGTCAAACAGTGACCCAACCTTTAGCCCTAATTGCATATCGTTGGACAGTTGCAGCGCGTTTGCGCATAAAGTATTGAGTTGTTTTGCCGTAAAATTGACGTCTGACCGCGTATCTACCGCCATTAAGCCGGTATTGTTAAGTAATTGTTGCTCGCTAATGCCGAGTTTTTCGAGCAGAGAAAACAGTGCGGAAAAATAAATTGAGTGCATGATTGACTGTATTTAACCCTATGGTTGACTGTATTTAACTCCGTCAAGTTACGAGTTGTCAATTAATATGCTGCTCTTTTTTTGATCACTGAAATTTCGGGAATTAAAACCTAAGACGATGCGTCTTTTTCTGACTGACCGTAAGGGGTAGAAACGACGGCTCGATTCCTTCGCCCCTGCGGCCGTTGGAGCAGAGCGTTGTTTTCGAAATTTTAGGCTTGGATATTTATTCATATAAACGATAAGGAGTACAAAAGTGTCCCAGATTCCAGAGCCGAAGGGGAAATTACCCGGTATTGGCCATATCCGCCTGATTGATTCTGCTGAACCGGTTCAGTCGTTGCAGGCGTTGTCGAAAGATTTGGGCGAGATTTACCAGTTGCAGCTCCCGGGCGGAAAACTGTTGGTGGTTTCTAGCCAGCGCTTGGTCGATGAGCTTTGCGATGAAAGTCGCTTCGATAAAAAAGTCAGTGGTGCGCTCTATAATATTCGAGATATCGCCTTGGACGGCTTGTTTACGGCGAAGACCACGGAGCCAAACTGGCAAAAGGCGCACAACATATTATTGCCCGCTTTCAGCATGGGGTCGATGTCGAATTATTTCCCAATGATGCTTGAAATCGCCGAGCAAATGATGGCGCGCTGGAGTCAGCTTAATGCCAATGATGAAATAGATGTTCCCGCGGATATGGTTCGTTTGACACTCGATACAATTGGATTATGTGGTTTCGATTACCGCTTCAATTCTTTTAGCCGCGATGAGCCACATCCATTTATCGAGAGTATGTTGGTTGCGTTGCAGGAGGCAATAGACCGGGCGGTAGCGCTTCCGCTCGTGCACGGAATGAATGTTGGGCGCCGGCAGCGCTATGAAAAACACATCCTAAATCTTAAGACTATCGTCGATGAAGTTATTGCCGAACGTAAAGCCGGGGGAGGTGCCACAGATGCTAAAGATCTGTTAAGCCTGATGCTCACGGGTTCCGACCCAGCGACTGGCGAGAAACTCTCTGATGAGAACATTCGCTACCAAATTATTACCTTTTTAATTGCCGGCCATGAGACGACCAGTGGTTTGTTGTCGTTTGCATTGCAATACCTCATTAAACACCCGGCCGTGCTTAAGCGAGCCTATGCAGAAGTTGATGAGGTGCTCGGTGCTGATCTTGATACGCCGCCAACGCTGGCTCAGATTGGACGTTTGCCTTATATACGACAAGTGCTCAATGAAGCGTTGCGCCTCTTTCCTACGGCTCCGGCGTTCACGGTTATGCCGCTCGAAGATACGACGCTAGCGGGGCTTTATCCACTTAAAGCGGGGCAGCCTATTTTGATATTAATTGGAGGGCTGCACCGTGACGAGAAAGCCTGGGGCGATAATCCGGAATTATTCGATCCCGATCGATTCGCGCCAGATGTTGCCGCCCAGCGATTACCTAATGCGTTCAAGCCCTTTGGCAACGGTCAGAGGGCCTGTATCGGTAGTCAATTTGCGCTGCAGGAATCCGTATTGGCCTTAGGCATGGCGCTGCAACGTTTTAAATTCGTCGATCATACAAACTACCAGCTTGAAGTGAAGGAAGCGCTAACCTTAAAGCCCAACGATTTTCGATTGCGGCTAAAAAAACGTACTGCTGAAGACCGTAGTGTCAGTTTGCAAAAAGCTCCCGAGGTCGACGAGCTAACAAAAGAAAAAGGAACAACAAATCTTACGAGTGATCACGCGACACCGCTATTGGTCTTACACGGCAGTAATATGGGCTCAGCGCAACAAGTTGCCGCGCGTTTGGCCGAGGAGGGGGAGTCCGTTGGTTTTGTCGTTAGTAGCGGCAGTCTGGATGAATACACCGACCGCTTACCGAGCGATGGAGCTGTCTTATTCGTGACAGCGTCTTACAATGGTACGCCGACGGATGATGCTAAAGAATTTATGGCCTGGTTGGAGTCTACTGAGCGGGACCTCAGTCATGTGCGTTTTGGTGTGTTTGGTGTCGGTAATAGAGACTGGGCGACGACTTACCAACGCGTACCGCGTTTAATTGAGGAGAGATTGAAAACACTTGGCGCCGAGTGTGTGGTGGTCCGCGGAGAAGCCGATGCGAGAGGCGATTTTTTTGGTGATATCGACAGTTACGCTGAAGGTGTGTGGCCTGAATTGGCCTCGTCGTTAGGGCTCGCGGTTGTTGCGCCAGTGGATCTCGGGGAGCGATTTGCTGTCGATCTTTTAACCAGTGACGACAGTGATACTGCATTTTTGACGCATCACTCTCTAACTCCGATGATGGTGGTCGTTAACGAGGAGATGGTAGATACACAGGTCGATTATGGTGTGAGTAAACGCCATATCAGCGTGGATCTACCTCCAGACATAAATTATAAAACCGGTGATCATTTATTGGTGATGCCGCGCAATCCAGTAAAGAATGTTGAGCGTGCCGCAAGCCGCTTTGGCCTGAGTTTACAGCAGCCTATACGCCTGTCTTTGAAACACGGTGCCGCTGGCGGGATCCCGATGGATAGTGCCATGACAGTAAAGACCTTATTGAGTCGCTATGTTGAGCTGTGCGATCCGGCAACAGTACGGCAAATTAAGTTACTGGCCGAACATGCCACCTGTCCGCCTGATGGAATAGCGCTAAATACCTTGGCAGAATCGGATAACTACAAAACAGAGGTCCTCGATAAACGCGTCTCGTTGTTGGATTTACTCGACCGTTACGCCAGTATCGCATTGCCTTTTGCGGTATTTATTGATCAATTGGCGGAATTACATCCTCGTTACTATTCGATTGCGTCTTCGCACTTAACTTCACCCGGTCGCGTCGATATCGCAGTTAGCCGTGTGGAAGGTCCCGCACTCAGTGGCAGCGGCGACTATCTGGGTGCCTGTAGTTCGACTCTCGATGATATTACGGTGGGTGAATCGATATTGGCACGTTTACGTCCAGTAGACTCTGGTTTCTTGCCGCCGCAAGATTTGCAACAGCCGATTATCATGATCGGTCCGGGAACCGGAGTGGCTCCTTTTCGTGGATTTATTCAGGACCGCATGGCGCATCACCAACGAGGTCAGGACCTGGGTGAGGCCATGCTGTTTTTTGGCTGTCGACACCCCGACGTTGACGACATCTATGCCGATGAGTTTTCAGAAGCTGAGACTGCGGGTGCTGTGCAATGTATTAAGGCCTATTCCCGGCTGCCTGAATACCCCCACTGTTATGTGCAGGATGCCATCGCTGCCAACGCGGAAAAAGTTTGGGCGCTTTGGCAGCAAGGTGCGCTCATATATGTCTGTGGCGATGCACAGTACATGCTGACGGGAGTACGTCTGGCGTTGCAGAAAATTTACCGAGACATAATGGATAAGGGCGGTAAAACGGTCAGCGAAGAACAGGCGCAAAATTGGTTGCAAGAGATGGAAGTAGAGGGTCGTTTTCTCATCGATGCCTGGGCGTAGGGCGAAGCCATTTGCCAAGGGCACATTGCTTGTCAAAGAATAATTGCGATTCGTGTTTACGGATCGCAGGTTTTGTTGGTCAACGGTTGGCAGCTTTAACTTAAATCTTTCTTCGAATAGGCGTGTATCGTATTGCAATGCCTCGGGACTGACGTCCGATTGATCCAGCGCGATCAGTTACGGCAAAATGCAATCCTTGAGTCTAATAGTGCGCCTCAACATCAATCGGTTTCAGATGAATGTCCGGCTAACAATAGCTGCAGCATTTGTACGATAACCTCGATACTGGCTTTTATGTTCAAGCTTTGGTGCTCTCTTAGGCGGTGCCAGGTTTCGAAGGATGTGATTGAATCAACAGCCTCTCGTTTGGCGGCGGGTAGTGCAATTAACTCCGGCAGCCAGTCGTCCAAGTCTTTACGCAAGCGCCGTTGGGCCCGGGCATAATTAGTGCGCAGTACTTCTGAGTGCCACCGCCTCGCCTGAGTCGAAAGTAGTTTTTGTTTCAGCACTTCGAAGGCGTGAGCGCGTTGTTCGGTCACTCGTTGAATGCGTTCGTCGACCGAGCCAGTTCTGTCTCCACCAATAAATAAATATTCGAAGGTCGCGCGTTTTAGTTCGTGCGTCGTCGAAAACATACTCTCCATGTCGGAAAAATGTCTGAAAACGGTTCGGATACCCACTTTGGCATGATCGGCGACCTGTTGTGCAGTGGGAACCAGATTGCCTTCTTCAACAAGGGCTAGAGTTGCATCTATAATAAGTTGGCGACTGCGCTGGCTACGCATTAAACGACCGTCGGGCTTTGCTGTCGCGTCCTTTGTTGAGCTTATTTCACTTGTCATCTTATTCTCTGGGTTATCGTGAACCGGTTCCATTAGGTACCATTTTGCTATTATAAACTAATGCTAAAACCCCTGCTGGAGATTGACCTGATGATTCCTCCAAGCACCCCACGGTTAATGGCTAGTAAACAATGAGGATAATACTAGATTTCTGAACGTACCTTCAAAATCTCTTTGGAGTTTGGCGGCAGCGAAAAAGTAGTGCCGTCAACTCCTAGGGTAAAATCTTTGAAAACGTCATCGACACCTTCCAGCCACACCGCTTCCATTCCGGGGACAATCAGTGGCGGCACGATATGGTAATAAAGTAAATGACCTACCTCGGCCGCACGCGCGGTTTCGGCCGCTTCGACTGGGCTGGCGTGATAGTCGAGGATGTCATGAGTGATTTTGGCCATTGATTCATTGCCGGTTTTTTGAGCGGCTTTATTCATGATGCCAACGAGTGTGGGAGACAAGGCCTCGTGAACTAGTAAGTCGATGCCCTTGGCAAACTTTTCGATGTTTGCCGATTTTACCGTGTCACCGGAAATGAGCGCTGTTCTCCCCTGGTAGCTAAATAAGTAGCCTACGGCTGGAACAACGGGAAAATGTCCGACCGAGATCATTTCTACCTTCATGCCCTCTTGTTCATAGACGATTGTTGACGTACCGGCTGGCGGAACCGCAAAGCTTAATGCAACCATTCCATGGCCGCTCAAGGGCGCAACCCTATCGCTGTGATGATCATTTCGATATACAGAGTCTTGCGAGTAGCTTTTATTAAAACCGTTCACGATATCTGTCACACCATCGGGGCCATAGACGGGTAACGGTTCTTTGTGATTACCACCAACCCAGCGTATTGTTGCTAACTCTCCCAGCCCATCGATATGGTCCGAATGGAAATGAGTAAGAAATACGGCGGCAATGTTACCTGTGTTATAACGTAGGCGATTAAGGTTTCTTAGTCCGTTCGTTCCGGCATCGACGATAAACATTTTCTCACCGGCAATAACGGCGACACAGGCTCCCGAGCGGCGTGGATCAGGCAGTGGCCCTCCCGCCCCACATAATGTGATATGCAAGCCGTCGCCCAGATCCCGCAGTGCATTGGTTGACATGGCTGATTCGATAGCTCTGGGGAGAATTTGTAAGGCGATGACTCCGCGTTGGCTGTAGGCGATCAACCCTAAAGCGATCAGGAAAATCGCAGCAATGTAACGTTTTTTCATAGTCATAGATATCTCTTCATTGAAAGGGTCAGCTTTGTGTTTTACGAGAGGCCGTGAATAGCTACCATGGTTAGCGTTATTCTGATATTTTTCCGTTTAGAGATGGTGTCAACTCGGTATCAAAAAAGCGGCAATGGTAATAGAAAAAAATAGGGTGACATAATGGCAGTAAATATGTCAATATGTTTATTGCAAATAAAGTAGTGATGTGCTGTGCACGAACCCCTTTCAAAGACTGAAAGGCATTCCTAGAGAGCTCAAAGATGTCCAACCCATTAATGCCTCAAATTATGAGGATGATCACCAGTTCCCGATTGCAAAAGATTAAGCGCGGACTGACAGAAAGAATGCGGGCTCGAAAAAAACAGCCCCATAAAGTAACGGTCTATCTCAGTATTAACGACCCCTATAGCTTCCTGTTGCTACAGGTATTGCAGCAATTAGAGAGTCGCTATCCCGTAATCTACGACTTTCGCACCGTACTCAATTTGCAGAAGGAGATGTTTCCGGCTCCGGGCTTGTGGGAGAAAAACGCGTTTAGAGATGGGCTTTACCTTGCACAGCTTTATAACCTCCAATGCCCTGCTAACAGACCAGAGAGTACGCCGCAACGAGACGCCCAAATAACGGCACAGCTTTTACATTGGGAACTACAGCCCGGTTATCTTGGCAATGCACTCGCGCTTTTTCGCGCCTATTGGCAGGGAGAAACGGCGGAGCTTGACGATATGATCGATGACGGAATCAGTGGTCATGTGGAATGTTATCAACATCATCTGGAAGCGAATGAAAGTCTTTTAAAGACCAACGGTCATTACTTGAGTGCCATGTTGCACTACGGTGGAGAATGGTATTGGGGGCTGGATCGTCTGGAGCATCTGGAGCGCCGTTTCAACGCGATGGGGCTGGCAAAATCAGGGCAATCTGAAGTGCTATTTAATCGCGGTTATCAGCAATTCTGTCGTCACGACAACGCTGAGTCTCTATTGCCGGAAGCCCGGTATGCGAATGCCGTTGCAAGGGACAGAAGCAATACCAAAGCCATTGAAATTTTTTGGTCATTAAGAAGTCCTTATTCTTATATTGGTTTGGTGCGCGCTCGGCAGCTTGCAAAGCACTATCAGGTCCCGCTTATTGTGAAACCTGTTTTACCCATGGTGATGAGGCGCATGCAAGTGCCGCGAAGGAAAGGTTTTTATATTATTCTGGACGCAAAACGAGAGGCGAGTAAATACGGTATTGAGTTTGGCGTGGTAGCCGATCCATTGGGTAAAGGTGTCGAGCGTTGTTATGCACTTATCGAGTTTGCTCAATCGGCAGGTAAGGCGGTTGAATTTTTCGAGAGTGCTGCTCGAGGCGTTTGGGCAGAAGGTATTCGGTCGGATACCGACGAAGGGCTTAAGGTTTTGGTAGAGCGAGCAGGCTTAGATTGGGAGCAGGCGAGAGCCTTATTGCAGAATGACTCCTGGCGCGAGCGGGTGCAACTGAATCTAACGGAAATGTATGGTCATGATCTCTGGGGGGTGCCTAGCTTTATCTACGGTGATTTGAAGGTGTTCGGCCAAGATCGGCTGGATTGCGTCGAGCGTGCCATCGTCGATGAGCTGAAATCAAATGAGCCTAAAGTTACGGCTCCTAGCTCCTAGCTCCTAGCACCTAGCGCAACGCGCCTAGGACCTTGTGCATCGCATCTGGAGCCTCGCACGGGAAGTTGTTAAGGGCGAAAGTTCCGGAGCTTGATACGTTTTTGAGTGAAATGGAAAACGGGTTAAACAATTGAGCTGATAAGCTCATTATTTTTGGAGAGTTTTGTCTCATATAGAGAGGAGTGACTTGAATGACATGGTTAACGCGTATGGCGGTAATACTTGGGGCGAGTTTGATAGCGCCGTGTTTGCTCGCAGATAATTTAGTCGGCCTTTGGAAAAACGATGATCAGCCGGCTTGGATAGAAATTACATTCAGTGATGGGTTGGGAGTCGGTACGGTTGTTCGCAACGACAAAAATTCACAAGCAGTGGGTCGGGTATTGTTAAAGGAGCTAACGGCAGAAGAGGGTTCCGAAAACTGGATTGGTCAAATTTATGCGAAACCGTTGAAGTCGTTCAAAGATGCAGAGCTTAGTTTAGCTAAACCGAACCATCTGGAGATATTAGTCAAAGTCGGGTTTATGAGTCGAACGGTAACATGGACTCGCGTCGATGCGTTGCCAAACAGTGAAAATGTTAATTAGAAATTCGGCTTTAAACGATTGCTGGATGAACGTTGAATGAATTAAGCACCAGTAGCCGGTTATGTTGATGCGTCAGTGGTGCAGTTGTATTGCTCAATGATGGCGCATCGCTCGCCTTATAGTAGGGTATTGCTGTGTTCATTCCGTCTGTCAGTGGGTTATTCGCTAGAAAAATCCTGTTAGTCTTGACGAAGCCTTGCAGACGCTGTCAAAAAAGGTCTAGCGAAGAAACAGTAACTGTTCCTTGTGTCGTTAAATTTTGCAAATTAAAGAAGAGAGAGAAATAATGTCGTCAATGACCTTGGAAGTCAAAGAAGAAATTCACGTGTTAACATTAACGAACAATGAAAATGAAAATACGTTTACGCTCGAAGTCATGCAGGAATATCTGGCTGCGTTCGACGCGGTTGAAAAATACAAAGGTAATACGGCTCTGTTAATTTGCTGCGAACATGAAAAAACGTTTTCAACGGGCATAAATTTAGGATGGTTGATGGAGCAGCCCAACGAAGGGAAAAAGGCGTTTGTATTAGCGCTCGAGACGGTGCTCTATCGCTTGGCATTGTTGAATGCGCCAACCGTTGTTTGTATTAACGGTAATGCATACGCGGGCGGTGCGATTTTGGCAACTGCAGCTGATTTTAGGGTCATGCGCTCAGATCGTGGGAGGTTTTGTTTTCCAGAGGTCGATATCAAAATGTCTTTCCCTCCGGTAATGATGGATATTATCAATTTGTTACCTAATAAGCAGGCCTTAAAAAACATGGCGCTAATGGGTAAAGCTTATACCGGCGTCGAATGTGAAGCACTGGATCTCGTCGACAGTATTTATCCACTTGAAGAGTTGCAAGGCAAAGGCTTTGATTTGGCTAAAAGCTTGGGGCAAAAAGACCGGGCGAGTTATACCCTTATCCGTAATGCTATGCGGCCGGATGTGGCGCGTCATGCGGGGGCGTTGGGGCAGGTGTGACACTATATGATGTAGCTCTCAGTGTGCCGGAGCTTTAGTTTCTTTAGAAAAGAATGCTTCATCGATAGTGATCGCTTACTTATGGTCACATCTGCCGCTATATTAAGGTATGACTTAATGGCACGATTATTGGCCGCTTATACATCCTCTTCTTGTTTCCGGGGGCTGCAGGAAGGTAGAGCACCTTTTGCCGAACCCGATAAGATTAGCCAGTAAATATTCGTCCCAGATATCGGCGGCCAGTTGCTCGCGCATCAACTCGGATATTTCGCCAGTATCTTTGCCTCGTTTCCTAGCTTTTTCCAGTGCGATAATGTAGCTGTCGACCTTTGAGATTGTGATAGATTTCGCACTACTTATACGCAATACCGTCAGAGTGTTAATTCGTGGAGAAACGGCCTGAGTGTCGGGCTGATCAGGAAATGGCTAATGTGTTTTCCCTTGAACAATAAAATAGAGCGACAGTGAAATCAGCTTTGCCGGGCCATGGGTAAGAACTGAACACTATCGAATGATTGAGAGCATCGGCTTTGCGTCTTGGAAAAGTAAACCCCTGGGAATTTCACAGTGGTGTTTTTATAGTAGGTTGTGGAAATGATGATGTTAATCCTTCATATATTCATGAAATGGTCTATTGTTTTAAAAGGATAAGGAAATTGGAATCGTTGACCGAAAATGATGAAGTAATTTCATTCAAAATCTGCCTTTTTCTACATGGGGTTTTGTGTAAAACAAAAAGCTAAATTAATAATAAGGAGAAGCGAAGTGGCAAAAAAAGATATACCTACAATAGGTGCGTATAGTGCAGAGAAATTAGGCAAAAAGCTCTATTTGTGGTCTGGTGGTAGCTACAAGCAAAAACTTGTGATCACCGCTCATGGGGGATATACCCTGTCGAATAAACCTTTCAAAGTCCCTGCCAACATGGCAATTCTTTTTTATGCGCCTCATGGTTTTATTCTGAAAGACCCCGGTATCAAAGCCGTGTCGCAGGGTACGGTCACGCCATACGACACCTATTCTGCGGGTTCTGTTTGTCCTAATTACAAACTTTCAAAATACCAAGGGTCACACGGTGGAAAACCAGGAGCCCCCGCAGAGACTTATACCAACATCGCTCACGACATGCATAAAGGTGTCGAGGTTGCCCAAACGGAGGCATTTTTGGGCAAGCCACTAGATGAAGCCGGATTAGCCATGATCAAAGATGTGACTATGGACGTGGTGACAATCCGCAATAGGGCGATGAGTAAATCTCCGACTCTCGAAGAAGTTATTGAGACCATATCCAGTCAAAATTTGGGGTACACTGAAATTCACTGTTCCTTTTGTCGATGTCGCATGGGCTTACCGGATGAGCTGGATATGTCCTATGATGCGAAACAGTCGAAAGTGGTTTAAATGTCGCGGGTATGCAGAGCTTCGATTCTCAATTCAGGCTTGCAGCCTGCACCGGCGGGAGTGTAATGGTCACTAAATAAAGTAACTGTCTAAGCTACTGTTCACGCATAAAATTTCAGATGGGGTGCCGGCGATATAGTCAATGCCGGAATGATTTCTTTTGTCATTATAAAAGTGAGTATAATTTTCAGCTTCTTTAATAGCCGATTGACGACCTGTAAAGTTAATAGCATTGAGGTGTTCTATTTCAGGCAGCACTAGCGCGGCCGTTAGAGCGCGGAAAGTCCAGTCGTTTCGACTATATGTGGCTGCTCGAATTTGAGCATAATCTGGACATACGCGGCCACTTCCTTTTTTGTAAAACACTGCAAAAATAACCCAGGGTCAAACAATTTGAGAGTGTCGTTTGTTGATGCTCGGTTATTCGACTTTATTAGTGATTTGCTCGCAATAAACCGATTTATACGACCCGGTAGCTTTAGTCGTTTAATACTGTAAAAGTCCAGGGCCCAAAAACGTGAGCGCTATTAAATATGAAAAGCTGGTAAGCTTGAGCCGGCAGTGGCTGAGGGAATATCCGTTGTAAATGAAAGCTAAAATAGCCCTCTGCCACGGATAAACCGTCCTCATTTTTCTCAATAGAGGCGACAGGTACACGCAGGGAAACAACCACAGGCGCCGGTTTTTCGCTGCCTGTCACAACAACATTCACAGGCACCACGGCGGTATTGCCATCAATGTTCAGTTCGTGAGGTAACACGGGCAAACGGAAAGAACCATAAACCATCGCTGAACTGTCATTCCCAGACATCACTTTATCGTTAATTGAAAGCTGTACACCCACATCATTAGTTTGGGCAGGAGACGAGGGCTGGAGAGAAAATTGGACGCCATCTCCGGTACTGGGATGTGCTCCTGCCGGTAACTGCTTGATTTTCTCCTGCAATGTATTTGTTGGGGCTTTTTCTGACACGAACTTCACGACCACACTATTGGTTTTAATGTTTCCGATAATTGTAGTGAAATGCCATAATCCGGGCTCCCAGTTTATTTCAAGCTGTTCCTGCATATTTTCCTGAGTTGAAATAATTAAACTGGTGCCCGATATAGCATCGGCCTGGTTTTCGTGACTAAAATCTTCCTCAAGGCGATCGCCATCTTTGGTCATAAAAAAATTAACCCGGCTACTATTCGTTTCCAGATCAGTGGCAATTATGAGGCCTCTATTTTCAAAATCTGTTATTGATAGATTTTCATCCTCATCAAACTGGTACATCACCACAGGTAGGCGATCAAACTGATCTATATCGACCTGATGTGGCGCCGACATAAAAAACCCCGTGAGCATCTCAGCGTCAAATTGTTCAAATATAGAGTCAGACCCTTTTGCTGGATCTTTCCAAAAGTCATCATTTGATAGAACTGGTTTTAATTCATGCATTGTGTTGTCCAGATTTATGGAGCGAGTAACAGTTCGATTTTCTGGCGCAGGTTGCTGTGCTTGTCCGCAAGCGGTAATACTGCAGACCACCAGAATGAATAATTTGACGAGCTTGGGTCGATAGCGCAAAACCCCACAATTAATAATCATTGGGACTACGAGATTGCCAGCTTGATCGAATATCTACCAACTTGCGCCCTCGGATATATTCTTTACAAGGAGCGCAATAAGCTGGTCTCGTATCATCCCGGCCGCCCGAGCCATACATAATGCAACTACCGTCACTACCATTAAAGTTACTGGCAGGTAGATCGCTATCCGGAACACCTGTAGCACAGTGGGGGCCTTTATGTATGGCCCTTTTGCCATTGACGAAGGGGGCTGCGGAATTGACATAAAATACACCGCCGTTATCAACATGCTTAGCGGCATCCATACCCGGTGGGATCTTAGATCGGCCTGCCATTATTGTCATGCCCATACTATGCCCCAGTTCGTGACAGACCGTTGAGGAACAAGATGCGGCAGATTCTGTGCGAATAACCATGACCTGTTTGCCACTACCGGCATTGCCGTTAATGCCGTAGGTAGAATGAATTTTAAAGCGAATTCTTACTTTGCATTTATCATCGGAGAGGTCACCCACTAAATCACCGGGTAATGGCTCATCATCTCCCGGGTCTTTTGTTGGTAACTCCAATTTCAAGCCTCTGTGGTCAGCATGTTTTAACCACTCTCGCTGCATTGGTCCATGGCGCGCATTACCGCTATCATCCAAACCCGGGTGAAGAGGTAGATTTTCCTTTTGACTGTCGAAGGAGTTTTCCAGGGCTGCGATTATGTTGTCAGCTCGATTTTGCCTGCGCCGCGAACTTGATGAGCTGCCGCCATCACCCAATTGAATATCAATCAAAAATTCCATGCCGCGATCATTTTTCTTAAGTTTGTCGCGCAGTCTTTCTGTACCAAGACAACCTTTAACGAATAGTTCTAGCTCGGTTTTTTGTGCTTGATTCAATGAAGATGCCACATGTCCAATCCTACCTCCTGTAAAGGTGATACTGTGGCTGCCGGTGATTGTGTCGTCGGGCAACTTGCATTGAATATTAACGACTTTACTGCGATCAGTACTGCCGGCAACTGGGTTAGCACTGTTATTAACAGTATGCTCAAAGATGGGTGGCAACACATATCCATTCGGCACCCGCGCCAGCCATTCATAATCATTGCCATCGTCACCTTGTAATTCCAAAGACAAGGCGCCATCACTAGCGGTGCTGACGTATTGCAAGTAATAGCTGCTTTCGCCATCACCCGGAACAATTCTGCCCTCGGCAACATTTAAGTCAAGCTGCCGTACGGCTGTTTTGATTGAAGAGCCATAGGCATTGTCGCAAAGGCGAATTTGCATGCGTCGGTCGTCCACCGGAGCACTAAAGGCGATAGGGTCGTTTTGCGCCCATGCCCCGGACAATATGTATTTTTTACCGCCGTCTTGTGCAATGAAAGCGGCATCGACAACAGTACCTTGTACTGCTTGAGCCTCCGCAAAACTGCTAGACTTGTGCAACTCATAACGAACATATGCTGCGCCCAGTCGATCCACCACATGGGTTTTTATCGAGGCGGGAATGTCGAAATAGGCATTGCCGTCGACATTCACTGCGCTGAGGGTTGGTTCCATGAAATCGGGATATATGGTCTCGTATTCCAAGCGACGCCAATTCACAATAATCAGGGTTGCGTCTTCGCAGGCCTCGGTGTTGCCAATTTTAATGGTGCAGTTGTCGCCGCCGGCTAGACCCAATTCGAGTAGGAATTCCCCTAGCTCTTCGTCCGACTTCAGCTCGACTTTGCCCTTGTATTTTTTATTGGCCTCGACCTCTTCTCTATCGCTAAGATCGTTGCCTTCTTTCAATTCTGTTAGAGGGATATTGCGCTTGCTTTTATCCCCTGCGTCACTGTGAGCGCCAAACTCGACTTCAATAAAAGCGAATAGACCGGCCTTGCCTTGACGATTGGGCGAGTGAAGTTCTCGATCGCCAACAACACCAATTTGTACGATAACCTTTGAGTCCATGCCATCACGACCCGACTCGGTACTATCCAGGTTGACATACTGTAGTACGGTATTGTCTTCGTCACTTTTGGCGTGAGTTTCATCGGCAAACAGTTTTTTAAGTTTGTCGTGAGCAATCCCAGCCACAGGTGCCACGAATTCAAATTTGGGGTCTTCGGGCTTGTCGCCATTTTTTAAATCGTAGGTGAAGCAAAGTTGCTTAATCCATTCCGGGTATTCCGCGGCGCCTTTCTGCGAGTTTTGTCCTGGCGCTGGTGGATCAATGGTCTTTTCAAAAACAAACATTTCAACGCGGCGATTTTGTGATTCATCGACATCATCACCACTCTCGACTTCCGGGAAATTTTCCCCACAGCCATGAATAACCGGAACTAAATCGCTCGGTAAAGTCGTATCGTCGAGAGCCATATATTCAGTGATAACCGCTTTACGTGTTTTTGGTCCTGATATCCCATCGACAGGATTATTACCCAGATCATGTTCACCCTTAAACGCATTCTGAAACCAGCGGATTGAATCTTCAACGGCGTCGTTTTGAGGGGCTGAGGGGAGGGCTGTTATCATCAGCAGGGTTTCCCTGATCCCCCAGCGCTGTTTGCTTGGGGTACTGCTTGCGAATTGTTCCAGCCATTCATCGACGTTATCTTGCAGGTAAGCGGCTACTGATTTTGCGCGGCGAACTGACAAGGGGTCGTTGACCGTGCTGTCACCGGTAGTATCAGTATGCCCAACTAAAAGAACCTCACCTTTCTCATAGCCTTTCCATAGTTCAACTAATTTTCGAATGCCTGGCATGGCGCTGGGTAAAAGAAAATTTTTGTTGGTATCAAAATGCATGCCGATAAGGCGCACACGACATACTTCAGGGCGAGAGATAAAAACATGCTCTTTTCCAGTCTCAACGCTAAAGTTCGCAGGGTTCTTATCTTTAGTATCGTGTTCGGTTTCTTCAAGTGCCATTGTTACGCCGTAGTAAGTCCCGTTGCAGGGAAGTGAATTAGTGATCTATAAGTTTTTATAACTTCTCCGTTTTATTCACCTTCTCATTTGAATTTTCTTAGAACGCCTTTGTTGATTTACGATAGAGAGCGACTGAACTTCTATTGAGTTATGCAGCCGTCTCTTGAGCGTCAGCTTGTAAGCGGCATCGTTTTAATTTTGGGAAGCTGACTTTGCAATCACCTTCCGGAATATCGTCGATTTTGGCAATCCCCGAAGCG
Organism: uncultured Cellvibrionales bacterium; assembly: GCA_913019905.1. Taxonomy (GTDB): domain Bacteria; phylum Pseudomonadota; class Gammaproteobacteria; order Pseudomonadales; family Dasaniaceae; genus Oceanicoccus. The sequence goes on from CAJVZD010000003.1 coordinate 80,498, forward strand.
TTAGTTTTGCCTTTATGGGTTTTACCATCGGGTGTAGTAATCTCATATTCCTCATTGGCGATTGCTTTCTTCTTAACATCAATCAACTTAATGCTGACCCAGGTTTTGACCTCAACTGGTTCTTCAGATTGCTCGACCACTTTAGGTTGCACTTCTTCGATAGGCTGCTCGACAACTGTCGCTTGTTCTTCAGGCTGTGGTGGTTTGATTTCCTTCGTGCCAGATTTGAATGGCCCCGGCCTAACGATGACTTGCTTAGATATTTTCAGTAATTGTTCAGCGACATTAACAAATACGCCGCTGTAAGGTGTGCTGATGTTCGTTATCGCTGTTTTTCCTTGCTTGGCGGTGGTGCTTGTTGTTAATAAGATTGCCAATAAAACCTCAAAGGCTGCGCCGTACTTTGCCTGTGGTAAATTTGCATGGGTTTGCACGCCCATATACCCCAATGAAAATTTCCGTATCATTAGAGAAACCTTTGTGTCTCCCACTAAGATCCAGGCGCTGTGCCAAGCCTCGCTAAACTGGTCGGCATCGATTTTTCCAGGACTAAGGCCGAGCGCCTTAACAATTATTCTGTAGTCTTTTATGTTCGCTCGTTTCAAGTAGTCCGCCACCAAACCCAAATCATCGTCAGGTAAATTCTCCGCGGCCTGACGATTGTACTCATCCAGGGCATTTTCAATTTGGCGTTTTATGTGCCAGAGGGGACTGAGTACGCTGTTACATTCAGCAAACCAGGCTTTTAGATTGGCGCCGCTATCAACAAGCCCCGTGGCGCTATCACCACTGCTCTTTCCAGATCCGCCTGAGAAACTGTCTATAGCAAGTAATTTTTTAAATTCGCCATCGATATCCAGGGTCATTTCGCCGACGGTTTGTTGTTTATCTTGTGTGGCCGTGTCTTCACTGCTCGCATCTAGCGATTGTTTATAGATGCAGAGCGCCCCTTGCTCAAACAAATCAGATAGGCCGCCCAGTGATGTGATGGCGATACGGTGGGTATGGTAGGAAAAATGCTTTCTTAATTTCTCAAGTTGCAGGGAATCGAAACGCTGCAGTAAAGGGCCCGCTTGACCAGGAGTAAAATGAAGCCGTTGCCACGCATTACCCGGATTGCCAGACCCCGGCGACAGACTTACTTTGAACGGCCTTCCATAGCGATCACTCAGAGTAAAGGTAGACATGGTTCTTCCGTGGCCTTATTGATAAATAATGTTTTACTTATGCGATCGCCTAAAGACCGAGCCATACGCTCGATAAACACGAAAATGGGTTGGGAAAAGCTCTTATATCAGCCCATTGACTGAATTATGTACGCCGCTGATTGTAGAGAACTGTGTTCCGATTATCAAAAACTATTTTGCAGAATTTAAATGAGTGCGAGTATTTCCTTGTGTTATCACCTTCGAAGGCGTCACCTTAGAAGAATAGCCTCGAGTGATCGTTTTTGTATTTCCTTCGGGGCGAACTGCAAAGGACTGCTATGATGATCGAGGCGGTTAGGCATTCAGGTATTGTCTGGCAATTGGCGACCGGCTCGAAGCTCGATTTTAAATCCGGTTCACGGCATGCATGCACGAGCTTTGCGGTCTATATTAAGCATCAGCATAATTGTTATTCATAGAAAAGGAGTGTGGTATGAAAATTGGTCTTATTCCCGTCAATATAGGAGTTGAATCCGTCGATCAAATGGTTGGTCTGGCTCAGTTTGCCGAGTCAGTTGGTGTCGAGTCGGCATGGACTTTCGAGCACGCTATGGTGCCGATCAACTACGAGTCTAAATATCCCTATAGTCCCAACGGCAAAATGGGAGGCAAGCCCGACGCTAATTTCGTCGATCCGCTGATTGCGCTGACAGCAATTGCCGCGAATACGAAGACTTTGCGCCTGGGTACGGGTGTCAATATTGTCTCTCAGGCCAACCCCTTACTATTGGCAAAACAAGCCGCCAGCCTGGATTTTATTTCAAATGGCCGTTTCATGTTGGGGGCGGGCATTGGCTGGTTGAAAGAAGAATTTGACGCGATGGGCGTTCCGTTTGAAAGGCGTGGCGCCAGATTCGATGATTACATGGTGGCAATGAAGAAAGTCTGGTCCGGAGATGTAGTTGAGCACCAAAGTGATTTTATCCAGTGGTCAGGATTTCAGAGCTACCCGGTGCCAGTTCAAAAACCGGGTGTGCCGATTATTATGGGTGGTACCAAGGGCAAAATTTATGAGCGCATCGCTAAACACGGCGACGGTTGGTTTGCCCCTACGCTTAACGCGGCCTCGCTATCGCCGCTTCTTGAACCCCTTAAGGTAAGTTGCGCCGAGATTGGGCGAGACTACGAAACAGTCGAGATCACCTCGATGTGGGATACTCAAGGCGGGTTGGACGCCATTAAAGCTTTTGAAGATATCGGCGTTTCCCGTGTCATTGTCCCTGTCTTTGCCTTACAGGGCGATCCGGTTGCTGGTTTAACTAAAATCGGAGACGAGATTATATCTAAGCTATGATGTTGTCGTCATAGGGGTTAATTTTGTTGCGCATAAGTGCGCCGGACGAACCCCGTTATGCGACTTTTTTTCAGATTCGACAAGGGGGCGAGTGAGGCTTGTTGGCTGATCAAGAATGAAGCCGTGATGGTGTGCTCTCGAGCTTTAAAGGTAAACATGTTAGATACATTTGTATATGCAAACCATTAAAACTATATTGTGGGTATGTGCCTAGATATATTATCCAATTCCTCACTAACTGTTTTTACAGCGGAAGCTTTTATGTCAATTCACCACCCTCAACGAATAGCCCTCAAATTGCGGACAGACACATCATGGTGGAAATGACACAACTGCTTAATGTCACGCAGGCGGGCTATAGTGATATAGGGCAGATAAGAAAAGAGAACGAAGACTTTCTTGTAAGTTATCAAAGTCCCAATAATGATTTTGTTTTTACCGTTGTAGCCGATGGCATGGGTGGATACACAGGTGGAGCGGTGGCGAGTATGATAGCCGCAAATACGGTGTCGGAGCGGTTGCAGGCAGGTCTTCCGCAGGTGAGTCCTTCGAGTAGTGTTGGTATCGTTGAGCAAATGAAGCAACATCTCGAATACGCCATAAGGCAGTCTAATCAGCAGGTCATGGATTACAAGATTACTCGTCCGGAATTGGCGGGAATGGGCACAACCTTGGTTATTGCCATTATTTTTGGACAGCATTTACTGGTGGCTAACGTGGGCGATTCTCGGGCCTATTTGTATGCTGGCTGGAAGCTTCAGCAGATTAGTAAAGATCACTCGATTATTCAGGAGCTTATCGATAGTGGCGTAATGACTGCGGAGATGGCGAGAAATGATAGTCAGCGGAACCAGCTGACACAGGCAGTCGGTGTGGCCGACGATTTTTTGATTAATTTTGCGCAGTTTTCGCTCGAGGGCCCAGGTTTACTGCTACTTTGTTCAGATGGACTGACAGAATATCTCGATTTGAGCTCTATTGAGGCTGAATTGGCGAGAGGGCTTCCAGCGTCTCAAAGTTGTCATCGTCTAATAGAGGCTGCAAATCATCTCGGCGGCAAGGATAATATTACGGTTGCCATTGTCGAATATGGCGGTTATTGATGTGACGTTTCGATCGGAGAAGTCCTTTTTCAGCTTTGCTGTCGTAGCAAAATACGCTGTTATGGATTAGACTCATTGTCTTTGTTGAATGTGAAAGACCAGTAATATTTAAGCGGCTCTAGCCAATACTTTTAATTGTCAAATAACAAGAATTAACAAACCCAGAATAGTTATCAATGAAACTAAAGCTAACTGTAGTCAACGCCCCTCCCAGCAATCCAATTGCGGGACAGATATTTATGCTAGAAAACGGAGAGTCGATCGGTCGGGCGTCCAGTAATAATATGGTTTTGCAAGACGAGTATCGCGTCATTTCTTCGCGACATGCCGAGGTTAACTTGCAGGGCGACCAGTTTGTGTTGGTCGATCTCAGTAGCAACGGTACGTTTATCAATAGCGATGCGCAATCCATTGGGAAAGGTAATGTTGCGCCGGTTAACAGTGGCGATTTACTCATTATCGGTGATTACCAGTTTAGTGTTGAAGTCGAAGCGGCTTCGGCCTCCGCCTTGCCCGATGGGCTTGGTGCCGTTGATTTTTTAGATGCGCCTGCACCTCTTGCAGATTTTAAGACGGAGCAGAGCAATTCTCCATCTTCACCTGCACCGCAAACGCTTTCCGATAGCGGTGGTTTAGACGATTTTGACCATTTCTTCGAGCCTTCGCAAACCCCTCAGCAGGCTGATCCATGGAATAATATTAGCTCTGGCGCCAATTCGGGTGTCGATCCGTTGGCATCTCTCGAGCAAAAGACCTCAACTGATCCTCTCGCCGCTTTTGAGAAGCCTACGCTAGGCTCTAATGTACTCAGTGATGCGGAAGAGGACAAGTGGTGGGAGGAGTCTCAAATCGGTCCGGCCAACAGTGCTGCCATGCCTGAAATTAGAGTGGCGCCAGAGCTAACGCCTCCCGAGCCGGCGCCGTTGGCGGCACCTCCGATTGCTCCGCCTATAGTTGCACCAAGCCCCGCGCCACCTATTGTTGCTGCACCTACGGCAGTACCGATGGCTGCTCCCGCTGCTGCACCTGCTCCTGTTGGAGTGCAGTCAGCTGAAATGGCATCATTGTTGGGGTTGCACGGTTTAACGGAAGAGCAAACGGCAGCGGTGGTGCCTAGTAGTGCTGCGATTGTCAATATAGCAGTGGAAAATCTTGTCGGCTTGTTGCAGGCTCGCGCCAGTATTAAGAATGAATTACGGGCCTCACGAACGGTGATAATGACTACGGGAAATAATCCCTTAAAATTTTCAGCGGGTGCTGGCGATGCTTTACAGGCGATGTTCGCCACGAGAAGTGAAGCGTTCGTTCAGCCGGAAAAGGCCGTACAAGAAGGCTTTGAAGATGTTGCGGACCATCAAGTTGCCGTTCTTTACGCGATGAAGTCTGCATTTAATTATATGCTTTCTCAGTTTAGTCCCGCTAAGTTAGAGTCACAGTTAGGTTCCGATCGTAAAGGCGTTTTGGGTAACCGCAAGGCCAAAATATGGGAGAACTATTTCGGCTATTTTGAAGAGTTACAAAAAGACCAGGAAACAAGTTACGATCAGTTGTTTGGCGATGCATTTGCCGAAGCTTATGAGGCAAAATTAGAAGAATTAAAATCAACCCGGCGTTCGAATCGACAATAAATGAAAATTTTGACATTGGTTTGCCCACAGTTTAGTTGTTGTTTAATAAATATAAAATAGGATCTACCATGATGAAGTTGTACTCAGTTATACGCCTAGTGATCGTTGGTATAATCGTTCTCGCTATGGTCGGGTGTGGCACGACGCGCGAACTGCTCGATTCCAAAACAGCCGTTAACCTTACCTTTATTACCTCTAAGGATCTCAATCCTGATCAGGACGGCAGACCGAGTCCGATCATCATTAAGGTTTTTGCCTTAACAGGTGATCGACAGTTTAAGCGAGAGGATTTTCTTAGCCTTTACGAGGATCCAGCGGAGAGACTCGGTTCGGATTTGATTGAAACTTATGAGTTAAGAGAGTTCTCTCCTGATGAGACTCGCGTCGAAAATATCCCCTTGACCCCGGACACCCGGTTTATTGGCGTGATGGCGGCATTTGTACAGTATGATAGAGCTGACGCTTTGATGATATTGCCTGTAACATCCCGTAAAACCATGAACTATACTATCAGGGCTGAGCGATTGCGTATTCGTGATATGAACGATAATATTTAAGACTTTCCCTTTGATCTGGAAAACCCTTTAATGTCTGATAACAATAAAATCGTATGGTCGGAAGGAATGTTTTTGCGACCACAGCATTTCCAGCAAAATAATCGTTATTTGGAACGGTATATTGAGGGACGCAGTGCAGCGCTCGAGCCGTTTTTCTATGGCTTTACAAAACTGAATATTGACAAAGAGCCGCTCCATCTCGGTAAGCTATCTATCACTTCTGCAGAGGGCGTTTTCCCGGACGGAACACCGTTTCAAATCCCCGACAACGAGGCCTTGCCTGAAGTTCTTACTATTCCTGAAAATATTAGTAATGAAACCGTGTATCTTTGTATTCCGTTGCGCCGCAGTGGAATATTAGATACTAATCGCGACGAGGATGATCAGCCGCAAGCACGCTTTCAGGCCTATAATTATCAGGCACGTGATACGAGTGTCGCCTCGGGAGAGCAGGCACAAATTCAAATTGGAAAATTGCGCATTTGTTTGAAATTAGGGTCGGACGAGCTCAGTGGTTATGCAGTACTGGGTGTTGCCCGTATTGAAGATAATGATTCAACTAAGTCTGCGGCGCTGGACCAGCACTTTTTGCCGCCAGTGCTGGATTGCGATATCGCGCCGCCTTTGAAGGCGTATTTTGAGGAGTTAACGGCGTTGCTCAAGCAGCGTGGGGATGCTCTGGGTGGTCGGTTGGCCGACAGTGGGAGCGCAGGATCGGCGGAAATCGCCGATTACATGTTGTTGCAGGTTATCAACCGGATCGAGCCTCTATTGATTCATCTCTCGCAGCAAAAGGGTCTGCATCCTAACAAGCTTTACACTGAGCTAGTGCAGATAGCCGGTGAGCTGTCGACATTCACCGCTGGCAGTAAACGCGCTCCTGAGTTTCCGCGATACCAACACGACAATCTCGCGGGCACGTTTTCGGGAGTCATAGCGGTATTACGTCAATGTTTGAGCGCCGTGTTGGAGCAAAACGCCATTTCCATGGGGCTTGTAGAGCGTAAACAGGGTATTTATGTTGCGAAGATCAATGATCGCAATATTCTTAATAACTCCAGTTTTGTACTTGCGGCCAAGGCGAATATGCAGGGAGATTTGCTACGTAATCGTCTACCTAAACAAGCCAAAATCGCCGGCGCCGAGAAAATCATGCAGTTGATTAACGTGGCTCTGCCAGGTTTGCCTTTGCGGCCATTGCCCGTAGCGCCGAGACAAATCCCCTATCATGCTGGATTTACCTACTTTGCAATCGAAAAATCCGGTGAAGTATGGGAGATGATGAAATCATCCGGAGCTTTTGCGGTGCATTTGGGTGGCGAATACCCAGGCATTGAGCTGGAGCTTTGGGCGATAAGAGATTAATACTATGAGTGACGACGACGATAAAACAGTATTTGTTCAGCGTGGTAATTATCCGCCTATTCCGGATAATTCAGATCGGACCGTTATGGTTCCTCGGCCGGGCGCCCGCGCTCCAGCGGCACCGCAAGGCGCGCCCATGGCCGCGCCGGTGCGTCGATCTCCCGTTATGCAGCCCCAATCGCTACCTGACCCAACTGAGTTTGTGATTCAAGGTGGTCTTAATCCTTTGGTGACTGCCGCGTCGGTAATTCTTACCGTTAGTAATAGGCTTCGCTCCACGCTTGAGCATAATGATATCCCAGGTTTGCAGCGACAGCTGATTGATGAAATAAAACTGTTTGAACAGACTGCAAAAAGTAAACAGATTGCCTCTGAGCAAATACTTCCTGCAAAATATCTGTTGTGCACTATGTTGGATGAAATTGTTCTTAATGCGCCGTGGGGCGCAAGTAGTCTTTGGGGGCAGCATTCACTTCTGAGTCAATTTCATAACGAAACGGGTGGCGGTGAAAAGTGTTTTTCCGTATTGCAGCGAATGCTTGAATCTCCCGCTTCACATCTTGAAGGGCTCGAACTTTATTATCTTTGTATTAGTCTTGGTTTTCAGGGCAAGTTTAAGCTCGATCCGCGCGGTCGCGAAAACCTTGAACAAATTAGTAACACTTTGTACCAGACAATTCAAAACTATCGGCAAGAGTATGGGTCAGATTTATCTCCCCATTGGCAAAGCCAGGTCGCGGGCAAACGATCGCTTATGCAATATGTTCCACTATGGGTGGTAGCCAGTTGTGTGATGGTTGTTTTGTTGATCACTTTTTCCGGTTTTCGGCTTTGGCTCTACCAGTCAACAGAGCCGACAACGGAGCGATTAGACGGTCTTCTGCAAGTAGAGCAAAGCGACCCGCCAACTTCGACTTCGAGATCCTGACACATCTATTGTGTTGGGTTCTGCAGCCAATTAAATTCATAAATGATAATAAACTTGCAACCGGGGTAATCCATGATACGTCTCCTCAGCCGGCTCAACAATCGTTGGGTATATGGCCTTATCGGAATTTTAGCGATTTCCATGGTGATTTGGAGGGGCGCGGATTATATTAGATTTGGTGCAGACAATACGTCGCTGTCCACCAACGCACGACTCATCATCATTGCTGTAATTTTCCTGATCTGGTTGATATGGTCGCTCGTGCGGTGGGGACTGCAACAACGTAAAAATAATAAAATGATGGATGAGTTGCAGGAGGAAGATAAATCCGCTGCTGCGGCGGATCCGGACCAGGAGCGAAGTGCAGAAGAAATTAAACTAATCAACGATCGCTTCAAGGATGCTTTAGGTGTTCTTAAAAAATCTAGATTCAACTCAGGTTCTGGTGGCAAAACCCTATATCAGCTGCCTTGGTACATTATTATTGGCCCCCCCGGAGCCGGCAAAACAACAGCACTTGTTAATTCCGGATTGAATTTTCCGTTGGCAGAGTCTCACGGCTCCGGAGCCTTAGGCGGTATCGGTGGAACGCGTCACTGCGATTGGTGGTTTACCAATGAGGCTGTATTGATCGATACGGCCGGCCGTTATACCACTCAGGATAGTCATCGCGTTGTCGATAATAGCTCCTGGGTCGGTTTCTTGAAAATGTTGAAAAAATATCGTCCTCGACGCCCGGTTAATGGCGTTATTATTGCCATTAGCTTACAAGAATTGATGGTACAGACGGCTAATCAGCGCCAGCAACATGCCAAAACGATACGCAGTCGAATCGATGAATTACAAGAAAAGCTCGGCATCGATTTTCCTGTGTACCTGATGTTTACCAAGGGTGATTTGGTTGCCGGTTTTAGCGAGTTTTTCTCCAACTTGTCACAGGCAGAAAGAGCGCAGGTTTGGGGTATGACCTTTCCTCTTGATGAAGATCAGGCGAATTTGGGTGAATCCTTCAGGCATGAATATGCGCAATTGGTGCAGCGCCTAAATGAAAGATTGCTGTCGCGAATCGATGGCGAGCGCAGTATAGATGCGAGAGCGTTAATACAGGGTTTTCCGAATCGTATGGATGCCTTGCAGGGTAATCTCGAAGACTTTATAAGCACGACCTTTGCGGTCAATACATTTAACGCTTCTCCCATGTTACGTGGGGTGTATTTTTCGAGCGCGACCCAGGAAGGGTCTCCCATTGATCGCATGATGGCGTCGGTCAATGCGAGTTTCGGGCTACCCCGTAGCGTGGCTGCCCCGCAAGCGGGTACTGGAAAAAGTTTTTTCCTTAATCGTCTAATTACGGATGTTATCTTCGCAGAGTCTGAGTTGACCGGCACCAATCGTAAAGTTGAGGCGTTGTTGCGATGGGGGCGCCGCTTGAGTTTCGTTGCACTTGCTGCCGTTTCGGTTTTGCTGGTCGTGATCTGGGCTGGCATAGTGACTCAGAACAGAGGTTATATGGAAGAGGTGTCTACCGCGACTGATGACTATGAGGAGGCTAATAAAAAAATGCGCAAGGGCAATCGGGATATTATTCCGGCCCTGGCAATTCTCGACCCCTTAAGAGAGGCTAGTCAAGTCTACGATCAAGAGGAGCATCCGTGGTTATCGGGGCTGGGTCTATATGACGGACGGGTCGATTCAGCGGCCAAGTCACTGTATCAGCAAAATGTTAATCAATATTTTCTGCCTACCTTTCGTAATGGGCTCGAGCGCGAGCTCAGTCGAATGACGGTGGAAGACGCCGAGTTACCGAACACCTTGGGCGTCTATATCATGTTGTCGGATAAGTCGCGGCAGGATAACGAGGTGATTACGTCTTGGGCGCAGCAATTTTGGCAGAAACAGTACACAAACAATCTCGAGCAACAGCAGAGTTTAATGGCGCATCTACAGGCATTACTGAAAGAGCCGCTTCCTGACAGTGAGCCGGACCCGCGGCTTCTACGTCGCGTGCGGCAACAGCTGAGTCAGATACCGAAGTCACAGCGCCTGTATAAACAGCTGCAATTCAATAACAATTCCCCCGTTGATCTCTACCCGCAAATTGGTGGGGACAGTGAAATGGCATTCGGTATTGAACCGGACAATAAGCTTTTTACCACGGCAATGCTTTATACCAAGAAAGGCTTTGATTCTGTCGACTATAGTGCGGATTCTGATCTGATTAATAGGTTGGAGGGCGATAGCTGGATCTACGGAAGCTCGGATGAATTGCAATATGGCGAAGCCGAGCGAACTGAGCTTAGCAAGCAAATTAAGCGGGCCTACCTTACGGACTACTCGCGAAACTGGCAGGTGTTTTTGAAAGACTTGAATATTGCTCGCTTTCAAAGCCTGGATTCTGCCGTCGACACACTGAATTTACTCAGTGATCCCAGTTATTCGCCCCTGTTGACGTCTCTGGAATTAGCGACGGAGAATACGGAATTACGTCCTCCTCTCGTTAGCGAGGACGGTGCACTGACAGGCATTGTTCCGGATGAGCTGAAGCCGACTTTGGTCGACCGCGAATTTCGTGATCTACATCGGCTGATGAAGGCCGACGACAAGCGGCCGGCACCGATTCAAGCCGTGTTTAGCGATCTTGAAGAGCTAAAAGAATTTATGGCCGAAATCGCCTCTGATGGCAACCCCGGTGCGGCGGCGTTTAAGGTCACCAGAGACAGGTTCAATAACGGTGCGAACAATCCCATTCAGAAGCTTCGTAAACGTGCTGAGCGCAGCCCCGAACCGATGCAGCGATGGCTCGAGCAGATAGCGGATCATAGCTGGGTATTATTACTCGCTCGAACGAGCCGATATATTAGCGATGAATGGAATCAGCAGGTGTATAGCGATTATCAACGAGTACTGGCTGGCCGGTATCCACTAAATGCCGGTAGTGAAAATGAAACCCCACTGGCTGACTTTACGGCTTTTCTGGGTCCCAAGGGTACAGAGAGCAACTTCTTCGCCACTTATTTACAGCCATTTGTCGACTCCCGTAAATGGAAGCTCCGCGTGATGGACAATCGGAGCTTGAGTGTTTCCAATGAGGCTATGAAACAGTTGCGACGAGCGGATGACTTGCGCCGGACCTATTACCTAAACGGTAGTAGCGACATGGTATTTAAGTTCCGCCTCAAGCCAACTAAGCTTGATGCCGGTATAAAACGGTTCTCGCTGGAGTTGGCGGGTAAGCGGATAATTTATTCGCACGGCCCCCAGATAAGCAACGATGTAACCTGGACGAGTGGCGAGGATGACCGGGTTAGAGTACTGTTTGAAGACCTTAATGGCGGCATGCATCGTAATCGGTTCGAGGGCGATTGGGCATGGCTACATCTATTGGACGCTTCGAATCTTAGTAAAGGGTCTAATTCGAGCACTTACAATGCAACATTTAAAGTAGGTAGCCGAAAGGTGCAGTACCAGCTAACTGCGAAGACGGCGGCTAATCCGTTTAACACTGGGCTATTGCGCGGTTACCGCTGCCCACAGCGGTTATAGGGTATTGTCGATGGAATCATTTACTTTGGGTTTGTACGGAAAAGTCCCTGCACATGGGGATTTTATCGATCGGGATTTGCCAGTCGAATTTATTAGAAGTTGGGATGATTGGTTGCAGCAAGGCGTTAGCAATAGCCGGGAGCGCTTGGGTGACGAGTGGCTTAACTTATATTTGACGAGCCCGATTTGGCGTTTTATGTTGTCTGCTGGCACGATTGACGAACAGGTTTGGGCGGGGGTCTTAGTGCCGAGTGTCGACAGTGTTGGTCGTTATTTTCCATTAACTATTGCCACCTGTCTTCCCGCTAGAACAGCGTTGGCGACGTACTGTCTGCAAAATGATAAATGGTTTCGGGATGTCGAGTCTGCCGCTTATGCGGCTCTGGAGGATGGGCTTAGTGCGGATCAGATCAGCGAACAATTACTCGATGTTGCCAAGCCGCAAATAAGTGCTGTACAAGGTTTTGGTAGCGATAATATTGTTGTCGCTACCGATGACTTCAGAGCGGCGTTGGCCTTACATCTCGATGCACAAGTAGACAAAAATTATGATAGTAGTAGTTTGTGGTTTAGTGCGTTCGCTGAGCCTCCCACTCAGCAATTGCTTTTGGCGCAAGGGTTGCCAACGGCCGACCAGTATACAGCAATGATCGATAGTAGTTGGCAACAGTGGGGATGGGATGTGGCCGGAAATAGTTTGGCATAGTGTTCAATTGTAGCTAATCTTAAGGTGGTAAAAAAAACTATATACGTTTCTCGAGTCATGTGGTAAAAATGGGCCTCTTTGAAACGACTGTTCCAATCGGAAATTAGTTGCAAGACAGATCGCTCGAACGGAAAGACCAATCAAATTATTAACAATAACAAGTCCGAATAATCGGTGATTGAAGGGAAGTAACGTAAAATGGGTTCGCCAAGTGTCATAGATATTGATTCTCTTACCAAGCCAATTTCCGATGAATCCCCCCAGGGTGAAGACATTCGCGAAGACAGCTCGGCCAATTCGCTGTTCTACCAAATTAAAGACGCAAGAAATAATGCGCGAGCAGCAGAACGCGCAAATGCAAAAGAGTTCGATGTTGAAGATACGGTCGACGCACTTTCAATGTGGAAGCCCATTCTGGAAATCGCCCCGGATATTCTCGCAAACACGAGCAAAGATCTTGAAGTGCTTAGTTGGTATATGGAAGCGCTAATTCGACACCATGGTTTTGCCGGCTTACGGGATGGATTGACACTTACCAAAGAGATTGTCGAAAAATATTGGGAAAACCTGTATCCGGAACCCGATGAAGACGGAATGGAAACTAAAGTTGCACCGATTACCGGCTTGAACGGTGATGGCGGAAATGGCACCCTGCTAAGTCCCATTCGTAATCAAGCGATCACATCGGACGGTGCCAAGGGCGAGTTTACGTTTGTGCAGTACCAGCAGGCCAAGGATAACGACAAGGTAACGGACGATGCCAAAAAACAAGACCGTATTAGCGGCGCCGGCTTTAGTTTACAAGATATCGAAGACACGGTTGCTCGCGGCAGTGAAGACTTCTATAAAAATCTGATTGATGATCTGCAGGATTGCAGTGAACAGTTTGTCGCTCTCAGCGATCTGCTAATGGCAAATTGTGGTCACGATGCACCCCCTACGACGAGTATTCGAGAGCTTTTAGATGAGGTATTACGATCGGCAAGGTTTATCGCGAAAGATAAATTGGCTGTTGTCGAAGTCAGTACTGATGAGGTTCAGGACGACGATGGTGGCGAAATCTCAAGCGCAGCAGCTGGTGGAGTCAGGCCAGGTGCACCGGGTAGCAATGGCCCGATTGCCGGCCGCGAAGATGCATTAAAGAGGCTCCAGGAAATTGCAAATTATTTCCGTCTGCACGAACCCCATACGCCTTTGTCTCCAGCCATTGAAAGAATTGTTGAATGGGGACGCATGAGTGTTGCGGACCTAATGATGGAGCTGGTTCCCGACAGCAATGCTCGTGGGATGCTCTCTCAACTTACCGGAATAAAGCTCGACGGTAGTGATACTCATCAATATGTTGCGCCTCCCGTTGCTGTAGCCGAAACGGTCGTTGAACCAGAATCAAAAGTTGATGCGCCACCGAAAAATGATAACGACGGATGGGGATAAAAATTGCCTTTTTAAATTGAATTATGTGTCTATAATCTTACAACAGTCCTAAAATTATAAAATTGGAGAATCTCATGGCTGATAGTATCCACGACAAACTAAAAAGGGTGCGCAAACCGCGTGTACATATTACCTACGACGTTGAGACAAACGGAGCTGAAGAGTCAAAAGAGCTACCCTTTGTCATGGGCGTAATGGGCGACTATTCGGGAGATAATACGGACAATAAAAAGTCTCTGAAAGATCGTAAATTCGTCAATATAGATCGCGATAATTTCAACGAGGCGTTGGGAAAAATTAACCCTAAGCTAAATATGAAAGTCGAAAATACGTTGGCTGACGACGATAGCGACATGTCGGTTGATTTGGACTTCACGTCAATGGACAGCTTTGACCCTGAGACTGTGGCCAAGCAAGTAAAACCGCTTAAAGAATTATTAGATGCTCGCAACAAGTTACGAGATCTAATGAGTAAAGCAGACCGCTCTGAAGAGCTGGAAGGTATTTTGGAAGACGTATTACAAAATACCGACAAAATAACCGAAATTTCTAAGGAATTGGGCGGCGCAGAAGACGCAGGAGAAGATGCATGAGTACTGAACTTGAATCCGGTGGCGCCGCCGAAGCCGAAGAGCAATCGCTTAGCTTACTAGAGCAGGCTATTGGTGCCACGAAGCAAACTGAGCGCGAAGATGCGACGGACTTGCTCGGAAACCTTACTGAGCAAGTTATGAAGGGTGCAGTCACATGGGATCGCAACCTGACTCATACGATAAATTCCGCGGTGGCTGCGATTGATGCTGCTATATCCAAGCAGCTTGCGGCGATCATGCATAACGAGAAATTCCAAAAGCTGGAAGGTTCCTGGAGGGGTCTGAATCATCTTGTAATGAACAGCGAAACAGGCACAGGTCTGAAAATTCGCATGATGAATATGACCAAAAAGGAATTGTATAAGGATCTTGATAAGGCTGTTGAATTTGACCAAAGCCAAACGTTCAAGAAAATATATGAAGAGGAATTCGGCGTTGCCGGTGGTGAGCCTTACGCTGCGCTGATTGGTGACTTTGAATTCAGTAACCACCCGGAAGACATCGACCTGCTTAGCAAAATGTCAAATGTTGCGGCCGCCGGATTCGCTCCCTTTATCTCCGCCGCTGGCCCTAGTATGTTTGGCTTAGATAACTACGAAGATCTGTCTAAACCTCGCGACCTGGCTCAAATATTTTCTTCGCAGGAATATATCAAATTCCGTAGTTTTCGAGAAAGTGAAGACTCACGTTTTGTATCTTTGGTTATGCCTCGAGTCTTGTCTCGGTTGCCGTATGGTGAAAATACTAAGCCTGTGGAAGCATTCGCCTATGAAGAGTTTTCGCAGGAAGAATCCGGCATGTCTGTTGCGGTTGACCATGATGAATACTGCTGGATGAACGCAGCCTACGTCATGGGAACAACTCTGACAGCCTCCCATGCAGAAAACGGTTGGTGTACTGCCATTCGAGGAGCGGAAGGGGGTGGTAAAGTTGAAGGGTTGCCCACTCACGTATTTAAGTCTGATGATGGCGATACTGACGTCAAGTGCCCCACAGAAATTGCAATCACTGACCGCCGTGAAGCTGAGCTATCAAATCTAGGATTTTTACCGCTTTGTCATTACAAGAACCAGGACTATTCCGTGTTCTTTGGTGCGCAAACGACGCAAAAACCCAAGGTTTACGACGATCCAGACGCTACTGCCAATGCTTCGATATCTGCGCGGCTGCCGTATATTATGGCGACTAGCCGTATTGCTCATTACCTTAAAGTTATGGGCCGAGATAAAGTGGGCTCGTTCATGGAATCCAAGCAAATTGAAACTTGGTTAAACAAGTGGATTGCTGGTTATACGAATAGTAACGAGGACGCAAGTGCGGAAATGAAAGCTAAGTTCCCATTGGCGGCTGCCAAAGTAGAAGTTAAAGAAATTCCGGGTGAACCGGGCTCATATAATGCGGTAGCCTATTTAAGACCTTGGTTGCAGATGGAGTCTTTAACATCATCACTACGTCTGGTAGCAAAAATACCCGGCCAGTAATGTTTGGCATTTTGTAAACTCTCTGGCCGGAGTCTGTTCCGGCCAGCCTTTCGTTCGGTTTTTGGCGGTTTAAGAAATTTTCTTCGCAACTGTGACTAAGGTCTCTCCAATTAGTAATGGACGGTGATAGCTATCGTGTCTGAACCACCAGTGGATTTTGACAACCTACTCGACGGAGCTCAGCAGTCGTCTCAAGATCGGGATGGCTTGATGCCTCTTGATCAATTGTTATCGGATAATCTCAGTAAATTCATCAATGAAGAAGATCCAGTCGCTGCTGTTCGTATTTGGAAGCAGCAATTTGACGTTGGTGCCCCTCATGGCCGTCGGAAAATCAAATTATATTTGTCGCAATATATCGGTTTAATAGACCAGTTAATTGGTGATCAACTTAATGTCATTCTACACAAACAGGAATTCCAGCGGCTGGAGGCTCGTTGGCGTGGTGTCGAGAAATTAATTAAAACCGCAAGTGCTTACGGCAACATCAAGGTTCGAATGTTGGACGTAAGCTGGAAAGAAGTCAGTATCGATATCGAGCGGGCGGCTGATTTTGACCAGAGTGCCTTATTCAATCTCATTTACAGTCAGGAATTTGGGATTGCAGGGGGTGAGCCCTTTGGCGCTGTACTGGGTGATTACGAAGTCACTCATCGTCCGTCAAAGCGGCATCCTTATAACGATATTGATACCCTGAAGGGCCTTGCGCAGATCGCCGCAGCGTCTTTTGCTCCGTTTATCTGTTCTGCATCACCCGAGTTATTTGGTCTTGATAGTTTCGAATCTTTAGCTAATCCCCTAGATTTCGAAAATATTTTCCGGCAGCAGGAATATGCCTCCTGGCGTAGTCTGCGAGAAGTGAGTGATACGCGTTTTATCGGTATAACATTGCCCCGGGTTTTGATGCGCAAACCCTATAAAAATAGAGTTCTTCCCGGCAGTGCCCTGTTGTTTAATGAGCAGGTAGACTACAAGGATAGCAGTCGCTATCTTTGGGGCAACCCCTGTTATGCCATTGGCGTTGTTCTAATTCGAGAGTTTGGAGATGTTGGCTGGTTTTCTCATATACGTGGCGCGCCTCGAGACCATGCTGGCGGCGGTTTAGTTACCGATTTTCCGTGTATTAGCCACGATACGGACAGCCCTGGGGTGGCGCAAAAAATAATGACGCAGGTGGTCATTACCGATAATAAAGAAAGAGATCTCAATGATCACGGGTTTATGTCTCTTTGTGATTGTTACGACACACCATTCGCGGCTTTCCAAAACTGTCCGTCTTTGCACAAGGCCAAACAGTACACCACCAAGTCGGCAACAGCTAACGCACGCTTGGGGGCGATGTTGCAACAAGTCTTATGTGCTTCGCGATTTGCTCATTATATCAAGGTTATGGTTCGCGATAGAATAGGTGCATTTACCACCGCCGCGGAATGTGAGCGCATGTTGCAAACTTGGTTGAATAAATACACCACTGGGCGCGAAGATTTCGATTGGGATGC
Organism: uncultured Cellvibrionales bacterium; assembly: GCA_913019905.1. Lineage (GTDB taxonomy): Bacteria > Pseudomonadota > Gammaproteobacteria > Pseudomonadales > Dasaniaceae > Oceanicoccus. The sequence goes on from CAJVZD010000003.1 coordinate 97,837, forward strand.
TATGTCGCGTTACCCTTTGCAGTCTGCTAGAGTACAGGTGCGAGAAGTACCGGGTAAACCGGGAAGTTTTGACAGCATTATTCATCTTAAACCACAATATATTGTCGACCAACTAGTGTCGGAGCTAAAACTGGCAACTGAGCTTGGTCAGCCTGGCTTCGGAACGGTTTGATAAGGAGATGGCCATGGCCGCGATCGATAAGGATATAAAACTGCTGGCGCCGCTTATTGACCGACTCAGTGACGACGAAAAAAGTGCAAAAAAGATACCCTCTCATCAAATCCTAAAACAACTTCGAGAAAGTATTCGAAGAGATCTTGAGAATCTATTTAATACCCGATATCGCTGTGTTTCCCCGTTAGAGCAACACGTTCATCTGCGCTCTTCCTTGGTCAATTTTGGGTTGCCCGACATTTCTACAATAAATCTGGTTGATTCATCCAGCCGAGCTCGATTTTGTCGGGACGTAGAAGAGGCGATTCTAACGTTTGAACCGAGGGTCCAAAAAGTTCGTGTTATTGGTGATGCAGCAGTAGATCCTGAGGACCCAACCATTCGTTTTCGTATCGAAGCTACCTTATATGCCAATCCTCTTCCAGACACCATGGTGTTCGATTCCGCCTTAAACCCGATTAACCATAATATCAATGTTTCAGAGATAGCTTAAATGAGTGAGAAGTTACTTGATCACTACGAAAAAGAATTTGCTTTCCTACAGGATTCGGCGGCTGATTTTGCGCGCCAGCATCCAGGGGCTGCGGCTCGTTTAAAACTTTCGGAAGAAGCTGTTGATGACCCTCTTGTGGGGCGTTTGCTAGCTGGTACTGCTTATCTTAATGCTCGTATTCAGCAAAAACTCGATGATGAGTTTCCCGAGCTCATCGATGCTATGTTGGACACTTTGTATCCACACTACAACCGTCCAATACCTTCTATGGCTATTGTGCAGTTTCAGCCAGAGCACGAACTTGACTCAGTTGCCCATGTCGAAAAGGGAACAGAGCTCGATTCTGAAACGTCGGATGGACATAGCTGTCGTTTTAATAGCTGTTACCCGGTAGATATTCATCCCTTTCAGGTGAGTACTGGAAGTCTGCAAGCGCGGCCATTTATCGCACCTGGTTCCAATAATGTCAAAGGGGCTGCAGCGGTTCTGCAATTATCTCTAAAAGGTTTGACGGAAGATTACAGTTTTGGTGAAAAAAAACCGGGTCGCATACGTTTTTATTTAAACGGACAAAGTCAGCACAGCTTTCCGTTGTATGATTTGTTGTTAAGTAAGACGATGAAGGTCGTACTGGCACGTTCAGAGCACGACGAAAAACCCATTTTTATCAGTAAGGATTGTATCCAGTCGGTCGGTTTCGAAGAAGATGAGAATCTGTTGCCTTATCCAAGTAATGTTTTTATCGGCTATCGCCTGCTCACCGAATATTTTGTCTTTCCGGAAAAGTTTCTGTTTTTGGATATTGGCGATTTTCAGGAGTATCTGCCTGACGATTTTGGAAACGAACTAAACCTCTATATCTACCTGTCTGAAAGTGACGAGGAGCTGGAGCACCATCTTTCTGCCAAAACTTTCGCTCTGGGCTGCGCTCCCGCCATTAATCTATTTCATCAGGTAGCTGATCCAATTCAAATGGATCATACATCTTTTGAATATCGAGTCACCCCCGATGCTCGACGTCCAGAAGGGCTGGAAATTTATAGTATTGATGCTGTGAATGCTGCCGATACCAATGGTAAGGAGTTTGAGTACGCCCCCTTTTATGGCGTAAAACATCGGTTTTCGGAAAAAAATCATGGTACTTATTGGCATTCCAGTCGCAGTTCCGTTACCGAGGGCGAGCACCATAACGAAACAGCGACTGAGCTGGACATCAATCTTGTCGATCTAGACTTTAATCCCTATACGGCTAAGGACCAGACGTTGCAGTTGGAACTGACATGTTTTAATCGCAATCAGCCTAAAAAATTACCCACTGGCAATAATCAGCCCTGGCTAGTCGAAGTAGATGGTAGCAGTCCTGTTAGTCGCATCGCGTGTTTGGTTTCTCCTACAGCAACGGTGCGGCCATCGGTAAAAGATCAGGGTTACTGGCGCTTGATTTCCCATCTAAACCTAAATCACCTCTCTTTGGGTGACGGAGAAAAAGGTTGTGACTCCTTTAAAGAAATTTTGCGGCTTTACGACTTCAACGACTCTCCTGGGACGCGTAAACTGATAGAGTCATTACGCAGTATGAGTACCAAGTCGATCATTGCTCCGATTCAAGTGGGTTACACGACGGCTATGTGTCGAGGCACAGAAGTACACATCGAGCTCGATGAAATGATGATGACCGGTACCAGTCCGTTATTATTTGCCTCGGTGATTGAGCGCTTTTTAGGATTGTACTGTTCGTTAAATTCATTTAGCCGTCTGATAGCCACGTTAAGCGGACGGGAAGGGGAGTTGAAGCGATGGCCACCACGCGCCGGCAACAAAGCCTTGCTGTAATTGATCGGCTGAATGCCGAAGCCTGGCGATACTCTTTTCTGCAGGCTGTTCGAATCGTTGATGCCGCGGCCAACAGTAATCACCCGCGCAATGATGGCTTCGCGAATGAACCGATTGGAGGTATGACACCACCCCAAAAGGAATTCCTCCGTTTTAGGAATCAGATCTCGCTTGCATTTAGTGCCGCCGATGTTGCGTCCGTTAAAATAGAAGAATTAGGCGATAGTGAAAAGAAGCGCCAATGGCATATGTCTTTGCAATTTATGGGACTCGGCGGTAGCCACGGTGTTATGCCCCATTATTTCACCGAAATTTTGGTGCAACGATTGCGCGACAACGACCGCGCATTGGCAGCTTTTGTTAATATATTTGAACACCGAACGATTTCTCTTTTTTATCAGGCATCGGGAAAATATCGACTGCCTCTGCAATACGAAAGCAATCGTATCCATAAGCAGAAGAAAACCGATAGATACACCCACGCGCTAGCTTCTTTGGCGGGCTTGGGAACCCTTTTACCAGGAGACAAACTGCCAGTTTCTAAAGAGGCATTGTTGGGCTATAGTGGATTGATCGCAAGACCGATTCGCTCTGCGACAACACTCAAAAGTATGTTGTTGGATTACTTTGAGCTTGACGCTGAGATAGAACAATTTTGTGGCCAGTGGCAGGACTTACCCGATGATCTGGTCTCCCGATTAGCTGGTGGCGAAGCAGGATTAGGGTGTAATAACCAGTTGGGTTTTAACACCGTAATTGGAAAGAGCTGTTGGCAGGTACAAAGTAAATTCCGTATTCGGCTCGAGCCGATGAGCTACGAAAGCTTTATGGAATTAGCACCAGGGGGGAAAAAGCTGAAAGCTTTACAAGGTTTCATCGCCTTTTTCGCCGGGACCGAACTGGATTATGAAATTTGCATTAAGCTACAGCGGGAATATGCTCAGCCAACTCGTCTCACGCTCGATGTCGACGCTGAACCGCTGCTGGGTTGGAATACTCCTTTGGGAGAATTCAGTAACGATCTACAAAAAGAGCAAATTGATATTATAGTTTCAAAACATACCCAACCGGCCGATGCTGGCTTACCTACAGCGGCTTGAGTCTCTAATTTAATTATTGCAGGAATAAAAATATGTTAAACATAAACCTGAAATCCCTAGTTGACAAAATGTCGCCAGTAATGCGTGATGCTCTGGAAGGTGCAGCAGGGCTCTGCCTCGCTCAAACACAATACAATGTTGAAATTGAGCATTGGTTGTTGAAGTTACTTGATAAAAACGATACTGACATGTTCAGTTTGTTGGAAAAACATGAAATTAACCCGGGAACTTTAGCCAAACAATTAGCCACGACTATCGCCAAGTTTAAATCGGGCAGCAGCCGTCCCGCAGCTTTATCGCCAGCAATTGTTGACGCTGCCAAAAATGCGTGGATGTTAGCCTCGGTCGATTACGGACACGGACAGATCACTTCGGGTCATCTATTGGCGGCATTATTACTCGACGAACATCTTCGTAGGCAGACGCTTGAAGCTTGTGAGGAGTTACGCTCAGTCGCGCCTGAGTCAATTCGTGAAACTGCCCGGGCTCTAATCGGCACTACCGGTGAGTCTTCCTCCGGCGTTGCATCGGCTGGAATTACCGCCGGAGATCCAGAGAGTGTAATGGCCAGCAATGCGCCTGCGCTGGATAAGTACACCATTAATTTGACCGAACGCGCTCAAAAGGGCGAGATTGATCCGGTCCTAGGGCGGGATGATGAAATACGACAATGTATAGATATACTAACGCGTCGTCGTCAGAACAATCCCATATTTACGGGTGAGGCTGGAGTAGGTAAAACGGCGGTTGTAGAAGGTTTTGCCCTGCGCATAGCCCACGGTGACGTCCCCGATCCGTTAAAGGGTGTGGTTGTTCGCACTCTCGACCTTGGTCTGCTACAGGCCGGAGCGAGTGTTAAAGGTGAATTTGAAAATCGTTTAAAATCGGTTATTGAAGAAGTAAAAGCGTCACCGGTACCCATCGTTATGTTTATTGATGAGGCTCATACCCTTATTGGGGCGGGCGGAAAAGAAGGGCAGGGTGATGCAGCCAATCTATTAAAACCCGCATTGGCGCGCGGAGAGCTTCGTACTATTGCCGCCACGACCTGGGCGGAATACAAGAAATACTTTGAAAAAGATCCAGCGTTGACTCGCCGATTCCAGGTGGTGAAGGTTGAAGAGCCTGATGAGGACAAAGCCATAGACATGATGCGCGGAATCGCCGGTTCTCTGCAAACGCATCACGGTGTGCGAATTCTCGACGAAGCAATTATCGCTTCCGTGCAACTGTCACACCGTTACATTCCGGGCCGACAATTGCCTGATAAATCGGTAAGCCTATTGGATACGGCCTGTGCTCGGGTCGGATTGAGTCTTACCGCAACACCGGCGCCGGTTGAGGATGCACGACGCAATATCACCCTGGCTGAACGCACTATTTCTATGTTGCAACGCGAAAATGCGTCGAGCGGATCGCATGACGAGCGCATTGCAGAAATGAACGTCGAGAAGGAAGCTGAGCAAGGACGGCTTGAACTACTCGAACAGCAGTGGGAACAAGAGAAAGAACTGATCGATCAAATTCGCGAAATTCTTAGTCTTATTGACGAGGACTACCAGAACCAAGACGAAAAAATGTCGAGCGAAGAACTGGGCGAACACAAACAAAAATTGCAATCACTGGGCGATGAGCTCAAAGAAGTTCAAGGCGAAGCGCCTTTGATGCAAGCCAGTGTGGATGAACAGTCGGTGGCGGAGGTAGTCGCAAACTGGACCGGTATTCCTGTTGGGAAAATGGCAGGCGACACAATCAATGCGGTGATTGATCTTCATAAAACCATGGCCGACCGCGTCATCGGTCAAGATCACGCGCTTGAGGCCGTTGCTCAGGCAATTCGAACCAGCCGGGCCGGCCTCACAGACCCTCGTAAACCCATTGGTGTATTTCTATTTGTCGGTACCAGCGGTGTCGGTAAAACCGAAACGGCGTTAACTTTAGCAGATATGTTATATGGCGGAGAACAGAGTATTACCACCATCAATATGTCGGAGTTTAAAGAAGAGCATAAGGTGTCAATGTTACTAGGTTCACCTCCAGGATATGTGGGATATGGTGAAGGTGGTGTGTTGACTGAAGCGGCTCGTAGAAATCCCTACTCAATCATATTGTTAGATGAAATGGAGAAGGCGCACCCCGGTGTGCAAGATATTTTCTATAACCTGTTTGACAAGGGTACAATCAAGGATGGTGAAGGTCGCGATATCGATTTCAAGAATACCGTAATTATTATGACGTCGAATGCTGGAGAAGACGCCATTCGATCTATTATGAGTCAGGTGGAGGAGAAGCCCGATCCAGAATTATTGCTCGATAGTATTCGTCCCGAACTGCTCAAAGTGTTCAAACCCGCATTTTTAGGCCGTACAAATCTCGTTGCTTTCTTCCCATTGGAAGACGAAAACTTAATGAAAATTGCGGCGATCAATATGCGTCGTATCGAGAAGCGTTTGCGCAACCACTATGGCGCTGGTTTCAGTTACGATGAAGATGTGCTTTTGCATATTGTCGCTCGGTGCCAGGATGCCGATACCGGTGCGCGTAATATCGAGAACATTCTTACTCGTACTATGCTGCCTGAGCTCGCTAGTGAATGTTTACAACGTATGGCTGAGGAAGAGGAAATTACCAGCGTTCATATCGGGGTTGATGAAGAAGGGCTATTTTCCTACGCCATTAGCTAGCGCAAAATTGAACTTTACAAAAAATTTGGTGGACCACGATCTGGCTGAGAACAAAGGTCAGAACGTGGCGAATCTGTCCTATTTTAGGTTTTTCCAATGACAAGGCGAAATCATGTCCAGAGCAACAATTAGTACCGGCGGTGCCGATTTTCGTACATCGGAACAACGGTCAGAAAAGATTAATCGCGACAACGGCACGCCAATGCATATCGCCGTATTGGCGGATTTTAGTGGTCGAAAAAGCCGCGAGCAGGAACAGCTTGATTCTCTTAGTGGCCGGAAGGTCATCGAGATTAATCGAGATAACTTCGACGAAATCTTTTCCAAATTGGATGTGCAGCTACAATTGCCAGTTACGGAAGATGCACTGGTATTTGAAGAGCTAGACAATTTACATCCGGATTTCATTTATGAAAGGGTAGGTCTTTTCGATAAACTCCGTATTCTTAAGCGCAAACTAAAAAAGAAAGACAGTTTTTCCGCTGCCGCTGAAGAAATCCTCGCCTGGACTAACTTTCGCAATGAGGCGCCAAGGGAGGAGGAGAATATACCTGAAGGGATAGAAATACCGGCAAATTTATTGGACGCAGCACTACAAGGGCACAATATTGCTGATCAACTCGCCCAAGGTCCGCTCGGAAATATTGATGGTCTCATAAAAGATATTGTTTCTCCCTATGTCGAAGCGAAGTCCGACCCGCGCCAACCCGAAATGCTGGCGGCGATCGATGAAGCTACCAGTGAGACCATGCGGGCAATCATGCACCATAGTGACTTTCAACAGCTAGAGGCAAGCTGGCGCTCTCTCTATTGGCTACTGCGTGAAATTGAAACTGATAGTAATATATCCGTGTATATTATGGATGTCAGCCAAAATGAACTACGTGCTGACTTGGCGAGACCCGATGCGGACAGTCAATGTTTTCAGAAATTTGTCGAGGCGCGTGGATCTATTGACGATACGCCGTTTGGTATTATTTTGGGCGATTATCAACTGCAGAATACCGGTGAGGATGCTGAGCTCGCGTTTCAAATGGCTTTGCTTGCTGACAATGCGAAGGGTTGTTGGTTAAGTGCAGGTCATGAACAATTAGCCGGCTGCCCTGCCTTGAGCAGCGCTGACGATTCGGATAACTGGAAGTCTGGCATTGGCGAAGAAGATCTCTCTGACGCAGATCGTGAAGCAGTAGATAAATGGCAACAGATGAGAAAAAGCAGTAGCGCGAGTCATTTGGGTTTAGCGGTTCCTCGCTTTTTGTTGCGTTTACCCTTTGGTAAAAAAACCACCTCGACGGAAAATTTCGATTATCAGGAATTAGCCGAGAACGGCAGTCACGAATTTTACCTTTGGGGGAATGGTGCGTTCCTGCTGACCCGCTTATTGGCAGAGGGCTATAGTCGCAAAGGTTGGGCAGCCCAGCCGGGACAGTTTATAGAAGTCGACGATTTATCGCTGCATGTTTACGATGACGATGGGGAATCAGTGGTAAAACCCTGTGCTGAAGTTTTATTGTCTGATCGCTCGTCAGCTGTGTTATCTAATGCAGGTTTGTTGGTACTTCGCTCAACGCGAAACAAAGATCGGATTACGGTACCTCAATTTCAATCAATGGCGAGTACTCAATGTGTTATCGAAGGGCTGTGGTAAACGTTGAAATTTTCCTTGGCTGTTTAGTACAGGTAAGGGACCCAACACAGCGTCACTGATATTGCCGATATGACTTTTGGTTAGATTATATGGTCGGTGATAGACACATTTAAAATCCAAAACGGAATCGTCAAAACCAGTAGTTTGGTTTTAACCGGATAAGCATGAGTCAGCAGTTGCTATCTTTATGGGATCATGGTGGTGAACTGGCCAGGAACCATGATGGATATCGATCCGCCCCACATGCACATGCACTTAGATGAATTATTTAGTGCGGGTTTGTTACCGATGAGCACGGTTGGCGCGCCGGGCAACCAGGGAGCGACAGTATTCGGTATGCAGGGCATGGGTGTCAATACGCCTAACGCTGCGGCTGTGGCGGCAGCTACCGTAGGATTGGCGACGCTCGTGCAGGCCCCAAAAGGCATAATATTTACCAATGGGATGTGATCCATGATGGTGGCTGCAGGCGGCCCTCCAACCATTGTCCTTGCGATCGGCAGCACACTTAAAGCAGACGGTGCAAGACCGAAGGTGCACATCATATTGGCTCCGGCAACGACTTGTATACCCATTGATAAATACCTCTCTCGTTACGGATTATTCAATTTGTCCGGATCCACCGGCCGCCAGATCAAAGCCCATCCGTATAAACAACTGATAGTTTTCTGCTATTTTTTCCGGCGCAGCGGCCACAGCAGCTAGGGTGATACTGGCGGCTACGGCATGGGCATACAGAAAATCGGGCGGTGGTACTTCGACGTCTCCCGTATCAGCCATGCTACCCATACACCAGCTTGACGCTGTGGCTAACCACTCGGCAGCGGTTCTATTTTTCCCTCGTTCACTAATTTTTCTTACGGACAGCCAGTTCGCCTCGTTAGGCTCTCTTACCCAAAGTTCCGCAGCAGCAACGGCTGCGCAATCGAGGTCTACTGTTTGGTCCATTGTTTTTTTTGTACAAAGACAGGCCCACCAAATTACTTCCCTTTTGGGCATTGCATGCGCGAGCATGGTCACCGCATCATGATAGTTTTCTGTATCAACCAGCTTTGTAATTGCCAGCCTCGGAGTATCGTCGATACCGGCGACTGTTTCGCTTTCATCTGAAAGCTCAAAATGCTGAAGTAACTCGCCAGCGGATCGTGCTTTTATTCTAGTTAGATCGGACATAAATTGTCCTATTTAGATCTTGGTCCAGCACTGTTACGTATCCCTTAGAATTCAAAGTTGATGGTTAGTTGATTTTCACTAGGCCGCCGTTAATCTTCACCATTGCAGAACCTTTAATGTCGACCATTGCGTTGGCTGTAGCTTTGATCATGGGCCCTTTCATCGTAATGCCGGAAGGGTCTATTTTAATTTCACTTCCACCCACCTTTAAAGTGATGCTTTGCATGGCTTTTAGTTCATATTTGCCCGCTTTTACGTCGATGGTTTGATTGCCCAATTTAACGTTAGTTGCGTGGTTGCCCATAGAGACTTCTGTGGTGAGATTACCTTTTTTCACCTTAGTGCTCTGGTTGCCTGTGCTCACTTCGATCGTTTGATTGCCTTTTTTCACCGTAGTGCTCTGATTGCCGTCACTCACTTCAATCGTTTGGTTGCCTTTAACCGTGACATCTTCTTTGCCATTAACCGTTCTCTTACGATCTTTTTCAACGGTCAGAGTCTGATTGTTTTCGATTGTTCCAGTTTCATCATTATGTATTAAGAAGTTATGGTCTTTGCCAGCTTCCATGTATATTTCTTCGTCACCTTTCTTTCCATCAAAACGAAATTCGTTAAACTCTCCGCCCTCATCGGTTTTAAAGCCGCTCTGGGTATTGCTGTATTCGGGCGCCTTATTTTTGGAATTGTAAACAGCGCCTGTTACCAACGGACGATCGGGATCACCGCCGACAAATTCTACGACCACTTCAGAGTCGATACGTGGTACAAACACGGCGCCTTCGCCTGGCCCTGCGTAATTTTGCATCACGCGTATCCAGCAACTTGTTTCACCTTCATCCCAGTAGAATTTGGCCTTGACCATCAATTGTGGATCCGAGCTGCCTTGGCTATCTCCTGCTTTTACGTCCACTACCGTTGCGAGATGAGGGCCGTGAATTCGCATGCGATTGCCAGGAGGGGCAGGGTGAAAAGGAGTTGTCGACGGAACACAGCTAAAGCTGTTGGTATACTCTGTGACTGAATCCTTGGCGACGACTTGGTGGTTGACGCGCACCAACAGATACTTTCCTGATTCAGATTTAAGCGCTCGGTGGTCGAGCTCGAACCGACCACCGGCCAAAAAAGTGCAGCAGTTGCTACCGCCAGTGGCGATGTCAAAAGAAGCCTCTTCATTTTCCAGAATCAATTCAGCTGTTTTTTTCTGCGTGATTTTCGCACCGTATTCAGGCATTTCTTTGTTTAGCTTAAAAGGTACGGCGTTCTCGTGATAACTGCGCTCGTATTTAGTTAAACCTTTTAGTACTTTGTTTTTTGTGCTCACTTTTTCTTTTTGGCCTTTGCCCGCTGCAGACTCAAGATAACCCGTCATAGCCAGCTTGCCAGTGTGCATCTGATATTGTCTCTGCCATTGAGTGACCCGGCTCAGCAGAACGCTACCACCATCATTTGTGTCGTCACATTCAACCTTTTTTTCTTCACAGTCGGTGTATTGTGCATTTTTGTCGACAATAATCAGTTCGTGTTTGCCGGAAGTATGGATAAAGTAATAGCTCAATCCTTCTTCAGCTAATAAACGAGTGAAAAAGTCAAAATCAGTTTCCTGATATTGAATACAGTATTCACGTTTATCGTTAGCGCTGGCATTGTATTTAAAGACGACGCCTGCAGGTTTTAATAACCCGCTAACAATATCTTTGCTGGTCATTCCCGAATACATCGTACTGGATTGATTAAGTGTTAGCAGCCACAAGGAGGGGACAATAACCGCCGTATACCGGCGAATGCCAGCCACTACGCTATAGGCACTAAATTGACTAACAATACCATTGAAGTAACGGGTGTTTTCAGTATTGTAATGTATGGAAACCGTGACTTTTTGGCCGACTATATCACCTGCGGCAATCTCGAGGTTTTCTGATTCCAATTCCACAGAAAACTGAAATATTTCTGAAATTGCCTCTTCACCGTGCAGCGCTTTAGCTATAAAAACGTCCTGACCTAGCGGAGTTTCAATACGTATTAGGCGTTGGTGTTGACTTAAACTGGACATGGTTCCAAATCCACTAAAACGAAGTTGCCGTACATATCAAAACAAGCAACTTCGGTCAAAAAGAATTACTGCGAAATTAACCAGAGAAATGTAATCACAGTCATAACTCCATCTACACAGAATCTAGGCTTTAAACGGGCGGCGGTTGATACCGCCCGATTGATGCTTAAAGTGGTTTAGCATTTACCAGATCGTATCCGACTTTCATAGTCGCAGCATCGGCGTTATCAATACCACCGGTTACATATTCGTACATCACTTCAGTGAAGCTTAACGAGATTGATTCCTGAGGCGCACCTTCTCCTCCAGATGAAACACTGTAACCGCTGACCAAGACATTCTGTAAGGTGTAGCTGCAGAATTTATCCAGTTTTTCAGAGCCTGTTTTTACGATATCTATAATGACTTCTGTTCCGGCAGCACCGGTGACTCCTTCCTTCATCAATTGTGCCGATGATGTGTCCATCGATTTTGATATTGAAACTTCACTAATGCTAGGGCGCGATGCTTCGCGGTTGGCTACGCTACCTGCTTCCATGGAAATTCCACGTCCGACGCCGAATTGAAGAGAGTCGACTTTAATCCAATCTTTGTAGCCCTCTGCTGTTACGTTACCCTTTATAGCCAATGCGTTGAAATTCATGTAAATAGCCATGATGTTGATCTCCGATAGTGAAAAATTTTTATCGTAAGTGCCTCTAACAAAATGGCTCTTACACGTTTACTAAGGTTGTCCGTTCGACAAACTGAGCACATTAAAACAGGTATTAGTTGGCTTGAAAAGCGCTATTGCTTAGTGAAATTGACTACTCTGGCACGAATTAATTTTCTTACTTTTTGCTGCTTAGATTCACGCTGCCTAGGAGCCAGTTGGCTCTGGCACTATTTAATGCCATTTGGGATAATCGGGCCTAGTATGGTTGTTAAGCGGCCATGCGACTCTGGCACGAATTTCTAATGATACTTAGAATGACCTAACGATTTGTGTTAGCTTTCACGTTCACTCTGGCACTAATTACAAAAAACTATTTTACAAAAAGAGACTCAGCGCACAAATTGTTGTCGAAAGGCAGCTATTTTTCTACATCTGCGGTTTCATCAGAGGAGGTTATCGGCTGTTTTTCGGTTTTATCCTGTTTTCGGGGTCGACCTCTCTTCAGTGGTCGAATTCGGCGATTTGCAATTTTTTCGATCTGATCCTTAAAGTGATCGCCGCCAAGAATTTGCCCCGAGCGGACAGTCTCAGCAATATAATCGCGAAGTTTCGGATCAAAGTTGTACGCAAACAACCGATTGTAGGCATTGCAGCGATCTACGCTGTTTTCACCTAGGGACGTATAGACCAGGTGATCTTTGATCAAGGCACTTGGGTCATGACCTGAATGATGATGAAAACTGGACCAGGGGTAATCTTTCAGGTCTTTGATATTATCGAGCTGCAGAGGTCGCAGTTCTACATACCGATAACAGCTGAGTAAATAAGCGTTGGAATCGATCAGGCTACTTTTGTAGCGATCCCAGAGCGAGCCGCTCCTTTGATATCGGTGGTTAGCGTACTGTACGTAGCGACGACCAAGGGATTGCATCATGGACGGAATACCGTTGGGAAGCTTTGGCGTGGCGATAATTTGAACAGAATTCTTTAGAAGAACGTATGTATGGATATCACACATATATTGCTTAGAGGCGACTTCTAGACTCGCTAGATAGAACTCAAAGTCGTCAGAATCATAAAAGCACAACTCTCCCCTCAATCCTGTTTGGACGATATGTTGAGGAATGTTGATGAGGTTTAATCGTGGTAGCCTAGCCACTTTTTTGCCCTGTGGTGGTGGTTGCCATTCGAGTCCGTTCCCGGCTCTTGAATTATTATAGTTAAATTTGAAAACCGATAGCCAGCCGAACAAGGATAACTATCCTGCTGGTATAAGTCTATCGATGATGGGAGTCATAATCCAATCGCTAGGTAAATTATGGTGGGCTTTTCCTTAGCTATTGTCTATTAATCGTCCATCACCCAAGATGGTCTGTCACTTTAAGTTTTACTCCTTTTCTCACATCCCTCGTCAGGGCTACCTCGTAAATGATGAGGTTAAAAGCACCTCTTAAAGCAATACTCGAGGAGTGATATATTCATCAGTGATTGTAATTAAAGATAATTAAAATATGTTGATTTTCTTGCGTGCGACAGTGTATTGCATCGAAGCAGGTTCTCACATCATACGCGTCATGCGGCTGGTGCGAACAATCCTGCTGCAGTAATGGGTGAGCAGAATGCTCTAAGGGTAGATGATTTATCAGGTGCGGTGCTCGGGCCGGCCGCCTGTCTCGCTGGCTGCCCTTGAAATCTGTAGTTATAAACAGCTCTTTACATCCTTAAGATCGACCATTGTCGAGCTGATGGATTTGCCCGACTTTGTATTCATTGTGCAGAAAACGGCCGGAATTGCGGTAACGCGAACAGTAGCTCGATTTTATACCCGAACGTCGGCTAGTAAAGAATCCAATAAATCGATGCAAGAATCTACATTTTGTTCGTAAATGGGGTCGTCATAACAATTTGGAGCCTCTAGCCACACCTTGGTGGCCCGTTTCTCGTAATCGCTATAATGTAGAATAATTTCCTCGTTATGGTCGTTAATTTGATCGGCTATATCGTCAATGCAAGGAGGTAATGTAGGGAGGGTTCTCTCTGCGAATACATGTGACATAGGGGAACTCCAATCAAATTATTCGAAGAATATTATCAGCATAGTTTAGCAATTCGGGGGGTCAAGTCTTGTCTGTTGATTCAGTGTGGCAATCGCGATATCGCGGCTTATAGAAAGCGCGTCGGACAGTCTTCAGGAGGCTGTTTCTATCGGAATATTTCTCAATGTGGTTTACCGCTTTGAAATGCTCCTTGACAAGATTCGAGTTCAACAATTATGCTTCGTTGGACAATAGCATAATCGCAACCAATCCATTTAATATCAGAATTCATACAGAAATCTAAACATGACTGTTTTCACTCCCCTACTAAAAACCACCTGTCGGCGCCGGATTTCTTTGTGCCGCCGGGAATGTGTGCGGGTCTGGGAGATATAGAGTTCTAAGAGACAGTTAACTTAAGAAATCTTTAATCTAAAAATGACCGCTGGAACAGCTCCATCGGTCATTTTTTTTGTCTGTAGTATTTCCACAGTCATGTTTGCACCTAATAACTGAATGTATAATCACGTCGGGAAAAACAATGTCTATCGAAAAAAGTAGCAGTTCAACGAACAACACGACAAGTAATCACCAATATCCTTTCATTATGGCTGTGGCAGATCGGCCCGATGCTGTTTTCGTCAAGGGGAAAGGGGATTGGATATTTGATCAACACGGAAAAAAGTATCTGGATTTTGTGCAAGGCTGGGCTGTTAACTGTCTGGGGCATTGCCCTGACATATTAGTCGATATTCTTTGCTCCCAGGCCAGAACTTTGTGGAATTCTAGTCCAGCTTTTTATAATCAGCCTATGTTGGATTTGGCCGGTTCTCTTGCGACCGCCTGCGAAATGGATCAGGTGTTTTTTTCCAGCAGCGGCGCCGAAGCCAACGAAGGGGCTATTAAGCTAGCGAGGAAATGGGCACAGATTAACAAACCAAATGCTACTCAAATAATCACTACCCATGGATCCTTTCATGGCCGCACACTCGCGACCATGTCCGCGTCGGGAAAACCGGCATTTGAACCCCTGTTTAACCCCAAGCTTCCCGGGTTTAAAAAAGTACCTTTTGATGATATTGACGCAATGACAGCAGCACTGGATGAGGATGTCATTGCTGTCATGTTGGAGCCAATACAAGGTGAGGCAGGGGTTGTTACACCTTCGGAGGGTTATCTTCAGCAGCTTGAGCGTTTATGTAGGCAAAAACATGTTCTATTAATACTTGATGAAATCCAAACAGGTATGGGAAGAACGGGGCAGCTAGTGGCAGCAAAAACCTTTGGGCTCAATCCAGATATCATTACTTTAGGCAAAGGCTTAGGCGGCGGCGCACCGATGTCCGCATTATTGGCGAAAAACGACGTGTGTTGTTTTCAGCCGGGCGATCAAGGTGGAACTTTTAGCGGAACGCCGTTGTTAAGTGCTGTGAGTTTGGCGGTGCTTAATACCATCAATCGCGTTGACTTTCTAAAACAAGTTAGATGTAGCAGTCGCTATTTGGCGGATGGACTGGTGACAACTTTTGGCACGGATCTCGTTCGAGGAAAAGGTCTGTTATTAGCCGTTGACAGACCCGCTGGTGACGCCGTGCTAATGGTAGAAAAAGCCCGAGAAAAGGGTTTGCTCATCAACGCGCCAAACGACTATTGCTTACGGTTTATGCCGGCACTGAATGTCAAAGAAGACTCCATAGATAAACTTATATCGATTTTGAACGACCTTTGAAGCATTCACTGCTCGCGATGACGCCAAATTGGGCGCATATTCTTCTGGTTCGAATTTGTGCTAAGGCGGGTTTCCAATCGAATGATTGGATTCGCGCCTACTGATGCTTGCCGCGGCGGACCAGGTTCTCGACCAAAGTTCAATTTAGCAAATTTTTGAGTGTTACTACCCGGATCGGATCGCCCGCTGTGATCATGTTTTCCCATACCCAGTTATGGTGCTCGATGACTTTTTCAGCGGCTAAGTGAGGTCTATCGTTTAGCGTATGTGCGTCGGAAATAACCGTAATATTATACCCGCTACTTATTGCTGCTCGAATGGTTGTGTCAACACAAAAATCTGTGGCCCAGCCGGCAACGAAAATATTATCAAGGCAAATGCTGTCGATGTAGGTATGCAGCTTGGTCTTGCAAAAGGCATCATTACTCGTTTTTCTTATCACCATGTCTGTTTCGAATTGGGTCAGTGAAGACAGAATCTGCCATCCCGGTGTCTCAGGGAAAAGGCCTTCTTCCATTGTTCCGTCATGCTGAATAAAAATGACTTGCCCGCCACTTCTTCTAATATGTTCAGACAATATATTAATGCGGCTTATTATCGCATTGCTATCGTATTTGTCATTCTGGGAAAAAGGTGCCTGTTGCATGTCGATAATAAGGAAAATATCCATTTGATTTCGCCTGTTGAACTAGCATGACGCCATTTCGTTTATTCGATTGTTTTCATGGTGTTCGCGTATAACAAGTCGGCCTACCTAATAGTCGCGTATGATAATGCGAGCAATTGCGTTTGTCATTTTCCCAATCAGTATCGCAGGGTTGTAATTCCAAAGTCGTAATTCCAAGGTTACGGTTCCCAAGTTAATATTCCTAAATCAATAAATTTCACAAAAAAATCAGGTCCATTGTACCGGTGAAATCGAATATTTTTGTTTATGAAGTCTGCTACACTACGCTGTCATTCGCGATGGAGTTTAACAATCAACCATGAGGCCAGTTGCTGCTCTTTTTTTTGATTTGGATCGTACGCTTCTCGACGATAGTCAGTATCCTGAATCGGTTGTAAATACCTGTAAAGTGATTTCCGATAGGTATCTGCATTTAAATTTTATCGATCTTCAGCAGGCTCATCGGGCTATGTGGCTGGACTATGGTGCTCCAAGCATTGATAAATGGATTGCTGGTTCGCTCAGTGGCCATTCTCTTTATCGTGAAATGTGGCGACGTACATTGGCTATTTGCAATATCGATGATGACGCGACGATTGATTGTGCTACGCAGGCCCACCTTGGTTTTTCGAGAGACTCTTATCAATTGTTCGACGATGTTAGAAGTTCCATTTCTGCCCTTCAAAAACTCAATATTCCGTTCGCGCTCATTACTAACGGAGCTGTGGATACGCAAAACGAAAAAATACGGGCAGTAGAAATCGAACAATGGTTTGATGTTATTTCGATTTCAGGGTCAACAGGTGGGGCTAAGCCGAATGTCTCTGCTTTTTTGCCAGCGCTAACAAAGCTTGGTGTTAGCGGGAAGAACGTTTGGCATATTGGCGATAATCTTGTGACGGATGTCGCGGGAGCTAATGCAGCAAACATTACCTCCGTTTGGATTAATCGAAACGGCGCCGTTCAGACCGCCGATGATCCAGCACCAGATATCGAAGTTCACTCCCTCACTGATTTAGTCCATTTACTTGAAAGCGAAAAGGAAAGGGGCGCTTGGTAAATTCTTGTTTGGAAAACGTTGTTTCTTTTTAAGACCCCATTTATCAAATGGTTAGTTAGATTTCTGAAAGGATTGTTGAGTGAGTTGTTGATTGAACTGTCCAGAGATTCCCACCATACACTGCTAGCTAAAACCGATACTCCACGGAGCTGGAAAAATAGAATCCGTTATAGTTGAAACTCATCAAGCCGGCATCCAATACATTATCGATACCGCTTACTTCAATATCATCGATATGCCAGTCTGAATCTTGGTAGCGCTGATAGTTGATTAGAAAATGTAAGTCTGTGTTTTCCGATAATCGATAATTGAGTTTGCTTTCGATGCGATGTTGTAAGACTGTTACGTCGGAAAAGCTATCAATCGAGACGGTCTGCAAAGGGCTAGAACTGGTTTCGCCGCGAGAGAAGCTGTATATGTAGTCGAGACTGGCTGATAGTTTATCTTCGATCAAACTGTCGAGTATGAGGCCAATGCCGGCGGTGTGTATTTCGTCGTTGTTTGTTCCTTTCCAGTCGGGAAGGCTAAAACTATTGCTACCCAGTAGCTCTGATTCTATCCAGCGTCTTTGGGTATAAAGATTCACAGCTATCTTATCATTGATACGGTAGTTAATGGCGAGGTCTATGCTTTTGTCCAATGAGTCGGTCAGCCCAAGGGTTGTATTTCCATAGTCATCGCGCGCACTGCGGAGCTTCAAGTTGGCGTTCCAGGGGCCGGGCGGAGTATGATGATAGCTTAGGCTTGATTCTAAGCGGTCCCTGTCGGCTAACGTGAACTTACGCAACAAAATATTCTGTGAGAAATTGTCGTTTAGAGACTGGTAGTCACTGCCGTTGCGGTTGGAATCAGCAATCATTAACTTCAATTGCCCCTCTCTCCAATATCTCATTGAAAGTTTGGCCCAGAGTTTGTTTTCCTCAGTTTTTTTTCGTTCTTGAAATGACCGTTTTTTCTCTCGCCTATCGTATCCCACAGACATCTTTATGTTTCGATCGATGCGCCAGACCGATTCAACATCAAGTTTTTCGTTAGTGGAGTCGTATGGGGTATTTTTGAGGTGGGCGATGGCTGGTAAGCTATCGCTACTGACAGGAAGGAAATTGATTTGATTCGTTCGATTTTTTCTGTCGTCGTAGCGGTAATTGGCGATAAAACGCCAGTTCGATTGTAGGCGATAAAGCAAGCGAAAGTGACTGTTGAACGTATCAACTTTAGCATTGGCGTTAGACGATGGAAGATCTGTTGTCGTTAAATTAGGATTGACTGCGTAGGGGAGAAAATTTTGGTCCTGAGTTTGTTGGCCTGCCGAAATTGTGCTACGGAGTTGGATTCGTGGACGGTGATAAGAGCCGCTCAGCGTTATTTTTTGGAAACGGTTGTCGGGAGCGGTGGCCGATTGACCCATGTTTGCACCGTTGGATCCGAGGGTGGTAAATGGGTTTTCCCATTGTATGCTGGAAATTTTGTTATCAAATACTGAGCCATAATAACTAAGCGCTAACTGCCAGTTCTCCCTGTGATAACTTAAGCTGGCACTGACTTGTGTATGCGTTTCATCAATGGTCTGTGGTAGCTGGCTGACATAGGTCAGTATATTGCCATTGAATAGTCGGCTTGCATTTTTTTCTTCTTGCTGGTAATTGATCTCCGTGCGCCAGGCGCCCTGATTAAAGCGTTTTTTGAAATCCAAAGCCACGCGTTTACGTTGGCTTCCCAATACGACTGAGTGTAGGTCTGTCGTCGAAAGTTTTTGACTTGTCCCCGCAGCTATCCATCCCAAGGGTAAGTTAAGTCGATGATTTCCCTGGCTTCGAAAAGGGCTGAGTGCGTTTCGATCAGTGATTTCCAGTTCCTGGAACGATAAAGTGAGTTGATAATTTTTCCATTGCCCCTTAGTTAATCCGACTAACGTCGTTTCCCGGCTCAAATCTTTGCCATACACACTTAAATAATGGCCTTTTTCAGACCATTTTTTAACTTCACCATTGATTACCAGTGCGCCAGTAGAATCGTCAACGCCGAATTGATTTTGGAAGTGAAGATCATCTGCTGAGATAAATGCCAATCCTAAATCAAGCGCTCCAAACCAGTCGTTTTGTTCTAGGCAGAACTTGCATTTCCATTTGTCAGAATTAACTGCAGAGGTATTAAAATCCCACAGAGATTCCGCATTCGGCAGGTTAGTGCCAAACAGGATAGGGATAAGCATTAAGCATCGAAAAGCGTATTTTGATAGGATCATCGTTCTTTCCTCGACTAACGCTGTAGCAAGTTTCCTGAAGGATGATTGCTGCCATGGACTTGATTGTGGCAATTTAAGCAGCTCTTTCCCGCTACAAATCCTGAAATTCGTGTTGTTCCAGTACCCTGATAAGCAAAGCTTGGATGATTTATCTGGCTATGACATTGCTGGCACAGTTGCGGTGTACGGATTGTCAGCAGCGAATCATTGATCGAGCCGTGTGCCTTGTGGCAGTTGCTACAATCCTCTGTGACCGGGGCATGTTCCCACAAATAAGGGCCTCGTTTGTCGGCGTGGCAGGTGAAACACGTATCGTTCAACGTGTTTTTGATTAAAGAGTCTTCGCTCAGACTGTCGTGGGTATCGTGACAATCTGTACAGCCCATTTGTCCGTTTCTAACGGGGTGGGCCGAACGAAAATGGAATTCGTTGGCGGTCTTTTGATGGCAGCCCTGACAAATTGCCGTTTGATTTTCTTTTTCCATTACCCGGTTTTTTTCCTGATGAATGCGATGACAGGAAGCGCAGGAGATATCATTGCGCTCGTGGCCGCTACCGGGCCAATGTTTGCCTTTGTCGTCTTGATGGCAGCTTAAACAGCGATGGTTTTGCTGGTCCGTATCGATCGGCGAGTCGAGGCCAAAGGCAATAACCGGCGCACGAATTTCGCCCTTTCGTAGACGACTTTTACTGTGATCTTTACCTGGGCCGTGGCAAGCCTCGCACTGTAAATCGTTAAATTCAACATCTCTGCGGCCGTGGACCGTTGAAAAGATAGCGGTTGCATCTCTGTCCGACGCTTGATCGTGGCATTTTTGGCAGCCGTCAGCCCCTTTGCGGGAAAATCTTGATTCCTTAACGGCTTTGCTCACTGTTTCAATAATGAGTTCATCGTTGGAACTTTGTGATAAAAGCGTTTCTTCAGCTCCGATGGAAGGACCTGGAATGAGAAGACATACTATAAGCATTAGGCCGCTTAAAGAGAACGGAACCAACGTAAAAACAGGCATTATAAATTCTCTGGTAGTAAGCGAAATGGTCATCGACCAACAACTAACGAATATTGTGAACTGCATCGACGCCGGCTTCCTTACCGATGGCGTGACAAACTGCACAAGACTCCACTTTGTTTGCCTGCTCGACACTGCCTCCAAAGATCGCTCCATTGTTGACCATATGATCTATTAACGCCTGGTCAGATGTCGACAGGCTGCCCAAATTATTCAGGTCTATTTGCGCAATAGGCTTATCCAAATGGCAGGAACTACACACAACAGCGGTTGGACTCGTCGCGCCGTTGGTACCAACTTCAGGCCAGACGTTAGCTTGCAGTGGCAGGTTGTACTGGTTGCTTTCATGACATTGTAAACAGTTGTCCGTCACATCTGGAAATTCGACAGCGGTACCGTGAAAGTTGCTGTCGTGAAACCGATGTACAATAGACTTGAAATCCGTCGCTTCGTCAAATTCCCACGCGATGCGATTGGTATTGTGGCAACTTCGACACTGGTCAAACTCGGTAGCGCCATGGTTGTGTGGGGTAGGGTGCGCCTGTAAATCTTTATGGCAACTATTGCATTTTTCCCTGTTCGCACCAAAGGTAACAGGTGCTTCGGATAGCGTCGCGCCATTGCTATCGAAGTAACGGCTAACAGCTTTTGCTGCTTGCGGCTCCGCGTTGGCGTTGTTGCAGTCAAGAAGCGTTCCACCAGCGCGGTCGACACATAACAATATGTCGTGTGTCACCAGAATACTGTCGTCTTCTTCGAGATCAAGACCTTGCACAACATAGCTATGCTGACCTAAATTATTATTGCCAGTATCGATAGCCGAGGCCATGTGAATAGCTGTTGACGAAGTGTCTAAGCCAAAGAAATTTTGTGAATAGTTAGTTTGATACCCTGTATCCGGATTTATCCAGTTGTAAAGAAGTTTAGGATCTCGGTCGAAGATAAAGTCGTGACTGCCTGCGGCGCCCGAAATGGGAGACCCATCGCCGGTCAAAAAGGTGACATTAATCGTTAAATCTTTTAACTGTGAATTGTCCAAATTTGCAGCGACGGATACGCCATCTATTTGTAGCTGAAATTCGTCTTGGGCCGCCTTCTTTCCCGCTAGGTTATGAACGGTTGCAATGCCAAGGGAAGTATTTGGGCTATGGCATGCGCTGCACTGGCTATTGTCACTTTGTGCCCCACCGCCGTGCGTTGACTCGTCGCCAAGCACAAAATCTTTACTAAAATCAATGTTATCGTGGCATGCACCGCAGGCCTCAATATTGGGACGCGTTGCCCAGTTACCGGCGTCGGGTGTGCTTTCACTGGTAACGTGGCAGGTTTCACAATTGCGAATATCTTGTGGGAACTCAACTTCGGAGTAATCGTGGTCAGAGCCGCGATATCCTATTATATTATATTTTCCGCCCGCTTTGACGGAAGGAAGATTAGCGCCGCGATGAATTTTGTGAACCATGACTTTGAAGTCCACCGTATTGCCCGTATCCGGGTCCACGCTGCCGGGATTGTGGCACGTTACGCAATAGTCCGTATCGATACGCCCGCTGCCGTGTAGTGCGAGAACACCATGGCATTGATTGCAGGTTTCCTCTTTGACGATAGATCGAGTTTCGAGCCCAACCGTTGCGCCTGTCGAGGGTTGTAAATCATAGCTGGCGTTGACGATTGGAAAGCCTCCACCGCTCAGCTGGAATGCAACACGATGAGTCAGATTGGCCTCATAGGCTACTGCCGCGTTGGTGACATTGGTGTCATAAATATAGGTGTAGCTACCATTGTTATTGTCGGTAAACGTACCGCTATTTTCGTAGGTAGCCTGACCCACACTGTTTTCAATATAGCTTTGCCATTCGCTGGAATTCCCCTGTCCCG
Organism: uncultured Cellvibrionales bacterium; assembly: GCA_913019905.1. Classification (GTDB taxonomy): domain Bacteria; phylum Pseudomonadota; class Gammaproteobacteria; order Pseudomonadales; family Dasaniaceae; genus Oceanicoccus. Next base: position 120,273 of record CAJVZD010000003.1, read on the forward strand.
ATGTATCCTGAGCTTGCAACTTTACGAGAGAAAAGCGAACTCGATTACTGGGTAGTCCGTTAAAACCGCGTCCAAGACTATCGGTCAGTGAGAAGGCCAGCGTTACTGTTCCGTCTGTAGACACCTCGACGTTATCGATGGTGCTAAACAACTCGCTGGGGATGTCGCCGGCGGGAGCAATGCCTTGGTCGCCCTGATCGCCCTGTGGTCCGACTGGTCCTGGAGCTCCGTCGTTTCCGTCACTTCCATCGCCGCTGCAGCCACCTAACAAAAGTGCTGCTACTATCGATATGCTTATAAACAATCTCCATCCGATGGAGTTCGTGATATGAGCTTTCATGGTATTCGCCCTCTAAATCCTTGTATGCCTAGCACTGTAATGATTTGAATTACGATTAAAATATGTCCGTAAGAGTTAAGAGCCTGCACCCTCTCTTTTGGAGTCGTTTGTCGGTTCTTCTTAGTCGTTTCAGTCTATTATTGTTTACAGAAACGAGCGACAAAACGCACAAAAATTACAATCCGAGTGCCGCTTTTAATGCTAGGCTATGAATTTGGGTGTTGCAAGAGAAAAGCTGTTTGAAGGTGTATGACTTTAGTTTTTATTGATCTATACCATACTTATAACACAAGCATGGTGATAGTGAGCGGAAAAAGCGGTTTGCTCAATGATTATGGGTTATTTTTACAGCTACAATAAACGTTAGTGAATGGAGGCTTTATCAGTGAGATACCGGCTATTTTTAAATCTAAGCCTATTTTTTTATTGCGTATCGTCGTGGTCGGCTACCCTCGAAGACAATATTATTTATTGTAATGATTGTCACGGTGAAAATGGAGTCAGCGAGGAATCGGATGTGCCGACAATCGCTGGATTATCGGCCGCTACCATTACTGACATGTTATTCGCTTATGTCGATGAGACCCGTCTTGCCAAAAAATCCAAGTTTCGTTTTGGTGATACTGCTAGAGCTGAGACTGATATGACTGTCACAGCCAAAAAGCTCAGTGAGGATGACATTGGAGCTTTGGCTGAGCATTATTCTGAGCAACCGTTTGTTGCTGCTAGCCAGGATTACGATACCGATAAGGCCACTAGGGGTCTACGGGTACATGAAGAACGCTGTACCAAATGTCACGATGAAGGAGGTTCATTAGCTGATGATGATGCTGCGATATTGGCTGGCCAGTGGACGCCGTATTTGCGACAGGCGTTTGACGATTATCTGGACGGCAGTCGTGAGACGGATAAAAAAATGTTAAAGGCACTGAAAAAGCTTTCTCCATCGCAAATAGATGATTTGTTAAATTATTATGCGAGTCAGCAGGGAGGTTAGAGAGATGGGTATAAGAGAGAGGCTATGGGGCATCCCTAAAAAATGGTTTTTATTTGGCATACCATTGGGCGCTTTCATCGCTTTTGTGATCGGTATGATGGCCACGGTTTCCTTTGACGTTGGTATGCAAATGACCAATACCGAAGAATTTTGTACCAGTTGCCACGAGATGCAAATTCCCTATAAAGAATTTAAGACAACGACTCATTTCAGCTCGCCATCGGGGGTTCAGGCTAGTTGTTCGGACTGTCACGTACCCAAAGAATTTATACCCAAGATGATTCGTAAAGTAGAGGCTGCGCGAGAGGTCTATCACACTGTTTTGGGCACTTTTGATACCCCGGAAAAATTCAACGCGCACCGCCGCGAGATGGCGGAACGAGTTTGGACTCGTATGCACGACAATGATTCTCAGGCCTGTCGAAATTGCCACAATACTCAGCGCTGGGTTTTGGAGGATCAAAGCAGGACGGCACAAAAGAAACACGGTCAGGCGAGAAAAGATCGACGTGTGGCCAAGGGTCAGGAGGCAGAAACGTGTATCGACTGTCATAAGGGGGAAGCACACGAATTACCGGACTAAAGAATCTGATACGGCCTGCTATTAAATTGAGGTAAGCATCTTTCGCCGTAAAAAAGCGATCTGACTTTGATGGGGTAAGTCTTTTGGGCATACCTCCTCGCAGCCAAGAAGACTCATGCAACCAAAGATGCCCTGATCATCGCCTATAATGCCATACCAGTGGTGATCGTTGCGCTGGTCGCGGTCATCGAGACGAAAGCGTGCGACTTTCATGAATGCGACGGCACCCAGAAAATCTTCCCGCATTAATTTGGTACCGCAAGCGGCGATACAGCAACCGCATTCAATGCAGCGGTCCAGTTCGTAAATCTGTTCAGCTAACTCCGGTTCCATTGGTTGTTCGAGCGAGTCAATGTTGGGCAGACCTGCCTCATAATCATGAATCCACGTTTCGATATTCTCGCTTAAGGCCCGCATGAACTTACCGGTATTAACGGACAGGTCACCAATGAGGTCGAATCCGGGTAATGGTAATAAAGTAATTTCGGGGTCGCTAAATTGACTGGTAAGCGTGCGACAGGCCAATCCCGGCCGGCCGTTGATCACCATACCGCAGGACCCGCAGATTCCGGCTCTGCAAACAAAATCAAACAGCAGAGAAGGGTCCTGAAATTCTCGAATCTCATTCAGCGCAATAAACAGCGTCATGCCCGGCGCCTCTTGAAGCTGGTAGCTAACCATTTGAGGACGACTTTCATCAAGTTGGGGGTTATAGCGAAGAATATTGAGCGTTAAGGTCCGGCCATTGTTAGCATCAGCATCGAGGTCTACATTTTTTACCGAAATCCGCGTATTCATTGGTAGTCGACTCCAAGCCGTTGATTCTTATCTGAATATTTATCAGGCAAACTAAATGACATGAGCGATTGTTGGGTAATAAATCGGTCGGCCTCGGGCATAGTCTTCTTTATTTCAGCAATTTGTTTTTCGCGTAGGGCGGTATGTGGATGATGAATCGCGTTATCTTCTCCGTAGCCGCGATAACCTGGGGGTAACTCCATGGCCATTATATCGAGCGCTTCGTATTCCAGATCCGGCAAAAATTGATTCTCATTGCGCCAATAACTTAGCGTTCGGTTGAGCCAGTTGGCATCGTCGCGGTGGGGGAAATCTTCTCGGGCGTGAGCTCCGCGGCTTTCTGTTCGAGCGAGGGCGCCACAGGCGACCGTTAAAGCCATTTTTAGCATCAGCGGAACTCGCAAGGCCTGTTCCAGTTCCGGGTTCGCTGAGGTATGTCGGTTATTCAAACTGATGTTGCGACTGCGAATGAGCAAGCTTTTGAGTTGTTCAACCGCTTGTTCGAGCTCTGGACGGTTGCGAAAAATCCCGACATTGTCCATCATAACCTTCTGCATTTCTCGTTTCAGCGCAAATGCACTCTCTCTCTTTTCTCCCTGGCCAGTGGTTACTAGTCGACTAATCTTTTGTTGTTCTCGTTCGACAAACTGCTTCACTACCGCCGTATCGATCGCGATGTCGTGCAGCATGCAATGGTCTGCGACATACTCTCCGACGATCATGCCTGACACGACGGTTTCTGCGACTGAATTTCCACCTAGTCGGTTGAACCCATGTATATCCCAGCAAGCGGCCTCGCCAACGGCAAATAAACCCATAAGGCCAGGGCTTTCGCCATTGGTTTTGGTTCGCACTCCTCCCATTGAATAGTGCTGTGTTGGGCGCACAGGTATCCATTCGTTGGCTGGGTCGATACCGAGAAAATACTGACATATCTCTTTAACTTCGCGAAGATTTTTGTCGATATGATTTTTTCCTAACAAAGTAATGTCAAGCCATAAGTGATCGCCATACCGGGAGTGCGCGCCCTTACCTTTGCGCATATGTTCGGTCATCCTCCGTGATACTACATCGCGACTGGCCAGTTCGGCCTTGTTTGGTTCGTAGTCGGGCATAAATCGATGCCCGTCGACATCCCGCAGCAGTCCTCCATCGCCGCGACATCCTTCGGTTGTTAGAATGCCTGAGGGGACGATCGCAGTAGGATGAAATTGTACCGCTTCCATATTACCCAGTGCGGCCTTTCCCGTGGCGAGTGCAATGGCAGTGCCCATACCGTCGCTGATCACTGCGTTAGTCGACGTAGAATACAAACGCCCGTAGCCGCCAGTAGCAATCGTGGTGGCTTTGGCCAAATAGGCGCTGAGCTCGCCGGTGATTAAATCTCGAACGACTGCGCCGTAGCAGTAGCCGTCGACATGGATAAGCGCAGTGGCTTCTTTGCGTTCGTGCACAGGGATGCCCAGCGAAATTGCCATGTTATCCATTGAATAAAGCATGGAGTGACCCGTGCCGTCGGACGTGTAACAGCAACGCCATTTGTTAGTGCCGCCAAAAGCTCGGGATGTTATTAAACCGTGTGCTTCCTGCCGCTCGTTAATAATGACTTTCTGCGCGTTAATGATGGCCTTGCGGTCGCCGCTCTTAACGCGATTCCATGGTACTCCCCAGTTGGCTAACTCGCGCACGGCTTTGGGTGCCACATGGGTGAACATTCGCACCACTTTCTGATCGGCTCCCCAGTCAGAACCGCGAACTGTATCGGTAAAATGTATGTCTTCGTTATCTCCCGCGCTTTTATTGGCGCTGGCTAAGCTGGCTTGCATGCCGCCTTGAGCTGCAGCGGAGTGAGATCGTTTGGCGGGGACTAAAGAGAGTATGATACTATCCAAGCCTCTTTGCCGAGCGGCAATTGAAACTCTTAAACCGGCCAGACCGCCGCCGATCACCAGTGCATCCGTGTAAATAATTTTCATGCTCATCAGCCCTGCGGTTGGTTTCTGGTGATATAGGTACCGACAGCGTGCCCAAAAAGCGGACCGTTAGACGGCTTCACGACTTAAATGTTGTTCCGGTTGGTAACGCTGACCCGCGTGATCGCGGTGCTCCATCCCAATCTTGATATAAGCAGCGAAGGTTATTAGGCCAAGCGTAAGAAAAAACAACGTGAGGTAATTTTTTGTTCGCTTTAGGTTTTTCAGCGTTCGTTTTACATCGCCTTTGTCAAATACTCCCCACTTGATGACAAGACGGTACACCCCTATTCCGCCGTGCAATTCAGCACAAAATAGCAGGACCAGATAGAGAGGCCAGAGGCCCTCGCTCACAAAGCGATCGGCCGACAGGTAGGGGCCGATTTTGTCAGCGTTTATCGCCATAATGATGATATGTGCAGATCCAAGGAAAAACATGACAAACCCCGTGACGGCCTGCCAATACCACTGCGTGGTATCCGAGTGCTGCATGCGGTGAATGTGTTCGCGCATTATGGTGTGTTGTTGCCAATTCGCGGGAAATTTTCGCATGGCCACCAAGGCGTGAAGCATAAAAAGCAGTAAAATGATGACGGCAAAAATACTGATTAATACTGGATAACCCTGCCCATCGGGACTTAGCTGACGCAACTCCATCATGCCAGTTACCCACAGCATGGCGTCTTTGCTGATTAAAATACTGGATACTAAGAGAAGGTGTGTCCACATGAATAAGGCCAGTGCTAGCCCAGATAGACTTTGAAGGAAGTCCAGGCGGGCGGGCACAGCACTGTTCTGTCCTGCATTTGGATTGGAGCATGAACTGATAGAAAAGTCAGAATTATTCACAACTTCACCTACTTAGATGCAGCCTACGATTCGAATACGAGTATGTCCCTCTTCAATAATAGCCATAAGTCATCCTTTTAAAACTAAAGTGAATCCTCTAAAGCGTTTTTTACACTTTTATTTGATGTGCTTCAAAACAGTGGTTATATCTTGAGGGTCTTGTTTGAGATTTTGGGCTTTGTTGATCAATTTTCTCTTTACTTCGCAGAGAGTGGGTGGCTGAGTTAAACGGGATTTATGGTTTGGATGTGATTGGCTTGAATTCGTGGGGTAAGGAGTTCACATAGAATAACAGTCCCTTCCCCCGCTGCTAAATTGTTTAGTGATTTGAGCCTGATTTTGTCTATACGTTTTGGCAATGCCGGTTCGTCCTGGCTTTTTGCTTGATAAGCGTAAATCACGTCAGGCACCCACGACCGTTCTTTTCATTCCTTTTTTCAAACCAAGCCATTTGGATAGTGAGTTTTCTTGCCGTCGAATTAGGCGATATGATGGAGGTTTGAAGTAATCTTTTTCTTTCAGCGGTCTCAGTTTGAAGCTATCCGGCGGCTGCACTAACGCAAAGCTGGGGTACCCATTACCGACAGTTAAATACTAGAATCTCACGCCTCGTCACAGGCAAAATTATTCTATTAGCTATCGAGGAATAAGCGATAAATACGGATCATCGATGAGTCGGCCAGGATCGTTTGCGGAGGAGGGTACACAGGAGGCAAAATCGCCAGGCACGCTATTGGCTTGTGCCCAATAATTGTACAGCTTATGTATTGAGAATAACTTGGCGATTGTCATTACCTTGCTTTTTATTGTAGATTGAGCGAATTGAGGGGTATTAATTCTTCCTATACTCGGGGTATTCGGGCACCATATGTCTCTGTTTATTTGGTGCAGCTGACGATTATGTAGTTATGCAATCACTATCCGTTTGCAACCCCAAAAAATGCCTCTCATAAAGCGCCCTTAAACTTCCGATTGCAGCTACGGATAAGTAACCCAGAAATAATGTTATGAAAATTGCTTTTATCAAACAGAAATACGTCGTGTTTGGCGGAGGCGAGTCTTATGTTGCGGGGTTGATGGCACTTTGTGCTAAGCAAGGGCACGACGTGCACCTGATAGCGAACCACTGGCAGGGCGAGGATGAAAGTGTGCAATTACACCCTGTTGCTATCAATAAATTCTCCCGGAAAACGCGTGTTCATTCCTTTGCCGATTCGGTCAAACGTTGTGTCGAGGCAAACAATTTTGATTGTACCTTAAGCCTCGAGCGAACTATAAGTCAGCATATTTGGCGTGGTGGCGACGGCCTCTATCCGATGTGGCTTCAGCGTCGTGCGCTATTTGAACCTTGGTATAAAAACCTTTTTAATAAATACAGCTTTGATCAAGCGGCCGTATTAAAAATGGAAGAGCGGTGCGTTAGAGCAACTCCACACCTTATAGCCAACTCAGAGATGGTCAAAAATGATTTGTTAGAGGCCTACCCGAACCTGACTTCAGAAATTCATGTCATTCACAATGGATTTGATCCTGTCAGATTTACGACCCTCAATCGCGATACCAATCGCCAACGCATACGCGAGCAATTTTCCATTTCCCCTGAACAGTCACTGATTGGTTTTGTTGGAAGCGGCTGGCAACGTAAAGGGCTGCCTGAACTTATGGAGGCAGTGGCCCTACTGCCGGACGTAAAGTTACTAGTTGCCGGACGAGACGATATCAATAGATTGGAAAAAATTGCAAATCATTTTGGCGTTCGCGACCGCGTCATTCTTGCTGGCGGGATTACAGATATTGCCTCACTGTATCACGCTCTAGATCTAACAGTACTTCCAACTTGGTTCGATTCTTTCGGCTTTGTCGGCTTGGAATCTATAGCCTGCGGTACCCCATACGTCACTACTTTATGGGCTGGTTCGCACGAAGCGATACAACCGGGCATTAATGGTTATGTGATTTCGCGCCCTGACGCAACCGAAGAACTTGCCGACGCAATCCTGCGCGGTTTACAGCTTAACAATGTTACGCAGATAGCCAGCTCCATTTCCGACTGGACATTTGAAAACAACTTGAATAAAACCCTCGACGTTATTTCTAAAGCTGCAAGTGAGTTTTAGTACTGCTTATAGTAAACCGCAATATTAGTCACTTCAAACAGCGCCTGCCACGACATTTAATCACTAGCGAGAAAGCATTATTTGTGTTTCCCTTATATCTGAAGGTACCGCAACAGCCTAACTTACTTCGAATCAAGAAACGACTATGAAAATTGCCCTGCTCACATCTGACTACCTGCCCAATATTGGCGGTATCGCCTCGCATATATACGAGCTGTCAAAAGCGTTGGTTGAACAAGGCAATGACGTCGAAATTTGGTACTGGGATAGAAAAGGAGAATCTCCAGCAGCCTCCAGGATGGGCGAAATCCCTGTTCGTTTTATCGTTGCCGACCCCGCTCTAAAAGGCAGCTTCAAAATCTCCCGGCAACTGGCTCGATCAATAAATGCCAGCTTACAGGATTTTCCCGCCGACCTTTTGCACCTCCACACCATGGATGCATTATTGCTCAGTACCCGGAGGCTTAGAAAAAGTTACCGTGGCAAGATTTTTTGGACTAATCACTCCAGCCGGTTTATCCAACGAAAGTCGGAGTCTTTTTTTTGGCGCCTAAAAATGAAATATTACACCGCGGCAATAGATGGTTTGCTGACCGCTTCCAATGATCGCCTTGATGCATCTCGGTTTCTTAATATCCCACAGGCTATCAACGTGCCAAACGGCGTTAACATTGAACAATTTACTGGTGTTGACAAAGAGTCAGCACGCTCACAGTTAAGTATTGATCAGAATATTTTTGTTATTCTCTATACCGGCCGCTTCGCACCCATCAAAGGAGTTCGCTACCTTGCGCAAGCGCTGGTGGAGCTCAACCAACGTGCAGACAATTTCATTTGTATTATGTGTGGCAATATCGATGGCGACCGAGAATCAGCTTCGGTCAAAGCTATTATGGATGCTGGAAACTCAGCGCATCGTTACCGATTTGAAGGTTTTATTCCCAACGCTCAACTTAAGGTATTTCTTGCAGCATGCGATGTACTCGTACTGCCCTCGCTACAGGAAGCCACCAGCATTTCAGGACTTGAGGCCATGGCTGCATCACGACCAATTGTTGGCACCAGAATAGGCGGAATTACCGAGCTTATTGACGATGGCGTGCACGGAATTTTGGTTAACCCGAAAGACCCCGACGATTTATGCAAAGGCCTGCAACAAGCCATGACCGCCGATACGCTCGAAACTATGGGGAAAAACGCTCATTTACGGGTAGAGCAACGTTTTACTTGGCAGAAGACGGCTCAATCGATTGAGGAGTTCTATTGCACTGTGAGCAATATTAAGGAGGTACAGTAACAAACTGAAACGATTTTCATTAAGGCAACATCAGGGAAATAGAACACGCTCTTCCTTCAAGGCTCTTTTCCAATGGCAATGGAGAACCTCACACGGTCCAGATTATTGTTTCCCCGACCGCTCTGCGTAATTAACGCTATTTGCACAGCCCTTTTCAGCTATACTTTCGCCCTGTTTCAGTCGCCCCTTTGCAGTGGGGTCAGCGCTGATAAGCGAGATCACCAATTTAGCGACAAGGGCTATCGATACTCATGTTCAATCAAAGATTCATCCAAATCACCGCAGCGTCGAAAGCGGCGATTAAACGGTACGAATCCTACTCTCCACATATTTTCGGTATCTTTCTGGCGGGATTTCTATTCGCTCCCTCGGCCGCGCCACACAATACTTTCTTTTATCTATTTCTCTTACTCCCCATGCTGGGTTTTATTGGCAAGGAGGCATACCTCCTAATTCGAACTAATTGGTTGGCGAGATTAAGCTTCCTTTTTATTTTCTATATGTCTCTAACGTCAATATGGAATCCAGCATTCGATGCAGGCGACATCAGTCGTTCTTTTAAACACGGATTTTTCACCATCGCCTTTGTCTCACTGAGCACATGGCTACTGAAAAACCACCAAAAAGCACTCACGCAATGGTTTTCCCTGTCGCCAATGATAATTACATTCGGCGCAGCTCTGTCCACAATTGTCTGGTATCAAGGCCATTCCTTTCCAGATTCTCGCCTTTTCGGCTGGGGCCGAATCGACTACCCCCCGTATCTCTCAGCCATTGCAGCTTTTGGAATCATTGCCGCTTTCAGCAGCTTTTCAGCTGTAAAGCTTGTATCAAAGATGAGTTATATTGTCTGCGTTCCAGCGTTAGGCCTATTCATTCTTCTTACCCAAAGCTCGCTGGGCGCCTGGGCCGTATGCATAGCCGCCAGTGCATTCCTTGTGGTTCCACGCCCACAGTTTATTGTACTTTTCGGTGCTGGAGTTGCTACCTTGATTCTCATTAACTTACTTCAACCGTCTCTTATGCAACCCATTACCGAGAATGTGGGCGGTTCGGCTCGCTTGGAAATCTGGGCGCATATAATAGGATTAATGCAAGAGTCATGGCTCATAGGCCACGGCTTGAAAGCGGACTTCAATTATCTATATTTTGACTTGGCACAGAATGTAACGGTGACTTTTAACAGAGCACACAATGTGTATTTGGCATCCCTGTATCATGGTGGAGTCATCGGTTTCTTACTTAATGTTATGGTAAGTGTTTCTGCGCTGCTGGTATTGTTTACCAAAGCACTTCAGGAAAAAAAAGCCGGGCTACTAGCTCTGATGCTTCTGGGCGCAGCTTTGATCGGCGGAGACTGGAGCCACATAATTGACCATCCAGACCTTCCCTATATGATCTACTGGCTGCCTTTGTCTATAGCTATTGTCTGTACACCACAGGCCTGCATCGGGACAAAGATTCGCAACATGCAGAAACGAATGTTCAGTGGCCGTTCGTCAGTAAAGCCTACGTAAAGCATGGGACAAATTCCTCCCGGGCTAGGAATGTCCTATAATACGAATGCCCACTGACGGCAAACACTCTACGTTCAGCTGCCTATAGGCTCTCTTCTTTCCATTCCTTTAATTTGGCCACCTTTTTAATGTCTAAAAAACAATCTACAGAAAACTCCAGTAGCGGGGTAGTGATCTATCGGCGACTGCTCGGCTATACCGCAAAGTACTGGTTCTTTTTTGTTGTGAGTATGTTGGGTTTTGCGGCTTACGCTGGGACTCAGACTGCACTGGCACATATGATGAAGTTTTTTGTCGATGGCCTGGAGGGCAAAGATAACGAGCTGATCGTTTTTGTTCCCGTTGGCGTTATTGTCATTAGTGTTATCAGGGGTATAGGTTTTTTTGCCGGCAATTATTGTCTGGCGAAAGTGTCTCTCGGTGTCATTAATGATATTCGAAAGCAAATGTTTGATCACATATTAGTCATGCCCAGTGCTTTTCACGATCGAAAAAATTCTGGAGAGCTGGTTTCAATGATCACTTATAACGTTAACCAGGTCAGTGCCGCGGCTACCCAGGCTGTCAAAATTATTTTTAGAGAGGGTTTTACTGTTATCGCGCTACTCGCTTATCTACTGTGGCAAAACTGGCAACTGACCTTGATCTTTATTCTAGTCGCACCGGTGTTGGGAGGTTTGGTCGCCTATGCGAGTAAAACGTTTCGCCGAGTGAGCGAGCGAATGCAGGCGACAATGGGGCAGGTTACTCACGTTTCGAATGAGACCATCCAAGGTTATAAACTGGTGCGAAGTTATGGCGGTGAGCAGTATGAGCAGCGTCGATTTCATGGTGCAAGTGATGAAAATACCCGCCAGGGCTTAAAGTACAATAAGGTGCAGGCCATTCAAACTCCGGTACTACAGTGTATTGTTGCTCTCGCGTTAGCGGCGATAATGTTTTTTGTTCTCTATATGGCCAATGAAAGTGGCGCAACGCCCGGCGATTTGGTTGCTTACGTTGTCGCCGCGGGTTTGATCGCCAAGCCGGTCAGAAACCTCAGTCAGGTCAACTCATCGATTCAAAAGGGGTTGGCGGCCGCGGATTCAATTTTCGCTTTACTGGATCAAGAGTTGGAAAAAAATAGCGGCACCATTGATATAGAACGAGTGACCGGTAGGATTGAATTTTGCCATGTTAACTTCTCCTATGAAAAAGATAGGCCGGTATTACGTGACATTAACCTGGTTATCAAGCCTGGAGAAACAATTGCAGTTGTCGGGCGTTCAGGTAGTGGAAAATCGACCCTGGCGAGTTTATTACTGCGCTTTTACGAGTGCGGCACCGGCGAAATAAAGTTTGACGACTATAACGTCGAAACCTTAGATATCGACTGCTTGCGTCGCCAAGTCGCCTTGGTAAATCAGCAAGTAGTGCTGTTTAATGATTCAGTCGCTAATAATATTGCTTACGGTCAGCTTGCCGACGTCGATCAGGTCGAGATCGAAAAAGCGGCGACAAAAGCCAATGCTTTGGAGTTTATTAAAGCGTTGCCCGATGGCATGCAAACCATTGTTGGTGAGGATGGCACTCGGCTCTCTGGCGGACAACGCCAGCGCCTGGCGATCGCGCGAGCCATTTTAAAAGATGCTCCCATTTTAATATTGGATGAAGCTACCTCAGCGCTTGACACTGAATCTGAGCGAACTATTCAACAAGCGCTGGAAGTTGTTATGGCAGGACGTACTACTATTGTCATCGCACACCGACTGTCGACGATTGAAAAGGCCGATAGAATCATTGTGATGGACGAAGGTCAAATTGTCGAACAGGGTTCGCACAATGACTTGATTCGGTCGGGAGGACAGTATGCAAAACTGCATGCCTTGCAATTTACCGAAGCTGAACCTTGTTGATTATCTTGTTGATAGTTTAATTAATAGTTTAAATGATTTCCCCCCAGCGCGATTTTTTCCTTAGATCGATTGAATTAGATTCTCTATTTCAGATATCGTCGGCTCAACGGGGTCGCAGAATTTGACGTTTCAGGATTCTCGTCGCAGGGAATACAACGGAGAGCTAGGGCTTTGAAAATATTGGTGACGGGTGGCGCAGGTTTTATCGGCAGCGCCTTAATCAGATTTATATTGTCGGAAACCTCCGATGAGATAATCAATGTTGATAAGCTCACCTATGCGGGTCATTTATCATCCTTGCAGGAAGTATTGCCCTCTGATCGCTACCATTTTCATCATCTTGATGTCTGTAACGTTCAAGAACTGGAAAAAGTTTTTGATTTTCATCAACCAGATGGCGTCATGCACCTGGCCGCCGAGTCCCATGTTGACCGTTCTATTGATGATTCTCAATTGTTCATTCAAAGTAATATTGTGGGAACATATTCCCTATTGGAAGTGGCTAGACGATATTGGTTGGCGCTTGGAGAGGAAAGACAAAATCAGTTTCGATTTCACCATATTTCTACCGACGAAGTTTACGGAGATTTAGGTGACAGCAATAAATTGTTTACAGAGCAAAGCGCTTATCAGCCCCGTTCGCCCTATTCCGCGTCAAAGGCTGCATCCGATCATTTGGTAAAAGCGTGGCAGAATACGTATGGTCTGCCGACGGTTTTGACAAATTGCTCAAATAATTATGGCCCTTATCATCACCCCGAAAAATTGATTCCGAAAATGACCCTAAATGCGATCCACGGCAAGCCGCTTTGTCTCTATGGCGATGGGATGCAGGTAAGGGACTGGCTCTATGTGGAAGATCATGTACGCGCACTTTACCAAGTATTTAACGATGGGAAGAATGCTGAGTCTTATAATATCGGCGGTCGCAATGAAATGAAAAATATTGATGTGGTAAAAGCTATTTGCGAAATCTTAGAGGAGCTAGTGCCCTCAAATCCGTACTCACGATCCGCGGATAACCCGCTGGGTTTTGAAGGCCTGATCTGTTTTGTGAATGATCGGCCTGGTCACGATCAACGTTATGCGATCGATACCGAGAAAATGCAGAGCGAGCTCGGGTGGATGCCCGCAGAAAACTTTGAAAGTGGTATTCGTAAAACGGTTATTTGGTATTTAGAAAATAGAGATTGGTGGGAGCAACTAGAAAAGAATTCGGCTTAGTTGGTTTCGGATGGAAATATAGCTAATTCAAAAAGTGTTTGTTCCCAAGTGGTGACTTTACACGCTGTTGAAGTGAGGGAGTCAAATGACTACTGTTTCGGTGCGCAACTAATATCCAGCTATTAGTACCTAACTATTATGATACGCTTTCAGAATGCTAGCGGGATCGCCCTGGTCTTTGACAACGCCATTTTCGATCCAAATGATTCGATCGCAAAGTTTTGTCATTACGCCTCCAGCGTGAGAGACCAGAATGACTGTGTGGTCTGAGCGAATCATTGATTCCATTGTTTCGGTCGCTTTCTTTCGAAATTTTTCATCGCCAACACCCAGAACTTCATCGACCAGCAATACTTCTGGTGTTAGGTGGGTTGCGGTTGCAAACCCAAGGCGAGCTTTCATACCGTTAGAATAGGTTTTTAATGGCTCGTAAAAAAATGATCCCAGCTCGCAATACTCTTCAATTTTGTCCATTTTCGAATATATGTGCTCTTTACTATAGCCCAACAACATTCCACTGAGAATGGCGTTATCCCGACCACACAAATTCAGATCAAACCCCGCTTGCAGCGTTAACAGAGAGGTTTTTTTTGAGCGGTTTTCAATGGTGCCTTTATCGGGCATATAGATACCCGATAGTATTTTAAGGAGGGTCGATTTCCCCACGCCGTTACGGCCGATAATGCCGACTGTTTCGCCACGTCTCACGTCAAAGGAAATATCTTTCAGTGCCTCGTAATATTCGTGGCGGAAAAATGATTTCTTTTTACGGTAGGAGAGAGCAATATTTTTTAATGAGATAATGGTTTCATTCATAACTTATTCTTGTACAACTCTGGTGATCGTGTATTCGTGTTTTTTATAGACATACAATACGGCAACCCAAAGTAAAGCAGAACCAATTAGAATTTTCAGGAGGTACATCCAGTCAGGCCAGGCGTTATTCAGTAGAATTTCTCGGTATTGATGGATGAGCCCGGCCATCGGATTAATGAAAAAAAGATCTCGATAAGAAGTAGAAATGCTGTCGATGCTAAAAAATATCCCACAACAAAAAAACAAAAACTGCATCAACGTGGGGATAACGAAATTTAAGTCTCTAATGAAGGCTACTGCCACCGCTAACATACAGACTAAAGGGATCATAAACAATAATTGCACAGCCATCACCGCTATGCCGGCAAGCCAATGTATACTGATTGTTAAACCGGAAACTTGTAGGAAAACAAGCAGGATAGAAAATACCATTATTTGTTTAACGCTGCATTGAGTAACGAAAACCAAGGGGAAGAACAATTTCGGGATAAATATTTGTCCCATTAAATTGCTTCCTCCAATTAGGCTATTCGAGCCTTGATTGATCGTCTTGGCGAACCATAACCAAGGCACGAGGCCGGTAAGCAGGAAATACACAAAACCGGGGCCTCCACGATTTAGCAACAATTCAAAGACGAGGTAGTAGCAGAGCATATGAATGACAGGTTCGATAATCCACCAGGTATAACTTAGGTAGTTAATCGCGGCCTCTGATTTCAAATTGAGTTTGGATTTTTCCCAGACTATTGAGAGTAACTGTTGTGTTTCCATTGCTTAGGCGATGCGTCTTTTGTCGTTGGCACACATTTTCAGTAGCGCGGATTAAATTGATTTGGCGTGTTTGGGTAGAAATTCTTCTTATGCTTAACGCGGGTCACGATGGTAGGTATAAGCAGTTACTGACAACCGACGATAATATCAGAAATTGACTTGCCGCTCTACGGCTTCCTAAATTTTCATTCGTTCTAGAGAGCTATTTGGGAAAGAATGCTCCTCCTTATATTTATCGAACAGTTTTTAGCGAAGAATTTCTGGCACTACGGCTGTTTACAACCATTCGATGACCTACGAGCCCAACTAATTAGTGGTGGAATAGTCAGAGTATATTCAGTGCTTAGTGTGATGGGAAGATGAATCAATGGTAATGGCTGCTTTCTTTAATACTGTGAAACATCCAGCAACTGTGGCTTAATTCGTCGTTCGAGTTATACAATTCATAGTGAGTGGGGTTTTGTGAAGGTATTGATAACGGGCGCTGATGGTTTTATCGGTCGGCATTTAAGTGAGCGCTGTGTTGAGCACGATACCGTACTCGTCTCTCGAAAACTTACCAAGCAGCTCCCGAATAGCCATGCCATCGGTGATATGAGTGTGTTCGATGGATGGGAGACGTTGTTCGACGGTGTTGATGTAATCGTTCATTTGGCTGCTAAAGTTCACCAGATGGACCGTGGAGATCCTGATACATATTATCAAGCTAACCAGCAAGTCGTTGGGCGAATGGTCGACGCTGCTGTGGCTCAAGGTGTAAAGCGTTTCATTTTTATCAGTACTATTAAGGCTTGTACCGAAAGTCGCTCGGAAAAAGTTGCTGTGCCAAAAGAGGTGGACGGCAACCAGTCGGACCGTAAAGATCGAGGCGAGGGTGATGGAATGTTAGGGCAGGATCCCTACGCGCATTCTAAATCTTTAGCTGAACAGATTTTAATCGAAAAATCCTCAGAGTCGAGTCTTGAGGTGGTTATTATTCGTCCGCCGCTTGTTTATGGTCCGGGAGTGAAAGCCAATTTTATGCGCCTTTGGGACCTTTCAGCACGGGTATATCCACTTCCTTTTGCTTCCATTAACAATCGTCGGGATATGGTTTCGGTTTACAATCTTTGCGATTTGATTATTTTGTGTCTACAGCATCCAGCAGCTAAAAATAAGATCCTCAATGTTTCAGATGGAAGACCCTATTCATTGGCGGGGTTATTGACGGCAATGAGACAAACGCGAGGTATGAAACCGAGATTACTGCCCTGCCCAAAGGCAATTTTGCAGTTGTTATTATCTTTAATGGGCCGCAATGACGTTTCTGTAAGATTGCTTGGTAATTTGGAAATCGACATTTCCGAAACCTGCCGCTTATTGGATTGGCAGCCGAATTATAGTATGGCACATACGCTTCAAACGATGATCGAGCGCTCGTCTGATGATGTCTAATTTATTACTTTTTGTTGCCATTACGGTAATTTCCTTTGTTTTGGTCGCGTGTTATCGCTCAGTGGCTATTCGTAACTCCTGGTTTGATATCCCAAATCACAGAAGCTCACATCGGGAAATGACCCCTCGGAGTGGCGGTCTCGTCATTTTAATCATGTATAGCGTACTGATTGTTTTTCAGTTTTTTACGGATCAATTAAAGGTGTCAGAACTGACGGTATTAGCGATTCCGCTTGGCATTGGTTTGGTCGGGTTTATCGATGACACAGTGACCTTATACCCAGGTTTTCGCTTTCTTGCTTACTTGATACTCGTTGCAATTTTGGTCGTTGCTTTCAGCCCGTTACCACCACTGAATCTATGGGGTTATTTAGTAGAAAACCGTTGGATTATAAGCTTTATCTATATTCTCGCAATTGCCTGGTTTGTTAATCTTTTTAACTTTATGGATGGCATCAATGGCATTGCTGGAGGCCAGTTCATCTATCTTCTGGCGGCATCCTTAAGCTTGTTACCTGCGGTCCATGCTCCGCAGTTGACCTTAATGATTGTAATTGCAGCTAGCGTTACAGGTTTTCTGTGCTGGAACTTTCCTTTTGGCAAGGTTTTTCTGGGCGATGCCGGCAGCACTTTTTTGGCGGCGGTATTAGCTTTGTTGATGTTATACACCGTCAAATTTCAGGGGGCATCCCCTTGGATGTGGATTATTCTGTGTGCGTGTTTTGTTGTAGATACTGGCTATACCCTTGTGTTTAGAATTTTTACAAGACAAGTCTGGTATAAACCACATGCCAGTCATGCCTATCAAATATTGGCCCGGCGTTGGTCATCCCACAGTAAAGTGGTCGTTTTAATCATGCTGGTTAACATACTATGGTTGTGGCCGCTGGCGTGGTTGGCGAAGGTCTCGGCTGATGGTGGGATGATATGGTGTATTGTGGCCTGTTTGCCTCTTCTTGGCATTTGCTGGTCTGTGGGTGCTGGAAAACGTATGCCGCTCGACAAAACAGCGTCGATATCCGGTAAGTAACATTAGATTGTCGGTTTTCGGGCTTTTTTCGGGCTTTATTGGTCACCTGCCGATATACTTACAAAACATTTTCGATACACTTGGTATATATAATATTCAGGGTTGTTGGCTACTATATAAGATATGTAAGCGCTCACTTGTGCTCAGAACTTGTACTAAAAATTGTGCAAAATACTTGTGCTATATAAAACAGGGTCATTGGAAGAAATAATAACATGAAGGCATCCCTTCGTTAAAAATTTTCCGTGATTGAAAATTTCCCATAATTGAAGATTTTCCATAATTGAAAATTTCAGTGATTATTCAAAGGTCCATGGATGACTATACTTAGGCAACTTTTTAGTTTGCCAATACAACAACTCCTCTCAATACCCAGGCATTGGAAACAGTCGGCGTTACTGGGGCTGGATCTTTGTTTTATTCCTAGTGCTGTTGCTTTGTCAGTGGTTTTTCGTTGGGGTGGCTTGGATTACCCGCTTGAGACCACCGATTTTCTTGCGACGATGATGACGATGGTTGTGAGCGCTGCTGTTTTTCTCAGGATTGGCCTTTATAGAGCGATTATTCGTTTTATGGGGCAACAAGCAATACTCACTGTGATCAAAGGGGTGACTATATCTGCTGTTATTCTTGCCATTTCTGCCTTTCTGTTTCGAAGTAATATTCCTCGCTCGACACCTTTAGTGTACTGGGCCGTTGCATTAATCATGATTGGTGGATCTCGACTGCTCATCCGTTCTTTTTACCATGGCGTACTAAGAAAAAGTGGTGACAAAGTTGCCATATACGGTGCCGGCGCTTCGGGTCGTCAATTGCTCAGTGCTTTACTGCCTACAGGGAAATATTGCCCGGTTGTGTTTGTTGATGATGACGAAGCGCATGTCGGCACAGTGATCAATGGCGTTTCAGTCTATTCCTCCAGTCAGTTGGAAGAATTGATTCAAGAATTTTCTATTGCGTATGTGTTTTTGGCTATGCCATCGGTCGAGCACGCCAGACGTAAGGCCATTATCGACGAGCTTGAAGATTTGCCTGTTTACGTAAAAACAGTACCAGAATTTTATGATTTGATGTCCGGTGTAGCGAAAGTTGGGCAGTTGCAAGATATAGAGCTTGCGGACTTGTTAGGTCGTGACCCTATCCCTGCAGACCCGGCGTTAATTGAAGCGTGTATTTTTGATAAAGTTGTCATGGTGACCGGAGCGGGAGGTTCAATTGGCTCCGAGTTATGTCGTCAGATTGTTCGGTGCCAGCCTACCGAGCTGATAATGTTTGACATATCGGAGCACGCTCTGTATCAAATTAGTAAGGAACTTGACCGTTTGAAGAGCCAGGGAAAACACGCGGCACGGATAATTCCATTATTGGGTTCAGTGCAAAACCAGAAGCGCCTTGAGTCTATTTTTAGTGAATTTAAGGTCAATACTGTCTATCACGCAGCCGCTTACAAACATGTCCCAATGGTCGAATACAATGTTGTTGAAGGTGTTTCAAATAATGTCTTTGGCACACTGTCGGCAGGGCGCGCGGCTGTTAAAGCCGGAGTGGAAAATTTTGTACTAATATCCACCGACAAAGCGGTTCGGCCCACCAATGTGATGGGTGCCTCGAAACGAATGGCTGAACTGATTTTGCAGGCTCTGGCTCAAAAATACTCTGGAACAGTCTTCTGTATGGTGCGGTTCGGTAATGTCTTAGGTTCATCGGGATCAGTCGTCCCTCTGTTTCGTCAACAAATTCAAAACGGTGGTCCAGTGACGGTCACCCATAAAGATATCATTCGTTATTTTATGACCATGGAAGAGGCCGCGCAGTTGGTATTACAGGCGAGTGCAATGGGAAAAGGTGGAGACGTATTCGTACTGGATATGGGTGATCCGGTGAAGATCGAAGCGCTGGCACGGCGACTGGTCCGGTTGATGGGTTGCGAGGTTAAAGACAAGCTGCATCCAAATGGTGATATCGAAATTCACTTTATCGGATTAAGGCCCGGAGAAAAGCTCTATGAAGAGTTGTTACTCGGTACCAACGTAGCTGGAACAGGGCATCCGAAAATCATGCGCGCGGAAGAGGAGTTATTGAGTGAAGAGGACATCGATGGTTTCACGATGTCCTTACAGGTCGCCTGTGATAATAATGATTGTGAAGCTATTCAAACCATTTTGCTTGATGTGGTTGATGGCTTTAATGCAAAAGACGGCATCTCAGATGCTCATTGGAACCGCCGGCTGGCTAACGGAATTAACCAGATTAATCCTGAGACGGACGGCAAGGTAATAACAGGCCGTTTTAATAAATCCTAATGATTACCATTGCGTTACACCCGGACTCAATACCCTGTTGAGTCTGGTCTTTGCCTACGGCTACGCGTAAGATGCGTTTTTTTTGATCGTTTATTGGTGGGGTTTTACGCCTATATTGAGGCTTTCACCTTTCATAAACCTACTTAGTCGCGCCATTTTGAACCTGTTTCATGAAAAGGTGCTATCATTCGCCTTTTTTTTGCGCGCCCGCAATAAAAGATGATCTATTGATCAGAATGAGGCTTTGCGTGTTTTTTATTTTTACACCGACAGACCCAGTGACTGTTGGCAGTTAGAACAATGACTATGAATCAATCGATGACAGGTACTGTTGCAGCAAATCTCGCCGACGCAACTGCAGCTGAAAATGAGGCAATGGGTTTTTCTTTGCTGAAATCGCCTTTGAAAATATGTTTGTTGGGGTACCGCAGTCAACCTTACGGGGGAGGCCAGGGCATTTATATCAAATACCTCAGTAAGGCATTGGTAGACGCAGGGCATAAAGTCGATGTGATTTCAGGGCAGCCTTACCCCCATCTGGATCCACGAGTTAACTTAATAAAAATGCCTGGCTTGAATCTTTTTGAGACGGGCCTGGGTTCACTGCGACTTCGACATTTAAGTTCCTTAACCAATATTATTGAATGGACCGGCAAATTGACTGGGGCATTTTCAGAACCCTATTGTTTCGGCCGGCGGGTGCTAAAACACTTGCAAAAGAAGGGTCGTCACTACGATATTATTCATGATAATCAATGTCTTAGCTGGGGGATGTTGCAGCTGCAGCAGCGCGGTTTTCCCTTGGTTACCACCATCCACCATCCGATAACCAGCGATTTGCAAATTGCCCTGAATGCGGCGAACGACTGGAGAGAGAGAATACTGATTCGACGCTGGCATTCCTTTCTCGTGATGCAAAAGAAAGTGGCTCAGCGTCTCGCGCATATTGTCACTGTCTCGGAGCGTTCTCGTAACGACATTGTTTCTGCCTTTGAAATTGATCCAGAAGCCATTAGCTTGGTTTATAACGGTATCGATACAGATGAATTTCGTCCAGTCGATGGCGTAGACCGCATACCTTTTAGAATTATGGCAACAGCTTCAGCCGATGCTCCCTTAAAAGGTGTTCGGTACTTATTGGAAGCGGTTGCACTACTGCTAAAAACCTACCCTAAGTTGGAGTTGTTGCTGGTCGGTCAGCCCAAACCGGGTGGTGATACCGAGAAATTAATTGAACGCTTGCAGATTGCTGAGAATATTAAGTTTGTCAGTGGAATAACGACCGAGCAACTCGTCAATTATTATTCTGAAGCGCAGGTCGTTGTGGTGCCCTCTCTTTACGAGGGTTTTGGTTTACCCGCGGGTGAAGCGATGGCATGCGGAGTTCCCGTGGTTTCGACTGATGGTGGCGCGCTGCCGGAAGTGGTCGGTGACGCCGGGGTGCAGGTGCCAATAGAAGATAGCAAAGCGATAGCCGCAGCAGTGGCTCAATTACTTGAAAATGCCGGCGAAAGAGAACAGCTGGGAGCTGCCGGCCGCCATAGAATTAATGAATTATTTTGTTGGCACCGTGCAGCCGGACAAATGACCAACTATTACCAGCAAATCTTGAAAGGTAGCGCTAGAGGACTGGAACAACCATGCTAACAGTCAATTTTAAGCACTTACAACTGAGGCCCGGAGATGTCGTTCTCGATCTGGGCTGCGGCGAAGGTCGTCACGTTATTTCCGTCTATCTTGAGCAAGATGTGCAAGCTGTGGGTGTCGATCTGAGTCTGAAGGATCTTAAGGCCAGTAAAGAAAAGTTCGCAGCCTTTGATCAGTCCGGTAATTCCGCAAAGAGCTTTGGATTGTCAGCCGCAAATGCCCTGCAATTGCCTTTTGCCGACAATACCTTTGATAAAGTCATATGCTCCGAAGTCTTAGAACATATTCCTGATTACGAAGCGGCACTTTGCGAAATTAATCGTGTTTTGAAGCCCGGTGGATTGTTTTGTGCGAGCGTGCCCAGAGCGTGGCCCGAAAAAATTTGCTGGTTTTTTAGCGAGGCATATCACAATGTTGAGGGAGGCCACTTGCGAATTTTCGAAGCGAGTCAACTCAATAAGCAAATTGAATCAATGGGTTTTAGCACATTGCACAGGCACTGGGCGCACGCATTACATTCGCCTTTTTGGTGGATGAAATGTATCGCCTGGAAAAACCAGGACAACAATTGGATTATCAAGCAGTACCATCGGTTTTTGGTCTGGGATTTAATGGATAAGCCGCTCTTTACGCGCACTCTGGAGAAATTACTGAATCCGGTGATGGGGAAAAGCGTGGTGATGTATTTTAGGAAAGAGGCAGTCTAATGAGCGGCGTATTTCTATCCAAGGGTTTATTTCCGGTCGATTTTTTTCGCCCCACGGTCGAGTTTATACTTAATTGCCAACAAGAAGATGGATCTATTCCATGGTTTGAAGGTAGCTATGCCGACCCATGGGATCATGTTGAAGCAGCAATGGGATTGTCCATTGGCGGAGAGTGGGACGCCGCTGAAAAAGCGTATGCCTGGTTATCCCATACCCAACTCGAAGATGGTAGTTGGTGGGCAGCATACAAGGAAGGGGAGATTGACAATGGCGAGCGCCGCGAAACGAATTTTGTCGCTTATGTTGCAACAGGAGTTTGGCACCATTTTCTCATTTCCGAAAACGAACAATTTTTATCTGACATGTGGCCAGTTGTAAGGCGCTCTATGGAGTTTGTGTTAAATTTACAATCAGAACATGGCGAGATTCAGTGGGCTGTGGACAAATTCGGAGAGCCAAAGCTTGATGCTCTTATTACCGGATGTTGTTCCATCTACAAAAGTCTCGAGTGCGCTTCCAATATTGCAATAAGCTTAAACAAAGAATGCTCACATTGGTTAGACGCCAGAGCACGCTTGGGTGATGCACTCGTTCATAAGCCAGAGCGATTTGATCGGACCTGGGAAAGTAAAGATCGCTATTCCATGGATTGGTTTTATCCTATTCTCACCGGTGTTCTCAATAAGGCTCAATCGCAAGCCCGACTGAAGGACGGTTGGGATAAATTTGTGGAAAACGATTTGGGTTGCCGCTGCGTATCGGATGAGCCGTGGGTAACGATAGCTGAATCATGTGAGTTGACATTAGCGTTGCTCGCCGCTGGAGATCATGCTCGCGCGGTAACTCTTTACAGCTGGTTACACCAGTGGCGCTTGAACGATGGCTCTTATTGGACCGGTTATCAATTTGTTCAGGATGTATTGTGGCCCGACGAAAAGCCGACGTGGACTGCCGGCGCAATTTTGTTGGCTGCCGATGCATTAACACAATATACTTCTGCCGCACAGCTATTCACTAGCGTTAACATTCTAAGTGTCGCCGAAGAGGACCAAGCCTCAAGTAAAATGAGAGTCGTTGATTAGCGAATCCGTAAAAACACCGCTTAAACTCTTCGCAATAAGCCTAGTGTATTGACCACTTCAATTTCCTCAAATAACCCGGATGCGAGCGCCAAGCGATAAATGCTTATCGGTGCTTGGCCACCTTCATCCGGATTGGGAAATAAATCGTGAATAGCCAAAACTCCGCCTGAAATAATATGGCTAGCCCAGCTTCGGTAGTCGGTCATGGCGGCTTCCATGCTATGTCCGCCATCGATAAACACCATCGACAAAGGCGTGGCCCAGCCCCGAGACGCTAACTGTGAGGTGGTCACCAGTGGAATAACAGTATTTTCCAGGTCTGCGGCGCGAATATTTTTGCGAAATTCTTTAAAAGTATCCACCTGTTCGACGCTGGAGTCGTACAAAGCCGAATCGTGATATTCCTCGCCGATTTGATGCTCTTCAGAGCCACGGTGATGGTCGAGAGCATATAATACTCCGCCGGTGTTTTTACAGGCTGTGCCAATGTAAATGGTTGACTTGCCGCAGTAACTGCCAATTTCCAGCACCGGTGCTTTCTCTGACAAAATTAGAGAATGTTGATATAAAGCGTTGGCTTCGTCTTCAGCGAGAAAGCCTTTTACCTGCTCTATGTTAATTGGGAGGTTGACTGACATATTAATCCTTAAAAGAGCTTTTCGAGCCCGATTATATTCTGCGTGATAGTCGGTTGAACAGGTGACGAACCATAACTGAAATAGAAAGTAGCGGCAATTATAAATGTCTGCCGATCCGTATAATCGACAAGCGCCGAAAGTGCCGGTGACATTCGCAGTCTTTTGCGTGTTTTTGGGCCGAGGATAATCCGGTATTATTTAATGCCGATCGAGACATCCGCGTGGGGTGGCTTTGACATCCTTTAACTGCCTTGTTGTTTGCGAGCAAGGTCTATCGCCGGTAAGACATCTCACTCAGTTAAACATTCTTATGCTATCATTTCCAAAATTTACCCCCTTAAGGATTTGGATATTCGATGAAGCTCTCAATGCCCCGCTTTGATACAGCTCAGCTACTGGTCGTTGGTGATGTAATGTTAGATCGCTATTGGCACGGAGCAACGTCAAGAATATCTCCCGAAGCGCCAGTGCCCGTTGTTAAAGTGGAGCAACTAGAGGACCGTCCCGGTGGAGCAGCAAACGTCGCGTTGAATATAGCGGCTCTTGGTGCCGGGGCCTCTCTGGTTGGTATAGTGGGTAAAGATGAAGCAGCCGCAGCGCTAGCTGAATCGATGGCTGCTGCTAATGTTTACGGTGAGTTTTATGAAGTTGATGGACTGCCAACCATAACCAAGCTAAGGGTTATAAGCCGTCATCAGCAGCTCATCCGCATGGATTTCGAAGAGCGTTTTTCCCAGGCCGATGCGCAGGCCATGAATCAAAAAGCACAGGCACTGATGGGAGGTACCGGTGCGGTGATTCTTTCCGATTACGCAAAAGGGGCTCTCGCCGATCCACAGCCGCTAATTCAAGCGGCAAGAAAAGCGAATATCCCCGTGTTTGTTGATCCCAAAGGCAGTGATTTTTCTCGATACCGCGGGGCGACACTGATAAAACCTAATTTACAGGAATTTGAAACAATTGTTGGTCCCTGTGCCAACGAACAGGAATTGGTTAAGAAAGGTCAGGCGTTAATCAAAGAGTGTGATTTAGATGCTCTCTTAGTGACCCGCCACGAACACGGTATGACCTTGTTGCGTCCTGGTGAAACGGAATTACATTTTCCTGCTCGAGCGCGCGAGGTTTTCGATGTCACCGGGGCGGGTGATACGGTTATTGCCGTTTTGGCAGCGGCAGTAACGTCGGGAGAATCTTTGCCGCAAGCTGTTTCCCTGGCAAGTATTGCGGCCGGTATCGTTGTTGGTAAGTTAGGAACAGCTGCGATAAGTGCGCCTGAATTAAGGCGAGCAGTCGGTGTTGAGCAAGGCGCGGAGCGCGGCGCAGTTTCGGTCGAACAATTGAAGGTGGCGGTCGATAACGCGCGAAATCACGGTGAGAAAATCGTATTCACTAACGGCTGTTTTGACATTATTCACGCGGGTCATGTCGGCTATTTAGAACAGGCTCGCGATTTGGGTGATCGCCTGATTGTGGCGATTAATAGTGATGATTCGGTGAATCGATTGAAGGGTGCGGGACGCCCCATCAATCCAGTCGACAGACGTATGGCCGTATTAGCCGGTTTAGAATCGGTTGACTGGGTGGTGTCCTTTGAAGGTGATACTCCCGAAACACTGTTGGACGTCATCAAACCTGATGTATTGGTAAAAGGGGGTGACTACAAAAAAGAAAGTGTAGTCGGGTGGGAGATAGTTGAATCCTACGGAGGCAGTGTTCAAGCCCTGTCATTTTTCGATGATTGTTCAACCACCGCAATAGTAGATAAAGTACTGGGTAAAAATAGCTAGGTCACGACTGCTTTCGACAACGTAATGTTTGTTGTAAAAGCGCAAGGCTAGTGTGCTACTTCTTTCCATACGAAATAGCGCGTTGAAACAAAAAAACCGATTAGAAGCCAAGTCGCTATCCCCGCCAGATTAGGCAGGATGCCTAATAGTGTCATGCCGTTGGTTGAAATTTCACGCAGCGCTGTAGCAATAAAGCTTAATGGCAGCGCGGCTGCGATGGGTTGTAATATCTCCGGTAAAGATTGAATTGGGTAGAATATTCCAGACAAAAACATCTGCGGAAATATGACTAGATTAGCCAAGCCTTGAATTGATTGTTGAGTTTTTGCAATGCTGCCAAGTGAAAAGCCGATACATAGAAAAACGATGGTACCGAGAATTATAATAAAATAGAGTGCTGCGATATTGCCTGCGATACTGACTCCCATAAAGAAAATCGCAATACATAACATTAAGGTCAGCTGTACTAAGCACAATAACAAACGAGCAATAACAACTCCGATGATAAAATCTTTTGGTTTTAGAGGAGTCACGAATAGTCTTTTCAAAATACCCTTACGTCTAAATTCTACGATGTTGAAACCGCTGCCAGAAATACTGATTTGCATTAATGTGAAAGCCAATAACCCCGGTAAAAGAAAGTCGATATAACGTAATGGGCGGTCCTGGATGTCCTTTATATTTAGCTGTATGAGAGGTTCTACTTGTCGAACCTCTCTTTCCAGGTCGATTATAAATTTTTGTAGTTTTTGAATGACTTGGCCAACTTGATTTAGTTGAGACGAGTCCATCAACAACTCGACGTTTGAACTGCTACTGGAACTTTCAAAATCTTTTGGTAAAACCACTGCAACGGATAGTAGGTTTTTATCCATCGATTCTTGTATTTCTAATCGACTGCCTTCAGTGACGTTAAACTCAGGGTGACTATTTAGCTTTTTAAGAAAATTTTCAGCAAGTTTGCTTGACGAAAGTTTTATAACACCTATTTCTTGGGGGCCAGAGCTGCCATTGAAGCCGTAACCCAGTGCGGTCATGAAAATAATGGGAAAGAAAACAATAAAGAAAATTGCTTGCCTGTCCCGCAAAAAAATTTTCAAAAAAACATTAGCCATTGTTAACGCTGATGCATTCATAGTTAATCCCTAAGAGCGTTGCCGGTTAGGTGTAAAAAAACGTCTTCCAGGTTTCCGTGAAGGGCGGTTTCTGGAGGCTCGGGTGCATATTTTAGAATGAGATTTGACGGAGAGTTAAGAGCTATGATTTTCCCTTGATCCATAATGGCAATGCGTTGACACAAGAACTCAGCCTCTTCCATGTTGTGTGTTGTTATAACGATGGTCATCCCCGATGCATTAAGTTTTTTCACCAGGTTCCAAAGATTACGTTTGGCTTGTGGGTCGAGCCCGGTTGTGGGTTCGTCGAGAAAAAGTACTTTTGGATCATTGACCAAAGCACAGGCGATAGAAAAACGTTGTTTCTGGCCGCCGGACAGCTGTTCAGGTGTGGCGTTAGACTTGTCGCTTAAGTTAACTTTTGCGAGTAATGTTTCGGATTGTCGGGGGCTTTGATAGAGTTTGCAAAAAAGGTCTAACAATTCCCGCAGAGAAAGTTTATCAAAATATTCACTGGCTTGTAGTTGCACGCCAATAATCTCTTTTATTTCAAAAGGGCTAGTTTTGACATTGATGTTAGCGATCGTAACTTCACCTTCGTCAATATCAGTCAGTCCCTCAATCATTTCTAAAGTCGTCGTCTTGCCCGCGCCATTAGGGCCGAGGATACCAAATATTTCACCGTCCAATATATCCAGGGAAATATGATCTACTGCATAAAAAGTGGTGTGAGGATTTTCAGGGACTGGGTATCTCTTGACAAGATTGTTAATTTTCACGATGGGCATTTTTAGTTCCGGTAATATTTTTAATGACTTAAATGAAACCGCTTCTTTGTTTTTTTATTTTTGGGTACTGTGCGGGTAAAATGATGGCCTGTAGTGATTAAAGCCTTATCATATAGCCCTAATTGAGTATCTTTTCATTGCTGGAAACGAGTCTTATTGTAAAAACTGTGATCATTCTTTCTACCAGATTACTGCCGTAAGGTCAGAATCAGTCAATGGAGAAATGCGGGCTCTTGGTGCATATCAGCGCTGATTTGATATTGCTGCGATTACAGCGTTCACATTTTCTTGCAAGTGTCGTGGGTTTATAGTTCCTACAATAACGCTGCTGACGCCTGCATGCGAAAAAATAAAATCCATGGATTGTTGTACCGGGTCTGTGCCTTTGCTACATAAATTACCACTGGCGAATGCTTTTTTGATTAGCAGTCCTTTCTGTTGTTGACCACAATATTCGATAACAGGCTTCTCTGCCTGATATTCTAAATTGTAAGTTGCCATTACCCCGTCGGCAACATCCACAGCTTTTAGTCCTCCTTCGACGGTTTTTGTCGACATGCCGAAAGATCTAATGAGCCCTTCTTGCTTTAGCTTCTCTAATTCAGAAAGCGTATCAGCCCGGGAAATGATGTCCAGATCGTTGCCGTCTGAGTGCACCATAACGATATCGATATAGTCTGTATGAAGCCGACGCAGGCTGCGTTCAACGCTTAGCCTAGTATGGCCGGCGCTAAAGTCGAAGATAGATTTGTTATTATCGTATTCTTCGCCAACTTTAGAGCAGATTACCCAGTCCTGACGCTGCTGTGTTAACAGTTTGCCCAGTCGCTCTTCGCTGTTTCCGTATGCCGGGGCGGTATCGATTAAATTGACACCGAGGTCTTTTGCGAGATGAATTAAATCTCTGGCTTTCTTGTCATTGGGAATGACGAAGCTTTCCGGGTATTTTACGTCCTTATTGCGGCCAAGCTTAACCGTACCTAATCCGATCGGACTGACTTCAATACCAGTGTTGCCAAAGGGGCGTAGACGCATAAAGAATAACTATCCTATTCAACTTTTTTACTGAAAACCGATTCCCAACAAGGACTCGCTATGTTTGGAACAGGCAATTGCTGCAGAGCTGGATGTTTATGCTCAAACTGAGGTGCAATTTTCCTCGCTTCAAGCAAGGTAATAACTTCATCGGACATATTGGGTGATAAGGTGAGTTTTGTGGGCCAGCCTACTAACGCATTACTGCAGGAGTGTGCTGCGGCTACGAATGCCTTATCGGGTTTAATAAGGCCTTTCTGCTGCGGTTCGGCTCTATTAATGTACAGTGTTGCCCATTCGCTGTCACTGAAGTCCAGCCAGGGAAATAGTTCCCGTAATTCCTTTTTTGCATTATCGATAATCTCAGTGTCACTGAGTGCGACACCTTGCGTCGCTAAATCGCCGCCAAGGTACCAGACCATCTTTCCATCCGCAGTCTCATGGCTGGAAATGGTCAGTCTTGGCGAAGGATTACTGCCCATACAATGCGCATAAATTGCGTGATTGTAAGAGTGTTTTACTAACACCTGCTTTAAGGGGCGTCGCTGCATGGCTGGTCTGTCACTTGACACCATGGTTTGCAAGGCCTCATTACCTTCGCCGGCAGTAAAAATGAACTGCTGCGCGTTGATATTTAGAGTCGTTTGCTTGTCTATTTCTATCGACAAATAGTCGATGGAGCTGTTACTGTTTTTCTTCAATCGGCTTTTTTTCCAATCGATGGAAAAAATACTCCCTGCGCAATTAGCCGTCAGTTTGGCAATTACTGAGGGCACGTCGAGAACTAAATCAGCTAATTTGTAGAGTTTTCCTTTGAACTCACTATGATCAAAGACTTCCGGCAGTGCTGATTTAGGTACGTTGTCAACTCGACCCCGGGTCACTTTGCTGGCAAAAAAGGAGCTAACACGAGAACTGAT
Organism: uncultured Cellvibrionales bacterium; assembly: GCA_913019905.1. GTDB lineage: Bacteria > Pseudomonadota > Gammaproteobacteria > Pseudomonadales > Dasaniaceae > Oceanicoccus. The sequence goes on from CAJVZD010000003.1 coordinate 149,936, forward strand.
CGATTGTGTTGACCACAGGTAAAAGTGGTCGCTGAGAATTTTCGCGCCGCGTAAGTCGACGTCGCCCTCACCTTGCAAGCACCGCCGCCAGTGATCGGGCATGTCGGCAATTGCCTCCGACGCCCCGGTTAAAATTCCCCCTAACGCGTATTTTATGCCACCGTGGATCATGCCTTGAGAGGCGATGGTTTGGGCGCTGCCAAGCTCGCCCTGCTCGAATAGAATGGCATTGTGTCCGTTGCTGCATAGTCGGTTCAATAACCAGAGGCCAGCTATTCCGCCTCCGATTATGACGATATCAACGTTAATTTGAGTTGTTGTCATAGTTTGTGTATTTAGGCTGTTTATCTAGCGACAGTATATCCTATTTTTCGGTTTACATATGACTGCAACTGGCTTGTATTAGCAGCAAAGGTTATGCTGATTGATAAGAATAAGTGGTGTATTAGGCTAGGGCGGTTGATGTGAGGTCTAAATTCAAACTATATCACCGATGTTAATTAACTGACAATACGACTACTTTATGGCTCGCACGCTTTACACTTTATTTTTCTATTTGATGATGCCGTTCATCTTATTGCGGTTAGCCTATCGGTCCATTCGCGCGCCCGAGTATGGGGATCGGGTCCGGGAACGCTTCGGACTATTTACCGCCCCTTCCTTTGATGATTGTATCTGGGTTCATGCTGTTTCAGTCGGTGAGACTATTGCGGCGGTGCCGCTAGTTCGGCAGTTACAGCAGCGTTATCCCGATCGGGCAATTGTGATAACGACGATGACTCCGACCGGTTCTGAACGAGTAAAAGCTCTACTCGCAGATGAAGTATTTCATGTCTATGCACCTTACGATCTCCCCGGATCTATAAAACGGTTTTTGACCCGAGTTTCCCCACGAGTATTAATTATTATGGAGACCGAGTTATGGCCTAATACAATTCATTATTGTTACCAGAATGCAATTCCGGTCGTCTTGGCAAATGCGCGGTTATCAGAGAAATCTGTGAATGGGTATCGGAAGCTACCCTCCTTGAGCGGCGGGATGTTGGAGGAGATATCCAGTATCGCTGCCCAGCACTCGAACGATGGAGATCGGTTTCTCTCATTGGGACTGCCAAGAGAAAATTTATCAATTACCGGAAGCATTAAGTTTGATATAGATCTGCCGGAAGTGTTGGTCGAACAAGCTCGGTGCCTTAAAACACAGTGGACTAACGCTTCGGTTATAGATGATGGTGAAGAAACGGTTAGCGGATGTGAATCTGGCAAAAGACTTAATTCGCGGCTCGTTGTTCTTGCCGCCAGCACCCATGAAGGTGAAGAAGAACTGATTCTATCGGCTTATCAGCATTTACTCGTTGAATTAGAGGGCGGAACCAACGCTCCACCATTGCTGATTTTGGTGCCGCGTCATCCGGAACGGTTTTCTAGGGTCGTCGTTATGAGTGAGCAGCTTGGGTTTGAAACTATCCGGCGATCAAGCGGCGTGTCTGTTCTCTCCAGTACGCAGGTAATGGTCGGCGATACCATGGGTGAGCTGCTTTTATTGTATGGCTGTGCGGACATCGCTGTGGTGGGAGGTAGTCTAGTCAGTAATGGTGGTCATAACATGTTGGAGGCAGCGGCATGGGCTTTACCTATTGTCACCGGCAGCAGTCACTATAATTTTTTTGATATCAGCAATAAGCTTCAAGAAGCAGACGCCCTGGTCGTGGCGAATGATGAAACTGCTCTATTAAGGGAGCTGCAAAGTTTACTTGAAGATCCGATGAAGCGAAGGCGTATGGGCAGTGCGGCCTTACAAGTCGTCGAACAAAATCGTGGCTCCTTGCAGCGTCTTGTGGACGTCATTGACCCATACCTTGCTCGATAAATCGAATTTCCTTACGATAGCTGCTGCTTTAGGCTGGCAGCTATCGTAAGGTCATTCTAAATGAAATTTCAGTGTCTAATTTATTTGGCTGACAGGCTTTGGATACCTTCTTGGGTGGCCAATAATAGTATGTCCGCGGGACGCAGGGCAAAAATACCGTTGGTGACGACACCGGTAATATTGTTAATGTTACGCTCTGTTTCCTGGGGGTCCGGGATCATGAAGTTGTATAGATCGAGAATGATATTGCCGTTGTCTGTGATCACGCCTTCTCGGTAAACGGGGTCTCCGCCCAGTTTTACCAATTCTCTGGCGACATGACTACGTGCCATCGGGATGACCTCTATCGGCAGAGGGAAATTACCTAGTCGTTCGACGTATTTACTTCCGTCGGCGATACAGACAAATTCTTTCGCGACAGCAGCGACTATTTTTTCTCGGGTTAGCGCTGCGCCCCCGCCTTTTATGAGGCAAAGTTGATGGTCAGACTCATCAGTTCCATCCACATACACGGTAACCTCATCGACGACATTCAATTCGAGAACAGGAATTCCATGGCTTTTCAGTCGGTCGGCGGACGCTTGCGAACTTGCGACGGTGGCATTTATTTGAGCTTTTACTTCAGCCAGATAATCGATAAAGTAATTTGCCGTCGAGCCTGTTCCGATTCCTACCACGCTTTTGTCATCTAATTTTGGCATGATGTAATCAATAGCGGCGCGGGCAACTGCTTTTTTTAGTTCATCTTGGGTCATGATGGATAAATCCTAAAAGGGCATGAGCATTCTTTGGAATTACCTATTATAAAGCCGTCAACAGAATAGGCGACAAAAGTTTGTATCAATCGGTCAGTTTTTTTCTTTTACCACGCGCCAGCAAGAAAAAGTTAAAATTAGCCATGCAATTACTGAATTTTCCGGCTCAAGGCATTAGTATGCGCGCTACCTGCTATAGATAGATAGAAGAAGCTGCTCAATGCCACAAAGTTATATTAAAAAAATTCTTGACGCGCGTGTTTATGACGTGGCGATCGAAACGCCTATTGATCACGCACCGATCTTATCCAAGCGTTTTAATAATGAGATTTTGCTGAAAAGGGAAGACCTGCAGCCTGTCTTTTCATTTAAAATTCGTGGTGCCTACAACAAAATGGCGCATTTGACTAAAGAGGAGTTAGCTAAAGGTGTTATTGCCGCTTCGGCCGGTAATCATGCTCAGGGTTTGGCCTTAGCAGCGTTAAAAATGGGTGTAAAGGCAACCATCGTGATGCCAAAAACCACCCCGGCTATCAAGGTAGACGCAGTCCGTGGTCGAGGTGCGAAAGTCATTTTGCATGGTGATACCTATGACGAAGCATCGGCGCATGCGCAGTCGCTGGTTGCTGAAAAAGGGCTGGTCTATGTCCATCCTTATGATGACCCTTATGTCATTGCGGGCCAGGGTACTATCGGAATGGAGATATTGCGCCAGATCAGCGGCCCTCTCGACGCGGTTTTTGTGCCGGTGGGTGGTGGTGGATTATTGGCCGGTGTTGCTGCGTATATTAAGTATGTAAGGCCCGACGTTAGATTGATAGCAGTAGAGCCCGAAGACGCGGCTTGTTTAAAAGCCGCATTGGACGCAGGTCGGCGAGTCACTTTACCGCAAGTTGGTATTTTTGCTGATGGTGTTGCTGTGTCGAGAATCGGCAAAGAACCGTTTAGGGTCATACGCAAGAGTATCGATGATTCCATCACGGTAACGACCGATGAAATTTGCGCGGCGATTAAAGATATTTTTGATGATACCCGTTCGATCGCCGAGCCCGCCGGCGCATTAGCCTTAGCGGGTTTGAAGAAGTACGTTGTAGAGCATGGTCTCGAAGGAAAAACGCTATTGGCGATTGATAGTGGCGCCAATACAAATTTTGATCGACTTCGCTATATTTCTGAGCGAACGGAGTTTGGCGAGAAGCGAGAGGCAATTTTTAGTGTCAAAATTCCCGAGCGGCCCGGTAGCTTCAAGAAGTTTTGTGCGGTATTGGGCAAAAGAAACATTACCGAGTTCAATTACCGTTATGCCGATAGCACCGAGGCCAGGATATTTGTTGGCGTCCAAATTGCGGCGCAGGGCAGAGATAGGCAAGATTTGGTGATAGATCTGGAAAAAAAGGGCTACCCAGTTGTCGATTTGACTGACAATGAGATGGCTAAGTTACATATCCGCCATATGGTTGGCGGGCATGCGCCTGCAGAAATCAAGCATGAGCTTCTTTATCGTTTCGAATTTCCCGAACGTCCCGGGGCATTACTTAAATTCCTCAGTCATATTGGCCAGCAGTGGAACATTTCTATGTTTCATTATCGAAATCATGGTTCCGCCTTCGGTCGGGTGCTTGTGGGCTTACAAGCACCGAGGAGCGATCGTGCAGCGCTAACGGCGTTCTTCGATAAGCTGAATTACCACTTTCAGGAAGAAACTGATAATCCTGGCTATCAATTGTTTCTCAGCGGCGAAACGGAATCGGACTAAACTGAATTGGAATAAATAGTACCATCATGGATCGACTAGAGTATTGGGAAAAGAGTGTTTTTTCAAAACGAACTGAAAATACCGAAGTTTTGATTGGTGGTTTTTGCGTCAGGGAAAGCTTAGTTTTTGGGCGCAATAGTGATCAGCTCTTGGTCGGTAACAAGTTTGGATAAGGGAACGTCCCAGTTATCTACTGTCAATTGTTCTACTTCTTGACAGTGATGTGCTAATCCGACCAAAAGAGGTGTTGATAGTCGTTTTTTTCTTTGCGTTCCTTGGAAAGTACGGTCGTAAAATCCTCCCCCCATGCCAAGGCGCCCGCCAAGTCGATCGAAGCCGACTAGAGGTAAAAACACCAAATTCATGACCCATGGTTTTCGCAAAGCTGTGCCGTCCATCGATTTATGGCTTGGTTCTGGAATTCCATAGCGATTCTTAATGAGTTTATCCGTCGGTTGATATCGTGCGAATCGAAGCGATTTGTCCCGCAATATAACTGGGAAATAACAGTGGCATCGGTATTTCATTAGTCGTGAAATTAAAAGGCGGGGGTCTATTTCACCATCGTTTGCAAAATAGAGAGCGATGTTTCGACTTCGCTGCAGCAGACCGCTTCGCGCTATTTGTTTATCGAGGTTGATTGCTGCAACGCTTTGCTGGTGGCGGCTTAGTCTATTCCTTTTTTCGCGAAGTATTTTTCTTAACAGGGGTTTGTCTGGAGGTGAGGTTGCGGGAAGATCCACCTATGAAACCCTGTCATAGTTTGAAGAGAAAATACGCGTTTAGAAAAGAGCTCCCCAAGATACCGCTGGCAATGGTCCTTGAACCCAACGGTTCAAAGTGGTGGTTCCTGTAAAATATCGGGCTTCCCGCAGAACGGGCATGCACGCCAAAAAAACGAGGATCCGCCGGGGTAATGCGCATCGGCTCAGGGACGTAACTGTCTGGCAAATATCACAGGGAGCGGAACAATTATAACTCAGTCTATGGACGATGCTAAAGGTGAATTTGCTGAAATCTGTTTCAAATTAAGAATTCAGCTTAGATTTGTAGAGCTGAATTTATGGAGCGTTTCATTTATTGATCAATTTGTTGGCTGCTGATCGAGGTGGGCTTAGCCGATTTCAAGTTGTCGAAAGCGGTGCAGTGCGTCTTCCAGTTTTTCATTGATGCCTTTTAACTGGGCATTGTTCGCCGCGACATCTGCCGTCGATTCTACTTCGGGGCCGTCATTTTTTAGCAGTTCGTTGGCGATGTTTAGGGCCGCCATGACTGCAATTCTCTCCAAGCCAATGACTTTACCGGTTGTTTTGATGCTGCGCATTTGTGTGTTCAGGTAATCGGCAGATTCTCGCAAGGCGTCCTGTTCGCCAATGGGGCAAGCTACTTGGTATTCTTTGTCAAGGATCGTGACAATTACGGTGTCGTTACTCACTGTTCCTGCTCCAGAGCTTTTAGCTTATTGATCATGGCGACAACTTTGCTGCGCGCCATCGTAGATTTTTCGATTAATTGTTCGCGCTCAACAGCCCAGTCGATTGCCTGACTTTTAAGTTGGCGATTTTCAGCATCCAGTTGGTCACATAGCTGGATAAGATCGTCAATTTTACGTGCTAGCGCTTTCAATTGTAAATCTGCCATTAGCTCATCGGGTTCCAATAAATCCCTATTAATATAGTTCTCTCTCGGCACTCGGTCAATGTAATAAATACCTTAAATTTCAATGATCTGGCAGATACTTGCAGAAAAAGCTTAAAGACGGGTCTGGTTTTATACAATCTCATCCTTGCGGTGCCAAAGTCTTCGTTTTAACAAGGGGTGCAAATAGGGTGGGCAGCGGCTAAAATACCTTATTGATGTGCGATAATTTATTAACAAATAAAATTGAGAAAACCATGCCCGATAACGAAACTGCTATGCCTGAATTTGATGAAGTAGCAGATTTGTTTTGGCGTCTCGGCGTTATGCAATCACCGTCTCAGTTACAGGGGTTCTTAAGCGGCCAAATTGCCGTTGGACGTGAGCCGACAATGGAAACGTGGTTATCTCAAGCTCAAACTTATATTGAGAGTGTCGAGCCACCCAATAGCGACGAAAATCGTTTGCTGACCCAACTGCATAGGTCAAGTAGTCAGCAGTTTAGTGCAGTTAATTTGGATTACCGGTTGTTGCTGCCCGACGACGCCGTCGAAATCACCCAGCGTGTTGATTGTCTGAGTCAATGGTGTAAAGGATTTTTGGCCGGTTTTGCGATGGGAGGCAAAGACGCGCAGGCACGTAGCGGGCCCCGCCAGTACTCTGAAAATGTTGCAGAGGCCTTGAGTGATATGGGGGCTATTAGCCAGGTTGTCTTAACTGACGAAGATATTGATGAAGAACAAAGAGAGCGGGATTATTTTGAAATAAGTGAGTATCTTCGGTTGGCAGCGATTACTATCTACATGGAGTGTGGTCGATTAGACGAAGTCGTTGAGGCATCGACAGACGAGGAGCTACATACCACTAGTGATGAGACTCCCGTTCGGTCACCCTCTGATCTGTTCTCGGGCAAAAATAAAAAGTTACACTGATTTTAAGACGTTTTATCCGTGCAAGTTACCAGTCAATGGACGAAAGAAGGCGTAACACAGTATTATGAAAATTGGAAAAAAAGAGCATGCTCGACGCCGCAAACAGCTAATGGCGCAAATGGATCCCAACAGCATCGCAATTGTCCCCTCCGCCCATGAGCATATTCGAAATAGAGATTGCGAATTCCCTTTTCGGCAGGATAGCGACTTTTTCTATTTAACCGGTTTTGCCGAGCCCGAGTCCGTGTTGGTATTACTGCCTGGCCGAAAACACGGGCAATGTGTCATCTTCTGTCGTGAGCGTGACGCGTCGATGGAACTGTGGAATGGCTATCGTGCAGGTCCAGAGGGTGTTTGTGAAATCTACGGTGCCGACGATGCATTTCCGATCAGTGACATTGACGATATATTGCCAGGCCTGATTGAAGGTCGCGAACGCGTCTATTATGCCATGGGCCGCCATGCAGAATTCGATCGAAGCGTCATGGAGTGGGTGAATGTCATTCGTTCGAAAGTGCGCTCGGGTGCGCATCCGCCGGGGGAGTTTCTGGATCTGGATCATTTACTACATGATCAACGACTATATAAAAGTGCAACAGAAATAAAGATCATGAGGAAAGCGGCGAAAATTTCAGCCGCAGCACATATCCGCGCAATGAAGTATTGCAAGCCTGGTGTCAATGAATATCAACTGGAAGCGGAAATACTGCATGAGTTTGCCATGAATGGTGCCCGAGCTCCAGCGTACTCCTCGATCGTTGGCAGCGGTAAAAACGGCTGTATTTTGCACTACCTTGAGAATAGGGACACCATCAAGGACGGAGATTTGGTGCTCATCGATGCCGGGTGTGAGTTGGACCATTATGCCGCAGATATAACCCGGACGTTTCCGTCAAACGGTCAATTTTCTACTGAACAAAAAGCACTCTATGAAGTGGTCTTGAAGTCTCAGTTGGCTGCTATTAAAACCATTAAGCCTGGTGGGCATTGGAATGAATTCCACGACGCGACGGTCAAGGTCATTACAAAAGGTTTAATGGAGCTTGGAATCTTGAAAGGTTCCTTGAAAGCACTAATTGAAAAAGAAGCCTATTCCGAATACTACATGCATCGAGCTGGGCACTGGCTGGGTATGGATGTTCACGATGTTGGCGATTACAAAGTGGGTAACCAATGGCGAGTGCTGGAAACCGGTATGGTCATGACCGTTGAGCCGGGTATCTACATTTCGCCGGACAATAAAAAAGTCGCCAAGAAGTGGCGAGGTATTGGTATTCGAATTGAAGACGATGTTTTGGTGACTAAAGACGGCTGTGAAGTATTGACGAAGGATGTCCCTAAAACGGTTGAAGAAATCGAAGCATTAATGACAGTAGGTGCTAGCTAGTGGCGGAGCCGGCCCCCATTACGGACGTTTATGGAGCGGCGGACAATTACCATGTCGTTATCGTTGGTGGCGGTATGGTGGGAGCGAGTTTAGCGTTGCAGCTAAGCGAATCCATGGGACAAAAAGTAGATATTTTAGTGGTTGAGCGTTTCCCTCTTACGGCGAAAACTCTAGGCGAGAATAGCGATCCTGGACAGGCGGATGCGTCTTATAATCCGAGCTTCGATGCCCGTTCTACCGCCTTATCTTACGGAAGCCGTAAAATTCTCGAGTCGCTAGGCGTTTGGCCCGAGCTTAAAAAGCATCTTTCACCGATCAAAAAAATTCACGTGTCTGACCGCGGAGGCCTCGGTTCGGCGACGTTACATGCTGCACAGGTAGGTTGGTCGTCACTCGGTTATGTGGTAGAAAACGCGTGGATGGGCGATGTTTTAATGGCAGCGCTGCGGCAGAAGCCCAATGTTAAATTTTGCGCTCCCGCTTCGGTATCTTCTATTGTCCCGCGGAAGTGCGGTGTGGATGTTGTCATTCGAGAAAATCTCGGACAGCAAGGTGAGGAGTCTTCTGGTCGATTAAAGACGGTGCATGCACAGTTGGCTGTTGTTGCGGATGGTGCTAGTTCGACGATGCGCAATTTTCTCGGTATTGATATTGCCGTCTCCGATTACAAGCAAACGGCGGTCATTGCGAATGTCAGCTTTCGGGATTCGCACAATGGAACCGCTTATGAGCGATTTACAGATAAAGGGCCAATGGCGCTGTTGCCGTTGACGCCGAGTGAATCAGGTGAGTCCCGTTCTGCCTTGGTGTGGACGATGGATAACGATCGGGCACAGCGCTTGTGTGAGTGTGCTTCTGAGGAATTTTTGCAGCAATTACAGCTGTGTTTTGGTCATCGCCAAGGGGAATTTATTCGGGTGGGAGACCGGTTTAATTATCCCTTGCGGTTGATTGAGGCGAAAGAACAAGTGCGTTCGGGCATTGTGGTCATGGGTAATGCCGCACATTCAATGCATCCGGTTGCGGGTCAGGGATTTAATTTGGCTCTGCGAGACTGCGCTCGTTTGGTGGAAACTTTGAAAGAGGCTTTTTATTCGTCTCAACCTTTGGGTGAGTTAACTTTGTTACAAGAGTATATAGAGCTACAACAATTTGATCAGAAAAAGACGGTTCTATTTTCTGATCGTGTAACCGCCTTGTTTAGTAACAAACAATGGAGCTTAAGTCTGTTACGCAAACTGGGTCTTGGGGTGGTTGATGTCTCCCCGGCCGTAAAACGTTTTTTTATAGCCCACGCGGCCGGTATGCACGACGGAGCGGCTGGCGTTACAAGTGGTTCCGTCATCGGGGCTTCTTCAAGTGCCGATAAGGGGGATACATCGTTTCTGACGGCCTCGGGACGAGTGGATAATGGGTGATATTAAACACAACTTTGACGTCATTATCGTAGGATCGGGAATTGCCGGCAGCGCATTGGCTTGCGCATTAGGCGGCAGTTCTATGCGTGTTGCGGTTATAGAAGCACAAAAAATATCCACCGCTTGGCCGGAGCAAAACGACTCCATTGATGGCTTCGATGCGCGAGTGAGTGCGCTAACCGTCGCGTCACAGGGTTTCCTGCAGAGTCTTGACGTATGGCCGGCCATTTGTGAAAAACGTGTCAGTCCTTATCAACATATGCATGTCTGGGACGCTGACGGCACTGCCAGTATTGATTTCTCAGCTAATGACATCAACCAACCTTGTTTGGGGCACATTGTAGAAAATAGCTTAACAATAAATGCTCTGGCGCGGCGTATGACGCAATTTCCAAATGTTCAGTTAATAGACCAATCGAAGCTGGAAAGTTTTTCAGTGGGGGGTGTTGGCAGCGAAATTGTTCTGGATGACGGGCGTGTATTGACGGCCCCCTTGGTGGTCGCCGCGGATGGCGCAAATTCTCAAATTCGCCATCAGGCAGAATTTCTCATGCGGGAGTGGGATTATAATCACAAGGCTATCGTAGCGACGGTACAGACCTCTAAAAAACATCAGCAAACAGCCTGGCAGCGCTTTTTACCGGAGGGGCCGCTAGCTTTCCTTCCCTTGCAAAGCTCGAATTTTGATGAGCATTTTTGTTCGATTGTTTGGTCGGCGACCCCCCAATATGCTGATAATTTGATGGCACTGGGCGATCAGGAATTTTGTGAAAACTTGGCAACGGCATTTGAGTACCGCCTAGGCAAAATTACTGCAGTCGGTTCACGTGTTTGTTTTCCCTTAAAGCAGCGACACGCTGTGTCTTATGTCAAGCCGGGACTGGCTCTGGTTGGCGACGCCGCACACACTATTCATCCGCTCGCAGGACAGGGGATCAATCTCGGCTTGTTGGATGTAAGGGCGCTTGCAGAAGAGTTATTACGTGCAGAGGCGCGGAGCCTAAACTTTGGTGAGCTTGCCGTGTTGCAGCGATACGAGCGTCGTCGAAAAGGGTCAAATTTGGCGATGATGGCAGGTATGGAAGGTTTTAAGCGATTGTTTGAGCAACCGGCTTTGCCCGTTCGTTGGGCGAGAAATACTGGTATGCGTTGGTTAGATAAAACGACAGGGTTGAAGCATCAGGTGATGCGTAAGGCAATGGGTTTGTGATTTCAAAGAATGGTGTGTCGATTTTCACAGAGTATCCACATCGGTTCCGTATACGATGAAGCGGTATGCTGTTCATAATGCCCAGTGAATCAATACGCAGGAGGGGAAGAAAGTCTCAGGCCGTTTCCTCCGATCAACACCCATTAGCTTATCCGAAATCTAAGTTGTCGATCCATTATTTCGAATGAAGTTTGGCTGCAGATCGGGTCAGTTAGTGCTCCCCATTTACACACAGTCTCACTGTGCTGTGGCGAGTCGGAAAATCATTTAACGATCAAAACGATCAGTGTTTTTGCTGCTGCTTGTAATTGTATTTGTCATAGGTAGAATGCAGCCAGATACTATCTTTTCAGTTTTTATGAGGCTTCTACATGAGCAATACACCTAGTGAATTAAAATATGCAAGTAGTCATGAATGGGCGCTTTTGGAAGAGGATGGCACTGTCACGGTGGGCATTACAGATCACGCGCAGGAAGCTCTAGGTGACGTGGTCTATGTCGAGGCTCCGGAAGTGGGAACACTATTGGCAGCGGGTGATGAAGCAGGGGTGGTCGAATCTGTCAAGGCGGCTTCGGACCTTTATGCGCCCATTTCTGGAGAAGTTATCGCTATCAATGAGTCCTTGGAAGATGAGCCTGAAATTGTTAATAGCGAACCTTATACGGAAGGTTGGTTCTACAAATTAAAGCCTAATGATGTCGCCGAACTGGAAAACCTGATGACGGCAGATGAATACGATGCGCAATGTCAGAGTGAATAATGACGAGGCTGGATTATTGAAACACGAGTTTTTTGAAGTAACAGTAATAGATCGTTCAAGGCATTTTCTGTACTGAGCGGCAAACATAAAAAAACCGGCGCTTCGAATGAGGCGCCGGTTTTTTTATCGGCAAATTCTTAGGAATTAATTTCGAACAGGCCGGCTGCACCCATTCCACCACCGATACACATAGTCACTACACCGTATTTAGCTTTACGGCGGCGGCCTTCGATTAGAAGATGACCAACCATACGTGAGCCAGACATGCCGAAGGGGTGTCCAATAGAGATTGAACCGCCATTGACGTTTAGTTTGTCTAATGGAATACCCAATTGGACCTGGCTGTAAAGAACCTGGCTGGCAAAGGCTTCGTTCAATTCCCAAAGATCAATATCATCAACCGTCAGACCGTTAGCCTTCAAAAGTTTCGGGACAGCGACGACTGGGCCAATACCCATCTCATCAGGTTCGCAACCGCCAACAGCAAAACCGCGGAAAGTTCCCAGGATATCAAGACCACGACGTTCCGCTTCAGCGCGTTCCATCAAAACTTGTGCCGAAGAACCGTCAGAAAGCTGAGACGCGTTACCGGCAGTAATGAATGCGTCCTCACCCATGATAGGCGCTAGGCTAGAAAGACCTTCGAGGGTTGTTGATGGACGATTACAATCATCTTTCTCGGCCACCGCGGCTTGCTCTGTGATTTCACCGGTTTCTTTGTTCTTCACTTTCATGATGGTATTCATCGCGACAATTTCGTCATCGAACTTACCAGACTCTTGGCCGGCTGCAGTGCGTTGCTGGCTAAGTAACGAGTACTCGTCCTGTGCGGCACGAGATATATTGTAGCGCTGTGCAACGATGTCAGCGGTCTTGATCATGGGGTACCAGAGTCCAGGATATTTTGCATACAATTCTGGCTCAACACTTTCTTCGGGCTTGCTGGTGGCTTGTAAGGAGATACTTTCAACGCCACCGGTAACCATGATGTCTACGCCTTCGGCAATGATGCGTCCCGCGCCCATAGCGAGAGACTGCAGGCCAGAAGAACAAAAACGGTTTATAGTAGTGCCAGAAGTAGTCACTGGACAGCCAGCTGACAGTGCGGCATTTCTAGCGACATTCATACCGGTAGAACCGGCATTTGCGGCATTACCCAGTATTACATCGTCAACGTCAGCAGGGTCGATATTGGCACGCGCGATCGCGTGTTGAATTGAATGAGCGGCTAGCTTAATTCCGTGTGTATTATTAAATGCGCCACGGCCGGCTTTTGTGAGCGCCGTACGCGCTGTAGAAACAATAACTGCTTCTCTCATAATGATCTCCAAAAAAAGGGATTTTGATTAAAATTGTGCGCCGAAGAGAAACCTCGGGCAACGGGTGTAAATTGAGAACACGGAGACTATCTTCCCAGAGGCCGCTTGACTAGCCCTGATGCGGGACAATTCGCTTTTTTTTGCGAAAAAAAACGAATTCTTTGTCATTATCGGCTATTTATGCAGATAATGTCCGTGCTCCGAAAAAAAACATTCCTGTGTTTAAGTGAGTTAATTTGAAGCCATATGACTCCTTGTCTGGTCGTTATTCCCGCTCAAAACTGGACCATTTTACTAGCTTTCAAAGTAGTCGCCGCTGTATCTGATGTTGGGGCGCGGCTTTTAAGGCAGAGATAAGCGACATAAAGTGTCTCGATATTGGGGTGGTGGGCCTATCAGAAAAGAATGGTGAAACTAACAGTGAAGCTTTGAAATTGTTTTCGTTTCTTTGCATCCACGAACGAATACAATACCCCAGTGACCGATAGGGGGCTTTCAAAGCGTTGACCCTGAGTTTATGCTGCTATTATAACGGCCTATATAAAACGCCGTAAAAGAGAAGTCGAATTGAATGAAAGCTTTAGTCTGTGAAAAACTCTCGTCTAATCTTGCTGACCTGGAGTTTCAGGATGTCATTTTGCCCGCGCCCGCGCCGGGTACAATAAAATTGCGTTTGCGGGCGGCTTCGGTTTGTTTTCAGGACTATTTAATGGTCCAGGGTCTTTACCAAATGAAACCACCATTACCTTTTACGCCAGGTATGGAAGGGGCGGGGGAAGTTATCGCTATCGGAGACGGCGTGACCGGTTGGAAAATTGGAGACCACGTCATTGCTGGGCTCGGGTTGGGGGGCTTTGCAGAGGAGGCTAATGTACAAGCCACTGTGGTAAGGCATAAACCTGACTCGCTGAGTTTTACAGAGGCAGCATCTTATGCTTCCGCATACATAACCGCGTATGTGGCTCTGCATCGAAGGGCACGCCTGCAGGCCGGAGAAACGCTTTTAGTGCACGGCGCCGCCGGAGGAATCGGGTTGGCAGCGTGTGAATTAGGGAAAATATTTGGGGCGACAGTCATAGCGACGGCTTCTAGTGATGAAAAACGTAAGGTTCTTAAGGCGCGCGGTGTTGATCACGTACTCGATGTGAATGAGGGGTTTCGAGATAAGGTGAAAGCGCTGACCGGTGGTCGTGGCGCCGATGTGATTTACGATCCCGTAGGCGGTTCCGTTTTTGACGAATCCTGTCGTTGTATCGCCTTTGATGGCAGGTTGTTGATTATGGGATTTACCTCCGGGGTTCACGCGAGCATTGCAACAAATTACGCGCTGATAAAGGGCTTTTCTATTATGGGGGTGCGGGCCGGTGAGTACGGGCGACGCTTTCCGGGCAGGGGCGTTGAGAATGTTCAGTGGGTCGATCAAATGGCGGCGAAAGGGAAGCTTAGGCCCCATATAGGCGCGACTTTCCCTCTGGAAAATGCTGTTGAAGCCATATCGGAGGTTGCTGAACGACGGGCGATTGGTAGAGTCGTTGTGACCCTATAGCGTCTATCGCGTGGTGAAATTGTCGCTGTCTGCTGTAGATATCGGACGCTTTGAACCCGTAAAACTATCTGTGTACTTCCCTTGGTTGGAGTGCCTTTACTGTTGGTTTTTTTGAATTATTGGCCTAATTCGATGTGAATTTGGTGGGCGTCACAAAAACAACAGATTAGTCGTGGCTCTATTTCTTTCTCGCAATAACTATATACTCACACGTCGCTTCTTGGGCTGTTTTTTATAGCCGGCACCGATCATCCAAATTAGAGCTTCGCATGACTGACTTGAACTTACCTGAACAGAGTTATCCAGTTTTAATATTAAAACCAAATGAAGATCGACGTTTACGTGCAGGTCATCTATGGATTTATAGTAATGAAATTGATGTGACGACAAGCCCGCTTAAAAGCTTTGCGGCGGGTCAGCAGGTCGTGGTTAAAAATTCGCGCGGTAAGCTGATGGGCTTAGCTTACGTTAACCCTCATAGTTTGATTTGCGCGCGGCTCTTTAGTCGTGATGTTAACCATCCTCTTGATAAATCTTTGTTTGTTCATCGACTAAATATAGCGCTCAGCTTACGCGAAGGGATGACCGATCAACCTTATTATCGGTTGGTTTACGGCGACAGTGATTTTTTACCCGGTCTGGTGGTCGATCGTTTTGGCGATATATTGGTCGTGCAAATTGCGACGGCAGGTATGGAGCAAGTCAAAGAGTTGTTAGTCGAAGCGCTGTGTAAAGTGTTAAAACCCAACGGTATTTTATTTAAAAATGATTCGCGTATACGGCGTGCAGAAGAGTTGCCTGAATACGTCGAAGTAGCCTTCGGTGAGGTGCCGGAATGGGTGGATATCAAGGAAAATAATGTCCTTTTTAGCGTGCCAGTTTATCAGGGGCAAAAAACGGGGTGGTTTTATGATCACCGCGCCAGTCGCGCCCGTCTTGAACATTATGTAAAAGGCAAACGTGTCTTGGATGTGTTCAGTTATATTGGTGGTTGGGGAGTTCAGGCTGCAGTCTTTGGCGCAGAGTCGGTGAGCTGTGTCGACAGTTCCGAATTTGCCCTCGATGCGGTTGAGAAAAACGCTGAGCTCAACAATGTTCGCGAAAAAGTGGCAACTATTCACGGTTCTGCTTTTGATGTGATGAAGGTTCTCATCGACGAGGGAGAGCGTTTTGATGTGATTATTATGGATCCGCCGGCCTTCATCCCGCGTCGTAAAGATATAAAGTCGGGCGAGCAGGCATACCGCCGAGTAAATGAGCTGGCTATTCGCTTACTGTCAAAAGCGGGAGTGCTGGTATCGGCTTCTTGTTCAATGCACTTAGGTCGCGAGCGCTTGAATGATATTTTACGGGCTTCGGCTCGACACTTAGATCGAGACATACAAATTTTGGAGCAGGGGGGACAAACGTTTGACCATCCGGTTCACCCGGCAATTGTCGAGACCGAATACCTCAAGGCAGTGTTTGCTAGGGTATTGCCTGCCTCTTAACTGTCTCTAGTTTACAGCTGCATACTTATAGCGCTGAAGAGTCTAATTGCGCCATGCTGTAAGCTTGAACACTTTTGTTTCAGTGGTTCAGTTTAAGCGCGGCGGCTCGAACCTTTTGATAAGTGCCAGCCGCGGTTCGGCTATTTAGTTTTCACGCAGACTAATGGCCGGCCACCCGCGTTTTTTTGCTGTGGCTAACAAAATGTCATCGCCATCCACTGCAATCGGGTTGTCTACCAAGTTTAGCAATGGTAAATCGTTGTGTGAATCGCTATAAAAATAACTACCTGCGAGGGAGTGCCCGGATGCCGCCAGCCATTGTCTGAGTCTTGTTACTTTTCCCTCCTGAAAACAGGGTGTTCCCAGTACTCTGCCGGTAAACGATCCGTCAACAACTTCCGGTTCGGTGGCTATAATGTGGTCGACACCCATGGCTGTAGCGATTGGGCCGGTCACAAAAGAGTTGGTAGCGGTAATGATCAATAGGTAGTCTCCTGCGGCTCGATGTTTAGCTAGCAGCTGATCCGCTTTGGCTAAGCGCATGCTCGAAACCGATTCAGTCATAAACTGTTTGTGCCAACGATCTAGTTGGGATTTAGGGTGCTGGGATAGCGGCTTTAAAGCAAATTCTAAAAACTCATTTATGTTCAGTCCGCCATCCCGATACTGCTGCAAAAAGTAATCATTTGCTGTCTTGTAGGCTTCGCCGTCCACGATGTCATTAGCCACTAAAAATTCGCCCCACGCGTGATCGCTGTCTCCGCCAAGTAATGTATTGTCGAGGTCAAAAATTGCAAGGTTCACAGGTGCTTAGCTCCAAATTCAAAAAACGTTTGTGCAGAATGACATCGCCAATGATAGCCCTCAAGCAGCATTTGTGGAACAATGATATGCATGAATCGTTAATTAGCATCAGCATTGGACAAAAATTTAAGGAGCTATGATTGATCGACGCGGAGGGCTTTAGAGCCAATGTAGGGATTATGGTTGCCAATGGCCGCGGCGAACTGTTGTGGGCGCGCCGCGTTGGCCAGGATGCTTGGCAATTCCCGCAAGGTGGCATCAACGAAGGTGAAAGTCCGGAACAAGCGCTCTACCGCGAGCTGCAAGAAGAAATTGGATTGACTAAATCCGATGTCGAATTGTTAGCTTGTACACGAGGGTGGTTGCGTTATCGGTTACCGCAGCGCCTATTACGTAAGGATAGTAAGCCGCTTTGTATTGGCCAGAAACAGAAATGGTTCCTGTTGAAGATGCTAGCGAATAACGAGGATGTGTCTGTCGATAATGGCCATAAGCCGGAATTCGATTATTGGCGCTGGGTTAGTTATTGGTATCCACTGGCTCAGGTAGTCCCATTTAAGAAAGAAGTTTATAGACGGGCGTTGAAGGAATTGGCCCCGAAACATTGTCGGTTGGTTGGAAGTATGCTCGACGCGGTCCCGACGGAAAACACAACGTACTGAGTCAAATTATGCAAAAAAGCATGCTTGAGTCTCTTCGCAGCATTGTTCAGGAAGTGAATGCGGTTGACGACCTGCAGTCTGTGTTAGACATTACCGTAGCTCGGGTGTTGAGTGCAGTGGGTACCGAAGTGTGTTCCATTTATCTTCGCGAACCAACGTTGAATCGCATTGTATTTATGGCGACCGAAGGTCTTAATAAAGATTTTGTCGGGAAAATTTCGATGGCTCCCGATGAGGGTTTGGTTGGCTTGGTAGTCGCGAGAGAAGAGCCCTTAAACCTTCAGGACGCCGTTACGCACCCGCGTTTTTTCCATATGCCCGGTATTGGTGAAGAGCCTTTTTCATCATTTTTAGGTGTCCCCATTATTCATCAGCGCGAAGTATTGGGAGTGCTGGTTGTCCAGCAGACAAAGCTTCGTCGATATGATGAAGACGATGAGGCATTTTTAGTCACCGTTTCAGCTCAGCTTGCAGGGGTCATTGCTCATGCCCAGGCAACCGGGGCCTTTGCTTCCGTTGGTCCCAATGATGAAAGGCCGCGCGGCGCTAAGTTTCGGGGATTGGCGGGGGCCTCCGGCGTTGCAATTGGTCAGGCTGTAGTCGTAATGCCGACTGCCGATTTGTATGCTGTGCCGTATCGTCATTGCAAGGATCCCGTGGAAGAATTTGATTTCTTTCACGAATGTCTTGAAGCCGTGCGTGAGGATATAAGAGCCCTCGGCCGAAATTTATCAAGCCGTTTGGTGCCAGAGGAAATGGCCTTATTTGATGTCTACATAAACATGCTGGACGACAATGCGTTGGCGGCTGAGGTTGATGAAAAAATAAAGCAGGGGCAGTGGGCTCAAGGTGCTCTCAGTCAAGTTATGCGTAAGCATATCGGTAATTTTGAATCGATGGATGATCCGTATCTGCAAGAGCGAGCCTCTGATGTTAAGGATTTGGGGCGTCGTGTTTTATCGTATTTGCAGGCTGCCAATACCACGCCGGTTGAATACCCGGAAAAGACTATATTGGTTGGTGAAGAGCTAACGGCATCGATGTTAGGCGAAATCCCTCCTGAGAATTTAATGGGTTTGGTCTCTGTGAAAGGTTCTGGTAATTCGCATGTTGCAATTCTTGCTCGTTCCATGGGTATTCCAACAGTAATGGGCGCCGTAGATTTACCTTTTACTCAGATAGAGGGCGATGAGATCATACTCGATGGCTATAATGGCCACGTATTTCTCAATCCGTCTGATGAATTGAGAAATCGATTTCAGGCAATATACGACGAAGAGTTGCAGATAAATCGAGACCTTGAGGCTCTGAAGGATCTCCCCTGTATTACCACCGACGGCCATCGAGTACCTTTGTGGGTTAATACTGGGCTGCAGGCGGATATAGCAAGATCGTTAGACAGGGGGGCTGAAGGAGTTGGGTTATATCGGACTGAAGTCCCCTTTTTGTTACGAGAGCGTTTTCCGAGCGAAGAAGAGCAGCGAAAAATTTATCGCGAGCAGTTAGAAGCATTTGCGCCAATGCCTGTAACAATGCGCACTTTGGATGTCGGAGGAGACAAATCACTGCCTTATTTTCCCATAGAGGAAGATAACCCATTTCTTGGTTGGAGGGGAATACGCGTAACGCTTGATCATCCGGAAATTTTTCTAGTCCAGGTTCGCGCAATGATGAAAGCAAACGCAGGGCTAAATAACTTACGTATTATGCTGCCAATGATCTGTGGTGTGCCTGAACTGGAAGATGCTTTGAGTTTAATCCATCGCGCCCATAAAGAGCTTGTTGAGGAAGTGGGTTTTGAGCTGGAGTTGCCGCCTATTGGTGTTATGGTAGAGGTGCCTGCAGCTGTATATCAGGCCCGTGAATTGGCGAGACGCGTGGAGTTTTTGTCCGTCGGTTCCAATGATTTAACTCAATATATTTTAGCGGTTGATCGCAACAATCCTCGAGTAGCAGATTTATATCAAGCATTTCATCCTGCGGTGCTACAAGCCCTAAAAAAAGTAGTTGACGATGGCCATGCGGAAGGTCGGGGTGTGGGTATTTGTGGCGAGTTTGCAGGAGATGCCTCCGCAGCTATATTGCTGATGGCAATGGGGTACGACGTGTTATCGGTAAATGCTACGGCCTTGCCTAAGGTGAAGGCGGCGATTCGTAATATTAGTACGGTGCGTGCCAAAGAGCTGCTCGAGCAAGTGATGACAATGGAGCGTGCTGACGAGATTCAGGAGTTTATGGACAATGCGTTGAATGAATCTGGAAATACCAAGTTAAGATGGGCAGAATTTGTCTAACAGCTTGCGTTAATGGCTTTGAGTGTCTTGAAGTCTGATTTAGTAATGTCGGTTTAGCGAAAATCATCCGATGCTTAAGAGTTATAATATGTCGGGTAAATTACGGGTCTGTAATTGTGAATTCCTGTTTGTTTAGTGTCCCGCGTTCGCCCTTTTCCCGAAATTCTTGTTCATAAAATGATACCTCGCGGTTGGCGTTCAGTGTCAGTACAGTGGCGGCCCGTGTTCCGTAGGATTCTGTCGTTATAAAGCGGCTTGATAGTACGCGCTCTAACTCTATTGCAATGCCCGTATCTGGAAGGCTTTTGTCATCTGCGACTTGTGAATCAAATAAAACTGGAACAATAGATTCAGCTTGCTGACACGTTTCTATTGAGTCTTTTAATGCTCGTATGCCTTTCGTTACTTTCGGCCAGGGTTGATTGAGCGTTCCATTGCTAAGGCCGTGGATGCCCGGTGCTAATTTTTCGATAGTTTCTTGGCGATTGCTGAGATAATAAAGATGGCTATGCCGGGCAGAAAACTCCCCGGCCAATAAGTTGAAACCGGCGTACTTATGTTGTTCTTTCTTGATGATTTCGAGGCAGTCAACAGTGTTTTCGGTTGAATTTAGAAAGTCGGTGACGAGCTCTCCTCTCGACAAAAATTCAGCGTTAGGGCTGGCTTTTTCCCTCACATTCGTGACCGCAGCGAAACGACCGTTTCGACTGATTCCCATCCATGTTCCACCTGCTTTCAGGTCTTTTCCTGCGAAAATGTCAGGATGGTCGGTCCAAAATTGAGCCCCTGCAGTTGGACGATTGTATGCTTCGTCGCGATTTGCAGCGATCATTAATGGGTAGTTTGGGTGATGCTTGAAAGCAAAAAGAATAAGACACATGGCTTTATTATACAGACACTAGTATTTTATTCTCCCAATAACGAATCTTCTTCTTTATTGCTGTCCCGGAATTGACGCTTGCGGCATAATAGGCGCTCGCAAAAAACTAAACTGTTCCTTTTTTATACAGATGTTAGAGCCATTATGCTGACGCACCCAAATTTTGACCCGATCGCACTTTCCATTGGTCCAGTTTCAATACACTGGTACGGAATTATGTATTTGTTAGCGTTCAGTACAGCCTGGTGGCTGGCTAGTAGGAGAGCCGGCTTTGACCACTCGCCTTTAAAAAAATCTCAGGTAGACGATCTTATTTTTTACGGCGCTTTAGGTGTAGTCCTCGGCGGCCGTTTTGGTTATGTCATTTTTTATAATTTTGATAAGTTTTTGGAGCAGCCTTTATGGCTATTTAAGGTGTGGCAGGGCGGCATGTCATTTCACGGCGGTTTGTTAGGTGTGGTTGTGGCAATGCTGATTTACGCCAGGCGTATCAAAGTGGATGCGGGTCGTATGCTTGATTTTGTTGCGCCCATTGTGCCCTTGGGGCTGGGAATGGGGCGGCTCGGTAATTTTATAGGTCAAGAGTTGTGGGGACGTGCCGCCGATGTGTCGGCGGTTCCGTGGGCGATGGTATTCCCGGCGGATCCAGAAGGCTTGCCGCGGCATCCATCTCAGTTATATCAGCTCGGGCTTGAGGGTATATTGTTGTTTCTCATTGTTTATGGTTTCTCTGCGAAGCCAAGGCCAATGTGGTCCGTGGGCGGCTTGTTTATCGCTTGTTATGGAGTCTTTCGTTTTATTGTCGAATTTTTCAGACAGCCAGACAGTCACATTGGTTTTGATGCTCTCGGTTGGTTGACCAGAGGTCAGATTTTATCGCTGCCGATGATAGTGACTGGTATCGTTGTTGTTGTGTATGCTTACCGACAGCAGTCAGTGTTGCTTGGTAGTAGTCAAAAAGGTAAAAGTTCATGAAGCAGTATCTTGAGTTAATTCATGATGTGATTGATAACGGAGTGGACAAAGGTGATCGCACGGGGGTTGGGACTCGTTCAGTTTTTGGGCGCCAATTGCGTTTTGACTTGAGCGTGGGCTTTCCCTTGATTACAACAAAAAAAATACACTTGAAGAGTATCGTTAATGAGTTAATCTGGTTTCTCAGCGGGAGTACTGATAACAATTGGTTAAAGGAGCGCGGGGTATCTATTTGGGATGAGTGGGCCGCACCCAGTGGTGATCTTGGGCCTATTTATGGCAAGCAGTGGCGAAGCTGGGCTTGTCCGGATGGAACAACAATTGACCAGATTGAAGAGTTGGTTCGAATGATTAAGCTCAAGCCCGACTCTCGTCGATTGATAGTGAGTGGTTGGAATCCTGCAGATTTGCCGGACGAGTCCATAAGCCCGCAGGAGAATGTTAAGCAGGGGCTTGCCGCTTTGCCGCCGTGTCATACTCTTTTTCAGTTTTATGTCGCAGAAGGAAAGCTGTCATGCCAGCTTTACCAGCGCAGTGCTGACCTATTTTTGGGTGTGCCGTTTAACATTGCCAGCTACGCACTGTTAACTCATATGATTGCACAGCAGTGTGGTTTAGAGGTCGGTGAGTTTGTCCATACTTTTGGTGATTGCCATTTGTATGCCAATCATTTGACTGATGATATTGCTTTTGAGCAGTTGCGCCGCAAGCCACGGCCGCTTCCCCGTTTGAAAATAAATCGAAAGCCGAATTCGATTTTTGATTATTCCTATGACGATTTTGAGTTTGACGGCTATGATCCTTATCCGTTGATCAAAGCGCCTATTGCGGTGTAGTCAAAATAGTCAAGTTGCCTGTGACGATATGCGTTGGCGAATCTTTTAAAGCGGCGGCGCCAATAATTTCTAGCTATGCTCGCCGAGTCTATCTTCGTCTTTTTTGTGGTCGCGAGAAGGCAGTCCTAACATTTCACATCTTTGGGGGTGTTTTCCTTCATGTCCCCACGCTGAAGTATAGTTGTTAGCCGATGCTGATGTTTAGTACGAGGGTGTTACTGTGTTACGAATGGTTGGCTGGGGTACGTTTCCTGCACTTTTTATGAAAGGTGGTCTTTACGCCAGAAAACTAAGCGAGTATCAAGACAAAAACCGGTCCGATAACGTAGCGCATTTTGGTCTTTGAGTTAATCGGCCGAGAAGGGAAAATGGAATAAGTTCGCCTAGATTGCTTTGTGTTGGCGCTTTTCTAACCAATCCCGTTGCTTGCTCGGCGAAAATAATCCGGCAACATAGAGTGCAGGCTCTGATATATAACGAAAGTGAGCTGTTCGGTCGATTTCGATTAGTGGGAAATGCTACGTATTTAAGATTTATGATACGCATCTACTCGTAATTCTGTTACCAATGTACACGAAAAAAAATAAACCAAATTCTTCGCCTCCAAAGCGATATTCGCGTTGATTAATGTAAAAGCTTAATATTAAAATGCTGCGGTGTGACGGACAGTTATGACGCTTTACAGTGACCAAGCTCTAACGCAATAACGGTACCAGATTAATATAAACCTGTTATTTCAAACTTCTCTGAAGGAAATGCTATTCCCATGATTATGCATCGATTCAAAACAATCGCGCTTGCAATGACTCTGTCATTGAGTGCGTTATTGGGCGCTACAGCTCAAGCAAACACAGTGGACGCTGTGTTAAAGGTTGGTCAGGCTAAAACTGCCGCTGCAAGCAAATCACAAAAAGCGGTTGATAAGCTAGCTAGTGAAACTGGCGATTTACTTCAAGACTATAAAACAGTCATGAAGGTTGTCGACGGTTTACGCGTCTATAACGCGCGCCTCGAAAAGCAAATCGCGAATCAAATTGCCCGTATCGGTAATATCGATGATTCAATCGGCCAGGTTACGGTTATTCAGCGTCAGGTAACGCCGTTGGTTATCCGCATGATCGATGGTCTGGAAAAGTTTGTTAACTTGGACATTCCATTTCATATGGACGAGCGAGGGGAGCGCATAGCCTTCTTGAAAGCAAACGTTGATCGCTCCGATTTGTCTGTTGCTGAAAAATTTCGACAAGTGCTGGAAGCCTATAAAATTGAAAATGAGTACGGTCGCAAGATTGACGCTTATAAGGGCTCCATCGATATAAATGGAACTGAGCGAGAAGTTAACTTCTTCCGGGTAGGTCGCATCGCATTGTTATATCAGACAACTGATACAGAAGTATCAGGTGCGTGGGATAAAAACGCCGGTCAATTTGTCGAGCTGGATGCGGGTGAATACCGCAACGCAATTATCAAAGGTTTGCGTATTGCTCGCCAACAGGCCACCACAGATATCCTGAAACTTCCTATTCCTGCACCGGAGGCTGCTAAGTAATGAATAATAATTTTATTAAATCGGTAGTATTTACCGCAAGCACGTTACTAGCTACTGCGTCTGGTTCGTTGTTCGCTCAAGAAGCTCAAACTCTTGATCAATTGCTTGAGTTTGTAAAGCAAGGTCAAACAACTGAAGCGAAAGAAAATAGAGCCCGCGAAGCGCGTTTCAAAAGCGCTAAAGACGGTCAGGCCAAGATGCTGAAAGATGCCGAAAGAATGCGAGATCAAGAAGAGAAGCGCTCAGCGCGTCTCGAGGCAAACTTTGAAGTTAATGAGCAGACAATCGCCGATAAGCAAAAGCAGCTAAAAGATCGTTTAGGTACATTAACTGAGTTGTTTGGTCATCTGACATCTGCTGCTGGTGACTTACGTTCTAACTTTGGTACTTCTTTGGTCAGTGCGCAGTACCCAAATCGAGAAGCATTTTTTGATGAGTTAATCGGTAAAATGAGTAGTTCCGATCAACTACCTAGTATTGAAGAAATTGAGCGCATGTGGTTTGAAATGCAGCGTGAAATGACTGAGTCCGGAAGAGTTGTGAAATTTACCACGACTGTCTCAAAGCCGGGCGGCGAAAAAGAAGAGCGTGAAGTTATACGCATCGGGTCATACAATATCGTCACCGACGAGGGTAACTATCTAACCTATAACGAAAATGGTGTTCTCGAAGTTTTAGCGCGCCAGCCAACCGATAACTTCCTCGGGTGGGCTTCGGACTTAGCCAATAGCACAGGTGGTTACTCCGCATTTGGAGCAGATCCTACCGGCCCACTTGGCGGTTCTTACTTATCCGCATTGATCAATACACCCACGATGGCCGAGAGATTCGAGCAAGGTGGGGCTATCGGTAAGGCAATCGCTGCGGTAGGTGCTTTTGCATTTTTGTTAGCAATATGGCGTTTGTTAGTGTTGACTTCCGTCTACGCTAAAGTTAATTCTCAGTTGAAGACCGACAAAGCTAACGCTAATAATCCTCTGGGTCGTGTGCTGATGGTGCACGAGGAAAATCCCTCAATGGATACAGAAACATTGGAGCTGAAATTATCTGAAGCTGTGTTGAAGGAAACGCCGAAGATTGAGCTTGGCTTGAACATGTTGAAAATTATAGCGGCGGTCGCGCCCCTTATGGGACTGCTCGGTACGGTTACGAACATGATATTAGTGTTCCAGGCAATCGTTATCTTTGGTGCAGGTGATCCTACGGCGATGGCTGGTGGTATCTCTGGTGCGCTGGTTACTACAGTATTGGGCCTCTTGGTTGCGATACCAACTGTATTACTCCATACAGTAACTAGTGGGCAAGCGAAGAAGGTACTACATGTACTGGATGAGCAGACCACTGGTATTATCGCTGAGCATACTGAAGCGAAGCTGGGGAAGAGCTAAATGGTTTATAATCTCGACGAGATTCTCGAAATAATAAGCCGCTTCATGATTCAGGGAGGCGATGTATTATGGCTCATCGCCATCCTGACTTTCACGATGTGGACATTAGTATTTGAGCGATTTTGGTATTTCCGTTCAGGTTTGCGAAAAGATGTCGATAAAGCAATCGCAGTTTGGGAAGGGCGTCGCGAACGAAAGTCCTGGAATGCAGCTCAAATTCGACTCATGTTGATATCTCAATCAACGCTGAGAATTAGAGCTGGCTTACCAATGATTCAGACGCTGGTTGCTATCGCTCCTCTTCTGGGTCTGTTAGGAACCGTTACCGGAATGATTGAAGTTTTTAACGTCATGGCCGTGACAGGCGGCGGAGATGCCAAGTCTATGGCTGGCGGTGTTTCGAGAGCAACAATCCCGACCATGGCAGGCATGGTTGCTGCATTATCAGGTGTTTTTTCAAATACCTATGTTACGCAGATTGCCAACCGTGAATGTAAATTGTTTGAAGATCATCTGACAACCGACCACTAAGAGAATAATCATGCGCAGAAATGCTATTAAAAGAGGGGGTGACGAAGAATCCTCAGAAATCGACTTAACGCCTATGCTGGACGTGGTCTTTATCATGTTGATCTTCTTTATCGTGACAGCTTCCTTTATCAAGGAAGCTGGAATTGAGGTTAACCGGCCCGAAGCATCAACCGCTTCGCAAAAAGAAAATGTAAACATTTTGATTGCGGTCAGCCCCACTAACGAAATATGGATCGACAAGCGTCGTGTTGATAAACGTGCAGTTCGTTCGGTTATTGAGCGTATGCATGCAGAGAACCCCAAAGGCGCTGTAGTTGTTCAGGCTGACAATAAGTCCAGTACTGAAACAGTTGTTGCTGTCCTCGATGCATCACGCGCTGCGGGTGTTTACGATGTTTCATTGGCCACAGAAAACGACTAGGGCATTATGAATTATTTACGCTTACTTTTCGGCGCTATATTAGCGTTTGTTGTAACCACTATTCTTTTTATATTAATGCCCGCATTGATAGAAATGGCCGATAACACTCTCGATGAGGGTAAACGCGTCAAGATTGCTGATATCACAATGCCAGATACGGAAATTGATACTAATATTAAGGATGTTAAACCTGACAAGCCTGATGACCCGGAAGAGCCTCCGCCAGATATGGAACAGCCTGATATCGATAACGCTGAGGTTAATCCCGATGCAGTCAATATGACGCCGACGATGACTGCGAGTCTAGACATCGGCTTGGGAGGATTGAGTAATGCTGACGGTGAATATTTACCCATCGTTAAAGTTGCGCCAATGTATCCGCGTCGGGCTCAGTCGAGAGGTACGGAAGGTTATTGTATCGTTGAATACGTTGTAACCAAGTTAGGTTCAATTCAAGATCCTGTCGCTGTAGATTGCGAGCCATCAGGTTACTTCGAACGTGCCTCAATCAAGGCGGCCCGCAAGTTTAAATACAAGCCGCGTGTTGTTGATGGTGAAGCCATAGAAGTATTTGGTGTTCAAAACAAATTTACCTATGAGCTTGAAAAATAGTAGGCTGAAGAACTTATTTTCGGAATCGACAAAATTATGAATGCATTACAGCTTCAATCGGTCTTTCGTTTAGGAAGGGCACTAGTGATAAGCATACCGCTACTCGCGGTACAGGCCATCGTCCCAGCGTTTGTTCAACCACTCGGTGTTGAGGTGACGGCGGGGGTTGCACATGCTCAGTCGGACGAAAAAGCACCTGCAAAGAAGAAGAAAAAAACCAAGCGCACCCAGGCGATGAACCCGAAAGTGTACGAGAAGTTAGTCCTAGCTAATGCAGCGGTCGAAGCTAAAAACTACGACGAAGCTCTGACTATTCTTAAAGAAATGGCAGAAACAAGAAGGAAGTTGAACGAAGCTGAGCAAGCTAGCGTTTTGAATACCTATGCATACATATACTACATAAAGGAAGACTTCCCTAACGCGATTAAGAGTTACCGGCAGATAATCGCCATCCCGGAAGGTCCCGAGGGCGTCCAAATCGCTGCAAGATATAGTCTCGCACAAATGTATTTTGTAACTGAAGAGTGGGAAAACGCGATTGTTGCACTTAATGATTGGTTTTCAGTGACCGAGATCGCTGGTGCTAATGCTTATGTGTTGTTAGCCCAGGCCTACAACCAGGTGAAAAAGTTCGATCCCGCACTGAAGAACGTAGAAATAGCGATTTCGATGTATCGCGAGAGCGGAAAAGTACCGAAAGAAAATTGGTTCAATATGCAGCGATTTTTCTACTACGAAAAAAATAACACCAAAAAGGTTGTCGAAATTCTTGAGCAGTTGCTCGTTAATTATCCAAAAAAAGTCTATTGGCAGCATTTGTCAGCCATGCATGGAGACCTTAAAGACGAGTCAAAACAACTCGCCGCGATGGAAACGGCCTACGTACAAGGAATGTTAGAAAAAGAAAAAGAAGTGCTTAATATGGCCTATATGATGCTGTCCGGCGACGTTCCTCATAAGGCCGCGAAAGTGATGGCTAAAGGGATCAGTGATAAGGTTATTGAGCCAACATCTAAGAATTTAGAGGTGTTAGGCAATGCTTGGCGACAATCTCAGGAAATTGAAAAAGCCATTCCCGTCATGGCTGCAGCAGCCAAAAAATCAGACAAGGGGGAGTTGTGGACACGATTGTGCAACGTCTACTTGGATGGTGACAAATTTAAGGAAGCGGTAGAATCATGTGAAAACGGATTGAAAAAGGGTGGCGTGAAGCGTCCCGATACCGCTAATCTTGTGTTAGGTATGGCCCATTTCAATCTGAAGCAGTATAAGTCAGCCCGCAAGGCTTTTGTAATTGCCGCCAAAGATAAGCGAAGTAAAAAGTACGCTAATCAGTGGATGAAATTTATGGCCAAAGAGCTGCAACGCCAAAAAAGTTTAGAAGAAAGCTAAAAAGAAAAGCATTAACCCGAAAATAATAAAGCGCCTCTAGGAGGCGCTTTTTTTTGCATTGGCAATTGTGTGCTTTTAGTCGTTTTCCCGTTTGGGATCATGCTGAGCCGTTAGGCCCCGACATGTCGATATAATGTCCGTATGGCTCAGAAACTCGAGGATGTTCTACATTACGAGTCAGCACGTCGCGAATAGTTAGATGGGTTGCCAAAAATGCAGATCAAGACGATACGTAATATCCTAATGTTTGCCGTTACCTAAACCGCACTCATTTGCCTTGGTTTTGTTGATCTCGAAAGATCACTACGTAATACAAGCGCGAACATGCCTCGTATTCGCTATTGAACGTTATCCAGTAGAGAGTGAGTGGAGGGCGCCGGAAAGGATGAGGTCAAATAGGCTCTCACCCTTCCTGGGGCACACATTTACTTTTGAGATTCTAGTCTAGCTTGCTGATATCGCGAACAGCGCCTTTATCAGCACTTGTTACCATTTTCGAATATGCGATAAGTGCGGGAGAAAC
The DNA here is from genome assembly GCA_913019905.1 of uncultured Cellvibrionales bacterium. Taxonomy (GTDB): domain Bacteria; phylum Pseudomonadota; class Gammaproteobacteria; order Pseudomonadales; family Dasaniaceae; genus Oceanicoccus. The sequence goes on from CAJVZD010000003.1 coordinate 178,885, forward strand.
TTTCCGCGACCGTATTTCCAGTGGCTTCCATGCTCCTACCTCCTTCTCGTCCATCGCTTTTCGTCTGTCTTTTAGTGTCTCTTCTGTGAGGTCGACATTAATAGAGCGATTGGGAATATCAATTTTGACTATATCTCCCTGCTCCACCAAGCCAATGGCTCCTCCTGCCGCCGCTTCAGGCGAAGCATGACCGATAGACAATCCAGATGTACCGCCGGAAAATCTGCCGTCTGTTAACAGCGCACAGGCCTTTCCTAGGCCCTTGGACTTGAGATAACTGGTTGGATACAACATCTCTTGCATTCCCGGGCCTCCTTGAGGGCCTTCGTAACGAATGATTACAACGTCGCCTTCTTTCACACGCCCTTCCAGAATGTCGTCGACCGCGCTATCCTGACTCTCGCAGATGTGCGCAGGACCTTGGAAAACGAAGATCGACTCATCGACACCTGACGTTTTTACCACGCAACCGTCTTCGGCAATATTGCCGAACAGCACCGCCAGCCCACCTTCTTGAGAATACGCGTTGTCTAAGGACCGAATACAGCCGTTTGCTCGGTCGTCATCTAGGCTGGACCAACGGGTACTCTGACTAAAGGCAGTTTGTGTTGGTATTCCGGCTGGACCGGCGGAGTAAAAAGATTTGACGTCTTGGTCCGTCGTTACCGTAATATCCCACTTTTTGAGAGCGGCTAACATTGACTCGCTGTGGACGGTAGGTAATTCATTATGTATTAAGCCAGCCCGGTCGAGCTCACCCAGAATACCCATTACACCGCCGGCACGGTGAACATCTTCCATATGGTAAAGCGGTGTACTCGGAGCGACCTTACAGAGCTGTGGTACCCTCCGCGATAAGCGATCGATATCATTCATAGTGAAGTCGATTTCTCCTTCTTGTGCTGCGGCAAGTAGATGCAAAATCGTGTTCGTTGACCCACCCATGGCAATATCAAGGACCATGGCGTTTTCAAACGCGGAGAAATTGGCAATTGAACGCGGAAGAACAGAATCGTCATCCTGTTCGTAGTGGCGCTTTGTAATCTCTACTATTGTACGGCCTGCTTGAAGAAACAATTGTTCCCGGTCCGCATGGGTGGCCAGCATCGACCCGTTTCCAGGTAACGAAAGCCCCATGGCTTCTGTCAGGCAGTTCATTGAATTGGCGGTAAACATTCCTGAGCAAGAACCGCACGTTGGGCAGGCAGAGCGTTCGTACTCCGCAACTTCCTCGTCGGTCTTTGAATCGTCACCAGCAATTATCATAGCGTCGATAAGATCAAGCTTATTCTCAGAGAGCCTAGTTTTTCCAGCCTCCATTGGTCCCCCAGACACAAAAATCACGGGTATGTTTAATCGCAACGAGGCATTTAGCATTCCCGGCGTAATCTTATCGCAATTTGAAATACAGACTATTGCGTCCGCGCAGTGAGCGTTAACCATATATTCCACTGAATCTGCTATTAGATCTCTCGACGGAAGGCTATAAAGCATGCCGTCATGGCCCATGGCAATTCCGTCATCTACGGCAATTGTATTAAATTCCTTTGCTACTCCGCCCGCTTTTTCGATCTCACGAGCGACCAATTGCCCCATATCTTTTAGATGGACATGGCCCGGTACAAATTGAGTAAAAGAGTTTGCAATCGCGATAATGGGCTTTTGGAAATCGTCATCGGTCATTCCAGTTGCGCGCCATAAAGCACGTGCGCCTGCCATATTGCGACCAGCGGTCGACGTTTTTGAACGGTATTGCGGCATTATTAAAACCTCAGAAATCCCATAGTAAATTCGACTAGGATAGCACAAACTCAATTTTTGACGCCAAGAGTTTTAGATAAAGGACACCATACGTCGCTGATTTACAAGCTGCTGCAGAATTCTGATGATTGAGTGGTACGATGAAAGACGTCTCAACGTCAAAAAAACCTAAAACGCAGTTAACATATCATTAAGAAAACGACGCCCCAAATCGCTCGGGTAAATGCGGCTACCTTCTTCCAGAATCAAATTCCTCTCTTTCAATTGAGCAATGGTTGACTCAATGGCCGTGTACTCAAGTCCCGTATTTTCAGTAAACGTGCGTTTTTCAAACCCGTGATTTAATCGCAGGGCATTCATCATAAACTCCAGGGGCAGCTCTTTGTCATCGAGTAATTTACGACCCGCTCGAAATGGCTTGTTCGGATTGAGATAATCCTTCGGAATTCGGGTTTTCCAATTGCGTTCTATGACGCTACTTTTCGCATCAGTCCATTTTCCGTGGGCCCCGGCGCCTATTCCGATGTAGTCACCGAATAGCCAATAATTCATATTGTGTTTTGAGCGTTGAGAATTTTTGCTAAAAGCAGAGACTTCATATTGATGATAAGAATGCTCTTTCAATAGTCTTTCCCCGGATTCTTGAATATCGGCTAGATTATCATCGGAGGGCAGCAGAGGCGGGGAATTAAAAAACACCGTATTAGGTTCGATAGTAAGTTGATACCAGGAAATATGTGTAGGCTGTAGACCTATGGCTTTTTGTATGTCTTCGAGCGCTTGCACTTTGGACTGATTGGGGAGGCCGTGCATAAGATCAATATTGAAATTATCAAAGCCCGCTTTTCTGGCGGAATCTGCTGCTAGAATAGCTTCGTTATTACTATGTATCCTGCCCAGCTTCTCTAAATGGTCTTGATTGAAACTTTGCACGCCAATGGACAGGCGGTTAATACCTGCCGATCTATAATCCAAAAACTTTTGTTGTTCTACTGATCCTGGATTTGCTTCTAAGGTTATTTCAATATCCTTCGCGAACCTTAGTTTTTTTTCTGTTTCCTGCAAAATCCGATGAATGGCTTGTCCTGAAAAAAGACTTGGGGTTCCTCCACCAAAAAAAATTGACCGTATGTCCCGACCGTCTGCTCGCGAAAGTTCTTCGTCCAGGTCCTCCATTAATGCGGCAACGTAGTCGCCTTCGGGAATAGCTTTGGTAACATGGGAATTGAAGTCACAATAGGGGCATTTTTTTGCGCACCAAGGTATGTGAATATACAAACTAAGAGGTGGTTGCGCGAGTTTAACGATAGTCGTCATCTAATCAGATTACTCATCTAACCCTAGTTTATCCCACAGTACATCAATACGGTCTTTTACTGGCTGGCTCATGGTTATTGGTTTCCCCCACTCACGACTTGTTTCACCTTCAATTTTGCTCGTCGCATCAAACCCGATTTTCGACCCTAGTCCAGAAACAGGCGATGCAAAATCAAGATAATCTATCGGTGAGTTATCGATAAACACGCAGTCTCGTCGGGGGTCCATTCGAGTGGTCATAGCCCATATTACGTCATTCCAATCCCGAGCATTAATATCGTCATCGGTGACTATAATGAACTTCGTGTACATGAATTGACGTAAAAACGACCATACACCCATCATTACCCGTTTTGCGTGACCGGCGTATTGCTTTTTCATCGTCACGACCGCCATGCGATAAGAGCACCCTTCAGGAGGGAGATAGAAGTCTTGAATTTCCGGGAATTGCTTTTGTAAAATAGGAACAAAAACTTCATTTAAGGCGACACCTAACACGGCCGGTTCATCTGGGGGCCTACCGGTATAGGTGCTGTGGTAGATAGGGTTTTCCCGGTGCGTAATATGAGTCACTGTCATTACGGGAAACTGATCTACCTCGTTGTAATAACCGGTATGGTCTCCGAATGGACCTTCTGGTGCGATGTCATTTGCCGCCAAATAGCCTTCTAATATGTATTCAGCGCTTGCGGGCACCTGCAGGCTGTTGCTAACGGAGGAGATTAGCTCTGTTTTACTGCCGCGTAACAAACCGGCAAAAGCGTATTCACTTAGAGCATCAGGTACCGGAGTGACGGCTCCCAAAATCGTAGCAGGATCTGCGCCTAATGCGACAGAAACTGGATAGGGCTGTCCGGGATTTTGTTCTTGAAATTCCTTAAAATCTAATGCTCCCCCTCGGTGGGAAAGCCAGCGCATGATTAATCGGTTTTTCCCGACAAGTTGCATACGGTAAATACCGAGGTTCTGCCTTTCTTTGTTCGGTCCGCGTGTTATAACAAGAGGCCATGTGATCAGTGGTCCCGCGTCTTCTGGCCAGCAAGTCTGGATGGGTAGTGTATTTAGATCTACATCGGCGCCTTCAATAATGTGTTCTTGGCAGGGGGCTTTTTTAACGAGCTTCGGTGCCATATTTAGAACTTGCTTAAATATAGGGGCTTTATTCCAAAGATCTTTTAGGCCTTTTGGCGGGTCAGGTTGACGTAAATATGCCAGTAATTCCCCCACTTCCCGCAATTTCGAAATATTTTCCTGGCCCATTCCCCACGCTACGCGCTGCTCCGTTCCGAACAAATTGGTCAGTACGGGTGTGTCAAAGCCAATTGGATTTTCAAAAAGCAGAGCTGGACCGCCTTTACGAAGAACGCGGTCGCATATTTCGGTCATTTCTAAACGAGGATCAACAGCTTCAGTGATACGAATTAACTCACCGCGCTGTTCTAGAAACTGTATAAAGTCACGTAGGTCTTTGTAGTTCATGAACGTGGTACAGCCACCAGATTAGGCACTATGAGGTTACTTTCGTTTCATCGATTGGAAGAACTCGTCGTTGGTCTTAGTGTCTTTCAACTTATCGAGCAGGAATTCAACGGCTTGAGTATCCTCCATGCCGTGAAGTAACTTGCGAAGAATCCACATCCGTTGCAGCTCTTCGTCACCGGTAAGACGCTCTTCGCGCCGTGTACCAGAGCGTCGAATATTGATCGCTGGATAAACTCGTTTTTCTGAAATTTTCCGATCGAGGTGGAGTTCCATATTACCTGTCCCTTTAAACTCCTCGTATATAACTTCATCCATTTTTGAACCCGTATCTACCAGCGCCGTAGCGATGATCGTTAGGCTGCCACCTTCCTCAATATTACGAGCGGCACCGAAAAAGCGTTTTGGGCGTTCAAGGGCGTGCGCATCGACACCGCCTGTTAGTACCTTGCCGGAAGATGGGATGATGGTGTTGTAGGCGCGAGCGAGACGAGTAATCGAATCGAGTAAAATAACAACATCTTTTTTGTGTTCAACAAGCCGTTTAGCTTTTTCGATGACCATTTCGGCTACTTGTACATGTCGAGCTGGGGGTTCATCGAATGTAGAGGCAACGACTTCGGCGCGAACAGACCGTTGCATTTCTGTTACTTCTTCGGGACGTTCATCAATCAACAGCACTATCATGTAGCACTCTGGATTATTGCGAACCATGCTTTGCGCAATATGCTGTAACATTAAGGTTTTACCCGCTTTTGGCGGAGCGACGATAAGTCCGCGAGCACCTTTGCCAACGGGGGACGTTAAGTCGATGATGCGGCCCGTTAGGTCTTCTGTTGAACCGTTCCCTACCTGTAAAACACAGCGCTCATCTGGGAATAGCGGTGTGAGATTTTCGAAAAGAACTTTATTTTTTGACTGTTCGGGCTGGGTGTAATTAACTTCGCTGATTTTCAGAAGCGCAAAATATCTTTCGCCGTCTTTTGGTGGTCGAATCTTTCCGGAAATTGTGTCGCCAGTACGCAGGTTGAACCGACGAATTTGGCTAGGTGATACATATATGTCGTCAGGACCAGCGAGATAAGAGCAGTCTGCGCTGCGCAAAAAGCCAAATCCGTCTTGCAGGATTTCAAGTACACCATCGCCATAAATGTCTTCGCCGCTTTTGGCGTGCCTTTTTAATATGGAAAAAATAATATCTTGCTTTCGCTGTCTGGCGATATTGTCTAGCCCAATCTCTTTAGCGATATCAAGCAGTTCTTGAGTGGGTTTGGTCTTTAAGTCAGTTAGATTCATAAGATTACAGAGGTAGATTATTAGTGAAGAAAACTACAAAAGGGGGTATGCGGACACGCGACTGAGTTTTCTTGGGGTTATTAAGCTATCGAAAATGGCTTATCGGATTTTATAAAGATGTTTTAATTATGGGAGCCACCGGACTCGGCAGATTCCGTAAATGTAGCACTGATGAAAGAGTGTAGCAAGCCTTTGTTGGTAATAAGTACCGAATAAAGGCTTTGGAGGGGAGTTAAAGTGCGCTGTCGATAAACTCGCAGAGTTGAGTTTTAGAAATGGCGCCGACTTTTGTTGCTTCAGCATTGCCATTTTTAAATATCATCAATGTTGGGATACCACGAATGCCGAACTTTGGTGCAATTTCAGTATTCGCATCAACGTCTACTTTACAAACCTTAATCTTTCCAGCGTACTCATCGGCAACTTCCGCCAAAACGGGCGCTATCATTTTGCAGGGGCCACACCATTCGGCCCAAAAATCAACAAGTACAGGTACGTCTGCGCCGAGCACTTCTGTTTCAAAGCTTGCGTCAGTTGCGTGAACGATATTGTCGCTCATGGTTTGGTCTCCATCACATTGCGGCTGTGAAAATGCCGGCCCACCAAAATCGGTATTAGCAAAATAGGGGGATACATTACAACCAAAGTTCTAAATTATAGTTACGAGTTTTTGCGGACATTTTGTGCCAACAAGGTGAACGATCATAACACTCACTCGGGCTTTAGGAAAATAGATAGTGACTTAGCTTTGACAAAATAATGCCACGGCAATGTGTAGGTCGGCTAGTTTTTATGCTAATGCCCGATTCGCTTGTCCGAAAGAGGACAAATCCATCGAGTCCTTTTACACTAGTTTAAGCTATATCGAGTTCTATTCTCGGATCTGAAGCGCTTGCTGTCCCTCTTCGAGATCGTTTATTTAATTTCTCACAAACAAGCTGGAAGGGAGTATAACTACTGTCAACGGGCCGCTAAGTTGCAGTGGAAGGAACCGCTGCTATTGAGTAAACTGTGTTGCATTAAGCTGCTCGGTTAAACCTTGTGTTTTTAACGACTTTATCGTCGATCGGACAAACTAGCCTTTTGTTAAAATGAAAATGCCGTCCATGATAATATTGATTTGACATTTGCAAGTATCAACGTTGTTCGTTAACTCGACAATTTTCTCAGATAAATTTTAATAGGAAATCTAATGTTATGACCTTGTCAGCTGCTAATACAGTTTGCTCCGTTAAACAACTTCTCTCCGGTGAGGTTGCTGAATCATCAGAAGTTGCGGTAAGTGGTTGGGTTCGTAGTCGTCGCGATTCCAAGGCTGGCATCTCGTTTATGGCCATCCATGACGGTAGTTGCTTTGATACGATTCAAGCCGTTATCCCGGCAGAGCTAGACAATTACGAAACTGAAATTATCAATGCTGGTGTGGGTTGCGCAGTAAAAGTATCTGGTGTCTTAGTACCCTCGCAGGGAAAAGGTCAGGCTTTCGAAATTCAAGCTAACATCGTTGAGATTGTTGGTTGGGTTGATGATCCGGAAACGTATCCCATTGCCAAAAAACGGCACAGTTTTGAATATTTACGTACGGTGGCACATTTGCGCCCGCGAACAAATACGTTTGGGGCGGTGTCCAGAGTAAGAACAGTTTTGGCCAATGCGATTCATAATTACTTTTTCGACCGTGAATTTCAGTGGGTTAATACACCGATAATTACTGCCAGTGACTGTGAGGGCGCTGGTGAAATGTTTAAGGTTAGCAATTTAGATTTTGCAAATATACCTCGTGATCCAGATGGAAGGGTAGATTTTTCGCAGGATTTTTTCGGTGCCGAATCTTTTTTGACAGTTTCGGGACAGCTTAACGTGGAAGCGTATTGCTTGGCCTTATCGAAAGTGTATACCTTCGGTCCAACTTTTCGCGCAGAAAACTCTAATACAAGTCGCCACCTGGCCGAGTTTTGGATGGTCGAGCCTGAAATAGCTTTTGCTGATTTGAGCGATGATGCAACCTTGGCTGAAGATTTTTTAAAGTATTTATTCAGGGCTGTTCTTGAAAAGTGTCCGGATGATCTTGCCTTTTTTAACCAGTTTGTCGACAAAAGTTGTTTAAGTCGTTTGCAATCGGTTATTGAGACGGATTTTGTAAGAATGGACTATAGCGATGCGATTGCAATTTTAGAAAAATCGGGGAAGAAATTCGAATATCCCGTGAAGTGGGGATTGGATTTACAGTCGGTACACGAGCGTTTCTTGTGTGAGGAGCATGTTGGTGCACCCGTGATTTTGATGAATTATCCAAAGGAAATAAAAGCATTTTACATGCGTTTGAATGACGATGACAAAACGGTTGCTGCAATGGATGTGTTAGCTCCCGGTATCGGTGAAATCATTGGTGGAAGTCAACGAGAGGAGCGTTTAGATGTTCTAGATCTGCGCATGGCTGAACAAGGTGTTGGAGAGGAATTGTCGTGGTATCGTGATTTACGACGATATGGAACTGTTCCTCATGCGGGCTTCGGATTGGGGTTTGAGCGTTTGATAAGCTATGTGACAGGCATGGAGAATATCAGGGATGTTATCCCATTTCCTCGCGCGCCTAACCAGGCAGATTTCTAAAGTCTTAGGTTTTGGCCGTTATTCGTTTCTAATGCTGTCTTCATCGTAAAAATGAATAGAAAGGCGGAGCCCGCAAACGGCTTCGCAAAGTTTCTCAGCTTCACCGGAATGCGCACAGCAACTCCGTTGGTTTAGTCGGCAGGGAATTTTATGCTGTCTACCGTTCTTATTAAGACTAATTACGGCCGTTGAATAATCAAGTGTACGTTTTGGCTCTAGGTTTGAATTGCGCATAGCAGGAAACCCTCCATTCGCCTTCACATTGAAGGCATGCCAATCAAACAGTGTAATTGCGGGCTCCCTTGCGATCTATCTAGTCTTCGCGGCAGGTAAATGACTCGCAAATTCGGTCTATCTGTTCGCTACGGATGGTGTCCGATTCAAAACGCTGCGGTACTATTTTGAGCATAATTGATCGCTATTTGTGTCATTACCGGTACATTGTGAAAAAAACGCTGCTTTTTTGTGCATTTTCGTGTGATTGGTCCATACTGATAATGTTTTATGGCATGAACAATAATTAATGTCATGCTTTTTAGAGATGTTTTGTGCAATGGGTTAGGTTTATGGATTTTGGTATAGATGGCGATTCGTCGTTCGACGAAATATCGATTGTTGATGTTCTTACCAAGTTAATCTTCGATGCTGAATCGGAATTAGATGAAACTGAGCTGTTGGTTGTGAGTTTACTCGGTCAGATCGACGCGTCTATGGTTAATGTGTCCCGACGAGATGTGAGTGAATATATCCGCTCGATGGGCGTCGATGAAATGATTAGGGTTGTCGAGCAAATAAAAAGCTTAATAGAGCAACAACAAGAGTTAATTGCCGCAGGAAAATTAACGTCTGGTCGGTCTCTTCATCGTTGATTTCCGTCACGGCTAATTGCTCACGCCGGTATTATCCGGTAGGGGCTAGAGTTTCCTCAGCTTCGATTTCTGGCAATGTGAAGTTAATGGCTAGTTTTTCACAGTCGACTTCGCTGACAATAATTGTAATGGCTTGATCCAGTTCAACACTAAGTTTTTTGCTGGTCAGGCGCAGTCGCATAGGATCAAAACTGTATTTGTCCGGGAGCAAGCGAGTATCGACAAACCCCTCGATATGAATATCGTCTAACCGAACGGTAAAGCCATTACTGTTTATTTGAGAGACGTGTCCCGTATAAGAGTTATTAACAAACGGCGCCATGAATTGGCATTTTAATTGTTTCTCCATCTCCGCTCTTGCTTGACGAGTCTCATCGAGCTTTTGTTGCAGTTCATCTAATACGTCCTGTGATGGCACTTCTAATGGTTTTGACCTCAATTTTTGCTTGATTAATCGATGTACGAGAAAGTCACTATACTTGCGAATAGGCGAGGTGAATGTGGTGTAATTGTCGAGACCCATTCCATAGTGAGGGAGAGACCTGTCGCTTATTCGGCTTCTTGCCAGCAACCGGCTCAGCACACTTCTTATGGGAAATTCTATCGCGCCATCGTTAATACTATTCATTAATCGGCGAAAACCATCGACGGATGTTGGGTCTATATCGGTTACGCCGAGCTGCTCTTCAGCGAGTTTCTTGACATCGGCTATGCGTTCTTGGCGAAATCCAGCATGTGTTATAAAAACGCCTTTGTCACCTAGCCAATCGCTTGCGCATCGATTGGCAGCAACCATACATTCCTCTACCAGAGAGTGAGCCGTATTTTTGTGCAGGCGTTCGATACGCTCCAATTTCCGTTTGTTATTGAGGCACAGGCGAAAATTTGGTCGACCGTCGTGGACGATATTATTGGCTTCTCGGTTGCGCAGTAGTGATTCTGCCACTTGTTGCAATGCAGACAGAGTTGCGGCATTTTCGTGGCAGTTTGCCGTTTCATTGGGTTCAGACAGATAGTTAAAAACTTCGTTGTAACTCAATTTACTTTTTGAAGTTATCAAGGCTTCGCAAAAGTGAAAGCCATCGATAGCCCCATCAGTTTTGATGTCCATTGTACAAACAATGACTGGTCTTGGTTGGTTGGGTAATAATGAGCAGGAATCATTTGAAAGCTCAGCAGGTAACATAGGGATTGATCTACCAGGAAGATAAACTGAAGTTCCACGTTTCCGAATTTCTTCTTCAAGTGGTGATCCTTCTTTTATCAATTCACAGGGGTCTGCTATCGCAACGCGCAGCTGCCAACCCTGCTCATTACTTTCTGCGTATAAAGCGTCATCCATATCCACCGTACTGGCGGAGTCAATGGTAATAAAATTGATGTTCTCGAGATTTTCACGGTTTTCAGTCGTTAATTCCTGAAGAGATTCTTTCCAGTCTTCCTTCCAGTTTTGTTCCAGCTGAAACTTGCTAATCACATACTCGGCTTCTATACCTAGTTTTTCTATCGAACCGATAACTTTCAAAATTGCAGCTTGAGGTCGCGCTTGCGGGTAGGGGTGCTGGGTGATTTTGCAGCGAATGTAATCTCCGTCTTTGGCCTCTTTGCGTTTTCCGGAGGGTATAAAAATCCAGCGATTCATATTGGGGACATCTGGTTCAACAAAATGTCCTTTTCCTTTAATAATATAACGACCGGTGAACTCAGTAAGAGGCGCCTCTATCAATTTTAGTAGCTGGCCGCGCGTTTTTGCTTTAGGGCTATTTTTTTGCTTTTTGCCTTTGCTCTTCACCGCTGGTTGGTCGGTGATCACTAATATTTTGACCCGGTCACCAGGAAAGACTTTCTCCATTTCATCCGGGGGCAGGTAAATTTCTTTTCCGTCTTCAGTGACAACAAATCCGAATCGTCTTTGTGTCGCTTTAACAATACCCTCTGCGTACACTTTTTGATCGTCGATTTGTTTCTTTAGTAGCTTTAGTTGAGAAAGGTTGCTGTCATCTAACATGGGTAAAGATACCGAATATTTACTGCGGGTTCGCGCTGAGTTAGGGCGATAGAATTAACGAGATTTATCGTCCGAAAAAGCCCTATAGCGTAACGGAAAACAGCGCTGCTGTCAGTGATAAATATCGAAGAAGGTAAAATAGTCGTTACTTAGCAGCTGTTTTACAGTTTTTCCGGCGATGTTTGAGAGTCCGGATAATAGTGATTTGCTTCTTACGCGGTTAAAACGTAAGAGCGTGCTAGTGTTTTGTGCTGAATTGACAGGCGCGCTGTATTTCGCATCTTCATACGTTGGGTTTTTTATTCGGCTATGCGGTTGTCAGCTTCTTTTTTTGCGCTGATAAAGCGTGCGAAAAACACGCCGATTTCAAATAACATCCACATAGGAAAAGCGAGTAGTGCTTGAGAAATAATATCGGGAGGAGTTAAAAGCATACCAAAAATAAAGCAGCCAACGATGATGTACGGTCGCTTTTCAGTCAGTGCTTGCGGGGTGGTGATACCTGCCCACACTACTATGACGGTAGCAATGGGTATTTCAAAAGCGATACCGAAGGCAAAAAATAGCTTTAACGTAATATCGAGGAACCTTGCTATGTCTGGCGTGTAGTTGATGTCTTCCGGCCCGACTGTACTAAAAAAACCAAATACTAGAGGAAATACAACGTAGTAGGCAAAAGCTAAGCCGGCGTAGAAAAGCAAAATGCTAGAAAGTAATAGAGGGATTGCAATACGTTTTTCAGTTCGGTACATGCCGGGAGCAATGAAGCTCCATATTTGATACAACAAAAAAGGCATTGCGGTAGCAATGGATGTGACTAGTGTTAATTTAAAGGGCGTCAAAAAAGGGGATGCGACTTCCGTCGCTATCATCTTTGTACCTTCGGGAAGGAGCGAGCGCAGGGGCTCAGATACAAAGTGGTAAATATCGTTGGCAAAATAAAATAAAGAAAAGAAGACAAGTAAAATTGCGAGGACACATCTCAGGAGTCGATCCCGCAATTCGGTGAGGTGAGCGACGAGTGGCAGGGCTTCGTCTTCAGTTTCGCCATGGTCGCTCTGCGGGTTTTCGTTGGGTTTGCTCATTATTTGGTGTTTTCGTCATCTGGGTTTTCGGTGATGTTAGATTCTGTTTTCAAAACATCACTTATATCGTACGGTAATTGATTGTCGAGTTCATCAAAACCGGATTTAAACTCCTTTGCTGTCTCGATTAGATCACTCTTGCTATCCTTGAGATTCTGCAAAATTGTCTCATTGTGCAATTGTTGTTTGATTTCATCAGCGCCGACTTCCCGCTCTATCTCTGCCTTAATTTGGGTAAAACTACGGCGCAGGCGTGAAATCCACAAGCTACTCGTTCGGATGGCGCCTGGTAATCGCTCAGGTCCCATGATTAAAAGTGACATTACGCCAATCAATACAAGCTCTGAGAATCCGATATCAAACATTAGTGTTGTTTTTCATTGCTGGATTCAGCCGCAGAGTCCTTATCGTTATCAGCTTCTTTGGCGTCGATATCACTACTATCATTCCCCATCGATTTGCGAAATCCTTTGATAGCTTCGCCTAAGTCACCACCCATCCCTCGCAGGCGTTTGGTGCCAAAAAGCATCACCACAATGGCTAAAATTATCAATAACTGCCAAATACTAATTCCACCTAAACCCATACATTCTCTCCATCTTTCATTCGATTTAATTGTTTAGCGTGATGCTTTTTCGTCGAGGCCCGATAGGTCGAAGCGTCTCTCGAGTTCTTTGAGGACTGCACTGCTATCTTCTCCCAGATGCGACAACATAACTAAGGAGTGAAACCATAAGTCAGCACATTCGCCTATTATTTCTTTGCTATTCCCGCTGAGTTGAGCGTCTTTCGCCGCGATAATCGTTTCGCATGCCTCCTCGCCTACTTTTTCAAGAATTTTGTTTAAGCCTTTGGAGTGCAGGCTGGCGACGTACGATGAATCGGGTTCAGCGTTTTGCTTACGTTGTTTTAAAACCTGATCCAGTTGTTTGAGCGTATCGTTCATTATAAGGCTACTTGTGATAGATTTCGTTGGGATTTTTTACTACCGCTTCAACAGTTTGCCATACACCTTCTTCGAGCTTGCGATAAAAGCAGCTACGTCTGCCCGTGTGGCAAGCTATACCGCCAATTTGTTCGACCTTTAAGACAATGACATCCTGATCGCAATCGATAAAAACCTCTTTTAGTTGCTGAATATGGCCGGATTCTTCACCTTTGCGCCATATTTTTTGCCGCGACCTCGACCAGTAAATGGCGCGTTGCTCGCTTATCGTTAAGCTAAATGCTTCGCGGTTCATCCAGGCAAACATCAAAATATCTTTGCTTTGGTAATCTTGCGCCACGACGGGGATTAGTCCGTCTTCGGTCCATTTTATCTGCTCTAAAAGTTCCTGCCGGTCATTTTCGGTCATGCTAAATCGTTACAAGCCTCCATCGTTTGTTCGGGAGCGTATTATGCCATATCTGCAAGGAGCCAAGATACTTTGGTTTGGTTTCTGGAGTCACTATGCGCTTTCTGAGGGACTAAGGTTACTTCTTGATCAATAATATCACTGCAAATACGCCAAGAAGCCAGCTTCCTAAAGGAATGCTCCCTATTTGCTCTTGCCAAGAGGGAGACGCCGACAGAATCGCCGCACCGAATAGTAGTGCACTGGCGGCGGTCTTATATTTCGGCTTTTTCAGATTGCTTAATTCTTGCTCAAGGCGCTCAATTTGTTTTTGCTGCTCAGAATTTGTCGATTGAAAGTTGTGATCTTCGCTGGAAATAGATTTCATCAGTATTTCGGGAAGTTTAGGTAGCTGTTCCAGTAGTGCAGGTAAATGTCGTCTTGCACGTTTGTACGATCCTTTTGGTGAGTAGCGATTTTTAATCCACTCCTCGAGAAAGGGTTGAGCTGTTGTCCATAAGTCTAGTTGTGGATAGAGTTGACGCCCCAGCCCCTCGATATTTAGCAGGGTTTTTTGTAGCAAAACTAGCGAAGGTTGTACCTCCATTTCGAATCGTCGCGCGGTTTGAAATAAATACAACAGTAACTGGCCAAAGGAAATTTCACCTAAGGGTTTTTCAAAGATGGGCTCGCAGACTGTGCGAATGGCGGATTCAAAATCATTTGCTCTTGTATTGCTTGGTATCCAGCCACATTCAATATGGAGCTCGGCGACGAGTCGGTAGTCGCGTTGGAAGATTGCGAGCAAGTTACGCGCTAAGTAATATTGGTCGGACTCGCTTAGGGTGCCGATAATCGCACAGTCGATTGCTATATATTGTGGAGTATCGGGATGCTCGCGGGATACAAATATGTTTCCAGGGTGCATATCTGCATGAAAGAAACTATCGCGAAAAACCTGGGTGAAGAATATTTCTACTCCACGCTCGGCTAATGCCTTCATGTTCGTGTGTTGTTGTTCGAGGGCGGCTATATCAGTAACCGGTATGCCGTGGATGCGTTCCATGGTTAAAATATTTTTGCGGGTATAATCCCAGAATATTTCCGGTACATGCAGTAGGTCTGACTGACTAAAATTGCGTTTAAGCTGGGAGGCGTTGGCTCCTTCCCGCATTAGGTCGAGTTCGTCATTAATTGTATGCTGATAATCGTCGACGACCTCCACCGGGCGTAGACGACGACCATCTGGCAAGTATTTTTCGATAAGTCGAGCCAAGGTAAATAGCAGTTTGATGTCTTGATTGATAACCTTTTCAATCCCGGGGCGCAATACTTTGACGACGACAGCGTCTCCGCTGTGGAGGGTAGCAGCATGAACTTGTGCCACTGAAGCTGAGGCCATAGGCTGGGCTGTAAAATTTAGAAATATTTGATCAACGGCCTGGCCTAGGGACTGTTCAATTATATCGATAGATTGTTGCTGCGGAAAAGCTGGGACCTGATCTTGCAGCTTGGCCAATTGGTCGACGATATCCTCGGGGATTAGGTCTCTTCTGGTCGAGAGCATCTGCCCGAATTTAATAAATATCGGTCCGAGAGCTTCGAGTGAGAGCCGTAAGCGCTCGCCGCGAGAAAGTTCTGGAATTTTAAAAAAGTGCAAGGGCGCGATCGCCAGTAGCAACCGTATTCCTGTTGGTAATTGCTCTACATCAAGCAGGGTGTCGAGTCGATAGCGAGCCGCGACTGTGACAATTTTACCGAGGCGCTTAATCCGTGACACAAAGATCCTTGATTTTTATCATTGAAGGGTTGATTTAGTTCTGCTGCAATTTTGCTATGGTTTGGTGATGTTTTTTGAGCTTCGCTTCGAGTCGCTCTGTACGCACGGCGAGTTGGTCAACGTCGTTAAAAAACTTCTCGATTTGCCAGTTGGGCGCTATTAAGTCACTTTCCTCTACTAGAAAATCGTCTAGCTGGCGTTTGAAGCTTGTTAACACTTGGCTTCCAAAACGAAAGCCAAACCGAATTCCTCGGCCCATCTGATGGCCAACCACATCGCCAAATACATTTGCAAGCGGAGCTTCCCAGTCCAGTTCCAAATGTTTGATAATGGATTGCAAGGCAATAAGAGCGTTGCTATCGCCGTGTAATTCTACGTTCCCGTTGATCAGTGCGTTCGCTGGATCGTCGGCTTTGGCAAGCTTCGCAAACTCTCCAAAAGTGCCGCTTAAGCGTGTATTAGCTTCGCCGGCGAAAAATCCGCATAGACGTATTTCGGAGTTACACGGTATTAGATAAAGACTAAATTCCGGTTCGGTACAGTGAAATAGGAAAATATGATCTGCAAGCGAACCTAGCTTTTCCTTGGTTGACATGTCCAATTCTAGCGCTTTGTTGATCAGCGTTTCCAGTCCAGCGATAGCGGCGGTATGAAAGGTTGGGCTTACGGAGTTTTCTGGTTTCATATTGGAAGTTGCATCAGCCCTAGGGTTTTATGCCTTTGTGAACAGCTACTATGCCGCCCGTCATATTGTGATATTCACAGCGCGAAAAACCCGCATCTATCATCATTTCTTTTAACGTGTCTTGATTTGGGTGCTTGCGGATGCTCTCGGCCAGATATCTATAACTGTCTTCATCACCGGTAATTAATTTGCCAATTCTGGGAAGAAGTTTAAAAGAATAGACATCGTAGGCTTTATTGAGGATTTCATTGTTGGGCTTTGAAAATTCTAACACTAACAAGCGGCCGCCAGGTTTCAGTACGCGTAGCATCGAGCGAAGGGCCTTGTCCTTATTAGTTACATTTCGCAAGCCAAAAGCAATAGTGATGCAATCGAAAGTATTGTCCGGAAAAGGAAGTGCTTCTGCGTTGGCTTGGGCATATTCAACATTATTTATGATTCCGGAATCTGTCAGCTTGTCTCGGCCTACCTTCAGCATTGACTCATTAATGTCGGCCAGAACCACTCGTCCATCGACACCGACTAATTTACTGAACTTTGCCGCCAGATCTCCGGTCCCCCCTGCTATGTCTAGTACTGAATGGCCTTTACGAACGCCCGACAATTCAAGGGTGAACCGTTTCCAAAGTCGGTGGATTCCAGCCGACATAAGATCGTTCATCAAATCGTATTTGTCTGCAACAGAGTGAAATACTCCGGCGACTAATTTTTCCTTGTCCGTTTTTTGAACGGTTTTGAAACCGAAATGAGTGTCATTTGGCTCTTGATTTGAGGATTGCGACATATGGGTTCTGCGTTTAACAAGTAGAGTTGGTGGGTATTGTAGCGATTCCTAAGGGAAAAGCTATTCACTTATAAGGGTGTCTTCTATGCAGTTATGGAGAAAATAAATTTGCGCTTAGTCATGTGGCTGCGTCTAGCGGGGACTATTATCATGCAGGGATTAGCTTATGGTGAATAAACTCTCCATTTTATCGATGATGGTGTGGTGGATATCGCTTATCTGGAAGGAAGATAAATGCTCTAGCCGACGGGCATCAAGTCTGTGTAAATGTAAAATAGGGGCTCTACTAGGCAGTTCGCGAAGATCTTTATTGGTTATGACCGGAAGAAACGGGTTGCGCTCGCCCATAGTGCCCGATATTCGTTTTATACCTTCTTGCAGTGGAATTGTATTAAATTTTCCGGTTTTACGGCTGCGGTGCATTAAAAAAAGTCCTTCTTTTTTATTTGCTTCCTCAGCGGGGATTATAAAAAGCCCAGTACCGGTTACAGCCGAGTCTTTAATTGACTGAAAGGTATCGTGAGAGGCGTACGGGTCAGGTATCACCACTAAAGTGCCTGAAGATTGACTCAATTGGGAAATACTATAGCTCGCATACAATTGCGAAACGGCTCCTGAGAATACACATAAAGAACGTTCGAAAAGTCGAAGAAAATCTGCCGCTTTCTCTTTGTTGGTAATGTTATCGAGATTCCACACTAAATCGGGAGCGGGAGTTTCAGTGTTATTCATAGTTACGCGGATGTCCGTTTATTCATGCTGTTAATATAGTCGTTATTTCTCAGTTGAGAAGGCCGCAATTTATCATTTTCGGCACCTATATTAAGGTTGTGTACCGTTATTTACGCTGGATAAGATATCAATCAACCTAGTGGTAAGTCCATGATAAAGGTCGTTAGGGTGATTGGTATCGATGTTCATTGTTCGTTTTAGCGTGGCATTTGTGATTTCTATGTTCAAATATCCAGCTCTTCACGCAGTATTTTCAATCGCTCTTTTCTTTCTTCGTTCGTCAGCGGCTTACTGATGTTTTCGGGTATTGCTTTCATTACTGGCATATCGAGTTGTTCACCATTAGTGACACGCTGGCAATAAATTTCATAGTTTCGCTTAAACACTGGAAATGCCTTCGCCTCGGTATGATTGGCTAGAAAAAACCAGTCTGAAGCCTTTCCTGCTAAGTAAACCGCGGGATGCGACCATGTTTGGTTGATTTTCGGCGTTGCTGCTCGACAGGCTTCGATATAGGCATTGTAAGCATCAGGTAGACCGAGATCTTCTGGTTTAGGGTCACAAAATTTCCTTATGGTGTGAAGCGTCGGTAAATACTCAGACTCCTTGATGGCTCGACGGGTTCCCGATAGCACTCTTTCTGGAGAAAAATCACACAATGTTTTCACCCATAATTGCTTTGCCATTATGATTTTTTGATCATCTGAAAAAGCCTTGTGAAACTGATTGTGGTAGGCCAACTGAAATTCAGTGAACATTTGATTGATAGCAGTGACGTGTTCGTTGGTCGGCACTTGGTTGGATTCGAATCCCGAAGGTTGCTGCGATTTTCCGTGGTATTTAACGTCTTTTGGGCTCATGTTATTCGTCCTCGACGAGGCCTTTGGCCCAGCTTCGGTCTGTGAGGTGCTCGAATGTGCTTTTAGATTCCGGTTGACCTGATCTATTAGCGACTTGCTGTCCCGCATGTTGCTGCCCCAGTTGATGGCGAGTTGCCCATTGGTATTTTGTGTGCTGTAGGAATTTAGTATTCCACGAGCGTTGGATCTGTTTAGTGTCTCTCCAGAATAATACAAATTCCGCGACTAATTGACGAGCGAAGTTAATATCAATATTGGCAAGTTTCAAAATATCATAGACGTCTTCGCTGGGATTCCAGTTAGCGGAAATCTGGCGAGGTTCGTAATCTAGCTCCATAGTTTTAGTATATATCGCCCACTGGCGTCTGATATGAGCCAAAAACTTTGAGTTCCAGGTGTTGCTCGCCTCTCCCCTTTCTCGCCAATAGAGTAAGAATTCGGGAACGGCATCTTCTATAAATTCTGGATTAACCTGGTCGCGGTGTAGAATTTCTAATACATCGTGGCTTGGTTTCCATTCGGCTTGGCAATCGTCGATCGTTGTCGCCGGGGGTCTCGATGCCTTCGCGGTTTCCGCTTGGCCACTTTGGTGAAAACGCCATTGTTTCAAGACGTGCTGTCGAAATTTACTCGGCCAAGAATGAGACACTTGCTGCCGGTCTTGCCAATACAAGAGAAAGTCTTCTGTCTGCTGTAAGGAGAACTCTCTTGGTATGGCATGATTGAGTGTCAGTAGCTGTAAAAGATCTTCTGTCGGCTGCCAATTATCGGATAATAAACTAGCTCCTCTGGGAGGATTCGTCCTAACCTGAAGGCGATTATCCTTGAGTTGCCGAGTCACTTTTGTTTCGGTATTAGGTGCACTTTTCCCTGAGTTTTCATTCATCGCAAAGTGCAAATCATTTTGGTTTTTCGTCAACGGTGCCTGAACTAGAATGATGCCTTTATCATGCAGGTTTTTGCTGATACGTTGTAGATCAGAGTCGCTCCAAAATGGTAGAAGCTTATTTAATTCCATTGTTGAAATATTGAACCATAAAAACGCTTCTTTTCTCGATGGCTGGCGAAATGAAGAAAGGTCATTTAGTGCCTGTAATAAAATAGCCTCCTCTAGGCCGATGGTTGTGGCCAAGGCGGGCGAGATGACTATTTGGCGCTCAGGAATGAGTGATGACATAGAGTTTAAGGTCAAAGGAATGTTGTATTCTGTTGCCTATTGTACGGATCAAGGCTGAAAGGTACCAGTATTTTGCGGTCGGCGTATAACTACTGTTAATATATACAGTCTTGGCTTGAACAAGTTTTTATAAGTAAAAGAGATATTTATGGTTAAACAAAAAACAGCCTATGTGTGTAACGACTGTGGTTCGGACCACAGTAACTGGCAGGGTCAATGTAGAGACTGTAACGCCTGGAATACTCTTACGGAAATTAAGTTAGCTACTTCGTCTAAACAGCTTAAAGATGCGCGCTTTCAAGGATACGCCGGGGCTGCAGGGCTGCAGAAAATACAGACGCTGGACGACATCAATCTTAAAGAGCTACCGAGAATCGGTAGTGGGACCGGTGAGTTTGACCGCGTGCTTGGGGGTGGTTTGGTGCAGGGGTCAGCAGTGTTAATTGGCGGTAATCCCGGGGCTGGGAAAAGCACATTGTTATTGCAAACTATGTGTCATTTGGCCGAGGGGATGAAGGCCTTATATGTCACGGGAGAGGAATCTTTGCAGCAAGTTGCGATGCGGGCGAGGCGGTTGGGTTTGCCAACTGATAAGCTCAATATGTTGACTGAAACCGATGTTGCGTCGATATGTGCACAGGCGGAAGTATTGAAACCGAAAGTGATTGTAGTGGATTCGATACAAGTTGTTCATAGTGAAGAAATTACCTCCGCGCCCGGAAGTGTATCGCAGGTGAGAGAATGCGCCGCTTACCTGACCCGGTATGCAAAGCAAACCGGAACAGTCATATTCCTTGTTGGGCACGTAACCAAGGATGGCAGTTTGGCAGGACCGAAAGTATTGGAGCATATGATAGATTGTTCGATCTTGCTGGAGGGTTCTAGCGACAGTCGTTTCAGAACCTTGCGCGGACAAAAAAATCGTTTTGGTGCTGTGAATGAGCTCGGTGTTTTTGCGATGACAGAAGAGGGTTTAAAGGAGGTTAAAAATCCATCGGCTATCTTTCTCTCCAGAGCAAACGAGCCATCGTCGGGAAGCCTGGCGATGGTTGTATGGGAAGGCACCAGGCCGTTATTGGTTGAGATTCAGGCGCTGGTCGATGAATCTCAAATGGCCAACCCCCGGCGCGTTACGGTCGGTCTTGACCAGAATCGTTTAGCCATGTTGCTGGCGGTTTTACATCGCCATGGGGGGTTGCAGATTGGTGATCAAGATGTGTTCGTTAACGTCGTTGGTGGGGTAAAAGTACTTGAAACGAGTGCTGATTTATCGCTGTTATTGGCAGTTGTGTCGAGCTTCAGAGGCCAGGTATTAGCCCAAGATTTAGTCGTTTTTGGAGAGGTCGGCTTAGCGGGAGAAATACGGCCGGTTCCGAGTGGTCAAGAGCGTATTTTTGAAGCGGCAAAGCATGGGTTTCGTCGAGCAATTGTGCCAAAAGCCAACGTGCCGAAACATAAGCTGGAGAGCATGGAGGTAATCGGCGTAAGTTCACTATCCGAAGCATTGGACGCAATGTAAGTTTGTTTTTATGTGAATCCTGTCGCTGGTCGGTCCGCCCGCCGGTTGGAAATGTGGGGTGTATTGTGAGTCGCGAAAAACCGCAATAAGTGCATGCTTGCCAACTAGCGACTATATTTTCATCTTCGAAAAATTGATTCAGAGTAAAGAAATGCTTTTATGGGCAGTTTACCATTAGCGTTGTGAGGTTGCTGTACGGCACATCCACGTAGCGATTAACGACGTAATCTAGGTGAAAAAAGAATGCAGAAGAACGAGATGAGATCATTGTTGGAAAGGTATGATGTGCCTTGCCCTCGCTACACGAGTTATCCAACGGTACCCTACTGGGATGATCCTCCAGCAACGGGTGATTGGATTTCATCGCTAAACAAAGCGTTTGAAAGCGGAAATACACCTTATAGTCTCTATTTGCATATCCCATTTTGTGAAACGCTTTGTACCTATTGCGGCTGCAATACCAAAATCACGAAGAATCACAATAAAGAGCTTCCGTACGTCGAGAAGTTATTGAAAGAATGGCAACTATACCTAGAGAAGGTGCCTGCACTTAGTGGCGCCCCGCTAAAACAAATTCACTTGGGAGGTGGTACACCGACCTTTTTGAGCGCCGATAATTTAAAGGATCTACTTGCGCCGATAATGCAGGCCGCCTCAATCGATTCCGATGAGTTCGAAGGTTCAATAGAAATAGATCCTCGAACAACAAAACCGGGGCAATTGGAGACATTGAGAGAGTTGGGTTTTAAACGTGTCAGCTTGGGTGTGCAAGATTTTGATCCGAAAGTCCAAAAAATGGTACATCGAATACAACCTTTCGATATGACAAAAGATGTAACCGACCGGGCTCGGGCGCTGGGTTACAATTCTGTTAATTTTGATTTGATATATGGCCTACCGGGGCAGACTATTGAGAGCATCGAACACACGGCCAGGTGCACGATCGAGCTAATGCCTGATCGCATCGCTCTTTACAGCTTGGCAATAGTACCTTGGATAAAGCCCGCGCAACGTTCATTTAAAGACGAAGACTTACCTAAAAGTAACGAGAAGCGGGCGCTCTATGAAAGGGCCCGAGAGTTACTGTTAGCGGCGGGTTACATCGAGGTAGGAATGGACCATTTCTCACTGAAAAATGATGCGCTAAATCAGTCGTTTGACGATAAAAGCTTACACAGAAATTTTATGGGTTATACCGATCAACGTAGTGATGTCATGATCGGTTTGGGCGTTAGTTCTATTTCCGAAAGTCCCGACTGCTTCCATCAAAATGAAAAAGAGCTTCCCAGATATGAGGAGCGTATTGAGTGTGGAGAAATTCCGACGCTGCGTGGGCATATGTTAACTGAAGAGGACAGGGTTCATCGTCAACAAATTTTAAATTTTATGACGCAGTACGAAGTCGAATTCATCGACGCGCAGCAACGTGCCGATGTCGATGAATTTTTGGCAACTATGCAAGCAGATGAATTGGTTGAAATTGATGATATGCGTTTAAAGTTAACGGAGAAAGGTCGGCCTTTTTTACGTAACGCATGCATGGCTTTCGACCAGAGGTTACGTGACAGCAAATCAAATGATCTGGTTTTTTCTCAGTCAATCTAGCAGTGACAATGGCTGTAACCTAGGTAATCTTCATTAGATTGCCTAGGTTCATGTAAAAGCTTTAGAAAAGGTCGTCGGCGCTAAGGTCTTCAATTTGAGCGTCTTCGCCACGCCGATTGTCGTTGTTTGTTATCTCAGTCGGTGCCTGTTCTTCTCTAAAAATTTCGAAAATGGCATTTTTCTGCCCCGGTTTTGATAGTAGTCCTGTGGCTGGATCAATTTTAATACTAATCACTCCCTGAGGTTGTTTTCTCAAAGTTTGAGGGCGATCTTTTAGCGCTTTATCCATATATTCAATCCAAATGGGCAAGGCCGCCGAGCTGCCAGATTCTCTGCTCCCTAAGACGCCGTTATTATCAAACCCCAGCCAAGACGTCGTAACAATGCCTCCAGCATAACCTGAAAACCAGACATCTGTCGGCCCATTCGTTGTTCCAGTTTTACCGGCAACGTCACTTCGATTCAAGCTTCGCGCTCGTCTTCCAGTGCCTTTCCTGACGACGTCTTTCAAAATGCTGTCAATAACATACGCTATCCGAGGTTCAATGATGCGTTCTGCTTTCGGCATGGGTTTTACTGATTCGGAGAGATTGAGAATGTCTTCAATCGTTGCCATTTCTGGCTCTGGACCTCGTTCATCAGCGGTGAAGTTTTCTTCTTGGTTTTGGTCGCATTCGCTACAGGCAGTTGGAGGGGTGGCTTGGTACAGGTTTACGCCATCAATGGCATCGACGCGGTCAATTAGGTAGGGCGCAACCTTAAAGCCGCCGTTTGCGATCGATGCGTAAGCACTCACTACCTCCATAGGTCTTACAGAATGACTTCCCAGGGCAAGAGATAGGTCTCTGGGTAACTGTTTTGAATCGAAGCCAAAACGCCCGACGTAATCGATCGCTTTGCTTATTCCCAGTGCCCTAAGTAATCGTATTGAAACCATGTTTCGTGATTTCAGCAGTGCATAGCGTAATCTGGTCGGTCCGTAAAACTTTCCTCCATCATTTGTGGGTCGCCAGGAGCTTTCCAGTTTTGCATCTTCGAAAACGATCGGCGCATCATTGATGATACTGGCAGCGGTGTAACCATTGGCAAGGGCCGCTGTATAGATAAATGGCTTGAAATTAGAGCCAGGTTGGCGAGCTGCTTGAGTCACACGATTGAATTTACTTTGTTTAAAATCTGACCCGCCCACCAGGCTGAGAATTGCTCCGTTGCTGGCATCTAGCGAGACCAATGCTGCCTGAACTGCGGGTAATTGCGTTAACTTCCAGCTGCCGTCAATGTTGAGCCGCAGTCGTATAAGGTCATTGACGGAAACGATGTCCTCAACGTTTTTTGGTGTGGGGCCGCGACTTTCGGTGTTTATAAAAGGCCGTAGGTGTTTAATTCCGTTTTCCCACTCAACTGTCACTTGGCTGCCATCTTTCAATATTGCGCTAAAGGCTTCTTGGTGAAGTGCAGATACAACTGCCGGGTGTAGACCGTTAGAAAGCCCCAGTGGTTTCAGTGCCTCGTGGCGTAGCTTTTGCTCATCTTCGTTCTCAGTGAAGGTGCCTGCAAAATCAAATTGTCCGCCTGCGTCTTCTATCCGTTTTCGCGGCGGCGTGCTTAGTTGCCCCTCCGGCCCGCGGTATCCATGTCGTTTGTCATAACCCAAAACACCATGTGCTACCGCCGACTGCGCCGCTCGCTGTAGATTACTGTCGACCGTTGTGTAGACACTGTAGCCAGCGGTATATGATTCTTTGCCGTAACGAGCCAGCATCTCTTTTCTGGCCATTTCTGCGATATACGGGGCATTCATTTCCAGTTTTGAACCATGAAATTTTGCCGTAATCGGAAATAGCACAGCGTCTTTATAGCTGCCTTCGTCGATGTAACCTAATTCATTCATTCGACCTAAAATCCAGTTTCTTCGAACAAGTGCTCTGGCGGGGTTAACAATCGGATTGAAAGTGGAGGGGGCTTTTGGGAGGCCGGCGATCATAGCCAATTGCGGCAAAATTAATTCGCTGATGGGTTTGCCATAATACACTTGTGATGCGGCTTCGATACCGTAAGCACGGTGTCCAAGAAAAATAACATTGACGTAAAGTTCCAAGATTTCTTTTTTCGAAAATTCTCGTTCGATTTGTAATGACAGTAGTATTTCGTTGAATTTTCTCGAAAACGTTTTTTCAAAACTCAAAAAATAATTTCTTGCTACCTGCATTGTAAGAGTGCTTCCGCCGGAGCCCTTTTCTCCGGTAAGCAGTAATTGTGAAGCTGCTCTCAGTAAACCTTTGATGCTTACACCATGATGACTGTAAAAATCGCCATCTTCGGCAGCGAGAATTGCATTAACAAATTGAGTCGGAATTTGGTTAAACGTAATAGGAGTTCGGCGCTTTTCACCAAACTCGCCAATTAATTGCTTGTCTGTTGTGTAAATTCTTAAGGGGGTTTGCAATCTAACATCCTTTAAAACGTCGACAGATGGCAGATTCGGACTAAGGTATAGGTAGGTACTGGACAAAATTATAGTAAAGCCAGTGCCCGTGGCCAGTAGAAACCAAAGGCTTATTCTTGCGAAATTGTTGATTTGATACATACTAATCCAGTTGTTTAATGGTCTTTTTGGTGTGTTACTTTGAGCTAGTTTGCCAAAGTGTGAAATTATAAGCACTTTTTCTACTGATTAATTTGCGTAATTCCCCTTCGTGATATTTAATGTAAGTTATAAGATTACGCTGTAAGTTACGGATGCAAATAGGAAAATTACTGTGTTTGGCAGTTTATTTGGAAAAAAGAGATTAATACCTGTGCTGGGGTTGGATATCAGTTCTTCCTCTGTGAAGCTTCTTGAAATCAGCAAGAGTGGTGGGAAGTACCGCATAGAGAACTATGCGGTGACGTCGCTGCCGCCGAATGTTGTTGTCGAAAAGAACATTGCTGAGCTGGAACCCGTTGCTGAAGCCATTAAAAAAGTAGCCACGCTTTCAAAGTGTAAGTTAAAAACCGCTGCGGTGGCAGTTGCTGGTTCCGCGGTTATTACCAAATTGATAGAAATGCCTGTCGGGCTCAATGATGACAGCATGGAAAATCAGATAAGCCTTGAAGCTGACCAGTATATCCCCTACCCATTGGATGAGGTTGCAATCGATTTTGAAGTTCAGGGGCAAACAGAAAATAATCCGGAAAGAGTTGACGTTTTGTTGGCGGCCTGCCGGCGCGAAAATGTCGACTTGCGGGTAGATGCATTAGAAATGGCCGATTTTCTGACGAAGGTGGTCGATGTAGAGGCTTACGCGATCGAGCGGGCTTTTGAACTTATTCGCCCCCAAT
The DNA here is from genome assembly GCA_913019905.1 of uncultured Cellvibrionales bacterium. Lineage (GTDB taxonomy): Bacteria > Pseudomonadota > Gammaproteobacteria > Pseudomonadales > Dasaniaceae > Oceanicoccus. The sequence goes on from CAJVZD010000003.1 coordinate 205,110, forward strand.
TGGATTGCGATGAGGACAGCGCCATAGCCATTGTTGATATTGGGTCCTCAATGACCACTTTAAGTGTGTTGGTTGATGGCCAAACCGTCTACACACGTGAACAGCTCTTTGGGGGGCGCCAGTTAACAGAAGAAATTCAGAGGCGTTACGGGCTTTCTCTCGATGAAGCAGGCCTTGCAAAAAAACAAGGTGGATTACCTGACGATTATGAACCTGAGGTTCTAGAGCCATTCAAGGATGCGGTTATTCAGCAAGTGACTCGTTCTCTGCAATTTTTCTTCTCCTCAAGTCAATATAACGACGTTGATCACATAGTGCTGGCGGGAGGAGTCGCTTCGATGCCGGAATTGGCGGAATTAGTGCAAGACAAATTAGGTACGGCGACATCGGTCGCCAATCCCTTTGCAGATATGTCGGTTGCGTCTAAAGTTGACGCGATGTTGTTAAGTAATGACGCACCTTCCTTAATGATTGCTTGTGGATTGGCATTAAGGAGCTTTGAATAATGGCAGCAAATATTAACTTACTTCCATGGCGGGAAGAGCGTCGCCAGGAACTTAAACAAGCTTTTCTAGTGGTACTGGGCTCTGTAGCCGTTTTTGGGCTGCTTCTTGTTGTTGCTACTCATCTGTTAGTCAATTCTGGTATTAATGATCAAAATCAACGGAATAACTACCTAAAAAAGCAGATTGATGAGCTGACTTTGCAGGTAAACGAAATTCAGGATCTGGAAAAAAAGAAGCAGGAGTTATTGGATCGAATGACTGTGATTCAGGAGCTGCAGGGAAACCGGCCCATTATTGTTCGTATATTTGATGAGCTCGTAAGAACTCTTCCCGACGGGTCATTTTATAATGAGTTGAAGCGCACGAATGACCGGATAGATTTGAAAGGAACCGCAGAGTCTAACAATCGAATTTCTAGTTTAATGCGAAAAGTTGAAAAGTCAGAATGGTTCGCCGCTCCGAATTTGAATTCCGTTACCGCCGCGCCTGATTTTGGAGAGCAAGCTAGTGAGTTTGGTTTGTCTTTCAAAATAAGTACTCCTTCACTTAAAAGCGAGGAGGAGTGATTATGGCTTTTCAAGATATCGTTGAGGATCTGAAAGAATTTGACATAAATGACTTAGATTTTGAAAATGTTGGTTCTTGGCCAATGGCTGTAAAAAGCATTATTTGGTTGTTAGTTTTTATCGGAGTGCTGGTAGCCGGCTATTTTTATGACATCGTTGATTTACAAAAAAACCTGGCTACGGCGCAGGTGGAAGAATCGACGCTAAAGAGTCAATTCGAACGCAAAGCTTTTCAAGCATCGAACCTTGACGCTTATCGCAAACAAATGGAAGTGATGGAAGAATCTTTTGGCGCACTAATAAGTCAGCTTCCTAGTGATACCGAAGTGCCTGGTCTGCTGGAAGATATAGATTCTAAAGGTCGACAGAGCGGTCTCGAAATACTAAATATTAATCTACAGGAAGAGCGGCAAGAAGAATTTTATGTTGAGTTGCCGATTGAGATAGTAGTACGTGGTAGTTATCACGACCTAGGATCTTTCGTTAGTGGTATTGCAGGGTTGCCCCGGATTGTAACGTTGCATGATTTTGAAATAATCCAAAACGATCAACGGACTTTGACGATGAATATTATCGCGAGGACTTATCGATACAAAGATTTAGACGCGGAGGCTGATGATGCTTAAGAATCTCATTCAATCCGTTAGTTGCATTGTTGTAATTGCCTTCTTAAGTGGCTGTGAAAGTGGTGGCTACCAAGACCTAGATGATTTCATGGCTGAAAAAAAAGCTCGGCCGGCAGGGCTTATTAAACCTATTCCTGCGTTCAAAGCTTATAAGGCGTTTACCTACAGCGCTGCAGGACTAAGAAGCCCCTTCGAACGTCCGGTTGAAGTAACAGAAATTACTCGGCTGCAAATGGCTAGCGATGTAGAGCCTGATAAGAATAGAAGTAAAGAATATCTAGAACAATATAACATCGATTCGCTTTCCATGGTTGGAACTTTGCAGCAGGGAGGAACCCTGTGGGCGTTGCTTCTGGATTCTGATGGAGGTGTACACCGAGTAAAAAACGGTAACTTTATGGGGCGCAACCATGGTCAAATCGTTGAGGCAGGCGACACTTACATCTCGGTCATAGAGATCGTGCCGAATGGGGTTGATGGTTGGGTAGAGCGGCCCAGAACTATTAAGTTAAAGACATTAGAAGATTAGTGATAGCGGAGAGTTTCATGGAAATTGCGTATATACAGGCTGGTCCAAGAATTACAGCGATTTGGTGCCGACTTGCCTCTATGCACCGGTCTTTACAGTTAGTGGTTGCTGGTTTTATGGTTGCGGCAACGAGCATGGTTTCGGCAACAAGTTTATTAGATGTGGAGTTCAGCTCGCAACCCGACGGTCGAATTGAAATCCGTTTGGATTTTGACGAAATACCTACCGAGCCGAAAGGTTATAACATCGAGCGTCCTGCGAGAATAGCATTGGACTTCATGAATGTTTCCAATAAATTGGATCAAAAAAAATTCACACTATCTAACGGAAACGCCAGTAGTGCGGTTATTCTTGAGTCTGGAAACCGTACCCGGATGATATTGAATCTAGTGGAGCTTGCTCCCTATAAGACCCGGATCGAAGGAAGGAGCCTTTTTGTCGAGGTGGGCGACTCGGGAGTTAAAGATTATCTAAAACCGACGCGTGGCAACCCCGTTTTGTCTTCGGCAACTAAAGCCTCCGATGGCGGAAGTATGTCTGGGTCTAACGAAATTGTTAGTGTGGATTTTAAGCGAGGTGATCAAGGTGAAGGGCGATTAATAATCAATTTGGCAAACTCAAAAGCCGGAGTTAATGTATTCGTCGAAGGCGGCGTCATAAAAGTCGATATCGACGGAGCACAGTTACCCGAAAGTTTGCAACGTCGCTACGATGTTAGTGACTTTGCTACGCCCGTAAAATCTGTAGAAGCGCTCGCCAGAGAAAATGGAGCCTTATTTTCACTATCCGCCACTGGTCAGTACGATTATTTGGCGTATCAAGCCGATAATGAGTACGTGGTCAGTGTTAAACCTCTCACGACAGAAGAACTGGAGACGCGGAAAAAGGAGTTTGCTTATGTTGGAGAGAAGTTATCCCTGAATTTTCAGGATATTGAGGTTCGAGCTGTTTTGCAGCTTATTGCCGACTTTACTAGCCTCAATTTAGTGGCAAGTGATACGGTATCTGGTCGAATTACCCTTCGTTTACAAAATGTTCCATGGGACCAGGCTCTGGACCTTGTGTTGAAAACGAAAGGATTGGATAAGCGTCAGATAGGTAACGTTTTGATGGTAGCGCCAGCTGCGGAAATCGCGGAACGCGAACGGCAAGAAATTGAAAACAACAAGCAAATTGAGGAATTAGCTCCTCTTCAGACCGAGTATATTCGCATTCGGTATGCAGAGGCTAAAGAGTTATACAATTTGTTTAGTGCACAACCGGGTGGCACTGATGGAGGTGGTGAACCTGGGGCCGCTTCTGGGGCAACCACGGCGAGCTTGTTATCTGCCCGAGGCAGCGTGATCGTCGATGAGCGAACAAACTCACTGCTTGTCACGGAAACAGCGCAAAAGTTGGAAGAGTTTCGACGCGTAATTCGCTTGTTGGACGTGCCCGTTCGCCAAGTTCTGGTCGAGGCAAGAATTGTTATTGCAAATTCAAATTTCGATGAAGAGCTTGGTGTTAGATGGGGTATTGGCGGAATTAATGCAATTAATGGTGGGGACGATCAGCTGTATTTTGGTGGCAATGCGAATGATATTCGCAACAGTATACTAAATGTAACGGATGAGCAGTTTAATGTAGCTACCGGCGCTGGACAATCTGGCCCGTTACAGATCCCAAGAGCCCTAAATGTAGACTTGGGCGTCGCTGCTCCAACGGGCAGCTTTGCGGTTGGTTTCGTCAATGAGGATATTCAGCTGCAAATGGAGTTGAGTGCACTGGAATCACAGGGGCGAGGTGAAATTGTTTCCCAGCCTAAGATCATCACGGGCGATAAGCAGATGGCGGTGATAAAGTCCGGTTCGGAAATTCCCTATCAAGAGTCTTCGGCGAACGGCGAAACCACCATATCATTTAAAGAGGCTGTATTGAAGTTACAGGTAACTCCCAGCATCACACCAGATGACCGTATAATTATGGACTTGGTAATTAATCAGGATTCTATCGGCGATCTGGTGCCGTCAGGTTCTGGTGGCACCGTGCCTACCATTGATACGACTGAATTGACGACGCAGGTGTTGGTTGGAAATGGTGAAACAGTTGTTTTGGGCGGTGTATTTAGAACTGTTGATGTAGAGTCTGAGTCAAAGGTTCCGGTACTGGGCGACATTCCCTATATAGGGCGTCTATTCAGAACTTCGTCAGTAACGCAAGAAAAGACCGAAACATTAGTGTTTATCACTCCACGAATTCTTGCCGATACGCTAATCGACTAGATTATTACCTAGCGCAAAAAGATGAAAGCTTCCTCCAACGTATTTCTGGTCGGCCCCATGGGGGCCGGCAAATCAACTATCGGTCGTTTGCTGGCGACTGAGCTGCGCTTGGATTTTAAAGATACCGATAAAGAAATTGAAGATCGCAGCGGTGTGGACATTCCGTGGATTTTTGACATGGAAGGCGAGGAGGGTTTTCGGAATCGAGAAGCTGCGATGCTGCTGGAGCTTAGTAAGCTGGATCAAATACTACTCGCCACAGGAGGCGGCATAGTTGTTAAACATGAAAATCGAAAAGTTTTGGCGAGCTCGGGTCGAGTCGTTTACTTGATGACGACCATAGACGAACAGGTGCGTCGTACTAACCGCGACAAAAAACGTCCCCTGTTGCAAGCCGAAAACCCGCGTCAAGTTTTAACTAATCTAATGGAGATACGGCATCCACTGTACGAAGAAGTTGCCGACTATACGATCGATACCGATGGTCGAAGTCCAAAATCCGTGGCCTCAGAGCTAGTAAAGCTACTTTCATCCTAGCACCGCTACCGGAAGTCAATGTAGAATAAATGTAAGCCGTATTAGTATCCTTGGCTTCTGACAAAAATCATATTACTCTTATAAAAAAATAGCCTCACTATATGCAAACACTCACTGTTGAATTAGCTGACCGTAGTTATCCGATATATATCGGGGAGGGATTACTTACCCAAAAAGAGCTACTGTGTAAACATATATCCGGTCATCAAGTGTTGGTCATAACGAATAAAACGATTGCTCCCTTATATTTGGATGTATTGAGGGATCATCTATCCGATTATCATTATTCCGAACTAGTTTTGCCTGACGGAGAGCAATACAAAACGTTAGAAGTAGTCGCGACTATCTACGACAAATTGATGGAGGACAAGCATAACCGTACCACAACGTTAATCGCACTGGGTGGTGGGGTTGTTGGTGACATGACCGGTTTTGCGGCTGCGAGCTACCAGCGCGGAGTTAACTTTATCCAAATCCCAACTACATTGTTGTCTCAAGTAGACTCCTCTGTTGGTGGGAAAACAGGCGTGAATCACCCATTGGGAAAAAACATGATCGGAGCATTCCATCAACCCCAATGCGTTATCGCGGACATTGATTGTCTGAAAAGTTTGCCTCCGCGGGAATTGTCTGCTGGTTTGGCTGAAGTGATTAAGTACGGTCTAATCAGTGACGTGGAGTTTTACCACTGGTTAGATCGGAATATGGATGAGTTGATGGAGATGAATTCGGGCCTTCTCGAAGAAGCCGTCTACCGCTCTTGTGTCAACAAGGCGAGTGTTGTCGCCAGTGACGAAAGAGAATCTGGCATTAGGGCTATTCTCAATTTAGGCCACACATTTGGTCACGCCATTGAGACCTCTCAAGGATATGGTAATTGGCTGCATGGTGAAGCGGTGTCAGTTGGAATGGTGCTGGCGGCCACGTTATCCGAGAGATTGGGTTGGATTAAGGCTTCCGAGGTGGTAGCGGTGCAAGGCATTTTATCTCGTGCGAGCCTGCCTACCGAGCCTCCTCCAATGACCTGCAAAGAATTCATATCGCTAATGGTGGTCGACAAAAAAGTCTTGGACGGACGCTTGCGTTTAGTCTTGCTCAAAAACATAGGAGAAGCGATCGTAACCAGCGACGTCAACGAAGTCGACGTATGTTCTACGTTAGCCGCTTTAGGTGTGACAGAATAAATTTTATCGTCTGGACATAGATCATGAGCCCATCCACTGCTGCAGCGTCAGATGGAAAAGCCAGTGCTTATATACAGCGGCTGGACTTAGGCGCGGATCCTTTCTCAAAAAATTTTGACGGCGAATACTTTTATGACGGCGCGTTGCGCCGTGATGTATTGGATCAATTGGTTCATTTTAGTCGATTCAGCGATCAGGTGGTTGTGTTAACCGGTAGCACGGGAAGTGGTACTTCCAGCCTTTTAGATAAAATGTTTGACCAGCTTAACCAAATAATGGATTACTGCGACATTAACGGCGAAAACGTATCGACGCCGGAAAAGATTCTTGAATCCCTAGCAGAACAGTTACAGCTTCAATTGACACCACCGTATCAAATCGACGAATTTATTTCGGTCTTCTGCGAAAACGCGTATATCGGCATTGATTCTGAACCGCTGTTGGTAGCGATCGATCAAGCGCATTATCTTTCGATTGAGAGCTTTGGTCTACTGTTGAATCTATTGGAAAAATCCCAAAGAAGAATCAGGTTGTTGCTTGTTGGTGAATACCAAATCGAGCAGCTTTCAAACTTAGCAGGATTTACCCGTGACAAACTCAATGTCCTCGAGTTGGAAGCCTTGACGCCGACCGAAACTGGCGAGTTCGTTTTGGGCATGCTTTGTTCTGTAGGTTACGCTGGCGATCAGCCGTTATCCAACGATCAGCTGGCGATTTTGTGTGAGCGCTCAGGGGGTAATATAGCCGAAATAATTCGTTTCACTCCAGCCTTATTAGAAACCGATAGTGCGGATGAAAGAAAACCATTTGTATTTCGTATTCCCATTGTCCATTTATCTGCCATTGTTATCTTGATTTTCACTTTAGGGCTGTCTTATTGGTATTTAGGTTCAGGTGACCAGGAACCACCCGGATCTTCGATCAAAAACAAATCCGCTCCTCCAATGGTCATCCGAGAAGAGTTCGCTAAAGAAGCTGACAACAAAACTGTAGGGTCTCCTGGCAAAATCGCGATACCGCCTACGGATAAAAGTAGTTCTCGTAGTTCTGAGGTAGGTGATTCCCCACGTGCTGTCAAATCATCGGGAAATATTGAGCCTATGCCATCGGTGAGCGCGGCGGATGAATCCTCAAAATCTACGGAACAAAACAAAGAAAATGAGGAGGTACTTGGATACGAGCGGGAAGCCGAAAAGGTAATATCTGACGAAAAAAAGACCGCTGAAATTCAGGGTTCGATGGCAGCCGAAAATCTAAAAGGCAGCTCGTCAACGACTGAAGTGCTAAATCAGATTGAATTGGAAAAAACTGTGATCGGCGATTCGACGCCAAAGAAAAGCGGCGGAAATACGGGAAAAATTACTGTTGTTAGCACTGTATCGGAATACGACCAACGCCTATTGGAGATGCCTTCAACAGCTTACTTGTTACAATTGACGGGTACAGTCGATGAGGAGAGAATAAAGAAATTTCTAAAACAATATTCGGGCCGAGTTTCAATAAACTATTTCGAAACACGACTTAAGAACAAGCCTTGGTTTGTCGCCGTGACCGGGCCGTTTGATAATCGAAAATTAGCAATTGAGGCTATAGAGAGATTACCGGCTGGGCTAAAAAAACAAAAGCCATGGGCAAGAAGTGTAAGCGGTGTGCAAAGCGATATTCGTAGCCGTTGACGGTGGCTAGTCGAATAATCTCCCGTGCTTATCGAAGCTAATTGAAGATTTGGCTCGGTGTTGCTGTCCCGACGGATTCATGTTGCAAGAAAATGTCGTTTGTCGATGGTGTATTTGGTCTTTTTTGAGGTGACTTTACAATAACTGCGACGTAATCAAAAGCCTTGGCTTGACGCGTATGGTCCGAGTCAGGAAGGTTTCGAGCCGAGTGTCTCCCCGAAAATCTATTTGTTGTCATATGGTGCAATGTAGCTTCAAGTGTTAATCTGACGAAATATTCTTTAGAGCGTCCTGTGGTTTAGGCCGCGTTTTTTGGAACATTTGATTTTCACGTTAATATAATTGTTTTGTGTTTCTTAACATTGGAATATTTTTAGCGGTGAAAAAGTGCGGAATCTAGCGAGCTAATAAGCACCCTTCGGAATTATCTTTCCTAATCTTAAATTAGAAGTAAGTATAAATATGTCAGAACTAAAAAATGATCGTTTTCTACGGGCTCTGTCCAAGCAAGCTGTAGACGTTACGCCAGTTTGGATGATGCGCCAAGCGGGTCGATATTTACCAGAATATCGAGCTAGTCGTTCGAAAGCAGGAGATTTTATGTCCCTTTGCATGAATCCCCAGTTTGCTTGCGAAGTGACAATGCAGCCACTGGACCGCTACCCATTGTTGGACGCGGCGATATTATTTTCGGATATTTTGACTATCCCCGACGCCATGGGTTTAGGATTGTATTTTGAAACAGGGGAAGGCCCTCGATTCAAAAAAACTGTGCGGACAGCTGCAGATGTCGATGCACTGCCCATTCCTGATCCACATAAAGATCTCGGCTATGTGATGGATGCGGTTTCAACAATAAGGAGGGAGTTAAATGGCCGCGTCCCCTTAATCGGTTTTTCTGGCAGTCCATGGACCTTGGCGACGTATATGGTGGAGGGCGGTTCGTCGAAGGATTTCCGCCTAGCTAAAGCGCTAGCTTTTAATTCTCCAGAGCTCATGCATGCTTTATTGGACAAGTTGGCACAAAGCGTAACAAGTTATCTAAACGCACAAATAAACGCGGGCGCGCAGGCCGTGCAAATATTTGACACATGGGGCGGAGCGTTAAGTCACAACGCTTACCGAGAATTCTCATTGGCCTACATGCAGAAAATCGTTGATGGACTCGTGCGAGAGAAAGACGGTCGTGCCGTCCCAGTGATTCTGTTTACTAAAAATGGCGGTCAGTGGTTAGAGTCGATTGCCGCTACGGGAGCCACGGCCCTAGGCCTTGATTGGACTACAGATATCGGTGAGGCTCGACGAAGAGTGGGTGGGAAAGTTGCTTTGCAAGGAAATATGGATCCGACTATGTTGTATGCATCACCGCAACGGATTCGGCAGGAAGTGGCGACTATTTTGGAATCTTATGGGCACGGTAGCGGGCATATCTTTAATCTTGGGCATGGAATTACGCCGGAAGTTGATCCGGAGCACGCCAGGGTCTTTATTGAATCGGTACATGAGCTGTCCGACAAATACCACCGGTAGCCGCGTTTACGGTTGTTCCTTTAACTTTCTTTCGTTTAATTTTTAAAAGGTCTATGTTCATTATGTTGGTGCTTTCCCGTTTTTTGTTCGCCACTGTCTTTTGTGTCACCTTAGTTTCGTGCGCAACATCCCCAACAGGTCGATCACAATTGGTCTTGTTCCCGAGTGGCCAAATGAGTCAAATGGGAGTGGCGGCCTTTGCTGATATGAAAGAAAAAGGTAAGGTTGCCAAGGCAATGGGGACGAGTCAATATGTCAGCTGCGTCGCTGCCGCTGTGACGGCTGAATTACCGTCTTCTTATCAGAAGGAGTGGGAAGTCGTGGTATTCAGTGACAAAAGTGCAAATGCTTTTGCCTTGCCGGGAGGAAAAATTGGCGTTCACACAGGACTACTGGATGTCGCTGTAAACCAAAATCAGTTGGCGTCCGTAATTGGCCATGAAGTAGGGCATGTTTTATCCCAACACGGTAATGAGAGAATGTCTATCCAGTTTGCTTCTGATACAGGGCAGCAACTATTGGGAGCGCTGATCGAAAATGGGCAACAAAAAGCAGACCTGATGGCCGCATTAGGTCTTGGCGGAAAATATTTAGTGCAACTACCCTACAGCCGAACGCATGAATCAGAGGCAGATCTATTGGGATTAGACTTAATGGCTAAGGCGGGTTTCAATCCCGAGGCCAGTGTTGAAGTGTGGCAAAACATGAGTAAGGGTTCAAAGGGCGAGCCACTTGAAATGATGTCCACTCATCCTTCTAATAAAACGCGAATAAATAATCTATCGAACAATATGCCGCGTGCGACTGAGGTCTATAACGCAGCGCAACAGCAAGGAAAGCGTCCTCGCTGTGTGCGTAATTAGTCGTGACTAATCATCGTCTCTATCGCAGTCGTCTCTGTCACAATTAATTCCGTGATTCATATCGAGAGCCGGCTGTTCTGTGCGTGGGCGCCCCACAATTTTTGCTGGCACACCAGCAACGGTGGTATGAGCAGGAACATCTTGTAAAACAACGCTGCCAGCGCCGATTTTCGCGCCATCGCCAATCTTGATATTACCTAGAATTTTCGCGCCAGCGCTTATCAATACACCGTCGCCAACTTTCGGGTGTCGGTCCCCATGTTCTTTGCCCGTTCCACCTAAGGTTACGGATTGCAAAATGGATACGTTATTACCGATAGTTGTTGTTTCCCCTATGACTACTCCAGTAGCGTGATCGATTAATATGCCATGACCTATTTTAGCAGCGGGGTGAATATCAACGCCGAATTGGGTGGAAATACAGTTTTGGATGAACAAAGCTAGCGCTTCGCGTTTTTGGTTCCAGAGCCAGTGCGCAACACGATAGGCTTGTAGCGAATGAAACCCTTTAAAGTATAGAAACGGAATAGAAAAGCTGTCGCAGGCAGAGTCCCGCTCCATAATAGCGCTTAAGTCGCAGCGCATCGCCTTGCCAATGCGTGGATCTCCTTCCAGAGCTTGCTGAATGACGTCACGAAGTAATAGGGCGGATGCGGTCGGGCTATCCAACTTATGAGCAAGATGGAAGCTCAGCGCCGACTCCAGTGACTGATGATTAAGAATTGTCGAATGTAGAAAGCTCGTAAGGATAGGCTCCTCATTCATGGTTATTTTGGTCTCGTCGCAGATAGCCTTCCAGATAGGATCACTGTCAGCCGTGATGGAAATTGCTTCATTTGCCATGGGTAGGTCCCTGTGAGTTCTAGTCAGTAGCGTTAGAGATAAAAAGCTAAGTTAGAATTGCTTATCCATTGCACTATTATAGCGCCTGAATACCAATATTGGGTGACGATAACGTATTTCAAGGTTTGATACCATCATTTCTTAATGTGTTACTTAAATTCACATAATCTTTTTGGATGCTACCATTCCGCATAATATTTGCTCGGTTTCGTCGAGTAAACCGAGAATTGGCACGATGAATTGCCTGTTGTGTCGGTTTAACCCTCACCAAGAGGTCGTTCGCATGTAGTTAGTTGATTGCGACAAGGTCAAATTCATAGTTACCGGCTCGCGGCTGCGCCCACCTAATTTTCAGGTAGTTTTCCTTATGTCGAATCAGCTGCTGAGGTGATTGAATAGAGTCGCGCTTAGAGATTCAGCGTTACTGCGTAGGTATGTTGGTCAACACCGCGAAAAAATCGAGACTACATGAGGCTGGTTTTCGGATGTGAGGTAGGAAAAGGTTTCGGACTTTGGTTACGGTAAGCTTTGTGGACCGACTTCGTCAGATGTTTCAGCATCATTCTGAACAGATCGTCAGAATGTTGGTGCAGATTGTACGAACAAAAAAAGCCAATGAGCGAACCCATTGGCTTTTTTATTAATGATCGTCAGTTGGCTGACTACTTAACTTACTCAATGATGCTCTGGTAAGTCAAAATCTTGAATTCATTTCCGAGGCGAGTTCTATGAGGAATACTTTGGACCATAAAAATACCTATGAGGTTTTCTTTAGGGTCTATCCAGAAGCGTGTTCCCGCTGCTCCGCCCCATGCATATTCTCCCGTCGAGCCGACTTCACCGACTTCCCCTTGGTCCAAAGAGACAGAAAAGCCTAAACCGAATCCTATTCCAGTTCTGCCAAATCCCATCGGCAGTTTACCTAGATGATTCGTTGTCATCAGTTCTATGGTTTTAGGGGATAAAATCCGAACGCCGTCTAATTCTCCGCCATTAAGCATCATTTGGCTAAATTTAAGATAGTCCATTGCAGAAGATACCAGGCCACCACCACCTCCTTCAAAGGTTGCGCCTTCCATGTAACCCGCACTAGCGCGAGCTGGACTTACAACGAGGGTGGTTGACTTGCTTTGTTTCAAAAACGCATCATCGCCATCGCCGGTACCTTTGGGAGAATACATTTGTGCTAAACGATCTAATTTTTCTTGTGGAACAACAAAGCTCGTGTCGTTCATGTCAAGCGGATCAAACAGGCGTTTCTTGAGAAACTCGCCGAAGCTCATTCCAGACAGCACTTCAACGAGGCGTCCCTGTACATCTACCCCTACACTATAGTGCCATTTTGTGCCCGGTTCATACTGTAAAGGAATTGTTCCAAGAGCAGTCACAAATTCTTTGAGGTCCTTATTACGAAGAATGCCGTTTTTCCGATACTGCTTGTCGACTTCAGTATTACCAAAAACACCGTAAGTGAGCCCAGCGGTGTGGCGCATTAGATCGCGAATAGTCGGTTGACGTTTGGGTTTGCGAACTTGTCCCTCTTTACTGGCATCGCCGGCGCCGATAGTACGGCTTGTTGTGCCGTCGGATACCATCGCCGTTTCGCCATCTGCTGTAGAAACCGCCAGGTCAAGATTGGCAAGTTCGGGTATATACCGAGCAATTGGATCGTTTAGGAAAAACTTACCTTCTTCGTAAAGCATCATTAGCGCCACCGACGTGATCGGCTTCGACATGGAGTAGATGCGGAATATTGCATCTTCAGTCATAGTTTTTTCGGCTTCCCTATCGCTTTGTCCGTAGGTTTCGCTGTAAACGACTTTACCATTGCGGGCAATGAGTCCCAGCCCGCCAACCATGGTGCCGTTTTCTACCGCGGTATTCATATGTGCAGTAATTCGGTTTAAGCGATCTTGAGATAAGCCTTCTTTTTCTGGCTGTACTGCAGCGAGATCTTTGGCAAAGGCCGCCGAGGACAGGGCGAGAATTGTTAAGCCCGATAGCAGGAAAGTGCTGAAGGACAGATATTTGTTAAGCTTCTTTTTTAGCATGGCATATTCCGAGTTTAGTTTAGGGCGAGATTAATACTTGAAAACCATTGTAGACCGGCCGCGTGGAGCGGCATACTGACGCTCTTTATTACAAAAGTATAATTAACTTTAGTCAATGTTAGCAAGGTCTTATTTAAGAGTTTATATAGTACTGGGTTCGTATGGCAACGGCACATGTTAAGGACGACAGACACGCAAGTGTTATCTGCCGGCAGTAATATTGGTTCTTTGGCGTCTATTCTTTTAAAGTCCCGTCGGATATGAGAGATCCTTCAAAAAAACTACTTTCATAAGCTTCTTCGGGAGAACTTCGAACCCGTTGATCAAGATTATGCGCATCCTCTCCGACCAGTATCCTCCAGCGTTCTTCTTTCACGCCATCGAGGATGATCGTGACGGCTTCTGCAGCAGTCATGGGAGCGTTGTTTCTGAAGTCTTCGCCGCGCTGTAAAATGGCGGCGCGTAGTTCGTCGTTGCTCAATCCATCAACATCAGCGCCCATTCTTTTCCAGTTTTCTCTGGCGGTGTTGAGTTCCTCGTCGCTCATTGCCATGGCGTCGGGCGTGCCAAGAATTTTCCCCGAGTTAATCGCAATGTCAGTGCCGATGTGGCCGGGCATCACGACAGAAACATTGACGTGCGGTGCATTGAGGCGAAAGTCGTTTACCAGTGCTTCGGAAAACCCCTTCACGGCGAACTTGGCCGCTGAATAGGCGGTATGTGCCGTCATTGGGCCCAATGATGCCCAGAAGCCATTGACGCTGGAGGTATTGATTAAATGACCTTCGTCACTCGCAACCAATAAGGGGACAAATGCACGAGAGCCATAATAAACCCCATACCAGCAAACCCCGAATGTTTGCTCCCAGTGTTCTCTTGTATCGTTAATGAAGCTGCCGCCACCACCAATTCCTGCATTGTTGAAAAGTAGGTTGATATGACCGCGTGGGTGTTGTTCTTGTACTTCATCTCTGAAACGATTCATGTCTTCTTCGCTAGACACATCACATTGATGAGCGGTCACAGAAATGCCCTGCGGTGCAATTTCCAGACATATTCGCAGTGTTTCCGCCATGTTTTCCTCGACCACATCGCATATAGCGACGTCGCAACCCTGCTCGACTAATTGCTTTGCTAATTCTCGTCCCATACCTGTTCCGCCACCGGTGATGACGGCGAGCTTGCCTGAAAAATCTTTCATATTATTCTCTTTTTTAGTTTATTAATTTTGGCATCTTAATATTACTTCTATCAACCTACTGAATTCAAAATAAACTGGATCGAAAAAAATTAAACTTTGTCAATATTGATCTCGAATTGGTGTGTGGCTAGTCAAAATTTTCCTTGAAGTTGACATGGCTTATAAAAAACGGGAAGCTTTCTTTTCCAGCGTCATGGTTTTTTAAATAGTCAGTCTGGTCATGATAAGTGTTTGTCTCCCTGCGAAAATTGGAGTTCTGAATAAATAGTTGTCTGATTTGTTAGGCCATTGCTGTCAGCAAGACAAGAACACTTAATCCATGATTTCTTAAGATTTCTCCGGAACATTTCTTTTAACAGACATATGGTGTGGATTTTCAAACTATGAGAGAAGATAGAAGACCCTATTGGATTAAAAAGAGCTACCTCAGTTTTAGGGTATGGTATAGCAACCATTTTTTAAAACCTGCCTGCGATTATTTGGGTGACTTCCACACGATTATGAAGCCTTGGTACATCTCAATTTCAGGACCAAATATTCAGATTGGCAAGTGCGCCACCATCATCGGAGAGCCGGGAGATAGAGTTCAAATTGGTGTTTGGGGGCGAGAGTCGGGTGAGGGGAAAATCACCATCGGTGACTATGTGCTAATTAGCCCGGGTGTTAGAATTTCGGCGAGTGATGAAATTATCATCGGCGATAATGTGATGATTGCAAACGGTGCCTATGTGACAGACGCTGATTGGCATGGCATTTATGACCGAAGCAATAGAGATGTGAACAGATATTCCGTTCATATTAGCGACAACGTCTGGTTGGGCGATCATAGTTCAGTGCTGAAAGGAGTAAGCATTGGCGAAAATAGTATTGTTGCAGCCGGTGCCGTTGTCACCAAAGACATTCCTGCAAATGTCGTGGTTGCAGGTAATCCTGCGATAATTGTAAAGCACCTCGATGAAGACAAAGGGTTTATCAAGCGATCCGATTTTTTCGCAGATCCGGCAGGGCTAGAAATCTTTTTTGACGGGGTCGATAAAGCGGTTCTTTCGAACAATAGTTTTCTGAATTGGATACGTACTTTGATAAAGCCTTCAATGAAAGACTGATCATGGTAAGTGCTTATCGATGGATTACTGTTCAATGCGATTTTTATGACGACATGACTTCTGACTTTTTTGGTCGTGTCTCGATTGACTTGTTGGCAGAGAATTTCACGCTTCAAAATAGTCTAAGTGGCGGTTCCTGTAATAAGGCAAATTGCTCTCTCAGTTCCAGTATATGATCAGACCAATATCTGTCCGTATTAAACCAGGGGAAATTGTGCGGAAAAGCCGGGTCTTCCCAGCGTCGTGCCA
>CAJVZD010000004.1 GCA_913019905.1 uncultured Cellvibrionales bacterium
TAGCATGCTGAGTCCAAAGGGCATATCCCACGGCGTGCCAGCACGAGCCGTTTCTTTCTGCCAGATATAATGCTGGTTAGGTGTCCAACCCGGACCGCCAAATTTGGCCGGCCATTTTGGTACATCCCAACCGCCTTTTTCCTTGGCTTTCGCAAACCAATTCATTCGCCACTCTTCCGGGTTTTCCCCTTTTGTGTAGGCATTTTCACTCAAAAACTCTCTCACCTCTTTTTCGAAAGCAAGATCATCTGCGCTCAGATCAATATCCATTCAACTTGTCCTCTCAGGTCTTTGTTGAGTGCAATATAGCAAAACTAGAAATAAATACTAGAAATATATTCTAAATAGAAAATTTATGCTCTAATAGTAAAATGTCACGCCAAACGCAAACCAGCGCCCTAAAATCCCGTGTAATCGAAGTTGCACTAGCCCATTTCTCAGAAGTAGGTGTCGAGCGCACCAATGTCGGGGATATTCTCAAGGATGCAAATTGCAGCGTGGGCAGCTTGTATCATCACTTCGGCAACAAAGAAGGCATCGCCGAAGCCCTCTTCATAGACGGCGTTAACCAATTCAACGCCAATCTTCTCAATGCGCTGTTGCCGCGGCGTGCAGCCAGTACAGGCATCAAATCTATCGTTACATTCTGCTGCGAATGGGTGACTGATCAATCGCAGCTGGCAGCCTACATGCTGTCACGTGAAATTAAGTTGTCCGAAAGTGCTAAACAGGAACTTCGTGAAATGGACGGCGCTTTAGCACAGTCATTGTCAGATTGGTTCGTGCCGCATGTAGAATCCAGTGCGCTGCAGGAACTACCGACAAATATGTATCTTCCACTTATCTGCGGCCCAACGCTTGAGTACTCTCGCATGTGGCTCTCTGGCAGAAGCAGGAAGTCTCCGAGAGATGTGTCTCCCGTACTTGCAGAAGCAGCCTGGCAGTCGGTAAAAAAGACGTAGTTCAGCTGATCGCCAGGACGACTACAGGAAGACTACAGGAAGACGCTTTACTATTTCGGCCACCCTAGTTTTCCTGCTAAAAACTCTCCATGCCCTGAACAAGACCTGCTTCTAAGAAAATTAAGATGGGGAAGTCAGTAAATTCATTATTTCCCCATTATTCTCAGTAAGAATCAACAGCTCAATTGGAGCGGGACGATAAAAATAATAGCCTTGCATTTGTGTACAACCAAGCGCCAGCAATAAGTCTTTTTGCTCTACAGTTTCAACCCCTTCCACGGTACAACTTACCTCAAAACTGGAGCATAGCTCTAGAATGGTTTTCACCACTCCTTGGCTACGTTGGTCTTGCAGTAAGTGATCAACGAAACTACGGTCAATTTTTAAATTGTCAAAAGCCAATTTATGAATATAACTCAAGCTGGAATAGCCAGAACCAAAGTCATCCAACGCAATCATAAATCCATGCTCTTGCAAGGTCTTAGTGGTTTTTGAACAGTGATCCAAATCACTCATCATAGTGGTCTCAGTAATTTCGAATTGAACCCGACTGCTAGATACCCCATGATTATCTATAATGCGCATTAATTCTTGCAGGGTATTACTGCTCATCACATCATGTACTGAGAGATTGAATGACAAATAGAGATAAGAAGGCCAGACTTTTAGATCGCAAATGGCTTTCTCAAATAAATGTAAAGTGATATCGGTGACTATGCCGGTCTTTTCTGCAACTGCAATAAAATCGGTGGGTGAAACGTGGCCTAATTCCGGGTTGTACCATCTAGCGAGAGCTTCTAGCCCGTTTATTTTACCCGTCTTCCCATTAACTATAGGCTGGTAATGTAAGCTTAACTCATTATTTTTAACGCTTTGGTTAAGTGCTAATTCAATTTGTGATTTTTGTCTAATGAGGCGTCGGTGTTCTTTGGAAAAAATAATAGAACTGCCTCTAGCTTCCGCTTTAGCTTGATAGAGCGCAAAGTCTGCTCTGTCCATTAACTCATCAACGGTGTTGCCGGTTTCTGGATAAATAGCAAAACCGCAAGAACCGGATATTTGCACTAATCCCGTGCGCATGGTGAAAGGGATTTGCAAAGCCTCGGTTATATTTTTACCTAACGCGTTGATTTCGTCGTGGCTGGCGCTGTGATCGATCACTAATGCAAACTCATCACCGCCAATTCGAGCCAGCATGGAATCGCCATTCAATACTGTGGCTAAACGTTCACTAACCTCCATCAACACCCGATCACCCGCCGCATGACCATGAATGTCATTGACCGGTTTAAAACCATCTAAATCAACTAAGCCGACGATAAAACTATGATCATGGGCATTGTCACTGAGTTTTTGATTAAGGTAATTGGCAAAGCTACGTCGGTTGGCTAATTTTGTAAGGCCATCTTGATTTGCCAGCAATTCATTTTGAATGTTGAGTTGTTGCGTATGTTCATGCTGTAACTGCAAATCTTGTTTGGCCACGATGACATTGGAAAAGGCCCGATAATAACTCAATGCAATCAATACCAGCACACTGACTACCATGGAAAAATTAATCGCTATAGCAACAAAAACTGGCTGTCCACTGGTGCTAAAAAAAAGGACAAAGGGTGTACCCACGGTAATAGTGGTTGACCACACCGCCGCCGGAAGATGAATTAGACATACAATGATGCCAATCACCGTGACTGACATATAGTAAGCAACATGAGCTCTTAAGCCGATATCACCATAACTATAAAGAGTAAAACTCCAGAGCGAAAAACCAATCCCCATTACAATAGAAAACAGCACCGTCATTTTTATTTGATGCTTAGCTTGCTCGAGGTCAAAGGTTTTAGTTCTAAAACTATGCCACTTAAAAGCACGTAACAAGCACGCCACACTCAAAATACCCGCCACGTATATAGTCAGATAATCAGGCGCAGTGCCGTGATGGGTATAAGCCAAAGCCAGCGAGTTGGCACAAAGAATAAAATACAGTAAGGGTACCTTCGTCAATAGCTCGTTAAACTGAGCAAATACGATCTCTTCTGTTTCCCTCCCACCGCTTGCCCATTGGATCATGCGTTTTAGTATATTGATAACTACCTCTCAACATTTATTTCCCATTAACTTTATAAGTTATACTGGGACTGTCAAGTTACCGAATTCGAATGAAGATATTGATGATTCAAGTACTTATGCCAAATGGTGAACACAGATCACCCCGTTTCACAAATCAAATCACCTGCCCCCCAACACTCTATAATTATTGGCTTTTATCAGATGGCAACCAAGCATAAACCGTCTGATTACGATCTCGTGCCAAGGTAGAAACCGCCGAGCATGCCCATAAGATTTTAGCCTTTTCATCTGCCCGTTTGGTTCTCGAGTGGGTTGACCTTTATTTCACCCCTTTGAGGGATGTTAATGTCTGCGTATCAGTGCTGTAATCGCAACACGGGAAGCACCCTTTCAGAGTGAACTGAAAAACATGAACTCAAACAAAAAAACGTTAATCGAACAGCATGAACAGAATTTACGAGACAGCCGACGACTGTATGTGATAGCGGGATGGCTATGTGTAATTTGCACGGCTGCTTTGGTGATTGGCGCTTTGCGGCTTCTGTAGGAAGCTAACCAGAACTCGCCTCACTAAAAATCGAATAACCGCCCAATGACTTCTTGTTTTTAGGTCGTGCGATAAGCCCGATTCCCTCCGTAAGAACACCCTCGCCTGCCCCCTGAAAATATAATCAATCGAGAGTCCTGTAGAGGGCCGTTTGTGGATCGCGAGGTGGATTCACAACGTTTCGCCCGTAAATTGACTATTTCTCTTTATAGGAATTATTTATAATACTAGTATTGCAAGACTGGGTCTAATACCAGTACCGGAATAAATTCAATAGTGGAGAACTTACAAAATGTTTGGCTTGTTTGGGGCAATATGGGGCATCGGTGGCATTTGTTTGCTCCTGGCTTTTACCATCACGCGGCTATTGCCAATCAGCCTTGAAGCATTAGATTTTTCCTGGGCGTGGAATCATTGGGCATCGCTAATTTTCAATACATTAGTGATGGCTTATTATGAAGGCTATAAAGGGTTTCAAAAGGGTTTTTCTCCAAGACTTGCCGCACGGGCCAGATACTTAAAGTCAAATCCAAAGGGACTTCATGTCCTATTGGCACCACTTTTTTGCGCAGGGTATTTTTACTCCACCAAACGCCGACAATTATCCATTATTCTGCTGACACTATTCATCATCATCGCCGTCGTATTAGTCGGCGAATTACGCCAACCCTGGCGCGGTATAGTAGATGCGGGCGTAGTATTGGGGCTGGCTTGGGGATTAGTCAGCACAGCTCTTTTCAGTTTTACCGCTCTTACGGCCAGTGAATTCAACCATGCCACGGATTTAATCAATCCGGCAAAAAAAGCCGGACCCTTCTCTTGAAATGTGAATTTATAAACGTGGATCTAGATACATAAGCCGCGGGACTAGACCAACGCACCCAGTTCTTGTCGTTGCCAGGCGCCATCGCCGTATAGATATTGATTGTGCATTTGCCGCTTGAAGTAGATCTGCACATCGGCCTCCCAGGTAAATCCGATGCCGCCATGTAACTGCACAGACCGATTGGAGCAAAAGTTTGCAGTGTCTGAGGCGCTCGACTTAGCCATTCGGGCAAACTTAGCAGCGTCTTCCGGTTCGAAGTCATAAGCGCAAGCTGCGTTGTAAACCAACGATCGAGTTTCATCGACGCTGATCATCATGTTAACAATGGGATGTTTTACAGCTTGGAAGAATCCAATGGGTCGATCGAACTGGGTTCGAATCTTGGCATATTCGGCCGTCGTCTGTAACTGCCACTCTGCCGCACCGGCGATGTCAGCCGAGATCATGGTTAGGATAGCCGGCATGGATTGGCGCATCACCCCGGCTGCCTGCTCCGCCGCGACCAATGATTCAGCCGCGACATTACTCAGCGAAACTCTAGCTTGATCACGGGTTAGGTCGACGATGGTATCGGGCTGTACGACAACACCCGCGGCCGAGACGGGCAATAAATACAATCCAACGCCGTCGGTGCCTCTGGCAGCAACGATGATCAGATCAGTCTTCTGCGCATCCTGGACAAAATAGGCCACGCCGTTAAGTACTCCATCCACCTCTCTGACTTCAGTGTCGGTGATGTCAAAACTACCAGCAGCATCTTGAATAGCCAGCGTGCAGCTTTGACCCTCGGCTATCTTTCCGAGGCACTCATTACTGGCATCGGTATTCGCTTCTCTCAGCACAAAAGTTGAGTGCAATGTGGTGGTAAGAGGAGTGGCTATTGCAGCACGACCCAGTTCCTCACACAGCGACGCGGCAGTCACTAGATTCATGCCTGCTCCGCCCTGAGCTTCGGGAACGGTGAGCGCAGTCCAGCCGAGCGCTACCATCTCCTGCCAGACCTTGCGGTCGAAGCTGCCGAGTCGTTTCTTACCGTGGTAAGGGTCTTCCGTGCCTTCAATGCTCTTGCGCAATTCACCCATGGGTGCAGTTTTATCGAGGAACTTACGAATGGAGTCTTTGATCATCGACTGGTCTTCATCAAACCCGTAATCTTTTGGCTGTGCCATCTCTGTTACTCCTACTTCGTCTTCGGCAGGCCAAGCACACGCTCGCCTAATATATTTCTTTGTACTTCACTGCTACCACCAGAGATAGTGCCCGTGTAAGTATTCATATAAGCCAACGGCCATTTCCCATCGTCCACAGCGTTCTCGTCCCCAACGTATAAGCTTGAGCGCATACCGAGAATGCTCAGCGCAACTTCATGTAGCTCCTGACCAATCTCAGTACCCGTCAGTTTGCTCTGCAAAGGAAGTCGCATCGGATCACCCGTAAGCGCCCTCACCCGAGCCCGACGCGTATTCTGGCCTGAACCTTCGATGCGGACCATCAACTTCAGAATTCGGTCTCGCAGTACCAGGTCATCCCAGACGGGCCGACCATTACGCTTGGTCTGCTTGGCAAGATCAATCAATTGTCCAATGTGAGAATGAGACGACTCGCCGGCTACTGCGCCAACGCCCACACCGGCGCCGCGTTCACTGGTCAAGGTGGACATCGCAACTTTCCAGCCATTACCCACTTCATCAACTCGCATTGAATCCGACAGAACTGTGTCGTCAAAGGTAACTTCGTTGAAGCCTGATTCACCGGTTAATTTATGGATCGGCCGGACCGATACGCCATTGTTCGTGTCCATTGCCGCGACAAAATACGTGATGCCGGCGTGCTTAGTCGTCTTGTCAGTTCGGGTCAGCAACAAGATGTGAGACGCGAAGTGCGCAGAGCTAGTCCATACCTTGCGGCCATTAATGACCCAGTTATCGCCGTTGCGGATCGCACTCGTCTGTAGAGACGCAAGATCCGAACCGGCACCCGGCTCACTAAAGCCCTGACACCAGATTTCTTCGCCGGAGAAAATTTTCGGAAAATAACGCTCCTTCTGCTCTTCTGTACCGTGGGCTAACAACGTCGGTACAGTCATACCGAGTCCAATCCAGTTGATAAAATAGGGCACCTTGGCACGACGGACTTCCAAACTGGCGATTTGTTGAAATCCCGAATGACCGTGACCGCCGTAGCGTTTATCCACGTCGGTGGCGATCAGCTGTGCCTCATAACATTTTTTCTGCCAGTCGCGAAGATACACGACGTGATCGTCAGTCATGACTTCATAGGCCGCCTGTGGCAATTGCAGTTTCGGTAACTCAGGCTTATTGGCTTCTAACCAGCTACGACAGTGAGCCCGGAATTCACTCTGTTCGGCAGTATCTTTTCCTTGTGGCATAAAATTTCGCTCTTATCATCAATATTGTTGTTTGGCACCGTACACTAACAGTACCACGTAATTCGACCCCTGTAATTTTTCCGGCCCCCAAGGCTAAGGCGGAGACAGTAAATACAGTGCAAAGCACCCTAAAGATAGTTATACTTCGAGGCCCATGAGCTCGAGGTTTCAAATAACAATACCGCCTTGTTCTCACGAGCTAAACCCTTGGAAATGTTCTGGAAATTTTTCAACGACCCAACTGGAGAGCTCAGGATGGCTCAAGAAATAACGGACTCCGAGCCGCTCGTAGAAGCGAGCGACGTCAGCGCCAGTTGGCAGTCTGAAAAAATTACTATGACTCGAAGAGCGGTACTCGATGCGATCATTCGTTGTTTCCTAAAACTTGGCTACGCCAATACGACCACGTCAAAAATAGCTACAGAAGCTGGTCTATCCCGCGGGGCATTGCTCCATCACTTCCCATCTAGTGATAAATTGATTGAAGCCACGGTCGATCATTTAACTTCCGTTCGAATTCAACACTATCGAAAATTAATTCAAGCCATCGACCCGCACGCGAGTAACAGAATTGATTTAGGAATAGACGCTTATTGGCAGCACTTAATATCGGATTCATATATAGCGTTCCACGAGTTAATCATTGCGTCTAGAACCAACCCTACACTTGAAAAGATATTGCTACCAAAAATAAAACAGCTTGAAGAAGAGTGGCTGAAAAACACACTCGTGTTATTTCCAGAATGGAAAGATGCGGGTCAAGTACTTGAACTAGCGATGGACCTAACACAATATTTAATGGAAGGTATGGCCGCCAATCGAATGACCATGACTCATCATCAAGACGAAAGAAAACAACGTTTACTTACCTACTTAAAAGCACGACTTAAAGTTATCTTTGAACTTGGCGTTCAAGGGAGACCTATTGGCGAGGTTCTCCATTTATAAGCGCTGAGTTATAAAGCCTGGTTTACGGCAGCGGGATTAAACCATAACTCACTGCCGTAATTCCCTCACCAAAAATATCCCTTCGGCCTTATCCGCGTACGACCGAATTATTAACTTTTAACGAGGCAAGAATATGAAATTCGCAAACAAACTTTCCGCCGAACGACCAACAGATATCGCTATTAGAGATCCAGACAAGTCCCTCAATTGGGCAGAACTAGGCAATATGCTAAACCGATGCGCTAACGGTTTATCACAGCTCGACCTGGGGTCAGCCAGAAGAATCGCTGTTTTCGCTGAAAACGCAATTGAAACTGCAGTGACTAATTTGGGCGGACTTATCGCTGGCGCCTCTGTCGTACCAGTCAACTTCCATCTAACCGCTGAGGAAGTTGCCTACATTTTAAATGACTCAGAATCACGCGTGCTGTTTTGTGGCTCTGAAACTATTGACCGAGCATTAGAGGCAGCAGCCTTGTCTAATGTACACACGGTCATTAGCTGGAAAACCCACAAACCGGAATCGCTCTTATATTCGGAGTGGTTAGCCGCATCAAGCGGAGCAGAACCCGATATCAGTATAAAGCCTCTACCTAATCTCCTTTATACTTCCGGAACCACGGGGCGCCCAAAAGGTACGAACTTACCACCGAACGTGTTTGCCGGTGGTGATACGATCGAACAGCATCTTGACGCCTTGGCAGAGGGAGCAGACACTAAAGGGCCAATGCTTGTGGTCGGCCCGCTGTACCATACCGGACCTTTGAGCGCAGCGCGAATGTTGGCCGGCGGCGTACCAGCTGTTGTCCTCACAAAATTTGATGCGGAAGAAACACTTAAAGCAATTGAAGCGTATCGGATCACCACCAGCGTAATGGTCCCAACCCATTTTGTTAGAATGCTGGCTTTACCAGAGCAGACAAGAAACAAATATGACGTGAGTTCAATCGAACTTATTATTCACACAGGTGCGAAGTGTCCCGTAGAGATCAAGAGATCAATGATCGAATGGTGGGGGCCAAAGTTTCTAGACGCCTATGGGGCAAGCGAGGTGGGTACGACGTGCATGATACTTGCCGACGAATGGCTAAAACACCCCGGGTCAGTCGGTAAATCTATCCCTCCGTTTACCGCAATGATTTTGGGTGACGACAATGAAGAATTACCACCGAACCAAGAAGGCAAACTCTACTTCAAGGATTCGACAGGCCGTGGTGTGATCTATAATAACGACCCAGAAAAATCAGCTGCCGCTCATATTGCGCCGGGAATATTTACCTTAGGAGAAATCGCCTATATGGATGACGAGGGTTACGTCTATATTACCGATCGTTTCAGCGATATGATCGTGTCGGGCGGTGTCAATATTTATCCCGCAGAAGCAGAGCAAGTACTTATTGAACATACAGATATAATTGACGTTGCCTGCATTGGAATTCCCCACGCCGAGATGGGCGAACAACTGCACGCTTTGGTCATATTAACGCCAGAGGCAAATTCTGACACTGCAAACCTGATGTCTTTTTGTCGTGAAAACCTTTCCCATTTTAAATGTCCACGATCCATGGAATTTGTCACCGATCTTGGGCGCAACACCATGGGGAAAATCAACAAAAGAAAACTCAAAGCGCCCTACTGGCCCAATTAGCTCGCGTCCAGATATAGATATTTTTCAACGATGTCGTTGCGAGCGAAGACTGAAGGAATGTAAATCATCACAGATCAAGCGAAGAAGAAACAACCAGCCGATTATTCATCTGACTTGTCGCCAGAGTCTGTCCGATAGTCACCAAACTTTCCGTCGCGTTTTGACAACGCATCGGTCAGCCCTGCTGCCAGCTCTTTAAAGTGAGCGCGGGTTGACTGGGTGTGGAAGGCAAGCGCTTGAATCTCCGTTCCTGCTCGAATCCCGGCGCGCATACCCATATGATCCATTTGACGATGCACAGCTCGCTTATTAATCTGCTGGATGTCAGACGGCACTTGGGCGATGCGCTCTGCGATTGCTAGCACCTGCTCTTCCAATTCATCGGCGGGATAGGCGCGATTAGCAAACCCGAATTCTGCTGCTTCAACACCCGAAATAGCATTACCCGTCAGCATCATTTCCATAGCGTTACGCATACCTACCATCCAGGGGAAAAACTGATTGTCCGGTGGACTCATGGATCGCACTACGGGATAGCCAATTTTTGCATCCTCTGCGACGTAAACCAAATCACAGGAAGTCGCAAGCTCCGTACCGCCCGCTAAACAATACCCATGAACTTGTGCAATCACGGGTTTCGCAAGATCCCACACCCTAAAAAATCCATCGACAACATGTCTCGCCCAATTGCCGTCGCCCCCCGCTGTGTGGAAAGGTTGGTCGGCTGAATTATTTGCTTTCAAATCGTAGCCTGCGCAAAATGCTTTGCCAGCGCCCCGAATAATGGTGACCTTAACATCGGGGTTATTATCATTTTCTTCTAGCGTGCGATATAACTCGCCACGCAAAATATTATTAAGTGCATTCCTACTGCCAGGTCTGTTTAAGGTAATACGGGAGACACCCTCCCGCGGTTGATCGACAACAATATGTTCAAAGTCAGCCATAGCGCCCTCTGTTTTCCTTTAGAAAAGTAATGCTTCGATTAGTAATGCCTTAAAACTCGGCGAAAGTACCTATCCATACCAGTAGGTACGGTCAACGCATTGTGGATCATCCTGCCCGAACCATTACAGTCGCTTGAATGGAATTAAACACGGGCCGGCTAATCGCTTCGCATATAGACTAACAGAGAATAACTGCGAGATGATAAATACTCTTCAAAGCACCTAAATAAGTAGCTATATGAGTTCCGAGAGCTAGCTACTTTTTAAAACTCTCTGTCAGTGCCAGCCACAAATTTCTAATAAATTACAGTATCCAGAAATGTGACCATAACCTTCAGTGCCTGCGGCGCATCTTCCTCAAAACTCTGGCCCGACAACATGCTTGAACCGGAGTCCAAAAACGTATAACCGTGACCTTCATATTCCCAATATTGAACAGAGTGATCGGCACCTTTTAGTTTTTCAGGAGGTCAGCAAGATAAATTCAGTTCGCGGTAACCAGCCGTCCTAGCGCCGGAGCTTTGGGGAACGCAAATAGCCGCATATCCAACGCCCCATAAATAAAACAGCTCGGACTTCATGTAAAACAATTGATAGTATCTCTGCCCTATCGCTTTGATAAATCGGAAATAGCGAGGCAAGCTTCCATGACAGTATCGATAAACACGAGCACTCCGACTGCGGTGGAAGATACCGGCCACGGCTTCACCCTGATCGCACTCACTACCTTATTTTAAGAGAAATGCCATTACGAAACTTAGCCACCATGACCGGTGGAAAAGTATCTGACAAAACCATCAATCGCTTTGTGCACCTGATTAATGGCGAATATTTGAAGGCAGTTAAAGGAGCCAAAGCCGCATCACTATGATTTGGATGACAAACACAAGGAAATGTTTAGACTAACGCTACGCTTAATTACCGTAAAAATAGAATAATGAGTGAAATATGAATTTCGAATCAAGCAGCAGCGAACGCGCATCCTACGGCCTATTTTTTGCCGGCCAGAACATAATATATTTTCTGATGTTACAGTTTTTGGCACTTTTCTATACAGAAGTGGTCGGTATCGGTGCTGCGGCAGTAGGAGTGATGTTTTTGGTGGCCCGAATATGGGACGCGGTAAATGATCCGATATTAGGCAGTATCGTTGATAGAACTAAATTCAAAGGCGGGAAGTTTCTACCCTGGATTAAAGCCGTAAACATTATTTTGCCCATTGCGACCATTTTGATTTTCTTTAATCCAAATCTAGGCGCCACGGGCAACTTAATCTATGCCTACGTTACTTACATTGTCTGGGGTATGATTTATACCTTGTGTGATGTGCCACTGTTTGCATTGTCCACCGCAATGGCAAAAAACTCGAATGAGCGTGTCATCATTTTAACTTGGGGACGAGTGGCTGCAATGGTGGCAGGTTTAGTCGTTGCCGGTACCGGTATGCCGCTGATTCAGGCCATGGGTTGGACTCAAACCGTCGTTATATTAAGTGTCATCGCGATGATCATCATGATCCCAATCCGATTCAAAGCCATCGAACGTTATACCGATGCAGAGCGAAAAACATCTACCCTGAAAGAGAGTTTGGCTTTAACCAAGAGCCACAAACCGATGATTGTGTTCTACATTGCCTTGTTTTTCACTATGTCTTCTAACCTAAGTCTTGCGGTAGGTAGCTATTTTGCCATCTATAACTTAGGCGACGGCGAAATGACTTATGTTATGCCGTTGATGATGGCAGGTTTTCTTCCAATGTTACCGATGGCGCTTCTATTACCAACAATGATCCGGCGATGGGGTAAACGAAATTTATTAGTCTGTCTGCTTACGGCAGGATCCTTAATTAGTCTTTTTCAATACTTCTATGGTTACGAAAGCGCCACTTCTGTATTGGTGCTCAGTTTTATTCGAAATGCCGCATTATTTACGCCGTTATTACTACTGGGCATGTTCTCGACAGACTTTGTAGAATATGGCGAGTACCACTTTAAGAGTCGCCTAGAGGGCATCACTTTCTCTTTTCAGACTTTCATGACCAAATTAACCTCCGCCTTTGCTGCTGGTCTCGGCAGTATCCTGTTGGGAATGTGGGGATACGCCGCTAACCAAGTTCAAACGCCCGACACGTTAAATGGTATCTACTTGATGTACACGGTATTTCCGGCCATTGGATCCCTTATTGCTGCGTTTGTATTGTGGCGATGGTATGACCTGAAGGAAGTAGAAGTACAACGCATGATTGATGAGTTACGCGCGAAATAGACATTGGGGTTCACCTATCAAATACGGGTTTAGCGGTTTGTATCTTCCTGTCTCTCGAAAATATTGCCGATGCTCGAAATTTACACAAAGTGAGCCATTGGCGAATTCATCGATCCTGACGGAGATTTCAACCGAGAGAATCGACTGTCAATAATCAGCTATTTAGACTATGTTGGAGATGAGTGGGTCTTTTATCCCGCTCATACTCTGCCTGTAAACCTTATCGTAAGTGGCAAATAGTAGTGACGGCTCATTTATGACAGCTAGCGGTATTCACAAACTCCTGTTTGGCTTGGTACTGGTATTCAGCCACGCAGTGAAGGGAGAACCTTTTGAAGTGGCGGTCACACATTTCCCTCCACAGTTCGTCGTTGGCACAGATGGGAAGATCAGCGGACCTCTGGTTGATGTGCTCGCTCAGACACTGGATGAGATTGGAGTTCCTTACTATTTTGAATCCTACCCACCCAAACGTCTTCTACGAAATTTGATTGATGGCGAGTCACAAATCGCTCTAGGCATCAAAACTGCCACCTCCGATGGCCTAACACATGCGGCATATGGCACCAGGCCAGTGCACCGAGTCGAGCTGAGAATTCTTAGTTTAAGCACGACAAAAATCCCGGTTGAGTTTTTCGGTCTGATTGGCGAGACAGTTGGGCTTATCCGCGGATATGAATATGGTTCGCGTAGAGCGCTACTCACTAAAAGTAAGGCAACGACAATAGTCGATATTAATAGTCATCGTGCTGCGTTAGAAATGCTGATGAAGGGTCGCATTCGATTTCTTCTAGACTACAAGCAGCCTATAGAATCGATAATTACTCCAGCGCAATTAACCGCAATAGATCACTTGACCATCCAAGAAATTGACATGTTTTTTATCGTATCAAAGACGGTCAAGGATGCGAATGGGCTATTGCAATCGATGGAGAAAGCGTATTTTGGGGACGATTCTTGATTAGGATATTAATGAATAAATCTGAAGACACCAGACCCAGTCATCCGAGGCTTGGTCCAGTTCCACGCGATTGAAAATCTGAATACCATTTTTCCGTACGACAAACCGGTCAGCACGCTTTTGTTAGCACGATCGATTATCTTTAGCAGTATCTCTTACGCGAGCTTATTGGCAATGATAGCCAAGTGATCACTCCTGTCATATTTTCAATTTTGGGAGTGTTCTTTTCTTCAAAGGCAATTCTCGTGTCGTAGGTTCATTGCGGCGGGAAAAAATCTCTGATCGAGTGAAAACAGACTAATAGTCATCGATCAATGCCAAGCGGTAATTCACTGATATTTCAGATCCAGTCGCCCATCACCAGAAGCCGACTGGAAATGTACCGATGCTGAAGTTCAAAGGGGTTCTCGTTAACCCTATGAGATTGAATCTACTACTATGAATCTACTACAAACAATCTACTACAATGAATCTACTACAATGAATCTATTTGTCATATGCGTAAACTTGATGCTGCAACTGACACCTATATGAGGAAAATGACAATGACGGATAAGTTTCTTTATGAATCGATGGCGGATATTACTCGGGTTCAGGCCCGTAAAAATGGTGATATTCCTGCGTTAATATTTGAAGGCCGCGAGACCACCTATGCTCAATTGGATGTTATTGCCTCCAAGATTGCGAATGGCTTAAGCGCCGAAGGACTTAAAGTAAATAGTCGTGTGGCCTATATCGGCAAAAACACGGATCTTTTCTTTCAAATGATCACCGGTACCGCAAAGGCTGCCATGGTTGCAGTCGGCGTTAATTGGCGTTTGGCACCACCAGAGCTGGTCTATATTTTCGAAAACTCCAGTGCCGAGATTGTCATTGTCGGGCCCGAATTCTATGAATTGATTGGGGGTATCGAAGATCAGCTTACTCAGGTCAAGAAATTTATTGCCCTCGAAGGCGGACATGACCGATGGACTTCCTTTGCGGATTGGTTAGAGCCGCAATCTGATGTCGACCCGATGATCAGCATTTCACCAGAAGAAGACTATCTGCAAATGTATACCAGTGGCACCACGGGCCACCCCAAAGGCGTACAATTAACCCACGGGAATTACTTGGAATTTAGCCGCCAATCTTTGGCCAGCGAATTATTCGAATGGGAAGCAGGTGAAGTGACCATGGTGGTCATGCCTTCCTTCCATGTAGCTGGTGTTAACGCAGCCATCGGCGGGCTTATACAAGGGGCCAGCTGTTTGATTTTACGTGACGTTGATCCTATGGAAATTTTGAAACTGATCCCACAATATAAAGTCAACTATACGGTTTTCGTGCCGGCTGTAATTATGTTCCTCATTCAAACTCCGGGTGTTGAGAAAGTGGATTTCTCTTCTCTAAAATTGATATTCTATGGCGCAAGTCCCATTTCAGAAGACGTCTTGATTAAAGCTCAAGAAATTTTAGCTTGTGATTTTTGTCAAGTCTACGGCTTGACGGAAACAAGTGGATTAGGCACGACACTATTGCCAGAACATCATGATCCCGCTCTTGATAAATTACGTTCTTGCGGGATTGCCGCTGACGGTGTGGAAATTATGATCCGCGGTGAAGATGGATCGGCTCTACCGGCTAATGATATTGGAGAAATTCTGTTTAAGTCCAAAGTAATTATGAAAGGCTATTGGGCCAATTCGGAAGCCACCGAAAAGTCCATTCAAAACGATTGGTTCCATACCGGCGACGCTGGTTATTTGGACGAAGAAGGATTTTTATTCATCCGTGACCGTGTCAAAGATATGATCGTCTCCGGTGGGGAAAATGTTTACCCCGCCGAAGTGGAAAATGCTCTGCATAAACACCCAGCTATTGCCGACGCTGCCGTCATCGGTATTCCCGATGAAAAATGGGGCGAGGCTGTAAAAGCCATCGTGGTCAAAGTACCGGACCAAGAAGTCACCGAAGAAGAAATCATCACTTTTGCGCGCGAACAAATCGCTGCTTATAAGGTGCCAAAAAGTGTCGACTTCATTGACGTCTTACCGCGTAATCCGTCGGGAAAAATTCTTAAACGAGAATTACGTGCCCCCTTCTGGGAAGGTAAAGAGCGGCAGGTGAACTAAACCGGATCGGCTCGTGGGGTTGCGCTATCCGGTAGTTTCATTCTGTTTAGTACCTTGGATTATCGCTAACTAACGTCTTGTCTTTCGCTGTGTGCGGGATCGGAACCAAACAAGCGGAAACGAAATGGCTCAAAACATAAACTCTGAATGGCGCTCTAATTGAAGGTTCCACTTTCTGACAGGAGAGATTCTTATGATTGGCTATATAACTTTAGGCACGAACAACCTGCAACGCTCGGGAAAGTTCTATGATGAGTTGTTGGGTGAAATTGGTGCAAAAAGAGTTATGACGGATGAGCGCATGCTCGGATGGGGTACAACCCCTGGAAAAACTATGTTTTCCGTCATCACACCCTTCGACGAGCATGAAGCAACTGCCGGCAATGGAGTAATGATCGCACTGGATGTTGAAACACCCGCTGCTGTCGAATGTGTCTACAACAAAGCCATAGAGTTAGGCGCGATAGACGAAGGCCGCCCACATGATAGAGGATCTGACATGGGGTTTTATGGTGGCTATTTTAGGGACCTGGATGGTAACAAGCTCGTCGCTTATTGCCTTGGGTTTAAAGCAGATTGATGGTGTATTGATTTAGGCTCATCAAATCGTCCAGACTTCGTGACTGCAGATCAGTCGAATATTTCTGCAAATGAAGTTTAAATTGTCAACCAGTCGCGGAAGCAACCCCATCTACTCTGGTGGGGTCGCACTGACAGGGTCACACTGACCAGGTCTCCCCCAGCTGAAACCTATGGCGTATACAGCGATTCATGTGCCGATTGTACTCCGCTACTGGCAGTTAAGGTGTGGGTAACTCCAAATACCTACTATGCTTTTACTTTGGACTCTGCCGTTTTTTTCGCGGCGGTTCGCTTGCGCACCTTAGCCGCTGGCGTAGCAATTTTCTCGGCTGATTTTTCTGAGACCGTGGCTGGATTAGCTGCCGCCAGTTCTCGGCTTCGCCGCAATAATTCCACATGTGCCGCCTGCATGTACTTGGCCAAATCGGTGATATCCGGCGTCGCTCGGCGGCAACCGATCAAGCCAAAATCGAGCCAGCCGTTGTAACCCTGCAAGGTAATATTCAACGCCATACCATGATACGGAATTGAGACTGGATAAGTGCTGATTTGTTTCGCGCCGGCAAAATACAGGGAGATGTTCGGACCGGGTACATTCGAGATAACGACGTTGGCGAAGGCCGGCATCGAATTCGCTAGGCGCGAACGTGCAAACACGTTGGCCAGGGAGCTGATCATCCAGGGCGCGCCGATTGATGGGAAATCGGTCGGTAGTTGTGTCTTCATCTCGCTCATTACTGCTTTAACGCCTGCGCTAGCTGCGCTTATCGCATGCAATCGTTCAATCGGATCTTTGATAGTGCTGGCCAGACTCATACGGGCCATCGATATCTGGTTGGTCAGGTCGGTATTACCCTCCGGACGAAGGCTCACCGGCACCGCCGCCAGTAGTGAAGTCGTCGGATGGCAATCCATGTCGGCCAGATATCGCATCATTCCCTCAGATGAAATTTCCATCGCCACATCATTTAAGCTGACTTTGTTGATCGCCGTAATTTCCTTCACCTCACTGA
Source organism: uncultured Cellvibrionales bacterium (assembly GCA_913019905.1). GTDB lineage: Bacteria > Pseudomonadota > Gammaproteobacteria > Pseudomonadales > Dasaniaceae > Oceanicoccus. Next base: position 17,273 of record CAJVZD010000004.1, read on the forward strand.
TCGGGATCGAGAAACGAGCATAGCTGCGCTGGTTGGTTATCGACACATTGAAAGGCGTTTTCGGGGCAAACCAACGTGTCTTTTCCTCGATGGCATTTAAGTCGCCAGCCACTTTTGCGGGCCGCACGCTTCGGATCCCCGATTTTACTATCCCGGGAAATGTCCTAAGCAACTTCACAGTCTGAAGAAAATTGTGTTTCACTCCAGAGCCGACAAGCTCCGCGATCCCTAAATACTCCTCGGAGCTCGAACGTCGTTTCTTGGGTGGCGGTACTATGCGCGGCTCGGGCGTGGTGTCCATGATGGCTGCCATCAATACCTGACCGCCCATACCATCGAGCCCGGAGTGATGAAACTTGCTGTAGATTCCAACGTAGCGCGTACCCTCAGGCGCATTGGGTGGCGTGGGCAGACCGTCGAGCACATACATTTCCCACAAGGGGCGGGATCGATCAAGCAGACTAGAATGAATCCTCGACACCAGACTGTCTACCTGTGCCCGAGAAGCAGGCGGAGGCACGATCACATGGCGAATATGATGCTCGATATCCAGATCCTCATCCATCACCCAAACAGGATTGGCAAGATCAAAGGGCATATTGACCAGTTTGCGCTGAAAAATCGGGGCGAGATGAAGGCGGCTTTGTATGTGTTTACACACGTCGGCGACAAAATCACCTTTGTACTCTGGCGGTAACTCATACATGGCCAAGCCACCGACATGTAATGGCGTCTCCGGTGTTTCCAAATGCAAAAAACCAGCGTCTAATCCGGTCAAATGTTCCATGCTACTCTCCATTGTTATTGGTTTTGGACGTATTGATGCGGCATTCCTTCGCGACCAGTATCAGCGACAGCATCTTCCTAGTGACAATATCACGTCGGTTCGTCTTTGTAACCAGAGCGGCACAAGCCTTTTGTGGGAATCGACCAGTTAACTTTTCGAGGCCGGAGATTCACACCTTAAAGCTCAGGCAATCTCCTTATTCCATTCTCAAACGCGCTCACCCTGAGATGTCTATAGTGTTCGCCTTGACCACGGTCCTACCAAGACTGAATAGCTTGTAGACAGCTGTATGAACATCCAGAAATCCTTGGGCCTGCCTGACAGAGTTGTAGCGCCGGAACGTCGCATCAAACATGCCTCCGCCTCTTACCCTGGTCGGCTCTTCGCATTGCTACGCGCGGTTATTTTCATGCTACTTAGTGCTACGTATTTTCTCCGGCATCAACTCGCCATGTACTCATTATAATCGATTACTGCTAGTTAACTTGTATGACTAATTCCTGAGAAACATTCTGCTGTTAATAGCGCTCTCAGAATGGCTAAATAGCAGAGATACGCTCTCTAAGCTGTTAGCTCTTTAAAAAGATTCGCTACGCTCACGCAGGGTTTTGTTGAGTGTCTCATCATTCAGACTATAGTCAACCGGCACTTCAATCAAATGTACGGCGGGATCAGCTAAACACGCTTTTACTCTAGGTAATAGTTCAGCAACAGATTCTATACGCCAGCCTTTGGCACCGTAACTTTCACCATACTTAACAAAATCCGGGTTGCCATAATCCAAACCATAATTAGCAAATTCCATATTCGCCTGTTTCCATTTGATCATGCCATAGGCATCATCGCGCAATATGATCACGACAATATGTAAGTTTAGCCGAACAGAGGTCTCCAGTTCCTGACTATTCATCATAAAACCGCCATCGCCACATATGGCAATGACGGGTTTGTCTGGATTGACCATTTTCGCTGCCATTGCAGAAGGTAAACCGGCCCCCATAGTCGCCAGCGCGTTATCTAACAAAAGTGTATTGGGCAGCGCCGCTGGGTAATTGCGGGCAAACCATATTTTGTAGACACCATTGTCGAGAGTGACTATGCCATCGATCGGCATTGCCTCGCGGATATCTCGCACGAAACGTTCCGGTAAAACGGGAAATCTATCGTCATTTTCAGACTCAGCTCGATGCGTTAAATAGGCCTGGTGAGCCTTACTGAAAAAATCAAACTGCCAACTGGTCTGAGGTTCAATTTGCTCTTTTATCTGCCAGATTGAATTGGCGATATCCCCTACTACTTCCAATTGAGGGAAATAAACCGGGTCAACCGCAGCTGGACTAAAATTGATGTGAATAACTTTACGACCATCATGCTGCATAAAAAAGGGAGGTTTTTCTACGACGTCGTGCCCCACATTGATAATGAGATCGGCTTTGTCAATCACACGATGAACAAAATCCCCCGAAGACAAAGCCGTATTCCCCATAAACAATTCACCTTCTTCATCTAACACGCCCTTCCCCATTTGTGTGGTGATGTAGGGAATACCCGTTTTGGCGACGAGTTCGCGCAGCATTTTTGAAGTGACTTTACGATTGGCCGCTGCGCCTATCAGCAAGACAGGCGAGCTTGCGGCCTTAATCATTTCTACGGCTTGGCTAATGGCCTTATATTCGGCGATAGGCCGGCGCACTATACTTGCAGGAATTAATTCAGCGGTCGTCGGTTCCGCCGCAATATCTTCGGGCAATTCAATGTGCACCGCACCGGGGCGCTCGTCGTGAGCGAGCCGAAATGCCTCTCTGACCACTGAAGGAATGCGATCCCCGCTGACAACCTGGGTCGTATATTTTGTGATTGGGCGCATCATATCGACGACATCTAAAACCTGAAACCGTCCCTGCTTGCTGGTTTTAATCGGTTTTTGGCCGGTAATCACTAACATAGGCATGGCACCCAGTTGTGCGTAAGCGGCCGGAGTCACCAAGTTGGTCGCTCCTGGCCCTAATGTGGCCAAACAGACCCCAACTTTACCCGTCAATCGACCGTAGGTAGCAGCCATAAAACCCGCGCCCTGCTCATGTCTTGTCAGAATAAGCTGTATGGGCGATTCACGTAGGGACTCAAGCAAATCCAGATTTTCTTCCCCAGGAATCCCAAAAATATATTCCACACCTTCGGCTTCGAGGGCTGTAACAAATAAGTCTGATGCTTTCATGGTATCTCCGGAAAGAAGTGAAGTGATTGTTTCTATATAGGGTATAAAGACATTGTTTTATGTATTTTTACTATTGTTATATCGTAGTTAAAAGGGGCAAAAAGCGTTAATTTATTGCCATAAAGACAACATCGTTTCCCTCTCTCATCATTCACCATACTGATGCTGATACCTCCCTCGGCCAGTAGCCCCTCTTTTTACCTCGACTCGAAAGTCTTGAAGACGATACTGCTACCGATAGCCTGGAAATAAATGAGCTTAAGATCGATGCCGCTGAACTTCATTAGTACCTCGGCGCTTGTATCATTTGAAATGGAGATCGCTACACTTATTTTTCCCATGTACTATGATTGTTATGTAGCTTATACATTTCGCATAACACAGTGATTACACTATGGTTGTGAGAAAACTAAAATTCATATCAAGATCGTCGCGGAAATACAGGCCCCCGTTTTATCTCCTTCTAGCCGTTTACATGTCAATTTCGCCGATCGTTTACTCTGAAAACAACGTGCAAGTCTATAATCTAAGCCTGAAAGAACTAATGAATGTGGAGGTAATCTCCGCGTCCAAGTTCAGTGAAAAAGTATCTCAGGCTCCGAGTATAATAACATCCGTTAGCAAGCAACAAATTAGGCAATACGACTGGATTACAATCAATGATGTTTTGTACACCCAGCCCGGCTTTAGCCCCGCGCAAGATTATGAACGCCCCACGGTAGCAAGCCGTGGCAATTTCGATAGTTGGAGTAACAACCACCTTTTGCATCTTATCGATGGAGTCCCCTTCAACGACAATTTATATGGCTCAGCCTATACCTGGTTGATACCACTATTAACAACTAAATCCTTGGAAGTTATCCGCGGACCTGGCTCTGCACTTTATGGCTCAAATGCCACCAACGGCGTTGTGCAAATGAACACGCTTAATGCCTCCGACCTGGAGGGTGCAACAACTGCGAAATTGAGCTATGCCAGCCAGGGCACTCGTGAAATTGAAATAATCACCGGTTTAAGCTCGGATGATTATGATTTCATTTGGGCTCTTTATAGCCACAAAACTGACGGGAACGAATATTTGTCCTTCGATGGCTCAAATCGTTTAGACAGCACTTCTTCTGCGGAAACGGGTCGACCGCAATTAAGAAAATTTCGTACTCGAGATGAGAAAGATGATGCCTATTTTTGGGCTAAACTCTCAATTGGTGATGTCTGGAACATCCAGTATCATCATCAAGAATGGGGTTTTGAAACAGGACATGGGTGGGTTTTCTGGATTCCGGATCGTGATGAAGATATGGATGAAAGCCGCGATATACTGTCGATTAAATACAACAGCGAGATTTCAGATAGCTTGAGCCAGGAATATGTTCTGCGCTACCAAAATCATCAGATTAAATGGAATCAACGTTATTATCCTGACAATGCATTTGACGGTTTCTATCCCTCGGGGATGTGGGAATTTCTGGACACCAATGCCGAAGACATTTTTGTTCGCGCCCAGTTTACGCTTGAACAACCCGACAGCAACATTATTTGGCTGGGAGGTTTAGAAGTTGATCGATTTTTATATGATGGCGACAACGAACACTACAGCAACATTGACGTAGATGTTACGTTCGCGCCATTTCCCGATGGTAGCGACCAGGCCTTAGGGCCTTGGTTAGATTTCATTCTAAATGAGCCAGTAATTAATTCGGCTCTCTTTATTCAATATACAAATAATTCATTTGTTTCTAACGACCTGTCATTAACTCTGGGGCTTCGATGGGACAAACTCGGCGTTGATTATATTGATATATACGATAACAATGTACGAAAGAACAAAGATTTTTCTCGCGGAAGCCCTAGAATTTCCCTGGTTTACTCGACTAGCGACACACTGGTTTATAAGTTTTTAGTTGGAAAAGCTTTTCGAGCGCCTACTCCGACAGAAATGGCCGGAGCCCATACATTCTCTCTTGCTTCTAACATAGGGGAATTGAAAGCGGAGTTGTTGACAACCTACGAGCTTCAAACTAATTGGACTATTAATGACAACCACCTGTTCCGGGGAAATATATTCTTGACCAAATTTGAGAACCAAATAGCTTATTCTACGGTTAACTTCAATTTGAGTAGCAATGTGTACTCTACTAAAAACGCAGGGATAGAACTTGAGTTGATGGGCAATTATGACGCACTCACTTGGTTTGCAAACCTTTCCTACGTCAAGCGACTGGACGAGACGGTACTATCTTTCTTTATCGATGAAAACAATCTCAATGCTCAGCCAGTCGAGGAATTTAGCGAACATCCCGATGATTTGAAATGGCAGCCAGAAATAGAGGTAAATGCCGGTTTTGCGTACACATCCGGTGACCTTAACTTCTCTTTTACGACTCATTACCAAGGGAGTACGAGTCGAAGAGATAACGAACTGGGAAATCCCAATGGATTTTTGCCCCTCAGTGTTGATGTCCCGCTGGACTTTTCATTGGATGATCATAGACCAGCTAAAATCGATAGCTGGAAACAATTTAATTTTCAGGCCAACTATAGAATCAATAAGCAATTTGAATTCGGAATCAACATTCAAAACCTGTTCGATGAACAGGGACTCCTCGCAAAAACAGGCCCATTTCCGTTCGACTATCAGATCAACGGCCGCCGCATAAAATTTTATGTTCAGACTACTCTTTGATGTGACGACACTCTACGAGGAAAACCTTCTTTGTTGAGATAAGTGATAGCAAATAGGTAATATCACCTATCAAATCGCGTAATGGTCCTTATTTGTTTTTATTGTGCCGGTGATATTATGACCTCACTGACTTAGCAAACACCCAAACCAAGAAGCGAAATCAATAACGCTGACTGACAAACACTGTAGAGGAATAACATCATGATTAAGGCAACCGCATTTGTATTATCAACTGTTTTATTTTCTGGCTTAACTCACGCTGCCTGTGCAAAACCTGAAGCACCCGTTCTACCAGATGCCGCAACTGCAGTAACCGCTCAGATGGTGAAGGCTAAAAACGACGTTCAAGCTTATATGACTGGAGCGAACGCCTATCTTGAGTGTGTATCAAACGACAAAAAGCATAACCGTATGGTTAAATCGATGAAGAAAATCGGTAAAGAATTCAATGTTGCGGTACGTTCTTATAAAGATCGTATGGCAAACAGCTAAACAAACAGCTTAGACACGAGTAAAGTTTCTAAGCTCATATATTTCTCCGTAGTTGTTGCCTCGATTTTATCGGGGCTTTTTTATGACCGGTAGTATTCCGCAGCCCACTATTTCCGCTCGACCAAAGCACTACTGACTTACTGCACTTTCAAGTATTTCCGGCCGTCGTCATACGCCCTAACAATTCTGTGTTATCCCTAGTGATTCAAAAAACACAGCGATCTCTGCGCAAACGCCTAAATTTTTACTCAACACAACCGTTACACATTAACCCTTTCTCCCTTACAACCCAATATGACAGTAATTACTTTGCCATCCATATATTGACATACAAAATGCCAATATATATGCTTAGTCTTTCTTGAAGCCCAATCCTAAACGCTCTGTTGAATTTTATAGTATTTACTAACTCATTTCTTTCAATCATTTACGGGGACAAAAAATGAACAAACGCTCGATACTATGGTTCGTTCCAGCGTCGCTCTATGTGATTTTTTGTCTGTGGTACACAAATTTTTCGGGGCCGTTGACACCTGCGGAAATTAAAACTTACATGGCATTAGTCGAAGCATCAAATCCACCAGTGCAACGCATCGAACAAATGCGCCGGTTTATGGAAGAAGATACCGGAAAACAATTTTTCATGATCAATGTTATCGATCAGGCAGACAATCCAATCCCTCCAAAAGGTGCACCGGCGGATGCTACCGCTGCAGAGTTGATGAATCACTATATGGAACATATGTACCCGGCACTCTTCAAACGTGCCAGCCATCCCATGTATTTCGGCACTGCGGTATCAGACACGCTCGACCGGACCGGGCTGGACGAAAGCACTGCACATTGGGAACAGGGGGCCGTTTTTCGCTATCGCAGCCGGCGCGACATGCTCGCAATCGCTATGAACCCGGCCTTTGGCGAACGCCATGATTACAAAATAGCAGCACTGGATAAAACACTCGCCTATCCAACCGAGAGCGAGATTAATCTTGGCGACCCCCGACTGTTTCTGTTTTTTATTATCGGCTTCGTCACAGCGTTGCTAGATATCTTCATCTACGGACGGCGAAAGGAACTTTCAGCCGCCTGAACTTTAATCCGAAAGCCCGCTTCAGTTAGGCTTCTAAGTTCTCATAAACCGCAATGCTCCTCCCGAAAGGAGCCTCGCGTTCTTTGTCATAACCGCTGGCTGGATTAGTGATACGTAACAGAGGCTCAAGACATCCCTGCTGTTCCAGCAACTGCTTCAGCGGGTTCGCTGACGGCCCGTTCACCTCAGCAAAGCGTTCCTGAAGTTTTTCAAGACACCAAACCCGGTAGCGAGAGGTAGGCACGCCTGAATATTGCGCGCCCTGCAATTCCGCATCAAATTTGCTGTCTTGTACGCTCCAAGCTTGCGCGTTAGCACACAGGTTTTCCAGATGGGTCTCAGCAATCTCCCGCAACAGCGGCTTAAGATCTTCCGGAATACCGGAGACAAGCGTGCCATCGAGTCGCGACGCTCGGGCATTCCACAAACGATGCACCCATTCGGCGACTGCCGGTGCTGTTTCTCTCATAATGGCCGCCGGCACTGGATCCTGGGAGAAATGCCGAAAGAGCGGTCCAAAGAGGCCAAAGTCAGCCAGGGTAGGTTTATCACCAAATATAAACGGACGGTTCTGAAACACGGTTTCGAGAATCGCCAGAAGTCGCGTATAACCTTGCTCCACATGGTCCCAGGTTTCGGGCGAAACGCCGTCGTTCAGCACAAAAATACGTCGCTGTCGTTTTTCTACTCGCCACCTCTTCAGCCAGGCAGGCAACTTTAAGTCCGGCGTCATTTCATCGACGATCTGACGGCTCAACAATTTGGCGCTGGTAGGATAACTCCAACGAAAATGCATCGCCGGCCGCCACAACCATTCATCGGCATAATCCTCTATTAGCCGGCCTATGAAAGCCTGCTCCGGATCTGCGGGCAAAATCGGATCTTCCGCGTACTGTTTTTCAAACCAGTCGATCATCGGACTGGTATCGGTCATCCAGCGCCCATCTGGCAGCTCCACGGCCGGCATTTGCATCGCACCCGTTTTATCCCTGAGTCGGCGACTGAAATCGACCGCAGTTACAGAACAATACTCATGGGAAATGTCCTTATAACGCAAATAACCTTCGAGCTTGCCTGTAAAATATGAAAGTTTCAGCCCATATAGTTTGATCATCAAATCCTCCGGTACTCTGTTTGCTATTCTTGAGGGTAAATTATCCCATGAATGCGCAAAAAGGCTTTATCGCCGCGCGCCTTGTGATTGTCTTTACACGCCATTATTGATCTGTGAAACTCGACCGTGCGATCAACCCACGAGCATCGAGCCTATTAATAGACATCGAGCTTACCAGCCATGGAACAATCAATGACCAAAGAATCCCAGCAATTGGCCGTTTACTGGGCCCGCCTGGTTTTTGAGCTTCTGGAACGCCAGGGACTCGATGCGAAGCAGCTGTTTACAGACAACAACCTGGATGTCGGCGATTTATCGAATTTAGGCGCGCGCTTCTCGCAGGACGGTTTCACGCGACTGTGGGAAATGGCGACACAACAATCAGGTAATCCGGCCATTGGCCTCGAGATGGGCCGAGCGCCGTCACTCAATGCCTTCGATGCCTATAGTGCCAGCCAGTTATCCAGCCGCAGCGTTCGTGAAGCTGTTGAGCGAGCGGTGCGTTATCAAAAAGTCGTCGGCTCGGCGTTGCAAATGACGCTGGAAGAAAGCGCCGACAAGTGCAGGATCAGTTTTCAAAGCCACGGAGATGAACGACCAGCGGCGCGAGAAGGTTTTGACGCCGGTCTGGCATTCTCAATTACCTCCATGCGTTTAATGACTAATTACCCGATAGTTCCACTGTCTGTCACATTTGCCTGTCCCGAAGCCGCTGATCTCGCTCCTTATCAAGCGCTTTTCAGATGTCCGCTACATTTCGACCAAACCCAATATAGCCTCTGTGTTAGCCCAGAAGTGATGAACCTGCCCATGGTGTTTGCCAACCAATCCCTGGCCGACCACCACGACACTGTATTGGATAGAGCAATCAATTCGTCAGGCAACAATAGTTTGTCGCAAACCGTGGAAAAAATCATCAAACAGCACCTTCCCTCCGGCGAACCAAACATTCACCAGATCTCTCAGATCCTGAATATGAGCTCACGCACAATGCAACGGCGCCTGCACGCAGAAAAAACAAACTTTCGTTCGTTACTGGATGAAGTCCGTAAATCTCTTGCAAAAGAGTATGTTTCCACAACAGAAATGCCCCTACAGGAAATCACTTTTCTGCTCGGTTTTTCCGACCACGCAAATTTCTACCGCGCTTTTAAAAGATGGTATGGAAAAACGCCTGGCTCAGAGCGATAAACATATCAACCTTGATCTATCTGCAATAAAACGATTGCAATAGCGTAGCGGGCTACTGACAATTACACGGCCAAGCGCTGCCATTTTTTATTACATTCGACAATGAAGGCAGTTAAATCTTCACACTGGCAAAACGCTCGATATTCTCTGCGCAGCTAATGGCTTCGAATACGTCCCTATTTTTTGGCCACATTGAAAAAAGCAAAGAGCGGCGTGTACGAGAGGGCTATATTTTTGAACTATGACGGTGACTATGTAAATCGTTTTAGATTTGGCTATCCCACCACTGTGCTCTTCTTTCCGAACAACGAAGTCTGTCATAGTCCAGTCGACGATTTCAAGTAACCTTAGTCGAGAGATAACTCGGCAGACCACTGGAATGGCTCTGCCAACGGCAGGACCTGCCGTCAATACAGTCGATGAGTAGTTCATCGACAAACAAATCACCCTCCCCAAATTTCTTATGCTACTTCTCAGCAAAACCTCCATACAAATTGGGTCTTCAAAAAACAATCGATCAAAGAGCATTGCACCGCTTACGGTATTGAGTAAAAATAAAAGGTTCCAATAAACGGAAACGATGAAGAGTAGCAAGCGAGGGACTAATTTATAGGCAATCGTTCCTATGGCCAGGTATTAAACACCGGGCATAGATACTGACTGCGCTCAAATAGTCGTTAGCACAAAATTTTCACCTAATTGTGGGAGAAATAAGAAGGACCGATCCTTCTTACCTGCCTAATCAATACCAGTATAAGGAAGACACAATGTCTGAAATCGAAACATTTCGCGCTGAAACCCGGGCCTGGCTCGAGGAAAATTGCCCCGCCAGTATGCGCACGCCAATCACGGCCGACGAGGTCGTTTGGGGTGGAAGAAACGAGACCTATACAAACCCCGACTGCAAATTGTGGCTCGATAATATGGGCGCGAAAGGATGGACTGCACCCACTTGGCCGACACAGTATGGCGGAGGAGGCCTATCGGCGGAACAGAATCGTGTACTGGAAAGCGAAATGCGCAGAATCGGTGCGCGGTCGCCGTTGAACAGCTTTGGCTTGTGGATGTTAGGTCCCGTTTTATTAGAGTTTGCCAATGAAGAACAAAAATTAGAACACCTGCCTAAAATAGTCAGAGGGGAAATACGCTGGTGCCAGGGTTATTCTGAACCCGGCGCGGGCTCGGACCTGGCAGGCCTGCAAACTAAGGCTGTTCGCGACGGTGATGAATATGTGATTAATGGCCAGAAGGTGTGGACGTCTTATGCCAACCATGCAGATTGGATATTTTGTCTTGTGCGCACCGACACCAGCGTCAAACATAACGGTATTAGCTTTATCCTGTTTGACATGCAAAGCGAAGGTGTCACCGTTAAGCCGATTCAATTGATATCTGGCGACAGTCCATTTTGTGAAACTTTCTTTGATGACGTCCGCGTTCCTGCCCGAAATCAGGTCGGCGAACTCAACAAGGGCTGGACTATCGCAAAACGCCTGTTGCAACACGAACGTACCAATATTGGCGACTTCGGCACAGCACAGGGCCCGCAAACGCCGATGCATGAGCAAGCAAAAAAATACCTCGGCGAAGATGCACAGGGGCGATTAGACGATACAGCCATGCGCCAGGAAATAGCCAAGTACCAGGTGCGTCAAAAAGCTTATGGCCTAACCTACGCCCGCGTTGGAGAAGAACTGAAGGCCGGTCAAGGGGACGGTGCAGCGTCATCGATTCTCAAGGCTGTAGGCGCGGAATTAAACAAACATCGCTCCGAAATGATGATAGACATGTTGGGCACGCAGGGAATCGGCTGGGAAGGCGAAGGCTTTAACGATTGGGAAATCATGCAAACGCGTGGCTGGCTGCGCGCCAAAGCTAACTCCATTGAAGGCGGCACTACCGAAATCAACAAGAACGTTGTGGCCAAAAACGTACTGGGTCTTCCTACTAAATAATTCGCACCAAGGATAAGAACATGGCTTTAATATTGAACGAAGAACAAACGCTACTAAAAGATAGCGCCAAGGATTTCATGGCGGCAACAGCTCCAGTCGCAAAATTACGAGAACTGCGCGATACCAATGACGAAACAGGCTATTCGAAAGATCTTTGGAACAAAATGGTAGAAATGGGTTGGGCCGGCATTTGTATACCCGAAGAATTCGGAGGTTTGGATTTTGGCTTTCACGGGCTGGGAATTGTATTGGAAGAGACCGGACGCACATTAACCGCATCACCGCTGGTGGCTTCCATCCTGGTTAGCGCTACCGCAGTGACTCTCGGCGGTAGCGAAGAACAGAAAAAAACACTGCTCCCTAAGCTGGCAGACGGATCGTTACTAATGGCGTTAGCTCTCGACGAAACAGCGCATTTTAACCCAAATCGTATCGACACTCGGGCAGAAAAATCGGGGAGTGGCTATAAAATAAGCGGCGAAAAGGTTTTTGTCCTCGACGGTCACGTAGCAGACACTCTGATCGTTGTTGCTCGTACCAGCGGCGATACCCATGACAAAAAGGGCATTACCCTGTTTTTGGTCGATCGTGAAACCGCTGGCGTTTCTGTTACGCGGACAAAAATGGTCGATAATCGTAACGCCGCAAAAATCAGCTTTGCTGAGGTAGAAGTTGAAGCAACTGCTATTCTGGGCAGTCTCGATAATGGCGCCGACGTACTGGAACCGGTATTAGATCGTGCGGCTTTAGGCATGTCCGCAGAAATGCTGGGCTCGTCTCTGGAAGTATTTGAACGCACCTTGGGATACCTAAAAGAACGCACCCAGTTTGAAACCAAAATAGGGACTTTTCAATCCTTACAGCATAGAGCGGTGGATATGTATTGTAATTTGGAACTGTCGAAATCCATTTTGATCGATGCATTATCAGCCCTAGATGACGGAAGTGAAGCAGACTTGCCCACTCTCGCCTCTTCGGTGAAAGCGCAATTATGTGAGACTTTTCACCAGATATCATCGGAGGGCATTCAAATGCACGGCGGGATAGGCATGACTGATGAGCATGAGATTGGTTTCTTTCTAAAACGTGCACGCGTTGCGGAGAAGACCTTCGGAGATGCAAATTATCACTATGATCGGCTGGCTACTCTAAACGGCTATTAAAAGTACAACCCTGGGGGAGCTAGCGGCACCCGTCGCCGATCTGCCCCAGGATTTATTTTTGCACCTGTGGATAGAGTACTTTTTGACTTTCTTCCTGCTATCCCCAATGAATTCACCCGACATTGTCGAGCACTACTGAACACGGTGGAACAGCCTTGATTGCATTCAGACCACTGAAATAACCGCTGCCAATAGCTTGTCAAAAAAACCACCCTAGCGGTAAGATCCTCACCGTACACTCATCGCAAGATTCCGACAAAAACTGGAATAAAGTAATTATGTGTTTTATTTTTTCTATCGGATGACCGATTGAGGGAATGAACCGAAATACTAAACATGAATGTTATCGTGAAATTTGCGAACTGCTCTCAATTCAGCGCCCTGCGGAGAGTTATCGCTGCTTAGATCCCGGAACAACCCAAACCACAAATTAATCATCTCAACTTGTTTATATAAGCTAAAGTTATATTATCAATATCCACCGCATTCACTTATAAAACTGTCTCAACCATACAATGGTCGATTAATGCACTTCAAACCCCTTTTCTTGATGGCAGTCGTATTAATAACGTTGACCTTGCCAGCGGTCGCCAGCGATGAAATTGATCTTTTTTCGATGGACCTAAAAGAACTACTCACCGTAGAAATCCAAGTAGCCTCAACAAGGCCGGCGACGGTATTTAATAGCGTCTCGGTTGTTTCGACAATTGATCGTCAATCCATAGAACGCTATGGCTATAAGAGCATTGAAGATGCGTTAGTAACTATTTCGGGCTTTGACGTTCAACGCTCCTACTTGAAGCAATCCATCCCGACATCGCGAAGCGTATTACAAGATCATTATGCCAATAAAATCTTGTTTATGATCGATGGCATACCAAACTGGCAAGCCTTTGGAGGCGACCCGGTTATTGGCCGAATTGATATCAATGATGTTGAACGCATCGAAGTACTCAAGGGCCCTGCTTCAGTTCTCTACGGCACTAACGCTTACGTTGGCGCCATCAATATAGTGACCAAAAAAGACAATGGAAACCGAATGTCACTCGGTGCTAGTAATAACAATATGCGGACAGTATCGTTAAGCAGCCGTGGCGAATTAACCAGTGGAAACTATTCGGTTTCCGTTAATCACCGAAACAAAGATGAATTCTCCCTTTTCTTTACTGGTGAAGATGGAATCGCGGGAAGAATCGATGAATACCAGGAAAATACTAACCTCCATGCAAGTATTTCTTACAAGCGACATCAGCTAACCTTCAATATCTACGACGGCGAGGAAAGTTACTACGGATCAGATATCACCTTTAAAGGAGGAGCAGGTACAGACCATACCGTCGACGGCTATTTTGTTAATTATTCATACCAACACGACTCTCGAGCTTGGGGGAAATTTGAATTCAACGGGCTTATTGACGATCAGGAAAACGAGTTCGATGTAAACACCTTACCAACCAGACTATTTTGGGAAGGTGTTAAAACAACGCTGTCAGTAAAAAACCTCTATGACTTCAACGAGCAATGGACCCTTGAAAGTGGAGTAGACTACGAATCGAGAGACAGCAAAGAAAGCCGGTTCATGAACCCTAACGGCCTTGTTGATGTTAATGGAATTGATCAAAAAATAACTGAAAGATCATTGTTTACTCAACTCTATTACGCCAGCAACAAACACAACTGGGTTATCGGCGGAAGGGTTGTCAATAACACGCTATTCGGTAATAACTTTTCGGGCAGGGCCTCCTATGTTTATATGTTAAATGAACAGAGTAGCTTCAAAATAATTGCGGGACAAAGTTATCGATCTCCTTCGTTATTTGAATTATACGGCGTTATCGGATGTTGTATTTTAGGTAACGAAAAACTCGAGCCAGAACAGGCGGACACCTTGGAACTATCCTACCTAACGGCATGGAATAATTGGTTCTTGCAGTCTACTATCTACCGGGCAAACTACAAAAATAAAATTGTTAGGGGTATCGAATTCGACTTCGAGTTGCCGAGCGGCGAAATCCTCGACAACGTGAACCGGTATAGAAATGGTGAGAATTTTGGTGCCACCGGTGCGGAAATAGAATTGAAATATACGTCATCCCAGTGGAACAGTTATTTCAATTTGACCTATGTCGATGGCAATGACAATGACAGGTTTCAGGATGAGGATCACTACAACTTTAAATATGTGCCTACTGTCACACTGAATGCGGGACTTTCAGGCCGTTATAAAAACTGGATTCTAGCAGTTAATGGAACCTATCGCGGCGATTCAAAATCTATTAGCGATGGTGTTGATTCCTCTTTTATTGCCGATTTAACGGTGACCTATCGACAGCAGCAAGATGATTCATCAGGATTTACCCATCAGTTCTCAATAAGAAATTTATCGGATGAAAAAGTTACGGTACCAGAATACGCAAGACGAAGGGTTGTCGATGAACTACCTCTTCGATATGAAAGAACGATCGCTTACGAAGTCAGTTGGAATTGGTGAACTGAGAACATTTGATAGATATAACAGGTAAAGGTAAAAAGACCAATGCTCACGACAGACCAAAAACACTCAATCGGCGGATTTTGCGATCCACAGTATCTTTCAGTGAAAAAAGCTTTTGAGGAAAATTTTATTTCCCGAGGGGAAATCGGCGCCTCGGTTTCACTTATGCAAGGTGACAAGGTCGTCGTTGATTTGTGGGGTGGCTATCTCGACGCCGATAAATCACGTCCCTGGGAGAAAGACAGCCTATGTACAGTTTGGTCTTTGGGAAAAGCAGTCACCGCGATTTGCGCCTTACAGCTGATCGAAAAGAACCTGATGGAACTGGACAAGCCGGTAGCAGACTACTGGCCGGAATTTGCCAGCAATGGTAAAAGCGACATTACAGTGAGACACCTACTCAGCCATCGTGCGGGCTTACCCGCTCTGCAAGAGCCTCCACCTAATAGAATATGGCAAAACAATGCCCTCTTTATAGAAATGTTAGGCCGGCAAAAAGCATGGTGGCCCGCTGGGGAAAAACATGGCTACCACGTACATACCTTTGCCTCTCTTGTTGGCGAGCTGGTCAAACGGATATCGGGACAGTCGTTGAGCGATTATTGTCAGGAAAATATTGCGGAACCTCTGGGCATCGATTTTTACTTTAGTAACGATCAACATATAGACATCAAAATTGCCGATAACATATGGGAGATGCTGGCCGCCAAAGATAAATCGAAAACAGTCAATTCTGCAGTAAGCATTCCCGAAGACAAAGATACTCGAAGACAACGACTGTCTTACATGCCCTCATTAGACTTTAGCGAACACCATGGAATTAACTCCCGCGCATGGCGTTCGGCTGAATTTCCTTCCACAGCATCTCACTCTAACGCAAGAAGTTTGGCGCGAGTTTTTGGCGCATTAGCTAACAACGGCATCTACATTGATCCGGACGGACGAACCCGCGAGCTTCTACAGGCCGAGACAATATCCATGGCCCGACAAATAGAAGCAAATGACATTGACGCGACCATTGGAAAACCGACTCGATTTGGTCTCGGTTTCATGCTGACGTCGCCAGAACGACCCTGGGGACCTAACCCCAACTGCTTTGGGCATTACGGCAACAACGGTTTGTTGGGTTTTGCAGATCCCGATGCGAAAATAGGATTTGCCTACACAATGAACCGTCAGGGTAGAGCCTGGCGCGACCCTAGAAACATCGCGCTGGTTGACGCCGTGTACGAGAATATTGAACATCGAGAATAGAATTTACGAGTTATAATCTACTGAACAACAGTATTGTAGAACCGACATTCAATTGCACTTCCAAAGCGGTGATAAAGGAGTCGATATGAACAAAATACTTTCAAGAGAACAATGGCAGAAAGAACGCCGCAAATTACTCGCGGAGGAAAAGGCGCACACTCGAGCAGGAGATCGCCTCGCCCATGCTCGGCGCGAGCTTCCCTGGGTTCGAGTCGAAGAGGGCTACCACTTTACCGGCTCCACTGGATCTCTGTCCCTAGTCGATCTTTTTGGTATCGAGAGCCAACTCATTATCTATCACTTGATGTTTGGCGTGAGTTGGGAAGAGCCATGTCCCGGTTGCTCTGCCTGGGCCGATGCATTTAACGGTACTACCGATAGTTTTTCCAACGCCGACGCAAAATTAATTGCGGTGTCGCGCGCCCCGATTGAGAGATTAACCGAAACGGCAAACAAGAGAGGATGGACTTTCACCTGGGTTTCCTCAGGCGGCAGTGATTTCAATTTACACTACGGCGTTTCAACCAACGAAGAGGGCCAGGAGAAAAAGGATATTGGAACGGAAGAAATTGAATTCGATCGCGGCGAAAATCACGGTATCAGCGTGTTTGTTAAAGAGGCGGATGGCTCGATATTTCATACCTACAGTTGCTACAACCGTGGCATAGAGGCCATGAATGGCGCATTCGCATACTACGACCTCCTGCCTTACGGCCGAAAGTGGTAGGAATACCTTAGTTGTAAACGGAGCGGTGCCTAAATACGGTTTCTTAAACTTAACTCCTCAGGATACGGAAGAAGAAAAACTTGTTTTTCAATATACGGATTTTGATGCCGCTTGAAATGATGGCGAAGCAGGGTCAACGGAACGACGAGCGGCACAATCCCATCCCTATACTGCGTTATGAGAGCTCCCAACTCCGCTTTATCATTGGCATCCAACTTCTTTTTTAAGTAGCCACGAATATGTTCCAGCACGTTTGCGTGAGATTTTCGGGTAGCCAGCGCTTTTAAAGACTGCATTAACAAACTAATAAACTCTTCCGCCACTATTTCTATGGTCTGCCCATTGGCATTTGCCAGCAATTGGCCGATAGTTTTGTAACTGCTAATTCTATGCGCCATCACTTGATACTTATACCTAGCCCAGAAATCAAGTAATCCCTTGTGACTGACACCACCCGCTTTGAATTTTTTCCAGCGATCATAGGCATAAACCCGACTGATAAAGTTTTCTCTTAAGACATCATCATTAAGGCGACCATCTTCTTCCATCGGCAGTAAAGGGTCTTTCCTATGTAACTCCGCCGCAAACATCCCCATTTCATCGCTAGCGCTCATATTTCCAAGATCGTTATATCGCTTCACACGTTCATAGCCGCAACTCGGAGAGCCTTTCACCAGGATATAGCCAGACAAATTAGGATTATTGTCGATCACTACTGCAGCATACGCTTTCATAGGCGCGGTAAAATCCTCGGTTTGGGTCTTGCTATCCATTAATCGAGTCTTACCGATTTCGCCCACTAGACGCACGGTCTGGCGCGGTACTCCCATGCCTATGGCCATTTCTGGACAGAAACTATTCAATTTTATATGGCCTTTCAAACGCTCGATATGATTGTTTTTACGTTTACTATCACCACTATAGCGCACTGGCTGACCCATCAAACACGACCCGATACCGACAACTGGATTTTTCATTTTCATTTTGTCCTTTCTCCTGTTTGTCATGTATACGAAACGAAGAACAATATGGATTCATTTTTTCAAAACAACCGCTTTCATTTTAATTACAATCGCACTAGCTCTCTACTCTGAAGACTGCTCTCATTTTGGTTGATCTAAACTACTGGTTTATGCGTATAACTATTCTATACGCGCTTTATCAGAACCCTTAACTCAAAAGGCCATTCTACAATGAACAATTTGGACACGATCGATCATGGTTTTGATTTAGAAAACTGTCGCATCCCGATAAGGCTAGCATTCATTGATGGAAGCGGTTTCCCTCGAATTGTTTCGCTCTGGTTTAACTATATGGAGGGAGATTTTCTTTGTGTGACTCATAAACGCTCATGGATTGTTGGACAAATAGAAAGAAGTCCGAAAATAGGTTTCGAGATTTCCTCTAACTCCCCGCCCTACCGAGGTATACGTGGAACCGGCTCTGTCGACATCTACCCGTTAAATGATGACCCACTTCTCGAGAAAATGATCGCTCGTTATTTAGGAGAGAAAGACAGCGAATTTGGTCGATTTTTATTGAACCGCCGACACAACGAATTGATATTGCGTATAAAGCCCGTTAAACAATCGAGCTGGAATTATAAGGATCGGATGCAAGATGCCGTTGAGCCATCACTGTATTCATAGACGTCAGTGACCGTCTGATTCAGCTTGCTGATCGCTAGGATATCCTTACAACTAAGGTGAGTTTTTAGTCTCCGCCACCGGTAGCCTTATTGTAACCGAGACGGCATTGTTATACACAGGCCTCTTGCTTGACGCTTCCTTCAATTGTTATGTCTGATTATGGTTGGTTTCGCTTGGGGAAACTGGGCCTCGCTTACGCAAAGGCCCGTCAGTTGACGAAGATTTTAAATTGACCGGGTTTCATGAGCCAGCCATTCGGCCACCTCTTCGGAAAGCATTGGAGTCAGGGTATTACGTACACGTTCATGATACTCGTTCAACCAATCGCGTTCGACTTCAGACAGCAAAGACTGAACCACGAGCTGAAGACTTATCGGAGCGAGCGTAATTGTATCAAAGCTCAACATTTTCCTCTCGCCACCCACTATTGCTGCAGGCTCCTTTACGACAACAAGGTTCTCGATACGGATTCCAAATTCACCGGCCTTGTAAAACCCCGGCTCGTTAGACACAATCATTCCCGGTTTAAGCGCCTGCGTACTAGGCGCTTTAGCAATTCGCTGCGGGCCTTCATGAACCCCCAGAAAACTTCCGACGCCGTGGCCTGTGCCATGATCGTAATCAAGCCCAACCTCCCACAAGGGTTTTCGCGCCAGACTATCCAGCTGGTGACCCGTAGTACCGACAGGAAATAAAGCCATGGCAAGCGCGATGTGGCCCTTGAGCACTCGGGTAAACCGGTCGCACATTTCATCGCTCGGCTGCCCGATCGCAACCGTTCGGGTTATATCGGTTGTTCCATCGGAGTACTGTCCGCCCGAATCGATTAAATACAAAGACCCTTGATCGAGTGTTATATTCGACTCCGTTGAGACTTTGTAGTGACAGATTGCACCGTTGGGGCCGGCAGCGGAAATCGAATCAAAGCTTAAATCAGCGAGCTGATCCGACTCGGAGCGAAAAGCCTCAAGGGTCTTGGCTGCAGTAATTTCATCAATGTCACCGCCTTGCGCCTTTGTGGCAATCCAATGCAGGAAACGGGTTACAGCTACGCCATCTCGCTCATGCGCTATCTTGGTTCCAGAAACCTCCGCCTCATTTTTGCAAGCCCGGGGCAGTGCACAGGGATCCACTAATTCTACAATCTTAGAACCAGACTCGCGCAAGGCTTGCACGTAACTTGCAGGCACCAAAGCGGGGTCGATGGCAACGGCCGTACCGGCTGCCCCAAGTTTCTCCAGCGCATCCATCACATCACTTTCCGCCCGTATATCGACGCCGCTGCCAAGATAGCCGGACAACTCATTGCCCACTTTTTCCGCCGCTACAAACAATGTCGCGCGGCCGTCTGATTCCAAAATCGCGCGACCGAGCGGCAACGGCGTTCGGGACACATCGCCGCCACGCACGTTAAAGAGCCATGCAATAGAAGTCGGGGCAGTTAAAAGCAATGCATCGGCGCCGGCATCGCTAACGGCAGCCGCTATCTCAACGCGTTTATCCGCTGACAACTTTCCAGAGAATTCTATGCCATGCGGATTTATTTTTGCCGAGGGTCGATCGGGCTGATCCGTCCAGGCCATATCAATTGGATTCTCGTCGACACTTACCAGTGAAAATCCCCCCTTGCTGGATGCCGCTTCCAGACGAATCAGTCCGGCGCTCGTCACCAGCATCGGATCATAGCCAATTCGCGCTCCTGATTTTATATTCTTCGCAAGCCATTCGTCGGGCGTAACGGCTGTAATGTCTTCATATTCATAAAACATGCTGTCTACCTGCTGACGGACCTGCAAAGTATAACGCCCATCGACAAAAACAATCGCCCGATCTTGCATAACCATAGCAGCGCCGGCAGAACCTGAAAATCCTGATACCCACATTAAGCGCTCCGCATAGGCGGGAATATATTCGTTTTGGTATTCGTCATCGTGCGGAACATGGAATCCATCAAGCTTTAGTTCCGTCATCTTGCTACGTAAAAGCGGTAGATGTTTACCTGCATAGCTCTTATCCGAAACCGGTTCGTACGTTTGGAACAACTGCGAGTCCTGCGGCCGCGGCGCAGAGGTATTATTTGTACTCATTGAAAGGCCTCTTTAATGATGGAAACACCGAAATCATTCAGTTTCGGGAAGACAGGTTCTGCACTAGTTTATACACAGCGGACGATTTATCCCAGTTCTGGCCAAAGAATTCACAAACTATCGACCGCATTAAATACTTGCACGAATCTTATTGATTAAACAATTTATTAACACACCGTTTCGTCCAGAAATAAAGCTCTGGCTTTTTCGCGACCGCCACTTTATTTCAGTCACTGCTATTAATCTATACGCCGCAGGAAACCATTTTTTACACTTTTTGAATTGAAACCAAATTGCCAACGTGAGTGACCGAAACGTCAGCGATCAGCAGGATGCAGCCGTGACGGAGCAATCTTGTCGGTCCCTATGAAAAAATCCACAAGATAGATAGCCTGGAAAAGCGGGTAATCGGTCTATATCATGACCCTCAATAAACTATTGAGGGTTTGCTTTTTACCTTAGTCGAAATCGCTGGCACTGTGGCGCTCAATAACACGTGTTTCTTCCGGCCCCCAGGGTCTATTCACCCGCTTACCCCGTTGAACAGCGGGCCGAGCTTCTATTTCTGTGGCCCAACGAACCACATTTTTGTAAGAGTCCACCTCGAGGAATTCCGACGCATCGTAAATATTGTGTAATACCAGTGCACCGTACCAAGCGTAGTTAGCGATGTCTGCAATGGTGTAGTCGTCTCCACACAAGTACTGGCGTGTTGCGAGGTTCTGATCTAACACATCAAGTTGACGCTTGACTTCCATCGCAAAACGATCGATCGGATACTCCAATCTTTCTGGTGCATACGCATAGAAATGACCAAAACCGCCACCGAGATACGGCGCGCTGCCCATTTGCCACATTAGCCACGACAGACATTCTGCCCTTTGCGCCGGATCCTTTGGATAAAACGCGTCATACTTTTCAGCCAGATAGATCAGAATTGCACCTGACTCGAAAATACGTACCGGAGGTGTTGCGCTACGATCAAGTAAGGCTGGAATTTTGGAATTGGGGTTAATCGCGACAAAATCGCTACCAAATTGAGAACCATCACCAATGTTGATCGTGTATGCATCGTATTCCGCGTCAGTTTTACCGAGCGCCAACAATTCTTCCAGCATAACTGTCACCTTGACTCCGTTGGGAGTAGCTAAAGAGTGCAGCTGCAAAGGGTGGTCGCCTACCGGCAGCGTTTTGTCATGGGTCGGTCCGGACACCGGTCGGTTGATATTGCTAAATTTACTAACTGCATCTTTATTCCATGTCCAAACTTTGGGAGGAATGTAGCTGGATTCGTCTGACATTATCACGGCTTCCTTATTAACAAAATCGCCAGTATAAACAGATCACCACGGACTGCCAAATTAACTAACAGTTGATAAACCGCACCCGATAGACCACAGCGAACCCTACAAGCACGACTCGCCGTAATAACTGACTTTCAGCGGGTTTAATCAACAGTGATAAATCCATCTTTGCTGATCCATTGCCTAAACGACTCCCGACGCATATGTTTATCAATATACCGAGCGATGTTCGGGTATTTTTCCGCATCGATGGGTTCATCCGCATAAAGACGCTGAATGAATTGGCATGTAATAGCTATATCCGCGATCGAAAACTGATCGCCGACAATATAATCCTTATTACCGATCTCCTTTTCTAAATAAGGCAGAACTTTAGGTTCCTTTTTATCTCTTATTTGTTGGATAACGGTCTCATCCGGCTCCCTGCCCATCATTTTTACCGCAATTTTATTGAAGAAAAATGCAGCCGTTACGCTGACCACCTCGTTATCGGCATAATCCTCAAACCACAGTGCACGGCCGTAACCTTCAGCATCCAATGGATACATATTGATATCGGGGTATTTTCTCTCAAGGTATCCACATATGGCAGAAGAGTCGGGTAAAGAGAAATCGCCGTCGGTCAGCGCAGGGATTTTCCCCGTCGGAGAAATGAGTAAATGCTCCTCTGGACACGGGAAGGGCGTCACGGGGTTGACGGTGAAATCAATGCCTTTTTCCGTTAACAGCACCAGCACTTTTCTCACAAAGGGTGAAACACCTGAACCGTGTACCGTAATCATCTCTTTCTCCTTATCGTGCATTTTTGGCAGTGGTTTTCTGGCCGACGCCATCATCGAACGTAGTTTGTTGGGCAACACTATTTCAAGATCGAATACTGGCACAACACCAAAATCTTTGCCATTCAATCCGGCATTTTGCCGAGTGTAAATAAAGATCTGAGTCTGGAAATCAATCTAATTATTTTGATTTCCAGAGCTCACCGGAAACAAATATTTGGAATCAAGCCGAGTTTATTCCGACTAAAAAATGATTCAGTTTCCATAGTCGTTTTTGTCCAAAATCACCAGCACTGCCCAGAATTCTCTAGAACGACCGAGAACTGTCGATAACTACCCATCATAACCGGCCCCCAAAAGTCGCGAGGCAACAAGCGACTATTATCCGCACAGTCCATTGAGCAACGACATAAACTATATGCTGTGCCTTATATTAGATGCATATACATTCTTTAGAACAGCCAATCCTCAATAATCTGTAAGATACGATCACAGTTAAGCTGCGCACAAAAGCCATTTGTGCTATTTTATACTTTTTAGCCGGGTAAATTGAATTTGCGAGAGAAAACCGCTAATTCGACCCAGAGCGCGCCTGGCTGTTTCGCGGATTCAAACCTGAAGTGCATCATCTAAGCAGTCGGAGATAGGGCAATCTGTTGTTGCAAGAAACCGAACAAATCGAAACAAATAATGAGAGAAATAGACACTCGCAAGTGGTGAACCTTTTTTCCTTCGTTGGAATGGCTATTACAGGCGGTCTCGGTACCCTGTCTCTCATTGCTGCAGATTTAACGCTGGGGTTTTCTCTAATTGGTGCCAGTCTCGTCTACTTCGTCGCATATCGCATTCATAGACGAACAAACGATGCCCGACTACCAGCAGCGATCATCGTTTACTCACTTTACGCCTTGATGATCTTCCTTGTTTATTCGGGAGGCGTAGAGGATACTGGCCCGCTGTGGATTTTTATCGTTTCTCCGGTTTCGCTTTTTATTCACGGGCTAAAGCGAGGTCTCATGGAAATTTCGATTTTCCTTGCTATTATTTGCCTTGTTTTGTTTCTACCCGCCGACTTACTAAGCAGCGCAAATTATGCCAGCGCTTTTAAACTACGGCTTATCTATGCTTTTATGACTGTGACATTTTTATCAGCCTGTTACGAATACTCCAGAGAGCAATCCTATAAAGACACGCTGGAGCTCAGTAAACAATACGAGCAACTTGCCTACACTGATCAATTAACCAAACTCTGTAATAGACGCGGCGCGCTCACAAAACTGGAGCTGGAACAACCTCGCATTGCCCGTAATAAAGAACCATTGTCTGTCATATTATGCGATATCGATCACTTTAAACGGGTCAACGACCAGTACGGTCACAGCGCCGGTGATGCCGTGCTAATCCGCATTGGGGAAATATTTACAAAATTAATTCGCGAACAAGACACCATCGCGCGTTGGGGCGGCGAGGAATTTCTTTTCATTTTACCGCAAACACCCGCCGACAATGCCGCTATTCTAGCCGAAAAGATCCATCAAGCATTGCAAAACGAATTAGTTCTTTTCGACGACGTCAGCATCGCAATTACTGTAAGCATGGGCATCGAACAAATGAACGCCCACCAGGCTATCGATGAAGTTATCAATCATGCCGACAAATACCTATATGAAGCAAAAAATGCGGGCAGAAACCAAACGCGCCCAACATTCGATCCAATCCAAAACCAAGAAAAAGTGACAATCAGTCATCTGTAATGGCGGAAGTCTGTCAACGACAGGGACATCAGTAAACGTTATAGTTGCCCTCTAATGGATAATATCCTCATTACAATAAAAAGTGTTTTTTAAAAATAGATCATAGGCTGCCACTAATAGAGATCGCCCTGGCGCCATTAGAAGCAATTCGAGCCACTCCTGTGCAAAGGCTGCGGCAGCTATGGCTAATTTTGACGTGCGATATCACTCCGTGGCGAGGAACTACGCCGAAAATTATAGTTATCAGAACCCAGTATCTATCAGGCATCTTATTCACCCCCGATCACTGATTTTTATGGGATAAAAAAGTCGGCAATAATTGGCGACTGAAATGGATATTAATGACGCCACTAAACATACACAATGATTAAAAAAACTGTCCAAATCATCTGCATGATTGCGTACTTATCAACCTCGGCCTGTACAAATAACACCGAGAAAATACTGAGCTCGGAGCACAAGGCCTTAAGTCGACCCGATAGTCTTGAAAATCCACTTTTTCGAACAGGTCACAAAGAGATACGACCAATCGATACCTGGCCGGCAGTCGATAGCGCAATTCAGCGCGATGAGCGCATTGAGGCCAAAATTGATCACTTGTTAAAACGGATGACTTTGGAGGAAAAAGTAGGGCAGATTATTCAGGTCGAGTTACGCCAGGCCACTCCCGAAGATGTGAGAAAATTCCATATTGGCTCGATTCTCAATGGCGGTGGCAGTTTCCCCAATGGCGACAAATACGCCACTGCATTGGACTGGGTCGCGACCGCCGACGCTTATTATAAGGCCTCTGTAGACAATTCGGATGGCGGGGTCGCGATTCCTATTATATGGGGAACTGACGCGGTGCACGGCAACAACAACTTAATCGGTGCGACACTATTCCCTCACAATATCGGCCTGGGAGCTACACGAAACCCATCCCTGTTAAAACGTATTGGCAGGGCAACCGCTGCTGAGGTTGCAGCAACGGGAATAGACTGGGTTTTCTCACCCAGCGTAGCCACAGTTCGCAACGATTTATGGGGGCGCAGTTACGAGGGATATTCGGAAGATCCCAAATTGGTAAAAAAGTATGCGGGCATGATGATTGCCGGTTTACAAGGCATTGGAAGCACACCTCAGCAGCTAGACTCCTCACACGTCATCGCAACGGCTAAACACTTCATCGGCGATGGCGGCACTACCCGGGGAATTGATCGCGGTGACAATCCTGTTAGCGAGCAAGACTTGTTTAACATTCACGGCCGAGGTTTTGAAGCCGCTCTCGCCGCCGGAGTACAAACGGTCATGGCTTCTTTTCATAGCTGGAAAAACGAGCCGATGCACGGAAATTACTATCTGTTAACGCAGGTATTGAAAGAACGCATGGGATTTGACGGATTTGTGGTTGGCGATTGGAATGGACACAGCTATCTGAAAGATTGTACGTCGGCCAGTTGCCCCACAGCGATTAATGCCGGCATCGATCTTCTGATGGCACCCAAACCAGACTGGAAGACGCTCTACAAAAATACGCTGCGCCAGGTAAAAAGAGACATCATACCAAAATGGCGGCTCGATGATGCAGTTAGACGAATACTGAGAGTAAAGCTACGAGCGAAACTGTTCGATGCAGCCCCTTCCGATCGGCCTATGACAAAAAACCCATTTATTATTGGGTCGCCAGATCACCGCCGTCTGGCCCGTCAGGCTGTCCGAGAGTCATTGGTGCTACTTAAAAACAAAAATAATCTGCTGCCTTTAGAGCGAAATCTGCACGTGATGGTTTGCGGCGATGGAGCAGACAATATTGGCAAACAATCTGGAGGATGGACTTTGTCATGGCAAGGATCGGGAAACTCGAACGCGGATTTTCCAGGAGCGACGTCGATATTCTCCGGTATTCAATCCGTTGTCGACGGCTCAGGAGGCAAAACAATACACAGCGATAACTGCGACTACAACTCGCGCCCCGACGTCGCCATTGTTGTTTATGGAGAAAACCCCTACGCTGAAGGACAGGGCGACCTAAAAACTTTGGAGTTTCAACGCGGATCACATCACGATCTGGCACGGCTTAAGAAGCTTAAAGCTAACGACATTCCAGTGATATCCATATTTCTTTCGGGGCGGCCGCTGTGGGTAAATGCCGAACTAAACGCCTCCGACGCCTTCATCGCAGCGTGGCTGCCTGGCTCAGAAGGCCAGGGCATTGCCGACCTTATCTTTCTAACTAACGATGGCGACATGGCGTATGATTTTACCGGAAAACTTTCCTTTTCCTGGCCCCAAAGTGTTTCTCAAACCTCACTGAATATTGGCAACGCTCATTACCAGCCACTATTCCCCTATGGCTTCGGTCTTAGCTATCGAGATCAAGATACTCTCGGGGATGATTTGTCGGAAATCGTCAACCGTGATCTCGCAGAAAATTCAGCAAACACACCCCAGCAAAAAGCGGTGCTACCATTGACCTTTGAGAACAGCTCAGTCGTGTACCCGATAAGTAGTTTCGATGGCGGCGCGGCAACGGTGGTCAACAACCCCTACCCGATTGAAATTAACACCAGTAACGCGGTTGGAAAGTTCCAAAAATTCGCTGGTCAGGCCTGGGGAGGCAGTACAATTTCGCTCGAAGGAACCGAGAACCTGTCGGGATCAACTACACTCACGCTTAAGGTTTGGTCATCGCGTCCCGTGTCAATACTCGCTAAGTTGGAAGGTGCCAACATTGAAACAACCGCTGCTCATAACGGCGCCGGCGCATGGGAAAAAATCACTTTTGACTATGGCGATGCCTCCGATAGTTCGGCAAACGCGATCACTCTAATTTTTGACAATGGTATGATGGGTGATGCAGCCAATCACGCCTCTGAATGGACTTTCTTTGTCGACGAAATTAACCTAGTTCACGCGGGGGAATGAAATCCAGAAAGTAAGTAAACTGAAATGCCGGTAACGTACATTATCAAACAGGGTAGCCCTAATTGTTGTTCTACGGACAATAACAGATGATTTCACAGCGCACGCCCCTCTTCATCTAACGAATTAAACTAGGGAATGCTTTCCAAAAGAACAATAACGGACAACAAGGTATATCGTTGTCCGTTTTATGACGTGAAACAGACCAGACAATTATTCTACACTCTATTCTTTTTGGCAATGCAGGGTATTTTAAGTTCGTGTCCGCGCAGCGCCATTGGGTCTTCTAGAGAACCTTAGCGATCTCACGGAAGAATTCTATGGTCTCAACTTCGCGGTAAGCACTCTGTTCCAAAGAACTTGCGTAATTGGAGTTCGCCGACAGCTTGACTATAACCAGGTCTTTTGACGGGTTAACGTAAATGAATTGGTTGTAAACGCCAATCGCAGAATACTCCCCTTCCGTCGATGCGGGAATCCACCATTGGTAACCATATCCGAGCGGGTAGTTTTTGTCGACGCCGGGCATGAGATGAGGTGCATCGGGTCTGGTGGCGTCATGAACCCACTTTTCCGATACAATTTGCTTACCTTGCCAATGTCCCTTCAGCCGATGAAGTTCTCCCAACTTTGCATAATCTCGCGCTGTCGCATTTAAGCCGGCGAATGCCATTTCTACCTTGTTATCATCAACTAACCAATAGGCATCGGACTCCATTCCCAATGGCTGCCATATTTTTTCTTCCATGTACTCAGTCACAGACTGTCCGGTAGCTCGTGCCAACAACATGCCAAGCGCTTGAGTATCGGTAGAATTATAATGATTCCAGGTTCCCGGTTCTTTCTGTCGTTTAAGCGTCGGCACGAAATCATCGAGAGAACCGCCCGCGGCCATAATTTGACCCAAGCGCATTACGTCGGAGTTCGGATCACTATAATCTTCATTCCAGGCTGCACCGGAAGACATTTGCAGTACGTCTTTGATTCTAACCTTGTCATAGGCCGACCCGGCCAATGCGGGAACATAATCTGTAATGGGTTTCTCAATATCGATTAAACCTTCATCCACGGCAATACCGATACTGGTGGCAATGAAACTCTTCGCAACTGACATCGATAGCCAATTCACATCGCGACCACCGGTTAACATGTATCGTTCAAAACGAACTTCTCCATTCTTAATCACAAGCAGTGCACTGGTATCGGTCTCACTCAAAAATGATTCGACATCAACCGCCCCCTCTTTAAAGCGATACGATTTAGGCAATTTGATCGCCTCGCCTTCCTTAAAGCTAAAGGGTTTTTTCGAAGCCTGCATTTTCGTTACCGGGAAAAATTCAGCAAGCCTGGAAAAATTTTCGTACTGTTCGACTCCCGTAAAAAGCGTCGTAGCGAAAGTCGCCCGATCAATCTTTTTCTGATCGACCGCATCGGCTATCGCGCCAATCGATATGATAGCGGCGATGCTCGCAATAATTATTCTCTTCATAGTTATTTTCTCCGTCATATTTATGATTAACTTAATCCGCTCACACTTGATTAACTTAATGCGCTTAACATTGCTTCGATCATTAATGCGGTATTGATTTTACTGGTCTTTAGACCAATAGCCTTGAAACTCTCCTGCCCATAGACCAGAGACATTACCGCTTGCGCGAAATCCTGGCGCGCCATCGAATCTTTACCAATATTTTCTTTCGCCATTTGATCGACTAACATTTTTAGTAAGTGCCTATACAAACCACTTAATCTTTCCTTTATGTCTTCATTTTTTTCGGATAAGTACCATAATTCGCCGATGAGATCGTTGGTGATTTCGTTACTAAAAGCACCATTTTCGACAAATTCCAGGAGTTCAGAAAATGTCGGGTCACGATCTTCACGTAAAACGGAAGCCAAATCACTTTCAGCTCTATCGATCATGCGGTCGATAATTAAAGAAATCATATCGGCCTTATTACCGACAAAATATCTCACTAAAGATCGCGGTAAGTCGGCTTCATTGGCGACGTTTTGTAAGGTCGTTTTTGCCAGACCCGCTCTAATTACACATTGCTCAAAGGCAGATAGAATTTGCTCTCGTCGCTGGTCTCCAATCTTCGCTCTCGCCACTGTGCCTCCGCTCTCCCATCAATGTTGTCAAAAGTGACAAGTTTAATACTACTCATACTTGTCAACTTTGACAAGTATTATTTTTCAACCCGGAAAACACAATTTACTGAATAGTAATGTAAAGGGAAATTTGTATTCGTCGATCAACCTTAGAATGGGAACGTACCGTGGAAATGCCAGCTAGCAGCTAATGGAGCGTATAAACCGTCGCTCAGCATATCGATATAACAAACAAAGCTTTTAGTGGGATATAATAATTGAACAACCATAATAGTAAAAAATATAGAAACTATTTGAAGGGCAAATAAGTGGATTTTGAACCAATCAAAACCGATAGGCTATACGTAAAAGTCGCGGATAAAGTGAGCACACTGATTACGAGCGGCAAGATAAAACCTGGCGAACGGTTACCTTCTGAGCGCGATTTGGCGGAACGATTACAGGTCAGCCGACCGACGATAAGAGAAGCCATGATTGCACTGGAGCTCTCTGGTATTATCGAGATTCGCACGGGATCCGGCATTTACGTTACGGAGAAAAAACCTTCTCTCAAGATCAACGATAAAGGCGTTGGACCGTTCGAAATTCTCGAAAGCCGCGCAATGATTGAAGTTGACGCCTGTGGGCTGGCCGCCACTCGTATTAACGATGAACAAATTGCCCAACTTCGCGATGCATTGGAGGAAATGAAAGAGGAACAAATCTCAGAGAACCCTTCGGAACAGGCCGACTGGAAATTCCACTGTATCATTGCAGAAGCGACGCAAAATAGTGCCATTTATTCGATTGTAAATTGGCTCTGGGAATTGAGAAATCAATCGGCTTTAAGCACATCCTACCTAGAACGCATACGTAAAGAGGGGGTGCGCCCCGCGATCGAAGACCATAAAAAAATAATCGACGCCTTGGAAAAACGCGATCCTGTTGCCGCCAAAAAGGCGATGAGGCAACATATTAAACGTGCAACCGCTGCTACCGCTGCACATTTTGAAACATAAACTGATACAAGCGTATTCAATACCGGCGGCACCTGTCGAGCATTGTGTCGAAGTAAAAAGAAGTAAATTCATTGCGCGTATTGCACACGCAGAAGACCGTATTTCAGCGATGAAGAGTTTGGAGCAGGCCAAGCAAGATTATCCCGACGCGCGCCATCACTGCTGGGCTTATCTCATTGGCCACCCCAGTCAACCGAGCAACGCGGCTTTTAGTGACGATGGCGAACCCTCTGGCACCGCGGGAAAACCGATTTTGAATGTACTGAACCACAGTGGAATTGGCGACATTTTGGTCGTGGTTATTCGTTATTTTGGTGGCATCAAACTCGGCGCTGGGGGCTTAGTGCGTGCCTATTCCTCTTCAACACAGCAGGCGATCGACCTTCTCGAAACCGAGCAGCTAATCCCCACAGTCGAACTGAGCTTTCTTAGCGAGTACGCCCTTGAACCCGAGCTCCGTCGCTTTATCGAATCTCAAAAAGGTTCGATACTTTCGGCAAAGTACGAAATGGAACTATTCATCACTGCAAAGATTCCGATCGAAGCCCAAACAGCCGTGATTGAATTTGTCGCGGGGCGAAGAGGATTGAGTTTAATTTCAGATACTGCTGAATAATTGAATATCTTTTCTCACCTATCCTTAAGACAAAAAGCCTAAAGTCAATCGCATGCAGCATGCTGGCGGTTATGGCTTCGATAAACTACCATTAAGCTTGCTGAAAAACGTTAATCTAATAAGTACAGCAGTGATTAAATGATTATTCATCTGCCATCGCGCAATGACGCGCAAATG
This sequence comes from uncultured Cellvibrionales bacterium, assembly GCA_913019905.1. Lineage (GTDB taxonomy): Bacteria > Pseudomonadota > Gammaproteobacteria > Pseudomonadales > Dasaniaceae > Oceanicoccus. Next base: position 48,821 of record CAJVZD010000004.1, read on the forward strand.
CGTTGGCGCGCGCGGCAAAAATGGAATTTAAGCCAATGAGAATCGTTCTTCTTTGCTGGCTACTGATCATACTGGTAGTTAACGGGAAAGCCTGGGCCGGCCAGCCGCCCGACAAACGGCCGCTCGAGTTCCTGCACAAACACGCTTCCGACAGAGTGTTGGAGATCGGCCAGATTGGCGAAGAACCAGTATCGTTAACCGAGTATTTTTCCATCCTCGAAGACCCGAGCGCTGAGTTGACCTTAACCGAAATCCAACACCCCGATATCGCAGGACGCTTCATCAGCGGGCAACAAAAGTCAGCCGCCCTGAGTTATGGCGTGACCCGTTTAGCCATTTGGCTGCGCTTACGGGTAAGTAACAACACAGATCATACTATCGAGCGAATTCTCGAAATCTCTTATGCTCGCCTTTCCGACGTCCAGTTTCATCATCCCGGTCCTGCCGACAGTTATCAGTCAGTTTTGACTGGTGAAGCCAAACCCTTCGCGACGCGCCCGTACAAGAACCGCCATTTTGTGTTCCCGGTGACGATAGCCGCGCACTCGGAGCAGATACTTTACGTCAGAGTAAAATCTGATCAACCGATGTTAATTCCGGCCAAAATGTGGGACCCACAGGCGTTCTATGGTTATGAGCGCGGTGACTACACAATTCAAATCTGGTATTTCGGCATGGCCACCGCAATTATTTTGTTCAACCTACTGTTGTTCATTGCGATGCGGGATGTTATCTATCTCATGTATAGTAGCTTCGGCGTATCCATCGTTATTTTCTTCGCTTCATCAGGGGGGTTAGCACACGAATTTCTCTGGCCCCATGCACAATGGTCGGCAAATATCGCGGCTTCGATATCAGCACTGCTGTTCCTAGCTGCGTATATGCTGTTTACCCGGCGCATGTTAAATACAAAACAGACCATGCCTAAGTTTGATCGAGTATTGAAAGCGATGGTGGCGAGTTCTTTGCTAATAGGGATTGGCATCATTGTTTCACAAGAAAGTGTTGTGAAGATTGGACAACTGTATCTAATAGCTTCGCTTGCGCTAATCCTGAGCATCGCCGTATACGGGGCCATCAACCACCAACGCACGGCCTACTTATTTTTACTCGCTTTTTCGATATTTCTTGCTGGAACTATTTCGTATTTTCTGAGGGCATTGGGATGGCTGCCACATAATACCTTTACTGCCAACGGGATGCAGCTCGGCTCGGCACTCGAAATGTTATTGCAGGCATTCGCGTTAGCAGATCGCTACAACCAGTTGCGACGCGAAAAAGACAATGCGCTACTACAGGCGGTTCAGGCGCAAGAGTCAGCCACGCTAAATAAAGACTCCTTTTTGGCAACTATTGGCCACGAATTTCGTACGCCAATGCATGGTGTGATAGGCAATCTAGTCGACCTCAGTAATGATCCCCGCACAGCGACCGACGAGCGCGTACTTTTAGCCTTACAATCGAGCCAGGTAATGGAAAGATTGGTAGATCGGATCTTATTGTTCGCAGAAGCGAGCGCAGGAAAATTAGAAAATAACCCAAGAAAATTTACGCCAATCAGTGCCATCGGAAATCTGATCGCCGATCTTTCAAGCAACTATCCGCAGACCAATATTCAGATCGACTTACGAATGTCTGATACTCACTCCATACAAAACATTGATATTGATAGCACCCAATTATTGACGGCGCTGCAACAAATAATCGACAACAGTTGCAAGTTTGGCGCTCATTCGGATGTCATCGTAACGCTCGGCAGCGAAGAGACAGATTCCGATGCCGAATTTGATCTCTTTATCCAAATATGCGATCAAGGGCCCGGAATCCCTCCCGACAAACAGCGGCAGGTAATGGAGGCATTTAGGCAGGCTGATCAAGGCTTTGATCGCAAACATAATGGCTTAGGCGTAGGATTATCTCTCAGCGTTTTGCTCATTCGAATTCTAGGCGGAAAACTAAAAATCGATACACCTGATACAGGCGGCTGCCGTATCACTATAACAGTGCCGACCCGAAATTCGACCAGCACAGAAACCACAAGACCAGAAAAACCAAGTAACAATGTTAGACAAATAAAAAACGTTCTCATTGCGGAAGATAACCCCGTCAACCAAAAAGTGCTAAGCGCCAGACTAAGAAAAATGGGTTGCACTATCGACTGCGCTGACAATGGAAAAAAGGCCACTGAGATGTTTGCGTCCAACAGTTATGACATGGTATTTATGGATTGCCAGATGCCAATAATGGACGGCTTTGAAGCCACAAAAATAATTCGCGCCATGGGCAATGGCGGCGCTACAGTACCTATCATAGCCGTTACGGGCAACGTGATGACAAAGGAAAGAAAGTACTGTCTAACGGTGGGAATGGACGAAGTGTTGGCGAAACCTCTGAAGAAAGGAGAGCTTGAAACAACGGTCATGCGCTATCAAGTATAGTTTACCGACGTCAGCGACATGCAAAATTAATACTCGACCAACAATACTTTCATGGTTAAAACTTCTACAATCACATAGAGCAAAAGGCAGGATCACAACATTTCGAGCGCGGCAATCACCGCTACGATAATCGCCATTACAACAATGAAGCAGCACAGATTAAATCCGTGCTGCTTTTGAACTACATTCTAGAACGACTTAACTCAATATCGGAATGCTGCCAAGCCGTCTGGAAAAGACCGGAAACACTTTCAGCCTCTTTGTCCTTGCCCTGCATAATCAACGCTTTATGTAAGCCAAACAAAGACCAACCGTTATTTTGATTCCAACGCAGATCTCGGCGATAAACACTTTCAGCCTCTGCACCTCTTCCGGCCTCTAATAAAGCGGCCGCCAAATAATGACGCATCGGTTGAGCCCAATCGGGTGGCTCCGTGTAGTTATTCATGTCTTCCAATGCAACGCCTTTCTCAAAAGCTTCGATCGCACCATCGATATCACCGTCCGCCTGGAAAATTTCGCCGCTTAGTCCGAGTAAACAAAGTTTCAATACAGCCGATGCTGGAGTAGCGCCCACTCGATATTTGTCGGAATCTGGAGCATCGGCAATTTCGCGTAATCGCTCAAGCTGCAGACGAGCACCTTCCATGTCGCCCGTTGCAATTAACGCGCTGCCTTGAGTATACGCCCATATTCCATCTAAATAGGGTGTACCCGATCTCGCGGGAATGCGATCGATTAGCTGGTCCCATTTTCCAAATATTTTATTCACTAACCAGGGCGCGGCAACCGTTTTTTGGTTAGCTGCAACGTCGTCACCAAAACCCAACACTCTCTTTTGCGCCTTTAATGCCGCATCATTTGCGGTTTTATAGTTGCCCTGCACCGTTGCCGCGTACCGAATAAAATCGATGGCGTGTCCCGCATGTATCCTATGCGAAAGCGGGTAAGTTCCGATGTTGGGCAAAGGATTATCACCCCATAATTTTGCCAGTTTCTGGTCAACCTGTTGTGATCGAATATTATTAGCAATCGCCTTGTCGAATTGCCCAACGCGGACATATATATGTGCCGGCATATGGACAACGTGCCCCGCAATCGGAACGGTGGCCTCAAGTGCATCCGCTGAACTCAGCGCTTTGCCAGGTTCCATTGAAGCCTCAAGTAAGTGAATATTCAGGTGTAATACACCCGGGTGCGTTAACTCTTTTTTGACAATTTTTTCCAGTGCATCGGCAACCGCCTGCGTTTCGTTTTTCGGATTACCTTCGCTGTCCCAATAGTCCCAGCGTCCAATCGACATATAAGCTGCCGCATAAAGGGCTGCGATATCCGGATCTTCGGGATACTGTCGATTGAGCTCCCGCATTTCCGTAAGATAAGCGCGGTCGCGCGTATTATCGTCTGCGATACTGCCTTCATCATATAAGACAAAAAGCGCTTTGATTAACTTAGCTTCCAGCTCGGTGGCCCTGTCAATACGCTCCATGGCCTTTGTAATGGCCTTTAAACCTTCACCCTGTGGGTCGTCTGGCATTCGCGCGTAACGACTGTTCGGGTTGGGGCCCATTGCATGGGCCATTCCCCAATACGGCATCGGGTTTTCTGAGTCAAATACGGCCGCTTGCTGATACGACGCAATGGATTCGGGGAAATAAAACCCCCAGGCGAATCGCAAACCCTGGTCAAAAAACTGTTGCGCCTGGGCAGAATCACTCGAAATTTTACGGCTGTATGTGCCACTCCCCGGTATCAAAATTGCCCTGGTGGTTGAAGTCACGGCTACATCAGGCATTCCAGGCTCGGTTTTTTTTGCTTTTTCAGTCGCAGGAGAACACGCCCCCAATATCAGTAGAAGAACAACAGAAACGGTGGAGACAAATATTTTATGGTTCACGGGAGCACCCTTTATTTTTAGTTTGAAAGCTATTAATTTGACAGCTGTTTAATTGGAAGCAACGAATTGTAGAGCAATCAGAACTTCTTGTCCCAATGTATGTGTCAGTGACTGTTAAGCCCTATGGATTCATTGCGAAATTAATAATTCGTCATTAACGATTCTAATAGATTGCAAATATGCACGCGGGTGGGTAAATATGGTCCGAGAAATCATAATTGAACTCCCGCTATTAGACTTTCAAAAAATGCGGCCGGAGCTTGCGGCAATGTTGCCAGGCAATCGCGTAGGTCACGGAATAAAAATAGGGAAATGAAAACCTTGGAACCCCATAACGAGAACACGAAGCCTTCGGCAACGCGAGAGATTAACGAAAATAGTAATATTTGGGATAACAGTGGGTTCCGATCGTATATTCAAAGTACTGGTTTTTCTGGCATGGCATTTTCCATGCACCAGCTGCTCATTAGCTGGTTATTGATCGGCGTTTTACAGTTGAGCGCAGATGATGTGGGCATCTTACAAGCTCTAATGGGGCTTCCTGGCATAGCGCTTATGTTGTGGGGAGGTGCAAGCGCAGATCGCGCGGATCCCAAACAACTACTGATTCGAGTATACGGGATTGCACCATTGATGCCGCTATTTTTGATCATTGTGCACCAAAGTATCGGAGTCGCCGTTTGGTCTGTGGCTTTGTGGGGACTTGGAATGAGTATTATTATTTCCTTCTCACAACCCAGCCAGCAGGCGATATTGAATCAGGTTTCGGGCAATCAAATTCAAAAAGGTGTGTCCGCCGCAACAGCAATCGGTTTTCTCGTGCAAATTACCGGCCTGCTTCTAGCCGGACAAATGGAAACTTTGGGGCTGACCATCATATTAATTGCCCAGGGAACTTGTTTCGTCCTCGGCGTTTATACAGTCATACATATACGTGTTAAAGCAACAAGGGCTGTGCCGTCATCAGGCTCCACTATCGACGCTGTCTCAGCGGGCCTTAAAGTCATCTACCAGCATAAAGATATCTTTCATGTTTTATCGATAAATTTTGTTTCCAGTATATTTAACGCCGGCGCTTTCATCACAGTCTTTCCGTTTATCATCAAACGGGTTTACGACGGCGACGCCATGATACTTGCAACAATGATGGCCGTGTTTTACGCCGGTGCCACCGCATCAAATCTGCTAATGTACAAGCTAATGCCCTTCGTCCGACCCGGCCGTTTATTCCTCATCATGCAACTTACCCGCATGATCATTTTGCTTCTTCTCTGGACAAAGCCCGATTGGTGGTTGCTAATCACGGTGATTTTTGCCTGGGGTGTGAATATGGGATTTACCACAACATTGGCAAGAACGATCGTTCAGGAATCTGCGGCTCCAGAGTTTCGTGGCAGGGTAATGTCCGTGTTTACCTTAGGAATGATGGGTAGTGCACCTATTGGTGCGATAGTGCTTGGCACTATTATCGAGTGGTTTGGGACTCTGAATGCCCTGCTACCAGCCATCGTATTGTCGGTAATCCTGTGTCTTATCGGCATGATATTCACCGGACTATGGTCTTACCAGTCTCCGTTGAGTTCTCGGGAATAACTGTGAATCAGGCCAGGAAATATTCAGATATTGCATAGAGTTTCGATTCGCTAGACAAAACGTCAAAACAAATCTATCTTACCTCTGAATTTATGGCCCTTGGGCTCATCGTCTATAATTACCACTGTCCAAACGGCGACCATTTAATTACGATTACAAGGCGCTCTTCACTAAAAAAAAAGGCTAAACTATGCTAACCGTTCCAGATTACGTCAAAAAAGCATTTAAAGATGAGCAGTATGAAGTTATCAATATTCCTGCCGGCACTTCTCTTTATAAGCTATCGCAATACCCCATTGTCAATGAAAAGAGAGCGGGAAGTGTCTCGCCGTGGTGGTCTCCCGTGAATCCGTACCGAGAAGACAAACTAGGCGCTTTGGGCCGATATAGGGAAGCCGAACTAAACGGTATTTCCTTTGAGGCCATGGTCCGGTTTGCATCCGCGGTGCGCGGGGACTGGAATGGACTGGACAATTACCAAGAAATATCTTTAACCGCTGACGCAGAAGGAATTTGGGGACAATTTCAACCACAACCGTCATTCTCATCACCCGCCGAGGCGGAAAACAAAGTTAAACAAATGGTAGCCAATATAGAAGCGAAGGCAAAAATCGATCAAAAGGGCCACTATGTTCCGGAAATTTTAGGCGGCATCGAAGCCTACCAATTCTGGATTCCGAACTTAAGTAAATCGAAATTAAAATCATCATCGTCAATACCAACCAATGACCAAAAGGGGTTAGCGGTTGCCCTGGGACTGGCTTAAACCTCAGTAAATCAATCCATATAAACATCGTCGGTAATCTTACAAACCGACGCGCAGTTAGTCGAAAGGAAACACACAGTGTTATCGGTTAGCTGCGACATTACCGCCACATCCCTCACTATTGGCCTATTAATCTATTGACTGATAAGATGCTGTACCGCATTTTAACCCCACCATTAGTGCGGCCAAAAATAGAAAGCTCGTTAAATAGGCATCGACAGACGTGAGGGTAAGAAAATGGACGAACCGAAGTTATCGCGCTGGCCAATGTTGCGGGATGGAATTATTTTTCAGCTGAAACTTGGTTTGGATGCAGGACGGGACTTACTCTTAAGTCCGATCTCTATTTTGTGTTTGATTATCGATGTTATTAGGGGCCACACTAAAGAGAAGAGCTATTTTCATCGATTGATGGCGTTTGGGCTGAAAACCGACTATTGGATCAATCTTTTCGGCTCACATTCACCATCGGAAAACGAAGATTTATCTCCAGAATCAAATGTTGATCATCTATTCGCCCAGGTAGAGCGAGTACTCAAAGAGCAACACAAAAAAGGCGGATTAACCACGCCTGCAAAATCATCCACTAACCGTTACGGGGATACACTTGCAAACAAAGAAGAGCTACCCACTGAACAACAGCCGAGCGCTGATCGCGCAGAGTCAGTAGACAGTAGAGAAACGCCGTAATCCCCAAAACTGCCGTCAAATTCCTGTAAGCACTAAATCAGTCTCAAGGTAATGGCTGAATCCAGAGCTCGTGAGTACCTGCGGGTCGAATCGTTTATCCAACAAATTCATCCCAAGTCGACTACACTCCTTATAATGTTATACGCTAAGGTCCTGCCAAACTCTATACTTGACAGTATTAATCAGCTAACAGTAGCATGCGGCCGGTCTTTAGCCCCTGTGACCTTTTCGTAGCTCAAGCCCTAAAGGCTTTAGCGCTGCACTTTTTCTGCCAACTAATTGAATAGACTCAATAATGAGAAACTCCCAAAAATTAGCACTTTTTCTCAGCTCCCTGGATTGGCGTCTGGTTCTGGCGATGTCGATCACGGTATTCTGGCTCGGTTTCGGCGTTTTCTATTTAGGTACCTTTATCGGTTGGTCCGAATTTTTCCACCAACCGCTGGAAGCCTTAGGCAGTTTTCTCGAAGGTGCCTTTGCACCTCTGGCATTTCTATGGCTAGTTGTCGGTTATTTCCTGCAACAGAAAGAACTTTCAAAAAACACCGAAGCCATCCAAAAACAGCACATTGAAATGGAGAAAAGCGCACGTCACGCAGAGTTACAAGCGCATAGTATTCAAGCGAGTGCCCTCCATTCACAACAACAGTCGTTCATGCGAATCTACGAAGCGGTAAGAGTTTCACTCGGATCAATCGCAGGAATGCTGTTTATCTCCAGCCAAGGCGCAACCGGCAATGGGGTCATTGACTCGGATGAGCTGAACACACTGTGGTCTGACATGGTGCGCACTGACCCTGAAACATTTACCCGGCGTTTTTTATTCATAAGCGGCGGGGATGAGCAGGATATGTGCGATTTGTTATATGGTACCGAAATCCGAACCCGTCACACCAATAATTTCATCCGTCAGTACGGGAGACTGTTGGAAGGGGCAAAGGCCTGTGACCCCGACGGAATGATTGTTGATGCCATACTCGGCAGCGCCCATGGGCGTCTTTACAATATTATGATAGAACACTGCGCTATGGCTCATGTTGAGGAAACTTGAATCTGAATTCGCCTGTACTACCCTGATTAACAGTATTACTTTAAAATTGGCCTGTCGCTTGAAGCAAGTCCTTAACAGGGCGTATACTTATCAACATCAACAATAAATTACTAAAGGTACGAAAATGTCTATCAGAAATCTTACACATATTAAGAAGTTCTTCGGTCGTGCTGAAAATCCGGAAGAGAAGCGCGAGTTGTACAAAGAAATGTTGTTGATGACGCTTTCCCGAGCAACTCGTGCCGATTTGGTAACCAATGACTCTGAAGTCGCCACAGTGCAACGAATATTACTCGACACTATTGGTGAAGAAGTTAGCTCTAAGGACGTGCGTATCGCAGCGTCGTCAGAACTCTTTGAAACGGCGCCAATCGACAAATATCTCGCTCGGGTAGGGCAGCAAATTGAAACATCGCAACGCCAATCAATTATTAAGGCGCTGGTGGAAGTCTTCGGTGCCGATGGCAGAGTCACTTCTTCAGAAATCGATTTTTTCAATATGGTCGTTGATGCCTTAAAGCTAACTCCAGCACAAACTGTTGGCCTTTTCGCTGAAAAGACATCGTAACGTAGAGAAAACCGTCAACCGTGGGGCCAGCTCTGCTGATATGGGCTGCCCTGCTCCGAGTTTTGCGTTTTTGTACCATCCTTTGCAGTATCCCGTCCCTCTTCTCTAAATGGGTCATCAATTTCGAAAAACCCACATTTATGCGAATTAAATGGCTAAAACCTGACTGTTTATCCGATCGCGCTTGCTTAAAAAGGCAATGCCAAGTCAATCAACATGGGTCAGCCAGCTATCCATCTTAGTCGATACGAATTGTTAGCTTACTATTCCAGTTAGGCATAACTGAACTCAAAACGCCTAATTTTGGCAGACCTCACGCCTTGACCCACCTTAACGAACAGTTTTTACTGTAGCGTACATAAGGACAGAAATTAGCGGTAGTGTACCGGTACAGCAACACCCCTGTGCATTTTAAGCAATACCCCGTACGCCTTACTGACGTTATACTACGCCTAGTTATTGAAGGTTTCCTGGATGAATACTGTTATACCTCTCAGCACGATAAACGTTTTCTCGAGAGGGCCATTGCTCGGTAATAAGGCCATCGTCGCTATAAGCGATAACCCTGAGCCTGGTAGTTTATCGCTTAAACTCATCCGACAAATTAATGAGGCGGCCCTTTGTTTCGTTAGCCCCGATCATGCGGCGAATATTGATGATCGGAGTTATACCGATGGCGCTGGATACCAAGTTCGCTGCTTTAGCCCCAGCGGCCCAATCAGTTTTTGTGGTCATGGATTGATGGCTGCGGCCCATAAGCTATTTTCTTTGCATCAATCTTCATCGATTAGATTGCTAAGTGGGAAACAACAGTTTATTGCCGAAAAGACATCACAGGGAGTTAAACTTTTTTGCCCACGGATAACTACCTTGCTTCATCGCGCACCGACCCATATTAAAAGGTGCTTTGACCTAAAGCCCGAACACATTGCGAGTGCTGGGGGAAAACAAGGGTACTGGATATTCAATTTTGCAGACGGAACAGACTTAAATAAACTGCGAATAGATCATGCCCGGTTAAAACATTGTGGCAAACGCGCTGTGATTGTGACCAGCCTTTGCGAACAACGGAAAGCCACCAAAAACACAATATGTCGAATGCGCTATTTCGCCCCACAATACGGTGCGAGAGAAGATCAAGCAACGGGTTCAGCCTGTGTCATCGTCGCTGATTTCTGGCAAAAAAAACTCAGAGAAAAAAGCTTCACAATCGTACAACAATCCAAAGATGGCGGATTCATGACAGTCGAATGCAATCACGATACCATTGCCTTAGCCGGGAATACTCAAACAATAGGCCATAACGAATGGCCACTTTAAACGTCTAATAGTCATCATCAAGTGAGTGAACAGCTCACCAAAAGAGACCCTATGTATGCCTCAAGAAACAACAAAGCTTCTCATTCAACGCTACCAAACAATCCGAAGCAAAACCGAGGAACTATGCGAGCCACTACAAGCTGAAGACTATATGCTCCAAGGAATGCCCGATACCAGCCCAGCAAAATGGCACATTGCACACACCAGCTGGTTTTTCGAAACCTTTGTTTTGAAATCCTTTCTGGATGGCTATCAGTGCTTTCATCCTCAGTATGAAACTCTCTTTAATTCCTACTACAACCATGTAGGGCAACCATTCCTGCGCGCAAACAGAGGTTTGTTGTCCCGCCCCGGCATTGAAGAGATCTACCTATACAGACAAAAAATTAATGAAAACATTTTGGCCTTGTTGGATAGACCAAACCACCCTCATTTTCACGAAATCTGTAAACTCATTGAACTAGGACTAAATCACGAACAACAACATCAGGAACTTCTGCTAACCGACATTAAATACAACTTCTCTTTGAATCCCCTGTTACCCGCCTACAAGGCAATGCCAGAACAAGATCACAAGTCCGATAACGCCCGCACCGCAGCTTTGCCTTTGGACTTTATAGAAGTAACAGGCGGACTCATTTCATCTGGACTCGATCCTCAGTCGTCCTCCTTTTTTTTCGACAACGAAACACCGGATCACAAAGTATTCATCAATGATTTTAGTGTCGCCAATCGACTGACGACAAATGGAGAGTACCTGGCATTTATTGAAGATGGCGGTTATGAACGTCATGAACTCTGGCTAGCGGATGCATGGAGCCTGTTACAACAGGAGCATTGGAGCGCACCGCTGTATTGGCAAATAAGTGCAGGTCGACGGTACGAATTCACACTGTCGGGTTTACAGCCTCTTGATCTGGAGCAACCCGTTACTCACGTAAGCTATTACGAAGCTGATGCATACGCTCGCTGGTGCGGCCAGGAACTACTAACGGAATCTCAATGGGAACACCTGGCCTCTTCGCAAGTTATTGCCGGAAATTTTCTCGGCGGCGGGCAACTGCAGCCAAAAGTAGCACTCCAGAATAATTCATCTAGAATTACTGATAATAACGCAATCAAACAGCTCTTTGGTGATGTATGGGAATGGACACAAAGCAGTTACAACGCCTATCCCGGATTCCGACCAGCAAAGGGTGCAGTAGGGGAATACAATGGCAAATTCATGTGCAACCAACAAATACTGCGCGGTGGTTCTTGTGTCAGTGAGCAACAGCATTTGAGGTCAACCTATCGAAATTTCTTTTATCCTTCTGCTCGATGGCAATTTTCAGGCATACGCACGGCGAAGAATCACTCGTAACGAAATTTGAATAACAAATGAGAAAAGACCAATGAGTATTCAGCAAAATATTTTGAACAACTTTAAATTCCATGAATCTGACCTTGACCTAACAGAACCAAAAAAAGAACTCATGGTTGGGCTGAAGAATAATAAAAAGTATATTCCTGCCAAATATTTTTATGACGAACGAGGCTCGAATTTATTCGATAAGATTACTGTCACACCGGAGTATTATCCAACTCGCGCGGAAAAATCAATTTTATCCAAGCAGACAGAAGATATAGTTAACACTATTGGTAAGGGCTGCACATTAATCGAACCCGGCAGTGGCAGCAGCGAAAAGGTCCGCTTGTTACTCGATCGCTTACTACCGACCTGCTATGTTCCAATGGACATATCTCGAGACTATCTTTATAAAGTTTCACAGCAATTAGCACTGGAATACCCTGCTCTTCAGGTCGATGCTGTTTGCTCCGATTACACGGCAGAAATGGCTGTTCCCGATTCCATACCCAGACACAAACGGGTCGCATTCTATCCCGGCTCAACCATTGGAAATTTTAAGCCGGAAGATGCGAAAGACTTTCTGTCACAAATTCGCAATATGGTGGGGGATGACGGGGGCTTATTAATCGGCGTAGATCTTGAAAAAGACAAGCAAATACTTGACGCTGCCTACAACGATGCAGAGGGTTATACGGAAGCCTTTAACATAAATATTATCAATAATGTTAATTCCCACTTGGGCACCACCATTGACAGTTCTCTTTTCACCCATCATGCCCATTATAATCAAGAAAAATCCCGAATCGAAATGCACTTAGTTAGTACGGCCAGTCAACAACTCGTCGTCGCCAACGATCAACTGGAAATAGTTGACGGTGAGCGTATCCACACCGAAAACTCCTATAAGTTTACGGTGGATTCATTTCAAAAGCTCGCCAACGGAGCCGGTTTCTCAGCAGCTAAAGTATGGACCGATGATGATGAGCTTTTTAGCGTCCATTACTTGAAGGCAAGCTGAGCGCCCTCTACCAGCCCATTTGTCAAAAACCTCACTATTATAAAACTATCTAACAGGACTTGTTATGAATGACGTTTCTCACTACGCCGAGCTAGCACCCGCTACCGGTCGCTACACCGCTGAATACGAAGGACAACGTATCGCAGACACAATACAGGCCGTTCATTTACTTGAAACCTATCACGGCAAGACGATGAAACCAGTTCTATATGTACCTCCGCAGGATGTAAACATCAAGTCGCTGCGAGAGATGAGCAACAAAACGTTCTGCCCGATAAAGGGTGAGGCGAATTACTATAGCCTACAAACGCCTGAATACTCTTTAGACCAAGTAGCATGGAGCTATCTAACGCCGATGGCTCCCCTGGAACCAATCACGGGATATTTAGCCTTCTACCTCGACAAGATAACATTGACTCATCACGATTAAACGCGAAGCCAAACAGAAAGACGGGATCAATCAGTTACGGAACATTTTCAACGAAGGTTGTTTCGTCCCCTTTTAGCAGCCCCTGAAAACCCTCAAACTTTTCACAAATGAACGCTCTAAAAAGCTGCATGCGTTTGTGATTTCGTAAATCTTTATGACTCAGTAGCCAAATGTCAGCGCGGAGTTTGGAAGAACTCAATCGCACTAGGTCAGGACATGGATCACCCATAAAACAAGGTAAAGTTGCCAATCCACGCCCCGCTATTGCCACCTCCATTTGCGCGTTGATATCTGGCACGATCAGTGAACTCTCAATCGGTAGCGGACTTTCATATGGCCGCGCCAAAGTGTAGTCAAAAACCGATGCTTCACCGGGGCGGATCCACTGATGAGCAGCCTCACCTTTTGCCGCCAAATAGCTGTCCAGATAATATTGAGATGCATAGACAGCTTGATGAAATGAGCCCAGACAACGCCCGATAAAATGTTCATCGGGATTACTGGTCAGGCGAATGGCAACATCCGCTTCTTTTGCATTTAAATCAAGTTTTTCGAAACCGGTAATGATTTCCAATGTAATTTCAGGCCACTTTTTTTGAAATTCAACCAGCATAGGCATAATCAAGTGGTTTAGAAGTATACCCGGTAACGTGAGAACGATACGGCCTTTCACCAACTGATCACGACCAAACAGTCGCACTTTCAGCTGATCAAACTCACTGCTTACAATTTTTGCCGTATCGACCATTTCTTCACCGGACGGTGTTAATGTTAGGCCCGTTGTCGATCGATTAAACAACTGCACACCAAGATTTTCTTCCAGAGATTCAATTCGCCTCGACAGCGTTGAATGCCCAAGATTAAGCTTGATCGCCGTCCGGCGAAATGAGCCCTCTTCGGCGATCGCCAAAAATAATCTCGCATCATCCCAATTCACATAACTTACCTTTTTCAAAAGATTGACTAGCCGATAAATCCGCTGACATGTTGGTACTTTTTATCACTAAACGTACTTTTTCAAAACCCATTCCCCACAAACTCGAAAACGGCCTGTCGAACATTTTCTGTGCAAGCACAACATGCCGGTTGATCGCCCGCACAAGGAAGATGTAAACGCTCTCAAACGTACGAACGAAGCAGTAACTAGTTATGTCAAGGGAGAAATAGATGCCCAGCTAGCTGGCCAATATCGATTCACTGGCCCTCTATGACAGGACTCTAATATTGAGTTATTATTGCAGACACAGATAACAACTTCGAGGTTAAACGTTGATTTCTTTTTTTCGGTACCTTGTTTCTATTGTGGCTCTAACAAGCGTGGCCGGATTGGCGTATTGTCTACCGGCGACCGTGCAACTTAACTCAGAGAATATCGCTGAAGATCTTTTATCATCAGTCGTTTATCTGGAGGATGGGGAAGAAAAACTAGACGCAATCACTATCAATAAAAAATTTAACAGCTACGACTGGCAAGCATTCCCCAAAAAAACCTTCAAGCTGGGTTCTGGGCTTAAAACCCGCTGGCTATCCACAACGATTTTATCTCCTAACCAGGCACAGGACTGGATTGCATCTGTCGAATATTTCATATTGCCTGTCATTAACGTGTGGGTTTTTGATGGAGATGAAATTGTCTCTCAACACAACATGGGGTCACAGCTGCCTTTCAGCCAGCATCCAATTCAAACCTCCGATTACGCTATTTCGATGCATCTCGAAGCCAATAAAGAATACCGCCTTATTTACCAAGTTATTTCATCGGGGTCTTTCGATTTCGCACTGACCATCGATACGGTACCGCACAGCATCTCCAGCCGGGCACAACAGCACCTCAAGTTTGGTTTGTATTACGGTATCGCCATTGTGATGCTGATGTATAATTTGTTGCTGTATTCTTATAACAGGGAATGGTCTTATTTAGTTTATGGGTGCATTGTTGCATCGCTAATCGCTACCTTAGTCACCATTGACGGTTTAGGCTTTCAATATCTTTGGCCAAATCGACCGGAAATTAATTATTATGCCGTTACTTTGGCATCGAGTCTGGCGCAGGTATTCACGACGGTCTTCGCCATTTTATTTATGGGAATTCATCGTCTCTACAAAAAACTGTACGGCGCGTTAATAGCTGTCATTTTCTTAGATTTGAGTTCCGTCATCGGAACATTTGTACTGGAAGGTTACACGTCGTATATATGGGGCTTGGTTACCCATCAAATTACCGTACCCGTTGTGCTCTTCGCAGGAGCCTATATGTGGTATCGAGGACAAGTCTATGCGCGCCTTTTTACCCTCGCGTGGATCATGTTATCCTCAAGTACCGTTGTGATGGTGCTGATCGGATTAAGCGTCATTTCATGGCAATTTGACGACGCCATGGAAGCCTATCGTTTTACTAGCCTCGCTGCGATGGCGTTATTGGCCCTAGGCCTGACCAAACGAATTCAATTTCTAGCCCAAGAAGAAGAAAGAGCACGGCTAGAAAGTGAAGGAAAATCGCAATTTATAGCCCAGGTCAGTCACGAGCTTCGCACGCCGATGAACGGTGTTCTCGGCATGTCAGCATTGCTCCGGGACCATTTGATTGAACCAAAGGCAATCCACTATAACAATGTCATTTACCAATGTGGATTGGCTTTGTTAGGTATTATCAATGACGTACTGGACGCTGCAAAGATTGACGCTGACAAGCTGGAAACCGAGAATATCCCGCTCAATTTACAAGACCTGTGTGAGCAATCTCTTTGTGTGATTGAGCCACAAGCGATGGTCAAGTCTTTAGTTCTAAAACTCAACATCGATGAAAAAATCCCCCATAGTGTGCTGGGGGACCCCAACCGGATAAGACAGATATTACTTAACTTTCTCTCCAATGCAGAAAAATTTACCGACAGCGGCTCTATCACCTTAAGCGCGGTTCCAGTCGATCATAATGTCATCCGCATTGCTGTGACCGACACGGGCCCAGGCATTCCGACCGAAGAACAAGGCGACTTGTTTGTACCCTATACCCAACACGAATCCAACCCGATAAAAGGTAAGGGTACGGGTTTAGGGCTTTTTATCTGCAAAAAAATTACAGAGATAATGGACGGTTCCATTGGCGTTACGAGTCGGGACGGTGAAGGGGCGACTTTCTGGATAGAACTCCCGCTCATTGAAACCGCTGACGCCCCAATCCCTCTGATGGGTCAAGTAGAGGAAATTATTCCCTTCGATAGCGAAACCGAAAAACCGCTAACTATTCTGGTAGCTGAAGATAACGCAACAAACCAAATGGTTATCGAGAAAGTCGTCGAAAAGATGGGCCATAGTGTTCGAATTGTTAACAATGGCGAAGAGGCGCTCAACGTTATTATGGATAACCCTGATATCTTTGACTTAGTCCTAATGGACTGTGAAATGCCGATTATGAACGGCTATACCGCGACGGTTAAAATTCGTGAATATGAAGAAAGTAACAATCTCAAACCCATTCCGATTGTTGCACTTACCGCAAATGCTATGCAGGAGGCCCGTGACAAATCTTCCCATGCGGGTATGAACGAATTAATCACCAAACCCATTCGATTTTTGTCTTTGCAAGAAGCCCTGCACCGAAATACCCGCCTGCAACCAGATTAAAGGCAAACAACGTTCAGAAAGAATTTAGCATGAAGTCATAATCCAGTTAAATAATAATCCTGGACCAGTCTCCACGTCGCCAAAAAAAGCTAAATATTAAGACATGGCCCGCGCGATAGGCAAACTGATGCAGCATCCAAATACCTATTAATCCAAAACCGAAGACAGGCCCCATTAAATACGCCCCCGGAACAAGAAGGCACCACTGTGTTATCAGATTGACCCAAGTCACCTTCTTTACATCGCCCGCGCCGTTAAGCATAGTCGCCAACATATAACCGACCCCGTTAAAGCAGATCATAATACCTAAAATTCGGGTGGGCCAAATTGCCAACTCCCGCGTTGTCGCATCGTGAATCCACAGCGACAATAGCTGCTCGGGAAACATCCAAAAAGGGGTGCCCAGAATAAACATACCGACAACACCAATCTTGATGACATCCCATGCCCACTCTGCTGCTTCCGAAACGTTCTTTTCACCTAAAGACCGACCTACCAAGGTCGCTCCTGCAGCGCCCAAACCCCACGCGGGTAAACCGACCAAATTAATGAAATTAATCAGTACGCTGTAACAGGCCAACTCCATCGTCCCGACCATGCCGACGATGCTATAGGTTGTCGTGAGCGCCAACGTATCCAGTAATTGTTGCAGCCCCGCGGGAATTGCTAAGCGCAACATCTTTTTGACTTCCGCAAAGTCAGGCAAAGCTTGCAAAAAGTTATAGGGCCCTCCGTGTAAAAAACCTAAACGCAAAAATAATACAGTGCCGACAACTGAGGACAGCGCCGTTGCAAAACCAGCGCCCTCTGCTCCCATTTCAGGCGCGCCAAACTTCCCGAAAATAAAGACGTAATTGAGAAATACGTTGGTGATATGCATCGTAATGAGTGAAGGCAAGTAAATACGCGAGAGTCCAACTCCATTCCAAAAACCGGTATTTGCCGCTATAAAACCAACAAATACAGCTTGCAATATTAACCACCGGATATAATCAACACCGATACTAATAACCTCGGGATCACTGTTGATTAGCGGAAAAATATGGGGAATTAGAAAGTACAGAATTCCAGACAAAATCGGAGCCGATATCCCAATAGAAATAAGAGCCGCACTTAACGAAGCACCACAGGCTTCAGGGAGACTTTCTCCCATCCTTCTGGATACAAAAGCCTGTACGGCGATAGAAAAACCGTAGAAAAGCCCCAAGTAAATGAATGAAGCAAAAGTAGAGAACCCGACTGCGCCCAAAGCAGCGTTACCTAAGGTACTCACCATGGCCGAATCAACCAAACCCAGTACGACACCCGAAACCATTCCCCCCATGATAGGAAGACCGATAAAAGAAATTCGACGCACTCTTGCAAGCGTAATCATTGCGGACTCTGTTGGACAGGAATCAAACGGATTTTCGGACTTGAACCAAAGGCGATAGCAAAGCCATCATAACGCACTTATAAAGGAGTGAGTCGATCACCGCTCAGCAGATAGGAAAGACTGGGCACTTCACTCAATCAGCTGGCGTTTTCTTATCATAACCCCCGTATCGTAAAGTACGGATCATAAACCAAAGCGACCGGTGTTTCTTCTATTCGTCAATTACGATAATGTTAGTTTGATTAACGCTCACCATTACTCGTCGGGCATCATCTCGGAAAGAAGCGATTCCAACAGCTCTCGATCGGCCGGATTTCCAAAACTCCCCATTTTCCACAAAGTCGCAAAACCGTGAACTTGGGACCAAAGAGAAATGACCTTAGATTGAATCTGTTTCTTATTCGCCGGAACATCTCGATCCATTTCTCGAACGCAGTCTTCGAGTACCTGCTTTGTCAAAAAACCCGCTCGAATGAATTCGGGATCATCACAGTTAATCAAATCAAATTGGAACATAACAGTAAAATACGCAGGTTGATCGATCGCAAACTTTACGTACGCCTTTCCAGCAGCGACCAGACGGCTCATGGCCGATACTTTCTCAACCTGACTTTTCCGCAGAGCGACAGCGAGTAAATCATGCCCCTCGGTAGCGACGGCAGTGAGCAATCCGACTTTGTCACCGAAATGATGGGCAGGCGCCCCGTGGGAAACGCCGGCAACCCTTGCGACTTCGCGCAAACTCAATGATGCAGGGCCATTTTCCCGCAATAGAGAAACCGCCGCCTGAATTAAGCTCGCCGCAAGATCACCGTGATGATAATTCTGCTTTGTCATTTTTTTTGTAGTCATTAGTAAATTATGCATAAAAATCTTGACAGTGTCTAGATTGTGAGTGTAAATTGATCTACATCAATCTAGACAATGACTAGATTTGACTTCTTACTTGTCTTGCCTGCTCAAAGCCCAAGAATAGCAAGCAGACTTAATACTCCCCAGGAGAGGATTAATATGTCAGCTCAATTGAACGATTTAGTGAATAACAAAGCATTAAGCCCGGAAGACAACCCCGTCCTCAATGGCAATTTTGGCCCGGTCAGTGAAGAACAGACCCTACACGCACTGGAAGTCATCGGCCAAATACCCGAAGCACTCAGTGGGACTCTGCTGCGCGACGGACCCAATCCGGTTGACCCTCAACCCAATCACCACTGGTTCGTGGGTGATGGCATGTTACACGCAATTAAGTTTTCCAATGGAAAGGCCGTGGATTACCGCAATCGCTGGGTAAGGACCGAAGCGTTAGAGGAAAAAAATGGGCTGAAAGCCTCTCCCAATGCAGCTACGCCATTAATGGTTCAAGGGTCCGGTAACGTCAATGTGGTTTATCATGGCGGTCGAGTGTTGGCCTTGTCCGAAATAGGCTATCCCTACGAAATGGACCTGACACTGGATACCAAACGCCAATTCGATTACGAAGGCGCACTGGTAGGAAGCATGACAGCCCATCCGAAAATCGACGGTAAAACAGGAGAAATGTTGTTTTTTGGCTATGATATGATCGCGCCTTTCCTTCGTTACCACGCCACGGACAAAAGCGGCGA
This sequence comes from uncultured Cellvibrionales bacterium, assembly GCA_913019905.1. Classification (GTDB taxonomy): domain Bacteria; phylum Pseudomonadota; class Gammaproteobacteria; order Pseudomonadales; family Dasaniaceae; genus Oceanicoccus. Next base: position 68,546 of record CAJVZD010000004.1, read on the forward strand.
CTTAAAAAAATCGATCGAAATAGAACTACCCGCTGGAGTAATGATGCATGATTTTGGCGCAACTGCCACTCGCGTTATATTTATGGATCTTCCCGTTGTTAGTGACTTTCAAGTATTGGAAGATGGTTTCCCCATGCCTTTTCAGTGGAACGACCAGCATCAGGCCCGCCTGGGTGTCATGGATCGCGATTCCACCACCGATACCGTAAAGTGGATTGACATCGACCCTTGCTACGTTTTTCACCCACTGAACAGCTACGACGACGGTGACAAAATCATCATGGACGTTGTCCGTTACAACAAGGTATTCACAACGCCAAAAGATTCAAGCTATGCGAGAGGTGCGCAGTTAGTGCGCTGGACAATCGATGTTGAGGGCGGATCAGTCGCAAGTCGAATACTGAGTGATAAAGATCAGGAGTTTCCGCGCGTCAATCCTCGCTTTGAATGTCATCCACACCGCTTCGGCTACACACTGGAAATCGACAACAAAAAGGGATTTGGCGGCTTGTTTAAACATGATGTTCTGAACGGCACCACACAGTACCACGCGGTGCCTGATGACTGTGCAGCTGGCGAGCCCATTTTTGTGCCCACCGGTGACGCAGAGGACGAAGGTTACATTCTCAGTGTTGTCTACAATGAAACAGCTAACGTCAGTGAGGTACGGATAATAGACGCGCAAAACTTTGAAGCGGAACCCGTTGCCATTGTTAAACTCAACACTCGTGTACCGTTCGGCTTCCATGGCAATTTCGTTCCCGCCTAAGCCATTTTAAGCCAGGAAAAATACTTGTGCCGAGATAATTCATTCCCGCCGCCGATGTAAATCGACCGGCAGGGATGAATCTTTAGCATCAAGTGTCGTTCTCGTATCCCTTGAAAGAGATCTTAATTTCTTATCGATGGCCACTGCAAGCTGCGCGGCAATCATTTACTTCCTCAAAAATGCCTGAAGTCGGCCAACGGCCCCGGCCGCAGTCAGGACTGAATTAGACTACCGCAACTGTCGTTCCGATTCATCGATGGCTAACTCATTGATACTGGCATCTCGCGTGTGCATAAGACCCTGCTCGTCAAAATCCCAGTGCTCGTTACCGAAGGCCCGAAACCATTGGCCACTATCGTCGTGGTACTCGTACTGAAAATGAACCGCAATGCGGCTCCCGGAAAACGTGAACAATTCTTTTTTTAGTTTGTAATCTAACTCTCTACTCCATTTTCGAGTTAAGAGTTGCTCAATGTTTTCACGCCCCTGAACAAACTCATTGCGATTGCGCCAACTGGAATCTTTCGTGTAAGCGAGGGCAATTTTTTGGGGATCTCGGCCATTCCATAAGTTTTCAGCTAACTGAACTTTTTGTTGAGCTGTCTCAAGGTTAAAAGGCGGTATTAGCGGTGCTGTCATCATTATGCTCCTGTCAGAAGGAAGAACTGAAAAAAATAGTAAACCGATCAGTATACTTTCAGACAAAGATAAACAGATCTGTTTATCTTGTCAACAAATTTCCTCGCTAACATATATTGACCTTGAGCCACTATCGACCTTAACCTGGCCATTTACCTGCACGATTGCAGCCCATGATTGAGCAACCCCATACTAAGAAAACGCAAATTGCAGCGATTTATGATAGACTAATCTGTATACACCAAATAATCGATGGAGCCAGTATGCCTGCATTATCGAAAAGAGAGCAGCTAGTGACAGAAGCACTAAAACTCTTTTACCAATACGGATTTAATGCCACCGGCGTCGACAAAATAATTGCCGAGGCCGGCATATCGAAGAAAACGCTCTATAATCATTTCAAATCGAAAGACGAGCTTATTCTCGCCACGCTGAGAAAACGCGATGAGCTGTTCAGAAACAAGCTGATGAGAGGAACAGAACGGTTTGGCCGAACACCTCGAGATAGACTTTTAACTATTTTCGATGTATTGGAGGAATGGTTTCATGAAAATGACTTTTCAGGTTGCATGTTTATCAATGCCTCTGCCGAATTTGCAGCGCCAGATAACCCCCACCACATCATCAGTGCAGAGCATAAACGTCTGGTTCGCAGCTTTATTCAGGATATTGCTACGCAAGCGAAAGCCCAAAACCCGGAAGAATTGTCGAAACAATTAAATCTGTTGATTGAAGGTGCCATTGTCGATGCCCATGTGAGCGGTGACAAAAAAGCGGCCGCGCGAGCAAAAAAAATGGCGGAAGTTTTTGTCGACATGGCCATCGCCTGACCCATTTATACATTGAGCTATTCGCAGCAAAGGGCTGTAAAATCTATCATTCCGCCTCGACCCGACTATCCCAAAATGGCCAAAGAAGTTCCGGGCAAGAACAAATCTGAATCATAACCGGTTTAGACGCTCAGACTGCAGACCGGGCCTTCCAAACCGATATCACCCTTGTGTAGTATTATTCTTTATAAGAGGGATCGAGTCGATCGAGCTGTCGTACTAACGGCGCCCAAAAATAACTTTCCGCATTCATGTCAGGTCTTGTGAATTTCGCCTGATCGTTGACCACATCCTGAACGTCCTGGCTGGGAGTGATGAGTTCTGTCCCACCTACCATTGCTTTAATTTGCATCGTACATGAGCGTTCCAGGAAAAAATGTCGCATAAACGCATCGGCGGCCGTTTTACCCACAGACATCAGGCCATGATTACGCAATATCATACAGTGCTTGTCGCCAAGATCCTCGATAAGACGTGACCGTTCGCCATGATTAAGTGCTATGCCTTCATAATCATGATAACTAAGATCTGCAATGACTTGCATGGAATGTTGCGTTATGGGTAACAGCCCATGCTTTTGGGCAGAGACAGCGACACCGTCTTCAGAGTGCGTATGAATAACACAGTTGTGTTCCGGAGCGGACATATGAATGCCACCATGTATCGTAAAACCGGCCGCGTTCACTTTATAGGGCGAAGGCATCACAATATTGCCGTCGAGATCAATTTTGATCAGGCTGGAAGCGGTAATTTCTTCAAACATTAAACCAAAGGGATTCATTAAAAAATGATGTTCTGGCCCGGGGACTCGGATAGAAATATGAGTATAGATATAATCATCCCACCCCTTATGCGCAACGATTCGATAAAGCGCAGCAAGCTCAACCCGCAGCTTCCACTCCTCTTCAGATACTTGACTTTTTACCGAGCTATTTTTGATTTCCTGAATGGCAGTCACGAGGCCTCTCCTTGTAAAGTTTGAATTTATTTACCGATCGAAATACATAATACTGAAACATCGTCCACCGAAGAAGCCGATGCACAGATTCGTTTCCCAGAGTTCTAAGCTGTCAAAAATCCAGCAACGCTACCAGCTCGAGTCATGTTGCACCACACGCAGGAAACTGTTTCCAGCCCTTCATTATTTTCGAGCCCACTATTATTTTCGAGCCCATTACTAACAAACAAAATAGTTATAGGACGTGGCTAAAGCCACCAACCTTGGCGGACAAGTCTACGAGTTCACAATAACGAGTACAAATGATACTCTACTATTGAACACATTTTCACCTCTCCAACAAAATATTGACCGAATGAATAATGATTAAACTAAGAAAAATAAGTTTTGCCAAAACGTATATAGCCCAGAAATACCTTATTTGTGCCGCGCTGTGTTTTAGCCTCAGCACTGCTGGCCAGGCAATAGGTGAGTCAGCGACAAACCCTGGTGATGACTTAACCCCGCGGTTTGAGAAAGACTCCCTATACATCGAAGAGTGCGGTACTTGTCATCTTGCTTATCCGCCAATGCTGCTGCCCGCAAAAATCTGGAAAAATTTGGTCGATGGGCTCGATAACCACTTCGGCGACGACGCAACTATCGAACGGTCAACGCTGGATCATATTGACAAGTATTTACAAACACATGCGCTGGAGACAGAAACCCAGTCAAAAGTTGGACACTGGCTAAAAACCATAGCAGAACAACCTCCAAATAGGATTACGGAACTGACCGGTTTCGTAGAGGATCATGCAGACGCCTACCGCCGAATGGGAGAAAGCAGCAGAAAAACGGGGTTTTTTAGTCCCTGCGCCGATTGTCACAAAGAAGCGGGAGACGGTATTTTTGATAAGGAAAGATTATTCCGCGGCGTTCGTCACATCTTCAACCGCTATTCAGGGGGTAAATAGCCGATACGGAAAAAGGCCAGTCGAAATCGATTTTAAATACCTAGCCCGCATTTCTCACAAGGATTTGGAGTTTTGAGTGAGAGATTGTGCTTTGTACTGGATTTTCCGACTAAACCCATAGCCGTAGCCGTAGCCGTAGCTATAGGAGCAGGAGAAAAATTCAGTACAGAGTGCAAGATCCGCTCAAAAGCCAAATAGGCGAAATACACTGAAATAGCAGCACTAAACTGATTTTAGTAGGCCACCTTGTGAGAAATACGGGCTAGCTTATATTCACTGTATTTATCGACAGTCTCATTTCTCGACCAATGCTTTTACGCCTAAAATCGCTAAGCACAGCAGCGTCATATCGAGCCCTTTTGTTCTGAATTAATACTATGTCGCCAGCGAATTCCTTCGTGATGGAAAAGACGCCTTGAATTTGGAGACCCCCAAGTTCCCGCCGCATAGGTGTCGATATTTTTGTCCTCAGTAGCCCATACTCTCAGAACAGGATCAACAATGCGCCAAGCCCAATCTACTTCGTCCCACCGCAGAAACAGCGACTGGTCCCCCTTTATAACATCCAGTAATAAATCCTCATAGGCGTCTGTCATTTTTTCAGTTTCAGAACGTAAGCCGGCATCTAAACTGGTGAGCCGGGTACGCATTTCCAACCCGGGTTCTTTCACTGTCATCTCCAGGCGCAAGCAATCATCGGGCTGGATTCCCAGTACTAACCAATTATGACTGTCGGCATCTACTCCTGCATCTTTAAAGAATTGCTGTGGCGGTTTCTTGAAACAAATTGAAATCATCGATTGTGTTTCTTGTAACCGTTTACCGGTGCGCAGATAAAAAGGTACTCCGCGCCAACGCCAATTATCGACGAATAGTTTTAAAGCTGCATAGGTTTCAGTCACCGAGTCTTCGGGAATACCCTCTTCTTTGATATAAGGACGCGCCATTTCGCCCGAGACCGAGCCAGCACTATATTGAGCGCGGTATGCATGGGCGTGGACGTGCCTCTGCGTGATCGGCCGAATGGATTTCAGTACTTTGACTTTTTCGTCGCGCATATCTTCTGCAGCCATTGAAACCGGCGCCTCCATCGCGATTAATGCCAATAGCTGCATGAGATGACTTTGTATCATATCTCGCAAAGCGCCGGATTGATCATAATAGCTGCCACGCTGCCCTATCCCCATCGTTTCGCTATGAGTAATTTGTACATGGTCAATATAGTTTCGGTTCCAAAGTGGCTCCATTAACAGATTTGCGAAGCGGAAAACGAGAACATTTTGAACCATACCCTTTGCTAAATAATGGTCAATTCGAAAAACCTGTTTCTCGTGCAGTTTACTGTCAATTTGTTTTTGTAATGCTTGTGCGCTTTCCAAGTCATAACCAAAAGGTTTTTCAATGACGACTCTGCGCCACCCTTCAGTTTCATCAAATAGCTGATGCTCATTTAGTTTTTCGATGACCTCGCCAAAATCCTTCGGCTTTATCGCCATGTAAAAAGCCATGTTTTTTATCGCCTGACTTTCGAGCTGTTCCGCCAGCCTTGCATACATCGCTTGGTCGTCAAGATCTCCTTTGAAATAATCGATACGAGCGCAGAACTCAGCTAAAACTTTTTCGTCCACATTTTCTCTGGCCTTATCTTTTATCCACTGACGGACCTGTTCCAAAAACAGGTCATTTGACCAGTCCCGTCGACCGCAAGCGGTGATTCGTATGCCATCGGGTAACATACCGGCCTGATCGAGATGATAAAGCGCAGGCATTAACTTTATTTTCGACAAATCACCGGTTGCGCCAAAAATGATAACAGTACAGTCTTCGGTCATGTTTACTCCCATGATAAAAATTGCCGAAACTTCAGTAAAAAACGAGTTACACTATTATAGTTGATCTGCAATTCTTCGCAGAAGCATAAACACAAACACAAACAGTGAATTTATTAGATCGCCGACATTGTTAGAAAAACTGTATCCTCGGTGAAAATAAAAAGGGAGAAAATAATATGGGAGAACTGTTTCCTACCGAGCAACAGAAAAATCAGTTATTAAATGGTTCGGAAGACGATCCGGTAGTGATGTTAAATTTGATGAAGTTTAAAGTGTCGTCAGATGACGGTAATGGAACAGGTTGGGACGCTTACGTGCGCTACTCTAAGGAAACTTCGCCCCTCATTAAAGCCGTCGGTGGACACATAATCTGGACCGGGACCATCGACCAATATTCCTTAGGCGCGTTGCATGGTGATTGGGATATGGCAGCACTGGTCGAATACCCGAATCGACAAGCCTTTGTCTCAATGATGGACAGTCCCGAATACCAAGTAGCAAGTCTCCACCGAATAAATGGCCTGGAAGATCATGTCATCATGGCGACTGACGAAATGTATCGACGTAAATCCTGACTCTTTAAGGTCAGGCTGTCACTCTCAAATTGACTAATTACCTGACTTATCACCGACTTTCCCTTCAACGCCGCAGCACCGCGATTCGCGGGATGATTCTTCGGTGGCCGATGTAAGCCTGGCAAAAAAATCTGACATAGGATCAAAGCCGCCTTACGAACTACAGAACTACCCACTAAAATCTAACGCTAGAAATGAGCCTGTATTGGGCGAACCTCCTCATTTCGGAAGAAAATAGTCCATGTGCTGCTTTTCTCAATACGTGTTCAGCACTTATATCTTGCAAACCACAATACGCACTAGAAACCCGACTGGCAGAAGAAGGGTTACTCTGCTATTCAAATTCATTATCTTTTATCATGTTGTGAACTGAACTATCGCCGATAGCAACAGGGCTTTGATGTTCCAGCCGAGCACTTTTGTGTAGTTGACGAATTGAACAACAACCTGCGGAACTTAGGGAAGCTTTCAACTTCGAACAGGAATTGGGAACGAGATCAAATATCGAACCCTTGTGCGCCACCCAACCCGAAACACCTTCAGCAAAATAGTCAGCGGGTGTATTTTCATCATTACCTAGAAAATATCGACCTAGATTACGGGCCTGTAAACTTCCTTCCATCCAATACTTTTTAAATGCTCTTCCGTCACGATAATAGATATCGCCTGGACTCTCAGTGCATTGCGCAAAATAGTTACCCATCATCACCGTGTCGGCGCCAAGCGCTAGCGCAACACAGATATCAGCTGGCGAAGATAAACCGCCATCGGCAATAATTGGAATATAGCTACCGCCTGCGGCGACTCGGTTGTCACGTGCACTAACGACATCAATTAATGCTGTCGCCTGACCCCGGCCGGTCGCTTTCGCCTCTTGGGTAATGCAGCCCGAACCGATACCCATCCCCACTTTAATACCATCGGCACCAGCTTCTGCCAGATATTCAAATGCCTCTGATGTGACAACATTTCCCGCTATCACTGGCGTATCACATAGTGATCTAATATAGGCAATGGTTTCTTTTTGATAAATCGAATATCCGTCTGAGGCATCAATAACCAGAAAGTCCGCCGACTCTTCAATCAAACGAGGTATTCTACTTCTGTGTTGAGGGTGTGTAGATACTGCGGCTCCGACTACCAACCGCCCATCACTATCTTCATTAGCATCGGGGAAACGCAGGTGATGCTCCAGATCTTTCCGAAATACCACCGACTTAAGAGTACCTTCCTCGGACACAATAGGCAGGAAACCTCGGCCTGTTTCAATCATAATGGCTTTGGCTTCGGTCAGTGGCGTGCCGTCGGGGGCAACAACGAGCTGAGTCTTCATACGCTCCGCCACAGGTATGTCTAGATCGACGAGCGCATCAAAATCTTTATCGGTGATCACGCCCAACAGTTTACCGTGAAATAGTCCATTATCCGTTACCGGATAGATAGAGTAGCCGGTGGTATCGTTACTTTCCTGTACACGGCGGATCGGCGTATCCGGACAAAAGGTAATTAACTCCCTTTGAAAGCCAGCTTTATATTGCTTGACCTTTTTGACCATCGAAATTTGTCGCTCTTCGTCAGCTAACACCGGTATAACGCTAACGCCGCCTAACCGGGCCAACGCAATCGCCATGCGCGCGTCGGAAACCGCTTGCATCGAAGCACTCACGAAGGGTGTATTTAACCTTAAGTACCCGCTAGGAGACTGGCATAGACGACTATGTAAACTGACCTTGTTCTTAGCACTGGCCTCTGAGGTCAAGGCAGGCAGTAGACGATATTCTTTCAGACTTGTTGACGAGCTGTTAACAATCATTCCCATGGTAATCAATTCTCCTCGTGTCAATATTTACTAATGCTTGTAAACGGATCAGTACTCTAAGGCGCCTGCATATATTTAACAAATTGATAATTTATGTATGATATAGTAATAATTATTATATATTGACTTACTTGATATACGGGAGCGCATTAGCCGTGACAGATCAATTTGGCACCAGACGAAATCATCCAGACATTAGCCTTGAGCAAATTCGCGCCTTTAAAGCAGTCGCTACTACGAATAGTTTCTCAAAAGCTGCAGAGCTCACTTTTCGAACACAATCTGCTGTTAGTTCACAAATTAGGAAATTGGAAGAATCATTAGGTGAGGTTTTGTTTGCGAGAAGTACGCGATCGATGTGTCTTACCAGCGCCGGGGATATTTTTTTGGGTTACGCCGAGAAAATACTCAATTTGCTGGAACAAAGCGCGCAAGAAATAGCCGACTTAAAACATGAAATCGTTGGAACCTTAGTGATTTCAACCTCGGACACCTCGGCCAGTTATCGTTTACCGCCGCTGGTAAAGCAATTTCAGGAACAGTATCCAAAAATTGAGCTAGTCATTCGCAACGATACAGCGAACCAGACCCTTAAAGCCATAGAGGCAGCTGAAGCCGATTTAGGCATAGCAACAATAAAAGCGTCATCGGCAAACCTAACCGTTTACCCATTATTTCAAAAATCAGATTGTTTGATTTGTCATCCATCGCATCCATTGGCTAAACGAAAATCAGTGTTGCTGAAGGATCTGGAACACTATCCAATGCTGTTGTTAGACAGAAGTTCTTCAACCCGCAGAGAAATTGATTTAGCCTGCGAACAAGCCAAGGTCATACTCGACGTTCGTATGGCGTTAAGCTCCATAGAAGTAGCCAAAAATTTAGTCCTGGTAAACAGCGGCATTTCTATCGTCCCGGAGGTCTCAATTCAAGAGGAATTGCGTCAGGGAAAATTGGTGAAATTACCCATCAGCGACTTTCAAAACTCAGTCAAAGAAATTGGCCTCATTCAGCATAAAACACGATACCATAGTCGGGCTAGTGAGGCCTTTATACAACTGTGCCATGATCGGTAAATGAAGCCTTGAATTAACTGTTATAAATAAACATTCTCTAAATCGATTAACAGGCCGATGGAAAGTTTACTCGCCCGCTGACAAAGGTATTTGTATATACGGCACCAACTCGACAAATGTCTTCAGTTCAATAAACGGGGAACTCGCCGGACACAGGCCCATAACCATTTTCGCATGGAGGTTTTCGATCTCGAAATTTGATACCTTACATTAAAAAATTGTTAGTGATCAAAAATAACTGGATTTCCTTGATTTGTATGTTTAGGCTTTTAAGCCAGCAACGATTTATCTTTCGCGTGTAAACAATTTTCTTTCACCCACTATAAGAGATCAATATGAAAATAAGAACAGCTCTATTTTTGACATTAGCGATTGCCGCAAGTCCGGCCAGCGTAATGGCGAAAGCACCGCCATCCGCCAAGGCTGAGAAAGTCGGATTATCGACCGAACGACTGAACCGCATCACCGACATCAGCCAACGGTATGTCGATGAAGGTAAACTCGCCGGGGTAATCACGATGGTTGCTCGCAAGGGCAAACTTGTTCACTTTGAAGCGGTAGGCCACAAAGGTGCCGATGATCCACGACCATTAAAGAAAGATGATTTATTTCGTATCTATTCCATGTCGAAGCCGATCACCGCAGCCGCCATGATGCAGTTGTATGAACAGGGAAAATTTCAGCTAAATGATCCGGTCAGTAAATTTGTACCCGAATTTGCCGATTTGAAAGTACTCAATGAAGACGGCGCGATGGTTCCGGCCGAGAAAACAATGACGATGCACCATCTCCTAACCCATACTACAGGCTTATCTTACGGATTTAATCCCGCCGGTGATATGATCGATAAATACTATAAAGACGCCAATATATGGGATGCAAAAGATCTCGACGATTTCGCCTCAATCGTCGCGAAACTTCCGCTAAAGTTTGAGCCCGGCAATAAGTGGCACTATTCTATTGCGGTCGATATAACGGGTTTGATCGTCCAGCGTTTAAGTGGCATGCCATTTGATCAATATTTGCAAAAAAATATTTTTGACCCCTTAGATATGAAAGACACTTTTTTTGAAGTGCCAAAAAACAAAGCCGACCGCTTTTTACCCAACCACTATTGGGACGCACAAAACAATAAGCTTGCTACCATCAAGGAAGATAGTGATAGCGCCATGAGAAATTACCATCAAGTTTCCTTGCATTCAGGGGGCGGTGGATTAGTTTCAACAGCCATGGATTATATGAAATTTGCCGAGGCCATGCGCAAAGGTGGCATCTCTAGTGGCAAGCGAATACTCGGAGAGAAAACCGTTAAGTTTATGGCGAAAAATCATTTGCCCGGCAGTATTTCGACTTCCGGTGTCGGCGAATCCCCCTTGGCAGCAGCCGAACAGCGAGGTTTTGGCTTTGGATTGGGGTTTGGTGTAATTACTGACGCGATTAAAAACGGCGTTATGGGCAGTGACGGAGAATTTAACTGGGGCGGAGCCGCCGGCACCGTTTTTTGGATCGACCCTGTCGAAGAAATCGTCGTCGTTGGCATGATTCAATTGATGGGATCGCCGTGGACTCTTCGTTCCGACTTAAAGATTGCAACCTACCAGGCACTCACTGAAAGTTACGAATAAGCGCCACCAAAAAACGGAAGTAAGGGCGCTCCTCTTTCTTCCGTTTGAGCCCCTCCGTGTCAAAAAACAAGCCATTCCATCCCTCTTCGATTGATGATTTTTGCAGAACAGGAAAACCACGTCACGATCGGCAAAGTGGATTTCTCAGCGCCTTTCTTAACATGTCCAACCCGTCGAAACGAATATCCCTTTCCATGTCACGCTCAATTCATTTTAGAATTGGCATACATTCAAATGCTTCTCTTTTATTCAAAATAACACTATAAAAAATACTTCTAATTCCATAACATTTCAATCTCGTGATCAGTTCACGAGTAAATTGATCAGTTCGTTGAAGGCGGCCATGATACGGTAACAGTGAAAAAAAGAAGCAGGAAGCAAGATGATTTCTCACAGGGCAAAAGCAGGAACTGAAGATCTAGCCCGACCACAATAAGAATTTTGTTCGATACCGCGAACAACGGAGAAATGTGATGAAAGAACTTCGATATTACTGCAAGGAATGTCAATCTTTAGCGGGTATTACGATTCAGTACGCCCCTTGCCTTAGCACACGCGACCACCATAAAGAAAAATGGAATAACGCTGTGCAAGGACCCATTTGCAATGGTTGCGGTGATTTTATGGAACTGCATTCGGCAAGTACTCAGGACTATGAAAAAGTGATGCATAACGTCGATGGCAATTCGCAATCAGGTACTGCATAGCTCCGAAAAATGCTGTTGCCGGATATATATTCTCAGCGAGAATCCAACATGATGAGTACATCGTTTGACATGAATTCAAGGACCGGAAAAATGCGTTGGTTTGAGTTGCCTTTTGGGAGAATTCAACTCCTCCAACAAGATATTGCAGAGGTAATCATCAATGACGAAGTCGAGATAGATTTCACTATTTTAAGCCATCTACACGCGGCCTTGCTTGCAAATATAGAAGGTCGTTTTTCGCTATTGATAAACGCGGCGAACCGATTTAGCTACAGCTTCGAAGCACAACAAACACTATTTTCACTGAAGGAAATAAATGCAGTTGCAGTTGTTGCCTATAACATAACCACCAAATACACATCTCAATCATTAGTTTCGTTTCGGCGTCGGGAAAAGCTAAATATAAAAATTTTCTCCGATCGAATTACGGCTCTATCATGGCTCATGTTAGAAAATAAACGAGCTAGGATTAAGCACCATACGAGTGACAGAAATAACGAACGCCAGTAAAAGTCACTGCGGCCTTAACTCAACCGACATAATAGTTAAGCAAGATAAGCAAAGTTTTAAATAGAATTTATGCGGTGTGTAACGTATAAAGAGAATCAATTTTTTCGAATTTTTAGAGGGCTTACACCGTAATATTTCCGAAAGGCTCGCGTAAAGTTAGTACCATGGGCATAACCAACGTCGAGAGCAATTTGCGTAATAGATAACCCCGTCCCCTTCAACAATTCAGTTGCCTTGATCATTCGCCGCTTCAGTATGTACGCTTGAACAGTGCTACCCAATAACTGCTGAAATCCATAACAGAGTTTCTCTTCACTTAACCCAATACTTTTTGCCAGGTCTGAAGTCGTGGGAGGAGAATAATAATAGTTGTCGAGAATTTCTTTCGCGCCGTTTATCTGTGCTTGTTCATTTGGAAAAATCCGCCGGCGATATCGCTTCGAATAATAGGTATTCATTAACTCTTGCAGAGAAAGCCACAACAATTCCGTCGCCTGAGCACGCACCAGTAAATGATGCAGTGGAGAATCTGCGCTGGCGCTGGCCAACTCTCTCGCAGCTCTGGACATGAGCGCTGTCATACCGAGTTTTCGATGAAAAATCGGAGTCTGCCCCTTAAGAAACTGATAGATAGGACGCGGTAGTCGATCCGACGTATCACCCAACAAACGTCTTAGCTCTTCAACGCTAAAGAGCATCATGACGCCCGAGTGCCCCTCACTCGCGTGAAGCTGCAATAATTCTTCTCCCTGGGGCGCAATACAAACCCAAAAGCTCCCCCCTTCCAACGTAAACTCGTGATCCCCCAATTTGAAGAATGATTTTCCGCTTAAACGATAATACAGTGCAAACTCTTGTCGCCCCATAACGATACGCTCGAGCCATGTCTGTCGATTCGTTACTTCGTTCGATACACACCAAAAATCATCCGAGCTGTGTAATAACAGGGGCTTGACGCTACAGTGTTGCTCGCGAGTTACTCGGCCAAAACCTTGTCCTAGCCTAAAAACATTTTCCGGTTCATTTTGAAAAACATCACTTTCCGACGGTGTGTTTTCCACCAAAGATCTAATCATCGTGAAGCCTTACTCCCAACAATCTACGTACCTTGGGCATTGTTAAGTATTGTTCGCCAAGGCGGAAAAGAGAGTTTCCTTACCGATATTGATTAATCTCCATATAATCAGTGCTGGAATCTATTATAGATTGAATTGAATAATCCTCAAGAGCTGCGGCAGGATTCTACATTGCAAGCGTTGACGGCGCTCCACCCCACGAAGATGTCAGGACTGCGTGCGCATAATTAATGCAACAAACAGCAGTCCAATCATCCTACCCAATAGTTCTCTTTCGTTGCGCCGACTCAATTTCACTCTTTGAGCGGCGCGCCAGTCGCAATCCATTGGGCAACAATCATTCGCTCTTCCGTGGTCATTTTTGTTTTGTTCAAAAATGGCATATCTTTGGTATCAATAGTCCTTGCTTGTATTCTTGGCGCCCATTTTTTCATATCGCCAGGACTGTCGAATACGACGCCCGCTGGAGCCACCGTAAACACGGCGTCAGTGGGCTGTGCTGAGTGACAACTTGCACAGCGTTCCTTAATAATCGACTGCGCACGCTTTGCAACTACTGATTCCTGTCCAACGGTAACAGGCTCTACTTTCACCGGCTTGGGAGCTATGATGGCCGCAAGAATGACTACCGCAACAACCGCCGCCACCAGAATCGACGGTTTGTGAATTTTCTTATGTTCGAGAATAAAATATTGGCGAGCCAAGGCAGTGATTGCCGTAATGACCAACAATATCACCCAGTTAAATTGATGCGCATATGTCATTGGGTAATGGTTGCTAATCATTATGAACAACAATGGCAGTGTTAGGTAGGTATTATGCGTCGAATGTAATTTCGCTTTCGCGCCCCATTTAGGATCGGGTGCCTCTCCTTTTTCAATAGCGGCGATCAGAGCACGCTGCGAAGGCATGATCACACGAAAAACATTGCCGGCCATCAACGTGCCGATAATCGCACCAAAATGAATATATGCACCCCTGCCACTAAAAAGGTGTGCAAGTGAATAGCTGATCCCGACCGCCGCGACAATGAGTATGGCTGCTATCGCATAACCATTTTTTCCCAGTGGACTAGAGCAAAGTAATTCATATAACACCCAGCTACCGACAAGAAAACCGATGCCAATTGAAACGGCTTGCAGTTGCGTTAAATCTGCTATTTCTTTGTCTATCAGGTAAGAGTCAGCGCCCAGATAATAAATTATCGCCAATAAAATAATACCCGTAAGCCACGTGCTATAAGCTTCCCACTTAAACCAATGCAGGGTTTCTGGCATTTGTTCCGGTGAAAGTTGATACTTGGCCACCTCGTAGATTCCACCACCGTGAATGGCCCACAAGTCGCCCTTAATACCTTTGTCTGTTTTCCATTGCGGCGGATTTTGCAGGTTGTTATCGAGCCAGACAAAATAAAAAGAGGCACCGATCCACGCTACACCAGTAATGACATGTAGCCATCGGAAGATCAGACTAAACCAGTCAATTATGTAACTTTCCATACGAATAACCTATGTTCTGAGTTATGTTATTTAGTCGAAATACTGCGGCTGTAAGTTCTTAGTCTCGCTGATGGACAAGTTCACCCGCCGACCATGTTTGCTTTATAGCTCTATCGTCACCTAACATGCTGAACACAAAGAGCTCTTCAAACAGATCTGTACATTTACTCATGCGGAAATCCATTAACGGTGTGCAAGATTTGTCTAACACTAGAAAATCTGCTTCTTTTCCTACCGAGAAATTGCCAATAACATCACTCATATCCAAGGTTTTCGCGCCCCCTAAAGTAGCAAGATAAAAGCCCTTAAAGGGAGACAGTTGTTCGCCCCTCAGCTGTAATACTTTGTAGGCCTCATTTAATGTCTGTAAAATAGAAAAACTGCTACCACCGCCAACATCTGTTCCCATTCCAACATTTAGATTGTGTTTGACCGCACGGTTTAGTTGAAACAAGCCACTACCAAGAAACAAATTCGATGTAGGGCAAAAAGCAATACCCGTTTGAGTTTCTTCCATTCGCTGCCATTCCTCATCGGTAAGGTGGATACAATGTGCCAGCACGCTACGACGTCCCAACAATCCGGCATGGTCATAGGTATCCAAATAATTGGCTCGCTCGGGAAATAGCTCTTTAACCCATTTGACTTCATCAACATTTTCCGACATATGGGTATGCATATAGACACCAGGGTATTCCTGCATTAACTGCCCTGCTTTCTGCAATTGTTGTTCCGTCGATGTCGGAGAGAAACGTGGCGTAACGGCATAGCGTAGTCGTCCTCTATTGTGCCATTTCTCGATTAACGCTTTACTGTCATCATAGGAAGATTGAGCCGTGTCGATGAGATCATCCGGCGCATTTCGGTCCATCATTACTTTGCCTGCCACCATGCGCAGATTACGTTTTTCACAAGCCTTAAAAAAAGCTTCAACAGACTCTTTATGGACCGTACCAAATACCAACGCAGTCGTTGTTCCTGCGCGAAGCAATTCGTCTAGAAATCGCTCGGCTATATCACGGGCATAATCTTCATCATGGAATTTCGCCTCACAGGGAAACGTATATTTTTCTAACCACTCTAGTAATTGCTCGCCATAGGCTGCGATAACTTCCGTTTGGGGATAATGAATGTGGGTATCGACAAAACCCGGGATAATAAGCGCATTACCATGTTCAGTAAGATCAACATCCGTACCCAAACTGGGTAATAGATCTTCAGCCAGCCCAATGGACTTTATTTTTCCATCGTCGATGACCATGATGCCATCCGGGTAATATTCATAGGCCTGATCGAGTGCAACTGTGTCGGGGTCAGCGATAAAGTGAAGTATGCTCGCTCGGTGTGCAATGGGCATTAGTGGTTCCTAATATTGATCTTTCTGTTGTTTGTTGATGTTTACGGTCTTGTCGGCTGGTCTTGTTCTATGCTTGTTTCTTCCTGTCGTTCCTAGTGTCGTTTTTCATGTTGCCACTTAGCGCTACAGCTTACTCATTCCAACCGTGAACATATGAATTACCGGATTATAACGAGACTACTGTTGTCAGGTATTTGTACTTCATCGCAATTGTCTCCGAGGCCTCCTCGATCGATAACGACAAAATTATTCGCTTCATTCAAGCAAAGACTGTAATGATGCCACGTACCTTTATGATAATTTACGCCTTGATTCGCTTGGGCCAAAAAAGCTTGCAGACGATTGATATCAAACTCTCCCGCTTCACCGACCACGACTACATAGGGGTTATTGTCCATGTTAATAAAAGCCTGACTACCCATCGGGTGACGCTCCATCACCTTTACTGAAAAAGGTAAGGTCACCGGCTTGCTGTTGAAAATACTAACGATCGGATAACCGTCACCCTCACTGACATCCACTTTGGCTAACGCGTGGTGCCTGTTCGTCATGCCATAATTTATTGGAATAATTTCGTTCTTGTCATTCACTTCAATGACATCACCATAGGGAGCGAAGGCTTCTGGAGTTAAGCTTTTTAACGTTAGCGTTATGTCGGTCATTACTCATTTCTCGTGATAGTCTGTTTGGCTGCTAGTGCTGCTATCCGTGGTTTTAACTTCCTCGATAGGTTGAATGGCCGTATGGGGCGAGTAGTAAGGGAATATGGTAATGCTGACCGTCACCGGCTATTGCGAAAACAACATCTGCCCAGGGATAGAAAACAGGATCACCAACACTTGAAAAGTAGCTGGCGGTATCAAAACGCATCTGATAGGTACCGGCGGCGAGTATGACATCGTTAGCACAAAGGTCGGGGATACGACCATCATCGTTAGTTTTTCCAGCGCCAATCTCGGTCCATAGATGATCGTCTAACCGGGAAAGGCAAATAGCCACGCCACGGGCCGGCGCGCCGCGCGAGACATCTAGAATATGGGTAGTAATTTGACTCATAATAATTTTCCTATACGGATTTGGAATATTTTCCGTTGCTCTTCACAAGCATTGCGCAATTCACTTTCTCGATCATTCGGTAGTCTTGCTTGTAACAGGTCCGACATTTCTATTGCACTTTTTCCGGTAGCGCAGACAATAAAGATAAAGCCAAATTTTTCTTCGTAGTCACTATTACCTTGCGCTAAGGTTTGCAGCACAGTGTCCGTGGCAACATTCACATTGGCTTGTTCTCCGGCGGCCAACTCTTTGGTATTGGCGTATTTATCTTTTAAAGAACTTACGTCGCCAATTTTTGGGTGTCCATCGAAGGCTTGCAAATAGTCCTTTTCCTGCAGGTCCTGCCAGATAACATTAGCGGCGTTACGCAATTGCCTCTCATTCGCGTAGGGGCGTCCGGCTGTCATGCGATCTATCCAGAGTTCGCTAGTACAGCATTGCCGAAAACTATGTGCCGACTCGGTACGGGTCGTTGTATTCAGTCTTTCAAGGCTCATTTTTCTAATTCTTCCCAATCTGGAAACCCAAAGATACGTAAACGGCTTATGCCGCCATCGGGGAAAATATTCAATCTGACATGTGTAAATTTGGCATTTTCTGCCGCGTCGATTTGCTCAATAAATAAATGTTCGCGGTCGGGATAAAGAGGTGTATCGCCTATAATGGTCTGCCAGTCAACATCCGCAGCGCCAATGTCATCGCGTTTCGTGTGGGTCGCTTCCAGCCGCATATGATCGGGGTAATTGCCTTTAAAATGCGCGGTGTCGATCAAAATCTTGCGAATGGTGCCGGTCAGACCCAGCTTAACAATCGCCCAGTCATTATCTGCATCACGACGACGTTTGGTTTCCCAGCCGTCACCCATATTCACACCGCGGCCCGGCATGACGAGATTACTCGGGGAACTGTAAAACATATCGCTAGCGGCAATACCACGACCGCCATTCATGACCGAGGCCAAATCAACGAGTTCACCCTCGATAAAGTTGTCCCTAACAATCTGCCCTTCTCCATACACGCGAAAACGTGATATGCCCCCATCTGGATACATTTTTAAACGTAGGTGGGTCCAAACTTGATCACTGATACATTCAAACAGATTTTGGCTATGGGCCTGCGTCGCCGACTTGCTAAGAATTTCTGTCCACACCGTAACACCATCGATTTCGCCTGTTACATTAGCCGCTTCGACAGCAACAAACTCCGGCGCATTGCCGCGAAAGTGATTAGTATCCACATCAAAGCCACGAACAATTCCGGGAATGCCCAAACGTAATATGCACCAATCAAAATCTTCTGCGCTGGCGCTGCGCTGCCGACGGCCAAAACTACGTCGTGACTCCCAGCCATCCATCCACTGGCCGGTAGCGACAAAATGGCCCTCTTTAAAAATCCCGCGCCCGGGCTTCACCAGGTTGTCACATTCTGCAAACCATTCGTCGCTACAGGCGATGGCACGACCACCCACTCGTTCGCTGAGTAAATCGATATAGCGTGAAGAATATCTATCGTCAGTTTTTTCTTCGGTATTCATTCGGTGTTCCAGTGGCTTAATAAGAGAATAAGTTATGATTCAGATTGGCTAACGAGCCTGTTGTTTGACAGCAGTGCTTCGCCGACTGGCGCACCGAGTAACTCGCCGGCGCGATAAACCAATTGCCCTCGGACATAGGTTCGCTCAGTAAGCCCGCTAACAACACGACCTTCATAAGGGGTGATTTTGTGGCGGTACTTGATCATGTCTGCCGTGATGGTATAGCTGGCACAATCGTCAAATACAACCAGGTCGGCATCGTAGCCAGCCGCTATTTTTCCTTTTCGTTCCCCAAGGCCGGCAAACATCGCCGGCCTTGTTGCCATCCAATCAACGACTTGTGGCAAACTGTAGCCACGCTGTACGGCCTCTGTCCATATTAGGGATAAGCCAAATTGCAGGGAGGAAATTCCTCCCCAGGCGTTTTCGATATCGCCGCTATCAATGTGCTTCAGCTGCGGCGTGCACGGAGAATGATCGGATACGATAAAGTCAATAGTTCCGTCTGCCAGACCTTGCCATAATAGCTGCCGGTTTGCGTCTTCTCGAATTGGTGGGCAGCATTTAAACAGTGTTTTCCCATCGGGAATGGATTCTGAAAATAGGGTTAAATAATGCGGACAGGTTTCGGCCGATAGCTGCAGCCCCTGCTGTTGTGCCTTATGAATGGCCGCGATAGCTTCAGCAGAGGAGAGATGAACGATATGAATTTTTCCCTGCGCTCCTTCGGATTTTGCCTCCGTCGCGAGTGCAATCATCATGTCGACTGCATCGTTCTCCCAGCTTTTCGGCCGAGATGCCAAAAAACTCTGGTAACGGTCTCCAATCGCAGGCGGTTCGCTTCCCGGAGGTTCCAATTCAGCATGAATCAAATAGGGGACATTGTATTTTGCTAAAATGCGTATTGCCTGACTTAGCTGCTCCGCATTGACTTCGGGGAACTCCTCGATACCTGAATCAATCGTAAAGGACTTTACCCCCAAAACGCCAGCCTTGATCAATTCGTCCAAGTCAGTGAGACTCTCGGGAATAACTCCGCCCCAAAACCCACAGTCAATCCACAACTTCCCCTCAAGTGAATTCAACTTTTCGCGCAGTGCATTTGCCGTTGTCGTTACCGGGCTGCAGTTGAGTGGCATGTCAACGACAGTCGTAATACCGCCTGCTGCTGCTGACTGAGTAGCAGTGTTAAAGCCCTCCCATTCCGTTCGACCCGGTTCATTGATATGCACGTGAGTATCGACGAGGCCGGGCAAAACAACTTTATCGCCGAGATCTTCGATTTCAATAAAACGTCGCCTTGTTTCGAGCACTGTATCAACTGGCAAAATTTCAGCGATCTTACCGTCCTCAATTAGGATCAAGGCAGGCCGTATGGCACCATCAATGATGACGCGATTACTCTTTAGACCGAAGCTACTGGATTCATTCATCGTATTTGTTCTGGCTGAGTCTGATTGTCAGAGGTAACTGGTGTCGGAATTTCCGTTTTTGGTATTGCGTTTGATGCCGCCGCCTCACTATTTAATGCTTTAAGTTCCCGCCAACCAATCCCCTGCTGATTCGATCGGGAAGCTTTGTGCCGGTGAACCTCGCCAATCACTTCAGCCGCTACCGAAACCGCAACCTCTACCGGTAGTTTTCCCGGCACGTCGCTGAGACCTACGGGGCAGCGTACTTGTTCGTATACGGATTTTTCGTATTGGCGATGATCAAAACGCATTTTAAAACGCTTCCACTTGGTCTCAGAACCGATCAGTCCGATATAGCGCGCATCGCCTTTCTTTATGACAGTTTCTGTTATAGCGAAATCGAGCGGATGGTTATGAGTCATTATGATGAAATAACTATTGGCTGGCATCGCCGCAACCTCATCAGCGGGGCAATCATTAACAACCTTCACTACATTACTGGGTAATTGCGCTGGGAACTCGGCCTCTCGACCATCAACCCAATGTAAACGACAGGGAAGTTGAGCCAAAATACCTGCCAGTGATTTACCCACGTGTCCGGCACCAAAGAGCATGATGTTTAGCTCAACGGCTGAAAAACTTTCAAACAATAGAGTCGCACTTCCTCCGCAGCACTGGCCTAATTTCGCACCAAGAGGAAAGTGCTCAATCCGCTGCTCGGCTTTTGAGTCAGCCAGCAGCTCTTTTGCAATCGAAATTGCCTTGTATTCCAGATGACCGCCGCCAATCGAACAATAGGTTTCTGTCGCTGCCACAACCATTTTGGTGCCACTGTCTCGCGGCGTTGAGCCCCTGGCTCCCAGCACAGTGACTATCACATAGGCCTCACCTTGCTCGGCAAGCTGATTAACAATTTCATACCAGGCTGTCATTTGTAGATCCTCCAGGCTGATTTTTCTGAACCTGACTTACGCTGCGAATCTGTTCGCAAGCCGCCAGCACACGTTCAGGCGTCGCGGGTGTATCCAGGGAGGGGCTGTAACGGTAGTTCGCCAGACTTGCAACCGCATCCCGTAATGCACTCCATACCGAAATTCCCAGCATCAACGGCGGTTCTCCTACGGCTTTGGAATGGAAAATACTAGCTTCAATATTTGGACTGTCCGGCAACAACTCAACGTTAAATACCGGCGGCGCATCGCCGATTGCAGGTATTTTGTAGGCTGCTGGATTAATTGTCTGCAAGCGACCATCTTCTCCCCAAACTAATTCTTCCGTCGTTAGCCATCCCATGCCTTGAATAAAGGCGCCTTCAATCTGCCCAATATCAATGGCCGGATTGATAGATGTGCCAACGTCCTGGCAAATATCGGTACGCAATAATTTGTATTCACCGGTCAGGGTATCGATGATAACTTCGGATACAGCAGCACCATTAGCGTAGTAGAAGAACGGCCGGCCGACGGCCTTTTCTCTATCGTAATAAATTTTTGGGGTGCGATAGTAACCGGTGGCTGACAGGCTAATACGATTCATATAGGCCAATTGTACAAACTCGGAAAAACTCAGCGTTTCGCTGCCAACGCTTATCTTGTTGTTGGAAAAGACAACGTCCTGTTCAGCTATTTCAAAATGGGATACGGCAAAATCTATCAACCGTTTCTTGATTTTTTGTGCCGCATCTCGCGCCGCCATTCCATTTAAATCTGTTCCGGATGATGCTGCTGTTGGCGATGTGTTAGGTACTTTATCTGTGCGGGTCGCGGTGCACAATATATTGTCAATGTCGACTTGAAGTTCATTGGCAACGACTTGGGCAACTTTCGTATAGAGACCTTGTCCCATCTCAGTACCCCCATGATTCAGCTGAATCGATCCATCGGTATACACATGTATCAACGCACCGGCCTGATTTAAATGCTGAGCTGTAAAAGAAATACCAAATTTTACTGGCGTTAAGGCAAGGCCTTTTTTCAGAATAGGACTACCGCTATTGAAATCTTCAATGTCCTTCCGTCGACGTTGATACTCTGACGTCGTTTCCAGGCGATCGACAAGTCCGGGAACAATATGTTGCTCGATTTTTTGTCCATAGTGTGTCGTGTTTCGATCATCTTTGTCGGTATAGAAATTGTTCTTACGTACCTCTAAGGGATCTTTACCAACAACTCTGGCAATATTATCAATAACATTTTCTATCGCGACCATACCCTGCGGTCCTCCAAAGCCACGGAAGGCCGTATTAGACACGGTATGGGTTTTTACTCGATGGCCGGTGATTCGAGCCGCCGGCAAAAAGTAGGCGTTATCGGCGTGAAACATAGCGCGATCGACGATTGCGTCGGACAGATCCGGAGACATACCGCAGCCCCCGGCAAGTTCCATATCTAATCCTTCAATACGGCCTTCGGCGCTGAAACCAACCGTGTAGTTAACTAAAAAATGATGACGTTTTCCGGTGGCTTGCATGTCATCGGCGCGCGCTAATCTTACTTTTACAGGGCGACCAGTCTTATTCGCCATTAACGCAGCGATACACGCCCACTGGTTAGCGCTAGTCTCTTTGCCGCCAAAGCCGCCGCCCATTCGGCGAGTATCAACCGTGACTTTATTCATCGGGATATTTAACACCTCCGCAACCAGCTTTTGCCCTTCACTGGGATTTTGCGTAGAGCTGTATACCATCATGCCGCCGTCTTCGGTGGGTACGCAGAGAGACACCTGCCCCTCCAGATACATTTGTTCCTGACCACCAATATTCATCTCGCCGGTTAACGTATGCTTAGCAGCCTTGATCATCCGAGCAGAGTCACCACGTTTTTGAGTATGTGTTGGCCGTACAAAACTCTGGTTTGCCAAGCCTTGCTTAATCGTTGTATAGGCTTCGAGAGGCTCATATTCGACCTTTGCCAAACGTGCAGCTTTTCGCGCCAAATCCTGACTGGTAGCCGCGACGGCAAACAAGACCTGACCGTAAAACTGCACCTCACCGCCCTCATTTACCATAATCGGGTCGCCGGGAAAAACCGGACCAATATCGGTATGGCCACGAATGTCGTCAAGTGTTAGAACGTCAACCACACCTTCTGCGGTTTTCACAGCACTCAAGTCGAGTCGCCTTACGTTGCCACGAGCAATGGTGCTGAGGACCGGATACGCATAGAGAGTACTAGCAGGAGCTAACTGGTCATCGACATAAACAGCTTCGCCGCTAACATGTTTTTCAGCGCTTTCATGTTTTTGCTGGTGGCCACTTATTCCCTTAACGGTTGACCTTTCATTCTTATCTGCGCTGGTAGGTAGATCGATAAGTTTACGCATATTGAGTCACCCTCAGCAGATTGGATGATGGCTCTCGATCTGATTTTTCGCCCTGCTCATAATCCAAATAGAGCCTACGCAGTAAATTTCGCGATGAGCTTAATCGATAAGTGGCGCTGGAGCGAAAGTCGCTGATGGGTGTAAAGTCCTTATCCATCGCGTCCATCGCCTCTGCGATCGTCACGTCAGTCCAATTTTTACCGATTAGCGCCTGTTCGCAGTGGCTCGCCCGCTTGGGAATTTCAGCCATGCCACCGAAAGCAATAGTGGCTTTTTTTACCTTGCCCGCAACAATGTTGATATTGAATGCGCCGCAGCTCGAAGAAATATCGTCCTCCAATCGCTTACTAATTTTATACACCCGGAATACGCTGTCGGCCTGAGGTTTCGGTACGATAATACGCTCAATAAATTCCGAGGTTTCCAGTGATGTTTTTTTATAGCTGACAAAGTAGTTCTCAATGCCAATCACTCTACTGACATCACCTTTGCGTAACACCAACTTGGCTCCAAGCGCGATCAACACGGGAGGCATATCTCCAATGGGCGAAGCGTTGCCCACATTTCCACCTATGGTCCCCTGATTACGAATTTGTTTGGAACCAAGACGATCGATTAATTCATGCAAGTCGGGGTAAAGTGCAACCAGGGCATCTTTGGTACTGCCGTAGCTCGCAGCGGCACCAATGTCGAGCTCATCGTCCATCTGCACGACGGTTTTCATTTCTTCAATTCTGCCGATGTAAATCAAACAATCGAAACTGCGCAGAAATTGGGTAATCTCAAGACTAAGGTCAGTACCTCCGGCGACAAGGCGGGCCTCAGGGTATTCAAGTAGCAAATCGGCAAGCTCTTTAACCGTCGATGGCGAAAAAAAATGTTTGCTATTGCCCGTCAGCTTAACGGCGCCATCAGCCTCATTAATCGCGTTTAACGACGCGAGCACCGCCAGTTCGGTTTGATCAAACTGGTCCCGTAGCGGCGGCTCAAACATCTGCACGGCGGCATCGACAATCGGACGGTAACCCGTGCATCGGCAGAGATTACCGCCCAGAGCCTCAATGATAGATTGGCGGTCGGCTTGCTCGTTATTTTTTCGATAAGCAAACATCGACATCACAAAGCCAGGCGTGCAGAAGCCGCACTGGGAACCATGGCAGTCCACCATCGCCTGTTGGACGGGGTGCAAACACTCACCGTCTTTTAAATCTTCAATCGTGATCAGTTGTTTGCCGTGCAAACTACCGAGCAAGGTAATACACGCATTGATGGCGCTGTATTCAATACCGACGTTCCCCGCATGGCCAATAACAACGGTGCATGCGCCACAATCTCCAGACGCACAACCCTCTTTGGATCCTGTTTTCTGTAGGTGTTCACGCAGATAATCCAGCACGGTAGTGTTCGGGTCGATATTCTCGACGACATGCTCTTGCTGATTAAGTAGAAATGTGATCACGGCTTAAAACCCCGGTGTATTGTAATTATCATCGGCCAGATAACGTCAGCCTTTTGCATTGATCAACGAGTATCGCCATCAGTGTAGATAGTTATAGCTAAGGCGCTAGATGCAATAAAATCAAATCTTGACATAAGTGTCAATATTAGTTGACAATTTTTCTACGGTAAAGAATAAGCTGAAGAAATATTAATCAAAAATTTGTTGACATTCATGTCAATATTTGGAATTTTAGCACCCCTTGAACAAAATTGATCGCTGTGACCTGGAGCTTTTTGACAGCTACATTGTTTTTTCCAGCCACTAAAAATAACAAAGAAAACCACAGAAAGTCGCAACAATCGAACTGTGACCAGACATTAATTATGTATCTATACTTCTACTGATGAAGAGATAACGCAATTAACAAAGAATCTTCACAGCTTTGCTAGACGCCGGGAAGTTCGGTAAAAAAATAGGGGACAGGGTATGACTGCTGACGAACATAACACTGAGTTTCGATTGGTGCTTGAAGGCATTACCAAACAATACCCAGGCTGCCTGGCAAACGATCAGGTTAGCCTGAAAATCAAACCCGGTGCCATTTATGCCCTGCTTGGAGAAAACGGCGCGGGTAAAAGCACCTTAATGAAAATCATTTATGGCGTCGTAAAACCAGATTCTGGAAGACTAATTTGGGAAGGAAAGGAAACATCGATTACTGCTCCGGTACAGGCGCGTCAACTGGGAATTGGAATGGTATTTCAGCATTTCTCTTTGTTTGAGACACTCACGGTACTGGAAAATATTGCGCTCGGTATGGACGGCGATAGCTCGGCGGACCTTGCAGCTCTTGCAAATAAAATTACCGAAGTATCCGCTCGCTATGGGATGGCGCTGGAACCCCATCGCCCGGTACACACGCTCTCCACAGGTGAGCGTCAACGCGTAGAAATTGTTCGCTGCCTGATCCAGGATATAAAATTGTTAATCCTCGATGAACCCACCTCAGTACTAACACCCCAGGAAGTCGACACCCTATTCGCAACCTTGCATCAGTTGGCGGCTGAAGGCACCAGCATTATGTTCATCAGCCATAAACTCAAAGAAGTAAAGGCACTCTGCGACTATGCAACCGTGCTGAGAATGGGCCGCGTAACAGGCGGCTGCCGACCAAAAGAAGAAAGCACCACCAGCATGGCAAAAATGATGGTAGGTGATGATACCCCCGTGACTCACGAGTATGAAAAAGCCAGCGGGGGTGTCGATTTTTTAATTGTCGACAATCTTAACCAGCCAACTAGCGACCCTTTTGGGGTGACCTTGAAAAACATTAATTTTTCGGTGAAAGCGGGAGAAATTTTAGGAATCGCCGGTGTGGCCGGCAATGGCCAATCCGAATTGTTGTCCGCGCTAAGTGGCGAAGATTTAACTGAGGTCGCCAGCGCAATCCGTTTCCCCCATGTTGATTTGGGTGCAATAACACCTTGTAAAAGACGCGAAGAAGGATTGGCTTTTGTTCCCGAAGACCGATTGGGTCGGGGAGCTGTACCGGACATGAGCCTGTGGGAAAACGGTTTATTAACGGGCTTTTTGGAAGGTTTGGTAAACAAAGGGGTTTTAAATCAGGGGAAAATTCACGATTTCGCCAACCGTATCATCGACGGCTACAACGTTAAATGCGGTGACTTAAATGCGACGGCGAAAAGCTTGTCCGGCGGTAATTTACAGAAATTCATTATTGGCCGAGAAATCATGCAAAATCCGGATTGCCTGGTGGCGGCCCACCCAACTTGGGGTGTCGATATCGGTGCCGCCATATGCATTCACAAAGAGTTGATACAGCTTCGCGACCAAGGCTCCGCCATATTGGTTATATCTGAGGACATCGATGAGTTGTTTGCCATCAGCGATCGCATGGGTGCCTTGTTCGATGGCCAGCTTTCCCCCATCAGAACCCCCGCAGACACCTCTATTGAAGAAGTAGGTAGCTGGATGGCTGGAATTTTTGATACGACCGAAGCAGCATAAAAATGCCCACAGTCAGAACCAAGGTAAGTATCTGAATGAAAATAAAACTCGAAGCGCGCGGCGAAAACTCAAGACTGATTGCTTATTTATCGCCAGTGCTAGCCGGCCTATTAACCCTAATCGCCGGTGCCTGTCTATTTGCAGCGCTAGGGAAAGATCCCCTTGAAACTCTATACACATTTTTCATTATGCCCATTACCGATCTTTATGGATGGAGCGAACTGGGCGTTAAAGCAACGCCGATATTACTGTGTGCGACAGGCCTGGCTATATGCTATCGCGCCAACGTATGGAATATCGGAGCTGAAGGTCAATTGCTAATAGGCAGTTTGTTCGGCAGCTGGCTGGCTTTAAGCCTTATCGATATAGACAGCGCGTGGGTGTTGCCCTCAGTGTTGATAACAGGAGCCTTAGCGGGCGCAGCATGGGCTGCGATTCCCGCGTACTTAAAAACACGGTTCAATACCAATGAAATACTGACGACAATCATGTTGAATTACATAGCGTTAAATATGTTGTTATTCTCGGTTCATGGCCCACTTAAAGACCCCGCCGGCTTCAATTTCCCAGAGTCAGCACTGTTTTCAGATTCTGCGACTCTGCCCATTTTATTTGAGGGAAACAGAATACATTTCGGAATTGTTCTCGCGCTCTTCTTTGTCGTCGCTGCCTGGGTATTGCTCAGTAAAACCTTTGTGGGATTTCAAATTGCAGTGCTGGGTAAAGATGCCAGTGCCGCACGCTTTGCCGGTTTTAAAGAAGGCCGTTTAATTTGGTTTGTATTGCTAACTTGTGGTGCGTTGGCGGGACTCGCTGGCGTCGGTGAGGTGACCGGCCCCATTGGTCAATTGATCCCCCATGTATCACCGGGCTATGGTTTTGCCGCAATCATCGTCGCCTTTCTCGGCCGCCTCCATCCTTTTGGTATTCTGCTGGCCAGTTTACTAATGGCGTTGCTGTATATGGGCGGTGAAATGGTTCAAATAGAAATGGGCCTTCCACTAGCGTTGACAGGTTTGTTTCAGGGCATGTTGCTATTTTTCTTGCTGGCCTGCGATGTGCTGATCGGTTATAGAATTGTGGTCGACAGGAAAAAGCCTGCGTAGCTGTGTGTATGGCAAGTATTGAGAACAAAGTAGCGCCACTAGAAATGCTGCTTTAACAACAAAACTATCGAGACATCAGTGTTATGGATATTGATTTAATTTCCAACATCATACATTTGGCCATCCGTGCCGGCACACCGCTACTGATTGTTGCCCTGGGCGAACTGGTTTGCGAAAAGTCGGGGATACTAAATCTTGGCCAAGAGGGCATGATGCTAATGGGGGCGGTCGCCGGGTTTATGGCGGGATACCATAGCGGAAGTGTTATTATTGGATTTGGATTTGCCATTTTGGCCGGCGTTGCCATGTCTTTGTTGTTTGGATTTATCGTCATGCAGCTTAACGCCAATCAAGTGGCGACGGGCTTGGCTCTAACGATTTTCGGTACGGGTCTCAGCGGATTTATCGGTCTCAACTATGTCGGAGAATCTATCGATGGACTCGATGAATTGACATTTTTTGGCTTAGCTGAAATACCATTGTTGGGCGACATTTTCTTTTCCTATGATATTTTTGTGTATCTTTCTATTGCGCTCGCAGCAGCGGTTTATTATTTCTTCAAATCTACTCGTCCCGGTCTGATCGTTAAGGCCGTGGGTGAATCTCCCGAATCAGCACAGGCGATTGGCTTGTCGGTACTAAAGGTCCGCTACTTGGCGATTATGTTCGGTGGTGCAATGGCGGGACTTGCGGGTGCTTATCTATCCTTGGTCATCACTCCTTTGTGGGCCGACAATATGACGGCAGGGCGCGGCTGGATCGCTTTGGCACTGGTGGTTTTTGCGAGTTGGCGGGTTGAAAGAGTTTTATTTGGTGCTTATTTATTTGGCTTAATGGGCATTATGAATTTGGTGTTACAAGGAATGGGGGTTTCTACCTCACCGAATATTTTGGCAATGATGCCCTATGTTGCCACCATAGTAGTACTGGTTTTGTTATCCAGAAATCAGGCAAAGATAAAGTTGTTCGCTCCGGTATCCCTGGGGAAACCTTTTCATACCAGTGACTAAATTAAAATCAACGGCTCGCGTGCGTTTACCCTGGCAAGCGCGAAGACCTACTAATAACTAAGGAGATATACAATGCAATTTTCATCCGTGAGTAGAGGCTTGAGCGTTCTTGCCGCGTCACTAATATTAGCGGCCTGCGGTCAGGAAACTACCGCTCCCGCAGCAACGAAAACCGTCGATGCGCCAGCCGCCCAAGAGTCTGCCTCGGTCGCGCCACTAAAAGTAGGTTTTGTTTACGTCGGCCCTACCGGAGACGCGGGCTGGACTTTCGCCCATGATAATGGCAGAAAATTAGTCGAAGAAACATTCGGTAAGTTAGTGGAAACCACTTATGTTGAAAGTGTCGCTGAAGGGGCCGACTCAGAACGAGTCATCAATCAGCTGGCAAAATCCGGTAACAAACTGATATTCACAACCTCGTTTGGTTATATGAATCCGACGCTTAAGGTAGCAAAGAGATATCCCGACGTCGCCTTTGAACACGCCTCTGGTTATAAACGATCAGACAATGTGGGCACGTATTTCGATCGCGCTTATGAAGGTCGTTATCTTGCCGGTATCGTCGCGGGAAAAATGACGAAGTCAAATGTTATTGGTTACGTGGGGTCTTTCCCGATACCTGAAGTCGTTCGCGGAATCAACGCATTCACCCGCGGAGCGCAAAGCGTTAATCCTGACATTTCGGTTAAAGTGGTTTGGGTTTCCTCCTGGTACGACCCCGGTAAAGAACGTGAGGCTGCTGAAACAATGATTTTGCAGAGCGCTGACATTATCACTCAGCACACCGACTCACCAGGGCCAATCAATGCAGCAGAATCGAAAGGAGTTTACGCCATTGGGTATAACTCCGACATGTCATCGTTTGGTAAAAATGCCCACTTGACCGCTAGTATTCACAACTGGGGTCCTATGTACGTTGCTAAAACCCAAGCTGTGCTAGACGGCACTTGGAAAGCAGAAGACTCGTGGCCCGGCGTCAAAGAAGGCATTGTTGATTTAGCTCCTTTTCACGCAGACGTCCCGCAAGATGTCCAAGATTACGTGAACACTCAAAAGCAGGCGATTGCCGACGGATCTCTGCACCCTTTCGCAGGTCCGGTGATTAATCAGGCAGGAGACGTTGTCGTTGCAGCCGATTCAGTCATGGCAGATGGAGACTTACTGGGATTTAGCTGGTACGTAAAAGGTGTCGAAGGCGACCTTCCGAAAAATTAATTACAGGCCGTATTATTAAATACTTTTTAACAGGGGAACACCTAATGAAAATATTATCAAAAACAACAGCGGCTATTTTGTTGGGCGCAGCCTTTAGCACGACAGCTTTGGCCGAAACCTGGAGCAGCACAGAGATCCACCTAACCTATGGCGAACTGGAACAAGTGGGTACAGATGGAGCGAAGGTCGATACGTCCATTGTTACCTTACAACATGCCGGCGGCTGGAAGTACGGCGACAATTTCTTCTTCATCGATCATCTCGAATTTGATTCGGATGGCAAAGGCGACAATCCCTTCAACCCAGGCTCAGACAGCAACGAGATGTACGGCGAATGGTATTCAAATTTTAGCCTTGGCGCCATAACTGGAAGCGAAATAAAATTTGGCCCGGTGAAAGATATTGGAGTCATTGCCGGTTTCAACTGGGCACCGGAAGTCGACAGCTGGTGGTTCCTGCCAGGTGTTCGTTTCGATCTTGATCTACCAGGTTTTGCTTTCGCTCACCTCGACATTACGGCTTATCAGCACCAGTCTGGGGGCAGTGCTGATTCAGCTGCATTTACAGTCATCGACGAAGATAACAGCTATATGATCGATTTTAACTGGGCCTATCCCTTTAAGATCGGCAGTACAAGCTGGAGCCTTGAAGGTCATATTGAATACATCGATGGCCGTGATCAGGTGACTAACTTTGGCTCTGGCGAACTCGAATCGCACATTCTGGCGCAACCACAGTTACGATTTGACCTGGGTGAAGCGATGGGTAACGAAGCCGGTAATCTGTTTGTCGGTATCGAGTATCAATATTGGAAAAACAAACTAGGCGAAGACGGCACAGACGAGAACGAAGTACAATTATTGGCAGTTTGGAACTTCTAACCACCACAAACCAATGTTAACAGAGTTCTGGTCCCTCTCAAAAACCTGTGTCAGAGCTATCTGACACAGGTTTTTTTATTTCATAGTTCCACCCTATATTGTTTCTTTAAGAGGCTTGCAATGAATAGCTCAAATGCCAGACAGCTGTGGATAAAAAATCCATTAGCGATTTTTTCCAACGAAGACTGCCAAGGCGGAATTGTTATCGAAGGTTCAAAAATTGTTGAGTTAGTGAAAGCCGGCGCCAAGCCGTCTGTCACTGTCAACGAAGTGTTTGACGCTAGCCGACACGTGGTATTACCGGGGCTGATAAATACCCACCACCACTTTTATCAAACCTTAACGAGGGCATTCCCTACGGCGCTTGACAAGCCGTTGTTCCCCTGGCTAAAGAGCTTATATCCAGTATGGGCAGGACTAGAAGAACATCAAATTTATTGGTCGAGCCGTTTAGCTTTGGCGGAGTTGCTATTGTCGGGCTGTACCACAGCCGCAGATCATCACTATTTGTTTCCGAAAGGTTTGGAAAACGCCGTGGACCTGCAAGTCGATGCAGCTAACGATTTAGGTATACGTGCAACGATTACACGAGGTTCGATGTGCTTAGGCGAAGACGAAGGCGGTTTGCCTCCCCGCACGACAATTCAGTCTGAACAGACAATAATCGAAGATAGCGAACGCGTCATAAAAAAATTCCACGACGCCAATGAAGGCGCTATGATTCAGATAGCACTGGCTCCCTGCTCGCCTTTTTCAGTTACGCCTGAAGTCATGAAGGCGTCGGCTCAGCTGGCGCAACGTTATGGTGTTCATCTACACACTCATTTGGCCGAAACCCACGACGAAACGGATTTTTGTTTACAGCAGTTTGGTCTGCGACCACTAGACTATTTGGAAAGTGTTGGTTGGCTAAACAAGAAAACATGGCTTGCACACGGGATTCATTTTGATACTGACGAAATAAAACGATTGGGAAGTAACGGTGTGGGCATCAGTCACTGCCCCTCCTCAAACATGATTCTGTCCTCCGGTATTTGCGCCGCGTCTGCCCTGGAAGAAGCTGGCAGCCCTTTGGGTATTGGCGTCGATGGTTCAGCATCTAACGATGGTTCGAATATGATACAGGAAGTGCGAATGGCGTTTTTACTACAACGTTTAAAAGACGGTGCGGAAAATGTCTCCCACCTCGACGCCTTGCGTTGGGCAACAGCCGGTTCTGCAGCCTGCTTAGGCCGCTCCGACATCGGTTCAATAGCCATTGGACGCCAAGCAGATCTCGCGTTATTTAATTTGGACGAAGCCCGATTCAGCGGCCACGGAGATCCATTGGCGGCCCTCATATTATGCGGCGCTCACTCAGCGGACTATGTACTCGTTGCTGGCAATTGGCGGGTTAAAAAAGGTGAAATAGAAGGGTTGGACATGGATTTACTTTTGTCAGAACACAAGCAATCAGCCAAGAAACTAGCGCAAAGATATGCCGAAGCTTAGCAGAATATTCGGTATGTTAAATAAAGCAGAGAGGAAATGACGCTAGCGTTTGAAGAGCACTTCCTTTTGTTTTATTCCGCAGCCTTTTAGGATGATATGCGTAAGGTTATCAGCAATTTGATCAAAATCCTGATCCGACAGGCTCTTTTTTCCGATAACGGCAGTAACCTGCACCGAAAAATCGGCGTAGTGCTGAGTAGAACCCCAGATAAGAAATATTAGATAGAAAGGGTCGACCGGATCCATTTTTCCCTGGTCGATCCATGCTTGGATAACTGCAGACTTTTGGTGCAACCATTGCCGATAGTCGTGGTTTAGATATTCGGTTAAGTGCGGCGCGCCATGAATCATCTCGTTGGCAAAAATTTTTGACGCCAAGGGATTAGTTTTTGAATACATGACTTTCGCTCGAATATAGGCTCCAATAGCATCGACCGGATCGTCGTCGGCCGTGAATTTGTCAAATACTTCATCCCATAAGGTCAAAATGTCCATCAGAATTCGACTGTACAGCTCTTGTTTATTGGCAAAATAGTAATGTAGATTGGGCCGAGGAATGCCCGCTCTTTTCGCTATACTCATCATCGAAGCGCCATTGAAGCCACTTTTGGCGAATTCGATTTCCGCTGCCTGCAGAATCTTTTTCTGATTTTCAATGCGAATTTGGCCGGTTTTGTAACCCTGGGTACGTTTTACCATAATCTCACTTAAGCCATATTGCTGTAGGTGCAACGAAGTAAAGAAGCTCCGCCCCTGACACCATCGATGTGCCTCAATCTTAAAAGCTGACAGGAGTGACAATTATACCCAGCCTGGCAAGTCGTTACCATAGTTACGCAAAGTTATGTATTCCGACTGGCCGAGGAGCGAGTAACACACTGATTTCGATTGTCGTATTTCTATCTCGCAATTGTCGTAACAGCTCGAATTCACTTCGAAAGTTTAATATGCAGGCCCGTCGGGAGCGGCATAGTTTTCTAAAACAACCTTCATCCACTCTACGTCGTCATTTATGTCGAAAGGCTCTCGAAAAGTCACGCCTTTTTTCTTTAGATCATTGCAAAATATTTCTATTACCGTTTCAGGCGTTAAATTGTAACTGGGATCTTCAAATGAATCAGCATCGTATTGCGTCTTAAAACAAAAGGCCTTCCACAAAATCGAGACTCTAATTTGGCTGCTGGGAAAAAACTGAATCGGCTCTTCAGCATGCATGATTTCCCAGCCATCCTTTCTCCTATGCAACAGTGCTGCGCTATCAATGCCATTTTTCAGGTAATCGGTTTCGTTTCCCATTTCCCCTACCCGATGATACATATATTCGTTGTCAGCCAGCACTGCAGTGTTAGTAACTGGTGGAGCAACAGTTTGAGAAGGTTCATCCAAACCCTGTGGCCAGTATTCAAATTGGCCATCACTGCCTCGGTAAAACCAGGTAATCGCAGAGGCAATCGGAATCGCCCATTCATGAAACAGGCTAGAATACCCCATAGGGGCCAGCATCCAACTGGGAATTTCCCGCTGATGGACTCCGCGAAAAAAAGGTAAATCTAAATGAGGCGGCGAAGAGGGAGCCGGTACATTGAGATTGGTCATCATGGCCAAAGGCTTAATGACTTTTGCGCAGAAACTTTGTTGGGCGGCCTCAATAAATACAGGATTGTAAAATGCTTCCTCAGCGCCATCAAAAATCACTTTCCCTCCCAACGCCCAAAAATTTCTAAACCAGCCGGGGGTATTATCGTTAGCAGGATTCTTTTGAACTGCCGTGATGGTTTTGTAGGGCGCGCCCCGATCAACCATCGCCTCTATTGACTCTGGATTTTCAAATGCTCGCAAAAGTCTGTGAGGAGCAGCTAACATTGTTTCGTTTCGAACTAGCTTCACCATGTTATCAATCCAATATTTTTCCGGTGCACAGCCCTGACGCATCACAAAACTTGCTATACCGAACGCTCAATCCTCGCACTTGTAATCCTAGCACTTTCAATCACAGAAGCCTCGAGCATAAAAATATCAAGCACTGAACCTCATCCCTAACGAGATGTTTCTTTGACCAGAATGAGAAAACAGGCGAGTTTCAATTTGAAAAACTCACACTAGTCATCGAAACTCAGAAACGCTAACCGTGCCGATGTATGAGCATTCAATACTAAACGCTATTTTAGCCACAGGCAAAATTAGATGAGTGAAGCCCAGCAATTGCGTCGGGTATCTGGATTGGCTACTATGTTCAGTCTGTAAATAACTGCGCGCGCTCCCAACGAGCAACTAAATTGGAAAAGTCCCGGGAAACTCGACACTCAGACTGAATGCCCGACCAAGCCAGACCAAGCCCTACTATAAACGTCAGCTGGGCTGATCGATTATAGTCACGCAGCGGGACGTTATCCCATAGTCGTCGGGAACAGAGACGGATTGCACCGACAAGCTTCGTCAACCCCGATCAAGCCCGAATACTCTAAGGAATCGATTTTTAATGATACATACATTTGCAGGAAATACGCTTGACCGGGCTGACAGCCTGCGCCGGGACGAAGATCAAATCCGCCACGCTGAAGATCAACAAAGCAGTCGTTATTTGGCGTTTAGCAATTTGAATGTCTTGGTTAACAATACGGATGAAGGATTACAACTCGGGTGGATCAGCCAAAGCGACGTGGCTCAACTCAATATCAGTGTGCCACCCGTATTATTGGGATTGGAGGGAGATATTGCTCATTTTGCTATTGACCTGTCGGAACTAGCAGAAGCCGAGAAAGCACTCGGGCTTCAGGGTCAATGGAGCTTTATGGACTGCCGACTGGCGGCCATGGATCTACCTGACAACAAAACTGGCGTACTGTCGCAAAGTCGCGCCCAGTTAGATTGGCACGCACGCCACCAGTATTGCAGTCAATGTGGCACACAAACACAACAACAGAAAGGTGGACATACCAGACATTGCGCGAGCTGTAAGGCGGATCATTTTCCGCGTACCGACCCCGTTGTCATTATGTTGATCACGGACGGCGAACGTTGCTTGTTGGGGCAGTCTGTCGGGCGCTTGGCGAACAGCGGAATTTACTCAACACTGGCAGGATTTATCGATCAGGGCGAGTCTATTGAGGAAGCCGTTCAGCGTGAAATAAAAGAAGAGTCCGGCATAAT
Source organism: uncultured Cellvibrionales bacterium (assembly GCA_913019905.1). Taxonomy (GTDB): domain Bacteria; phylum Pseudomonadota; class Gammaproteobacteria; order Pseudomonadales; family Dasaniaceae; genus Oceanicoccus. Next base: position 104,416 of record CAJVZD010000004.1, read on the forward strand.
TGTTGATACCGTGAGCTACCACTCCTCTCAACCGTGGCCCTTTCCATCATCGTTAATGATAGGATGTATCGGCCACGCCATAAGCACCGACATTGTTATAGATACGGTGGAAATGGCTGACGTACGCTGGTTCTCTCGCAGTGATGTCGCCCTTGCATTGGAAAAACAGAATGACCACTTAAGGCTTCCTGGGCCTTTTGCTATCGCTCACCATCTCATCAAATCATGGATAGACGATGATAAGTACTGAACTGATTAAAAAATGCGTCTAACAACGTGCCGGGGGAACCTTTACAGCCGGCAATAAAAACGGTCAAAATGCCGCGCCTAACACTCACCTAATCAAAATCGAAATACCACAATCGATCTGAATGATTGTAAAAAGGGCATCGTCTGACGATGCCCTCTGTGAATTTGAAAAATCATGCCGAATCGAAGTCGGGAAGGAATTTTATGAGTAACAACAACGAAGCCACACAGACTCTCGCCCAGTTAATGGCAGTCGCCGCCACGGACGAGCCGATGGTTTTTCAAGGTCCAACTGAAGCTTACGGCCAAATCGGCATTTATGGTGGTCATTTTCTTGGTCAGGCGCTTGCCGCAGCTTTTGAAACGGTAGAGGAACCTAAATTGGCTCATTCGTTTCACGCCTACTTTCTCAAAGCAGGCGACCCCTCGGCTGAATTGCTCTATCACGTTAAATCATTGCGAGACAGTCGAGGCGGCGCGACCCGATCAATTTCCGCTCGTCAAAACGGCAACGATGTTTTTCATATGACAGCTTCGTTTAAATTAAGCGAGGAGGGTGACGAACATCAAAAAACCGCACCTCAGGTTGACAGCGCCGATCAGATAATCGCCGGCCGTGAAGCCCGCGGCGAACCTCAATTTCCCTTTCCCGTCGTTAAAGGCGGCCGGGTAGAAATGGAATTCGCCAGCCCATCGTTTCGCGATTTTGACAGGAAGAACGAACCGATACTGCAAACCTGGATGCGGGTTCCCAATGCAGAGCATTTAAGCGCACGAATGCGACAGGTTGTTATGGCATTTTTGTCTGACGGTACCCTGATGTTTAACTCTGTACTCCCCCATGGCAAGCCCTTCGAAACCCATCGTTTGACCAGTCTGGATCAAAGTACCTGGTTTCACCGTGATACGAATCCTGGAAATTGGATGCTGTTTGATCAACGCAGTACAGCTGCAGCCGACGGCCGTGGCATGAATGAAGGTGAAATTTATACGGCCGACGGGCACATTATTATGACATGCGCCCAGGAATCAATGTTACGGCGAATGACTCCACGTTCTTGAGAAGCCAATTTGTAGTAATACGGCATCGAACTAAAAAATAAAGGAGCTTAAAATACAATAGGCACGAGCAACAATACGATCAACGATAATAATATCAGCGATAACAGATTCAATGTCACCCCCGCTCTTGCCATTTGCCGAATCGTTAGTAACCCAGAACTAAAAACAATCGCGTTAGGCGGAGTGGCTACTGGCAGCATAAACGCACAGCTTGCGGCCAGTGCCACCGGCACTGCAAGTAAAATGGGACTTTGTCCCAACTCGACGGCGACCGCAGCCACGACGGGTAAAAATGCTGCCGTCGTCGCCAAGTTGCTGGTTAATTCAGTGAGAAAAACCACTAACAAAATGGTGGCCACCACTAATACCCATATGCCGTAAGCCCCCAATGGCGCCAGAGAGCCGCCCAACCATTCAGCCAAGCCTGTTGCCGATACTGCGGAAGCAAGACTTAAGCCCCCACCAAATAATATCAGTATTCCCCAGGGTAATTGCGCAGCGCGATCCCAGCTCATTAAGGCCTGACCGTCACCTTGACCGCTGGGTACTAAAAAAAGCACTACGGCAATCGTCATTGCAAGCCCCGCATCATTTAGACCTTCCAGACCAGCGATATTATTGAGTAGCGGACGACACATCCAGGACAATGCTAAAACAGCAAAGATGGCCCCTACCCGTTTTTCAGCGACCGACATAGGTCCCAAATCCTCTCGTAATTGCTGCAACTTAGTGGTTGTCTCTGGACCCGCGTTAAAGTCTATCGGAAATGTGCGGCGAGTTAGCATCCACCACGCTATGGGTAACAGTGTTAGCGACACAGGAATACCCACAAACATCCAACGAGCGAAGCCTATTTGCATGTCGTATTCTTGCTCCATAAAACTGGCTAACAACGCATTGGGCGGCGTTCCTACCAGTGTTGCAATGCCGCCAATGGTTGCGGCATAGGCAATACCCAACATCATCGCGGCTTGAAAATTCCGTTTTTGAGTATCGCTGAGATCAATAACAGTCGTAGTGACCACGGTGACAATCGACAAACCAATGGGCAACAACATCATTGTTGTTGAAGTATTACTCATCCACATGCTCAACAACGCAGAGGCCAGCATGAAACCGCCGATCATGGCCCGGCTATCAGATCCGACCAACCTTAAAACCGCTAATGCGATACGCAAATGCAGATTCCATCGTTCAATCGCCGCAGCCATAATAAAACCACCGAGAAACAAATAAATATTCGCGTTAGCGTAGGGCGCCGCCGACGCCTTAAACGTTGCAATTCCAAGGGGGGTAAAAAGAACTAAGGGTAAAAAAGCAGTCACCGCCACGGGTAATACTTCCGTCGCCCACCAAACCGCCATCCATACCATAACGGCTGCCGCGCGCCAGGCTAACACGGGCATACCAGCAGGTTCTGGAAACAACAACATAAGCAACGCGAGTCCTGGCCCGAGAAGCAATAAAGCGGTGCGCTTTTTCTCATCCCCAAAGCTGCCGGGGGAGCTAACAGGCTTTTCAGTCGTCTGGTTTGATATCGCGACTTTACTCATGCAACTATCTCTATCTCTGTTCTTATTGTTTTGTCTTTATCGTCAGGTAATTTCCGTACCATGATCGACCGATGAATCCGCAACCCTGTTTATATAGGTTGCTAGCAACAGGGTTCAGCACTGTCGCTTTGCTGTTCGACATCAAAAGGCAAGCCCCCGCCGCAGCCTTCGAACATACCGAAATGCCGACTAAAGTCGCCAATGAATTCGAAATGCTGAGAAAATCGACTGTCGTGTAACATGCGCCAGGTATTTCCACAGACCGGGAAAATACGGCCGCTTTCGATATCGTGATGCTTATCAAGAACGAATCGATTGGAATGATTCGTGATTGTTCCTTTATAAACCACAGCCTGACCATAGTCTTCGCAATCGGGCTCAAGATCATCAAGCTTAAATAGTCGATAAGTGGCCGAAAAAAAGCTTAAGTTTCCAATCCGCGCCGATAGCTCCGGTGCGGTCACTTCCAAAGGACGGTCCTCAAAAAGCCTTGGGTCGGCGAAGCCTACCGATTGCGCCAAACGCTCAAAATCATTCCAATACAATGCGCCACCCAAACATTCTCCGTAAAGAACGGGGTCTTCCCGCACGCTTTGGGGCACACGGCGGTCCGCGTATACGTCCGAAAAATACAGTTCTCCGCCGGGTTTCAACAAACGGCTTACACCCTCCAGCACAGCGGTTTTATCCGGGGAAAGATTAACAACGCAATTGGATACGATGACGTCAAAGCTACCCGCTTCTAAATCCAGCTCATCGAGTTTTTCAATATACCCTTTTAAAAACTGAACATTATCAAATCCAAAACGATCTACATGCCACGCCTTGTGAGACTCTGCGACATGCAATTGCTCATCGGTCATATCGATGCCCGTGACCGAACCTTCGCTACCGACTAACTGGGCCAGCGCATAGACATCTCGACCCGAGCCACAACCTAAGTCGAGAACCTTACAACCCTGTAGTGATGCCGGACAAACTAAGCCACAACCGTAGTAACGTGATAAGACCTCTGGATGGATATTGGCCAACAACGGTTTTAGCCAATCGGGCACTGAGCTAATATCACAACAAGCCGTTGTCTGCAGATCGGCTGAACTCTGCAATGTCTTACCGTAATAATCCTGAACAACCTCATGCATGATTTTTCTCTCACAAATTAATAATTTATTGATTGGTTCTACTGTACCCATATAGACCACAGCTCCTTAAACTTCCGTCTAACAAACTGCAAACGCGGATCGCCATTGTCGACCGAGCAGCTGCCTATTGAGTTGAAACCAAATTCGGAACATGAAAATTTTTAGATTACCGAATTTACCACATTTGAACTGAAAGGGCTGTTCATCTCAGCACACTTGGGTTTAAAAACCCGAAACAGCGTCAACGTAATGGTCGGGCTTAACACCGCATTGGATAAACTATTGATGATACTCTCTTTTCTCCCAACTTCATCAACTTAATAGCGGTTGTCCAGACAAACCGACACCTCTACATTGACTCCGGCCCAATCAATATTCGCGACCCTTTCAAATTCCATCCTCTATTTAATCCCGCTCCTCCTGTATTTTCAAAGAGACCTTTCGATCGAACGTTCACAGCAGTGCATCAGTTTTGTACAGCCTCGACTCAGGACTGGCACCGAAAAAAACGCCCCATTCCCGAATAATGTAACAAGGTGTCAGTCACTGAGCACCCCCATTTTCCGGCGTGTTAGATGGCCTACATTACACATCAAATCTGTTCTCTGTCTTCAGCCGTTCGATCATAGTCCCACCGCACAAGTCATGCTATGCTCGATCTTTACTCCGCAGCTTAAAATTCCAAGTGCATCACGCACAACCTGCGGTAGCTAATAGGGATACCGCATGATCGAAGAAGATTTTATTGCCTTAGAATTCGAGCGACGCACAACAGAACAATCGGTGCGTGAGGCAGATGCATTTTATCAGACCATGCGAAAACGGCGGAGCGTTCGCGACTTTTCTTCTGACCCGGTTCCAATGCAGGCGATCCATAACGCATTGTTAACAGCAGGATCGGCCCCTAGTGGCGCCAACAAACAACCCTGGCATTTTACGGTCGTGACCGACCCGTCGATGAAACGTGAAATACGCCTTGCTGCGGAAGCCGAAGAGAGAGAATTTTATCAGCGCAGAGCTCCCGACGCCTGGCTTGCAGATTTGGCACCGCTAGGTACAGACGATCAAAAACCTTTTCTCGAGGAAGCGCCGTGTCTAATCGGTATTTTTCTAAAGAAGTTCAATGCAACTGAGGAAGGAAACAAAAGTAAAAACTACTACACCAGTGAATCTGTCGGTATCGCAACCGGGATGTTAATCAGCGCATTGCATATCGCCGGTTTTGCAACGCTAACCCATACGCCAAGCCCAATGAAATTTCTAAATCAAATTATGAAGCGGCCCAACGATGAGCGAGCGTTCTTACTGCTGGTGGTCGGTTACCCAGCGGAAGGCGCTAAGGTTCCCAACATTAGGAAATTGCCACTGGACGTCACTAGCAGCTTTTTTTGTGCCGACTCACCCTGTGATTAATATTCGAAGGGCAACGATCTTTGTCGGGCCATTATCTAAAATATTCATACCCGTGAAATAGCTCACACAATAATCTGGAGTCACTCAATGGAGCGTTCTCAATTTCAAATTGATGATCTCAATGTATATCATTTCCAAGCGTCTCATCCCCGGTATGCCATTCTCATTCTACACGGCACTGGCGGCCACGGAGGTTGTTATGATAAGTATGGTTTTGCCCACGCTGAATCTGGTGTTGATGTCTATGCCATGGACCTGCCCAACCATGGGAAATCGAGAGGAGATCATGGCGCATGGTCTATGACTGATTGCCTTGCTTCTATTGATCTTGTGGCAAAACACATTAATAGTTCGACGGGCTTACCGGTATTTCTTTTAGGCTCCAGCCAGGGCAGTGCCTTCGCTTATTACGCACTTAATACCTCAAACGCTGTAACCGGCTCCATAACGATGGGACTAGCGGCCTTCCACCTCTCCCCCTTTAGAGAAGCGATAGCCCCGTTAAAGTCGACAGAGTATGAGAAAATATCCAGGTTTTTCCGCGGCAGCCTGCAAATCGATTTAAAGAAATTCCTCAGAATCGAAAGCGACTATGGTTCTCCCGAGGTCACAAAACGCCTATTGGCAGACCCCGATATGACCTGGGTTTATGATCTCAACAGTTACCGCGACTTACTGATATGGGAACCCGAAGTTGCCGCAAAGGATAACCAACGCCCGATGCTGATAACGGTTGGTGAGCTGGACCCATTCATGCCTCCTCATTATGTAAAAAAGCTCGCGGACCAAATCGGCGGCCCGATAACATTTTGTGAATTTGAAAACGCCCCGCATCAATTGATGCTAGAGCGCACCGAACAGTTTTGTACGACAGTCGATTCATGGGTAGAAGAAATACTCCAGACCTTATAACAGACGCTATAACATATGCTATAACAGACCTTATAAAAAGCTTGTTCCATTTTTCTTTTCACACCCGAACATTTTCGGTCACTGTCCGAAAAACCTTCCTATACTGATAGTCAGAATCCAAGTCATTCGAAATATAGACCCACTGAGAGCATCATTGAATGAAATCATCAAACCACGAATTACCGCTATTTCAGATCAACCCGGCAATAAAGGCCTTAAAACCTTCAGCTACGCTCGTGATCAACGAGCAATGCCAACAGATGACCAAAAATAATGAGAAAGTTTTCCGTTTCGGCTTTGGTCAATCTCCCTTCCCAGTACCCGATGTGGTGGTAGAGTCACTTCGAAAAAATGCCCATCAAAAAGCGTATTTACCGGTGCAGGGGTTACTGGAATTACGCGAGGCGATTTGTGGATACATTCTGAGAACGGAACAATTATCTTATACGCCCGACCAGATAATAGTGGGGCCGGGAACCAAAGAACTGATGTTTCTATTACAGTCGGTGAATCAGGCTGAAATATTATTGCCGTCACCCAGCTGGGTTTCCTATGCTCCGCAAGCAGAAATACTGGGACGCAAAGTGACCTGGTTGCTGGAAGAGGGTGCACCCGACCCGGATTTTGTCGCATCCACCCTTGAGAAAAGGTGCATAGAAAATCCGGATCAAGCTCGATTACTCGTCCTTAATTATCCGGAGAATCCGAGTGGCCGTACTTATTCCGAAAATCAACTAGAGAAAATTGCTCAGGTCGCACGGCGCTTTAACGTTATCATTTTATCCGATGAAATATACAGTGGACTGCACTTTGATGGATCACACCGTTCCGTTGCCCAATATTATCCAGAGGGCACTATCATTAGCAACGGTCTTAGCAAGTGGTGTGGCGCAGGCGGCTGGCGATTAGGCGCATTTGTTTTCCCACCAGCATTGAATGACATAAAAAAGGCTATGTGTGTGCTGGCCTCGGAAACATTCAGTGCGGTGAGCAGCCCTATCCAGTACGCGTCGATCTCGGCATTTGAAGAAAGCAACGAACTGACCGACTATCTCCGAATAGCACGAATGATTTTAAAAGAACTTGGCAGCTATTGTTATGACCGCTTGGATAAAGCGGGAGCAGAGTTAGTTAAACCACAAGGCGGGTTTTACTTGTTTCCAAAGATGGATGCTATGCGGTCGCGATTAAAGGTTGATGACAGCGTATCATTGTGTAAAAAACTACTCACCGAAACAGGCGTGGCAACACTGCCCGGCAGTGTCTTTGGCAGACCAGCTACCGAGCTCTCGATGCGGCTCGCCTATGTCGATTTTGACGGTACCGCAGCAATGAATGCCTGCGAAGGTCAACAAACCCTCGAGGAAGGCTTCTTACAGACCTATTGCAAGACAACGGTTGAAGGAATTGACCGACTCTGTCAGTGGCTGTCAAGCTAAACATCCCACGAAACTAGCCGTCTCAGGCGGTAGTTGCTATAGTCATGGGTATGCCAGTATTGACTGGACGAAAGAAGGGAATATCGGTCGAAATCAATTCCGTTTCACTTACAGGTTTTTATAGTGGAATGGATAATTTTCCGATAGAAGATAAGGCTAAAGAAGCGCCATTGATAACAAAGCTGTTGGCCGGCCAGTATCGTAAAACACGAAAATAATGAAAACTTTCTGATCGTAAGGGGATAAACAATGAAGGAATTTAAAAAACTGTTGCTGAGTGCCAGTGTACTTGCGCTGTCTACCGGCGCAGTGACAACTGTACAAGCTCAAGAGAGCGCCGATAATAGAGTTATCGAAGAGGTTGTTACCATCGGCTCGAGAAGCCAAAAACCTCGAACGGCCACGGATTCTCCCGTGCCAATCGATGTTTTTTCTGCCGAGCAATTCACCAGTCTGGGCAACAACGCGGATATAACTGATAACCTAAAAACACTGGTACCGTCTTATACAGCAACACCTGCAACCGGCGACGGTAGTGCTTTTATCAGACCAACATCGCTGCGCGGCATGGCTCCCGACCAAACACTGGTGTTAGTCAATGGCAAACGCAGACACCGGTCGGCTTTGGTGCAATTTTTCGCTCCTGCCGCAGGTAACGGTGCTCACGGCGTCGATATTGGCATGATCCCCAGCATCGGATTGAAAAATGTTGAAGTTCTGCGAGACGGTGCTGCCGCACAATACGGCTCCGACGCCATTGCAGGTGTAATGAATTTTCAAATGAAAGATGCCGACGAAGGTGGTGTGATTCAGGTTCAGTACGGCGAGTTTTTTGAAGGTGAAGAAAGCACCAAAATTGCAGCGAATGGAGGGTTTTCTATTGGTGGCAACGGTTTCATTAATGTCAGCGCCGAATCTTGGGACAACGACGCCTTATCGCGCGGCGATCAACGTCCCGACGGACAAGCGCTGGTTGACGCTGGCGTACCTGGCGTAGGATCAGATTCGCCTTTCGATGATGCGCCATTTGTACAAAGTTGGGGACGGCCCGAAACCAGCGGCATTCGTTTATTTCTTAACTCCGGCTATGATTTAAATGCTACCACCGAGTTATACGCCCACGTCGGTTACGCTGATACAGAAGGCCGGTATCGTTTTTTCTATCGAAACCCTGGCCACGGCACTCTCGCTAACGTAACGACACTACCTGCCGGTTACACGCCTTTTCTAGACGGTGACCAGAAAGATACCAGCTTAGTCGCTGGCGTAAAGGGAGAGTTTGACAATGAAATGTATTACAACTTTAGTGTCGGGTACGGCAAGAGCGAACTCGAATACTTTTTGAATAATACGATCAACTCTGGATTAGTCGACATCGGCGCCGGCACACCGGGACAGCGCGGCTTTGACATGGGAGGCTACGAGCAGGAAGAAATCAATATCAACGCCGATTTTTCCAAGGCGCTTAGCTCCACACTAAATCTGGGTTTTGGTGCTGAATGGCGTGAAGAAACATTCACAACCTTGGCGGGTGAGTTCAATGCCTATGGTGTTTCACCGGGACCGAGCGGTATGACTAGCGTCTCACCTTCCGATGCAGGTGAATTTGATCGTGATAATTTTGCTCTCTATGCGGACTTGGAGCAGGACATCAGCGATGAGTGGTTAATGCAGTATGCGCTGCGCTACGAAGATTTTTCCGATTTTGGCAGCACTGTTAACGGCAAACTCGCGACCCGTTATCAAGCAAATGATTTTCTTACCTTTAGAGCAGCTGTTTCGACGGGCTTCCACGCGCCAACCCCCGGCCAGGCAAATGTCAGTACCGTTATTACTACTTTTGATGGCTCGACCGGCTTACAGATCGAGGAAGGCTTACTACCTCCAACCAATCCCGAGGCAGTTGCCAACGGCGGTAAGGAACTCAAGGAAGAAGAATCTATAAACTACAGTATTGGCTTCACTGCAGAACTCGGTGATAAAACGTCGCTGACAGTCGATTATTATCTTGTCGAAGTGGACGATCGTATTTATCGCACAGGAGACATACCCACCGCAGCAGGTGGTAGCGTTTCTTTCTATACCAATGCCCTCGAACTAAAGCACAGGGGTTTTGATATTGTTTTGACTTCCAGTGTCGACTGGTCGATGGATGTAGATACCGACCTAACCTTTGCCTTTAGTTACAATCAGGTCGATGTAGTAGACCAGGCATTAGTCAATGGAATAGCGCCCGTTAACGATGGATTGATTGAAGACATTGAAAACAATTATCCCAACGAGCGATTTGTTCTCACTTCCAACACTCATTTTAACGATCGCTTAAGCCTAATGCTACGCGCCAATTATTATGGGAAGCACTACGACGAGCGCGGCCGTATAGACGGCGTTGACGGTGGCAGCGCTAGTGCATTGATAGACGATACGATTTATGTTGATCTGGAGCTAAACTACGACGTGAACGAAAACATTCAACTTTCTTTAGGCGGTTCTAACATTTTCGACAAGTATGTTGAAGAGATAGGTCCTGACAATGCTAACCGCATTAGCGTTGGCCTGCCTTACCCACGTCGTACCGCCGCTAACTATGAAGGTGGATCCTGGTATTTACGCGGTACCTACAACTTCTAAGACGGCGATCAGCGAAATCGAAAAACCTCAGCCCTTGCTGGGGTTTTTTTATATCTGGATGCTGGAAAACACAACCCCAAACACATTCTCTTAACTTTTTCAGCGAGACAAAACCTAAGAACTTAAAACAAGACCTAAGAACTTAAAACAAGACCTGCTAAAAAGATCACCAACAAGCACTCACATGACTTTCAGCAGCCCCGTCAATAACTTCCAAAATGGTTCTACCGTGGCTATTTCCAAACGCTCAGAAGGCGAATGGGCACCGCGTATTGTCGGACCGAATGAAATAATATCAACCTCCGCCATTTTGCTTTTCAAAATCCCACACTCCAACCCCGCGTGAATGGCCTTTACCGCCGGTGTTTTTCCGAACAAGGAACAATGCAGATCCTTCACTTTTGCTAGCAGGGGACTATCGAAATCTGGCGCCCATCCAGGATAACTCAGAGTATCCTTAACGGAGAGATCAAAAAGCTCGGCAATCGACAGCACATTATCGATGAGAGCTTGTGCTTGATCTCGATTAAAGAAACGCAAACTGCTTTCCAGTAGAAACCCATCCTCCTCAATCCTAACGATGGCGAGATTGATACTGAGGTCGACAAGGTCCGCCGGTTGCGCGAGAGAGTAACTTTGCGCGCCGTGTGGAAAAATACTGAGTAACTGTATCAACTGCTCCTGACAGGGCGTGGTTAATACGCTATCAATATCTGTTTCGACCATTTCGAAATATACATTCTTATCAGCATCGGGAAGAAAGCTGTGCCAGCTTTCCAACAATCGCTCCTGTAATTGCTGTAGGTCCTGACTGGTAGATTCGGGACAGGTAAATGTAACTTCAGCCTGACGTGACAGCACGTTGTGAGCGACACCGCTGCGGAGCGAGTGAATTCTTACACCGAGAGAATTAGCTTTAAGCAACCACTGCGCTATTAATTTAGTTGCACTACCCAATTGTTGATGAATCTGAATACCGGAATGACCTCCCGTTAGCCCATTTAGCACCAAGCGATAGCCCTTGTGTTTTTCAGGAACTGTTTCGCGTTGCACGTCGCGACTCATTTGCCACCCGCGAGCGCCGGCACAGCCGACAAAGATCTCACCCCAATCTTCCGTATCCAGATTGAGCATACGCATACCGGTAAGCAACGACGAATCTAAGCGTAAAGCGCCGCCTAACCCGGTCTCTTCATCCATCGTAAACAGTAATTCCAAGGGCGGATGAGCGACGGACAGGTCTGTCATCAACGCCAGAGCGGCCGCGCAACCAATACCGTTATCTGCGCCCAGCGTGGTGCGATCTGCCGACAACCAACCATCGTAAACACATAACTGCAATGGATCTTTACTAAAATCGTGGCTCTTGTCGTCAGTTTTTACAGTGACCATATCCACATGATTTTGAATAATAACAGTTTCTTGCTGTTGTACATCGCCCGTCGCTGGAACGTAAACAACCACGTTACCCGCATCATCAGACTGATAGCGATGACCGCACAGGGTGGCCTGATCAATGATGTATTGTCGTATTTTCCCTTCCTGTTTCGACGGCCGGGGGATTTGCGTGAACTGATAAAAATGCTCCCATATATGGCGAGGAGTTTTCGGATAATCCAGGGGATAAACTTTCTCTTTCATAGTTGTTCATTGTCCATTGATATTAGCCCAGTCATATAAGTCCACTGATATGGACCCAGTAGTATTAACCTGGAGATAAGTGAAAGATACGATGAGATCACTTAAGTCTCAACTATTTTAACATTCGCCACATCACATCGTCATTAATGCGGCGTTGCCTCCTGCCGCGGTTGTATCAATGGTGACACACTTTTCTAACATCATACTGACAAGCAGCCTCTGGGGAGAAGACATCGGTAATATAGGTATTAACGCACCGTCGCGACCAGCTAGCCCTTCCACGATCTCTTTGATATGCGGACTGCTGTCCGAACTCATTACTCCCGTTAACCACTCCTTATCCAATACCGTTTCCAGTTGTGAGGCGGGTCGAATGTGAACAAGATTGTTAGGCACGCCCGAGCCATTTAACGATAGATTAAGTCGATTAATCAGATTTATTCTGTGCTCGCCGACAACCACGACCATTGCGTTACCCGCCAACAGTGCCGCTGTCATTTGTAGCGCAACCACGCTCTCGTCGCTGGTGTCATCGACAACCAAAGCGAGGGTTCCTCTTGGCTCGTAAGTCAGCTGGTTACTTTCTCCAGTGGGACCCGGCAATATTAATGGCTGATAACAAATTTCCTCAGCCACCACGACCAATTCTTCGATAAAGGTTTGCGTTGATTTTTTAAGCTCGGCGCTACGCTTGGATAAATTAGAGCTCATCACCTTTATGAACTCGCCAATGACCGATATTCGTTCTCGGACAGATACCTGAGCCCAGCTCTTTTGAGCGTTTCGTAAATCTCCGTCACTGACAGACTGGCCTTTCTCAAAAGCACTCTCAAATGCGCTCTCTATAGCACTCTCTAAACCGCAAAGCGATTCGGCTTGGTTAGAGTGAACCGGCTGAGCCGAACGGCCGTCTGAACAACGGCCCTCTTCATTTAAACGGTAGCCCGACTTGATGAGACGTTCTAAGTAGTTGGGGCCACCCGCTTTGGGTCCTGTTCCCGACAGCCCACGGCCACCGAATGGTTGTGTCCCAACTGCTGCCCCAATCATATTACGATTAACATAAACATTACCGACATTGGCGCTTTTCGCAATAGCTTGATAAACAGACTGAATACGGGAATGCACACCCAGCGTTAAGCCAAAACCCGTAGCATTAATATCGTCAACCACCCTCGCCAGCTTGTCGGCACCAAAGCGAATAACGTGTACGACCGGCCCAAAAACCTCTTCCTGTAGCATCGATATGTTTTCAAGTTCGATTAGTGCGGGGGCGAAAAAAGTCCCAGCATCGCAGCTACCCGGCAGGTCACATCGGTGTAAAACTTTGGCTTCAGTGCCGACAGTCGATATCTTGTCAACATGTTGACGTAGACGGGCCTGAGCCGTTTCATCTATCACTGGCCCTATGTCAGTCGAAAGCAAAGACGGATCACCAATAGTTAACTCGTTCATCGCTCCGATAATGAGTTCGATAACTTTATCTGCAATGTCTTCTTGTAAAAACAACACTCTAAGCGCAGAACAGCGTTGGCCTGCGCTAAGGTACCCGGAAGAGATGACATCATCGACTACTTGTTCTGGAAGCGCGGTAGAGTCAACAATCATGGCATTTTGTCCGCCTGTTTCAGCGATTAGCGGGACATCGTACTCGCAGCGTTTTGCTAAAGCCTGCGCCAGCCACCTCGCGGTTTGGGTTGAACCGGTAAACATAACAGCTGCGATGCGTTTATCTGGCACCAATTTTTCACCAATGGGTTTACCCGGACCTAAAACCAGTTCCACGACATTTTTTGGAAGACCGCAGCCAACCATTAAGGCGACGACATATTTCGCTATCAGACTGGCTTGTTCCGCCGGTTTTGCGATAACTGTATTTCCGGTTACAAGGGCCGCTGTGATCTGGCCGAGAAATATTGCCAGCGGAAAGTTCCATGGACTAATGCAAAGCACTACCCCGTAAGATTTGGGAGCATCAAGACATTGTGATTGTTCGCGCTGATTTAGATCCTCAGCCGAAGCCGCGTAATACCGACAAAAATCTACCGCCTCGCGGATTTCAGCCACTGCATCGGCAGCGGTTTTTCCCGCTTCTTTGATACACAGGGTGACTAACTCAACCATATGCTCCTCAAGTGCTTCCGCCAGTTCATGTAGAAATTTAATTCGCTCTCTTATAGGCCTCGCTGTCCACGCTGGAAAAGCGGCGTAAGCCTTTCCCAGTTTCACATCAACATCTCCGGAATTATCAATAGTGAGGAAACTCACTGTTTCCTGTCTACTAGCCGGATTTGTCATTGTGATACTGTTAGTCTGTGCTAGTAAAGACGCAGTATGCTGTCCCCAGAAAACATCCATTCCATGAGATAAATGCGCGAGCGTTTTCGTGTCCGTTAGATCGAAGCCTCTGGAATTTTGGCGATTAGACCGCTCACTGCCAGAGTGACGATAAATATCCTGCGGCAACGGTATCGCTTGATTACGCTGTCCGGAAGCAGCTTCTACAGTTTCAACCGGATCACGCAATAATGACTCGAGCGGGACGGCCTTATCGACAATATTGTTAACGAAGGAATTGTTAGCGCCATTTTCTAACAGCCGACGTACCAAATAAGCCAGTAAATCTTCATGCTCCCCCACCGGGGCATATATTCGACAGCCAACAGCCTGTTCGGCAATGACTTGCTGATAGATCGATTCACCCATTCCATGCAGGCGCTGAAATTCGTAACCCTCTCTATTTGGGCTTGCTTGCTGATTGTCTATTTCGAGGATCGTTGCGACAGTATGTGCATTGTGAGTGGCAAATTGCGGAAACAACACATCGCGATTAGCTAGCAAGTATTTCGCGCAAGCAATATAGGATACGTCTGTGGCAGCCTTGGAGGTAAAAACCGGATAATCAACGAACCCATCCATTTGGCTCCACTTAACTTCAGAGTCCCAGTAGGCCCCTTTGACCAACCGAACCATCATTTTCCGACCCACATCATGGGCCAATTCTCGAGCCCACTCCACGACCAGCAAGGCTCGTTTTTGATAGGCCTGGATAGCCAGGCCATAACCTTGCCACCCTGCGAGTTCAGGATCTGAAAATACCGCGGCAATGACATCGAGAGATAAATCTAATCGATCCGCTTCTTCTGCATCGACGGTAAAGCCAATATCATAGGACTTTGCGCGCAACGCGAGTATTTTTAGTCGCGGTACCAATTCACTCATGATTCTCATGCGCTGGGAAAATTCAAATCGCGGATGGATGGCAGATAATTTTACCGAAATCCCCGGCCCTTTTATCGGGCCGCGTCTGCTAGCTGTTTTTCCAATCGAATCGATAGCATCCAAATAGCTTTCAAAATAGCGATCTGCATCCATCAAAGTCCGGGCACCTTCTCCCAGCATATCGAAGGAATAGCAATAGCCTTTTCGTTCCTGTATTGCGGCTTTATCAATAGCCAAATCGATATTTCTTCCCAACACAAATTGACCACCCATCACTTGCATGACCTGACGCATAGCCGTTCGTATAACGGGTTCACCGAGGCGTGTTACCAATTTTTTTAGCAGGCCAATTTGTTTTTTGTTTTGCTCTTCGTTTTCTGAGGCATTGACGTGACGGCCAATATTGGCCCATTTACCCGTTAGCAACAACCCCCAGGAAGAGGCATTAACAAATAGAGAGTCACTATTACCTATATGTGAATCCCAATCGCCGACTGCAAGCTTATCCCGAATCAGGCGATCCATCGTCAACTTGTCCGGCACTCTCAATAAAGCTTCTGCCAGACACATTAAAACGATGCCCTCCTCGGTCGACAGTTTATATTCTTGCAGTAGCGCGTCGACGGCACTTTTTCCTTGTTCTTTACGAATACTGCGAACGAGAGCACTGGCATAAGCCTGTACACGGGATTGACTTTTCGCTGACATTTTCGCCAGCGATTTTACTTCGGCGAGCACAATCGCCTCATCTATCCGATAGTGATCGCGAATTTTTTCTCGGTGGGTATTAACGTGGCAATCGCTTTCTTTGATCAGCATAATAGCGCTCCGATAGCATATAAAAAGTAGATTTATATGCCGAACTATATCGCTTTTGCTTCAATATTAAATAGCTTTATTGGAGTAAAATCAGCATAATATTTTGGCAATAACGACTTATGCGGAATATTATAAAATGGACAGTAGTAAATTGAAGCCACTGGATAAAACCGACTATTTGCTTCTCGACACTTTGCAAAAAGAAGCCCGTATATCAAATGTGGAACTGGCAAAGCGCGTCCACCTAAGCCCCAGCCCCTGCCTAGAACGGGTCAAAAGACTCGAGGAGCAAGGTTACATCGACGGCTATAAAGCCAAGCTTAATAGCGACCTGTTAAACCTCACAATGGCAGCGTTTATTCAAATTACGCTCGATCGTACAACCGGCGATGTTTTCGACAATTTCAGGGATGCGATCGTTGATCTTCCCGAGGTGGCTGAGTGCCATATGGTCGCTGGGGGGTTTGATTATCTGGTGAAATTGCGGATTAGCGATATGCAGGCTTATCGAGATGTTCTCGCCAGACTCGTTGAACTACCCGGGATTTCTCAAACTCATACCTATGTCGTCATAGAAGAAGTAAAGCCCGATAACGGACTGTACCTGAGATATTAGGTGACGTTGATATTTGCTGCACTTGATCTTAGGTGACTCTGATATTTTGTGCAGTCGATATTAGCAGCTCGCTGTTTTCAATATCGGCCGCAGCAGATGGTTTATCTATCACTGACAAGATATAGCTGTGAATAAATAGCAGCGATACTTTTACGTAGCTTGTTTTCTAGAATAATTCTTCGCTAAAACCTCTATCGCTGCGCTAACAGTGATTCATCGGTTGAATTCTTCCACTTTGTCGAACTCGGCCTCGATCACCGTATCGGTCTGGGCAGTCAGCTTGCTCACTAGGACAATGACCGCCGTCGATAATATAAAACCGGGCACAATTTCATACATTGATGAACTGAGGGAGTTGCCGTTAATAGTGATAGGAAGATATACCCATAGTAATACCGTTATTGCCCCGGTCAACATACCCGCCATAGCGCCATGTCGGTTGGTCTTTTTCCAGTACAAACTAAGGATAACAAGCGGACCGAAGGCCGAGCCAAACCCCGCCCAGGCATTGCTCACTAAACTCAATATAGAATGACTTCTATCATAAGCAAAAAATACGGCGACGACAGCCACCAACACAACTGACATGCGACCCACAAATACCTGTTGTTTATCTGTCGCGTTTTTATGCAGAAATGTCTTGTAAAAATCTTCAGTCAGGGAACTTGACGTCACCAACAACTGTGAAGATATTGTACTCATAATGGCCGCCAGGATAGCCGCCAGTAAAAATCCGGCAATCAGCGGATGGAATAACAGCTGCGAAAGAAGAATAAAAATCGTCTCGGGATCATCGATCACCCGTTCAGTTTTTTTCATGTAAACCATACCGAATAACCCGGTCATCATGGCACCGACGAGAGTGACGCTCATCCATCCAATTCCAATGCGACGCGCTGTAGGTAGGTCCCGTACCGACCGAATGGCCATGAATCGAACAATAATGTGGGGCTGCCCGAAATACCCCAAGCCCCACGCCATTGCCGAAATAATTCCGAAGAAGGTCATACCTTCAACGATATTAAGTAATGCTGGATCAGTTTGATTGATTGTTGTAATAAGGGGCGAAAACCCGCCAATCTCGCTTAACACCACCACGGGTACCAGTATCAAAGCCAGGAACATGATACACCCCTGCACAAAATCGGTCAGACTGACCGCAAGAAACCCGCCAATGAAGGTGTAGATAACGACAACTCCTGCCGTGAAATAAAGACCGACTTCGTAACTTATCCCAAATGAAGATTCAAATAATTTTCCTCCGGCGACTAAACCCGAAGAAGTGTAAAGTGTAAAAAAAACGATGATCACGACTGAAGAAAGTAACCTTAAGCCATGAGATTTATCCCCGAATCGATTTTCAAAAAAATCCGGTAAGGTAATAGAATCACTCGCGAGCTCCGTATACGTTCTAAGTCGCGGCGCTACGATCCGATAATTCAGATACGCGCCGATAAGTAATCCAAAACCGATCCACGCGCTGCTCAAACCAGACACAAACATGGCTCCGGGTAAACCCATCAACATCCAGCCACTCATATCAGATGCACCGGCAGAGAGCGCAGTAACACTCGGAGTCAGTTTACGGCCGCCCAACATGTATGCCGAAATATCGCCGGTTGATTTTCGATAGGCGTAAAGACCGATTCCCAACATCGCAATAAAGTAAAGTGTTAAGGAAACTAGCGTGCCGAATTCCAAGTTTGCTGATTGCATTGATAAATCACCGATAATTATTCGAATTATTTTTCATTGGCGCTAAGACTGGCAGGAAATACAGGCCAAGGAACATCAATTAGGTTTTTCGGCCGTCACCATCAAGCGTTTTTAAGCGATGCCAACAATACGCCGTAAAGAGGTTTACAAAAACACGAGGATTAAAAGCACTCCGTCTAATATTTACTGACATACGAAAACAACAAATAACGCGCCAATGAATCGAGTGTTACCTAGGCGGCTAACAGTAAAAATACAAATGCACGTTAAGGAAATTTCAGTAATAGACTGAAAATCGTCACCGAGAAAACAGACGATATCTTATCAGTACCCGAATGAACTCTAAGCGGGAACTTGCTAAGTACCGGTAAAGACTGGCGCGCGTTTCTCACGACTGGCGGCAAACCCTTCTTTTAAATCTGCCGATTCCGCACATAATTTTGACAGTTCTTCGGCGTAGTTAGGATCGATTTCTCCAGAGGCGGCCTGCTGCAGGAGATGCTTCATTGATTGAACCGCCAGCGGCGCCAGCAATGAAATTGAATCCGCCAGGTCCTGGGTTTTGTTCACGATTTCGTCTGCACCGACTAAATAATCCAGGAAGCCAATATGAAGTAGTTCTTTAGCATCAAACTGTTCCGCGGCCATCAATATCCGCTTTGCCAAAGATACGCCCAAGCGCTCTACGTAACGATTGATACCACTGATCGGATAACACAAACCCAATTTGGCTGCCGGAACGCGCATATGACTGCCGCGCACTCCAATTCTAAAATCGCAACTTAAAGCGAGTTCGACGCCGCCTCCGTAAACATTACCATTGATCGCGCAGATAGAAGGAACACGAATGGCTGCCAATTGATCGGTTGTATCCTGAAAGCTATTTGGGCTGATTTTCCCGCTAGACAACTGGTTTAGTGCAGCGCCCGCACAAAAAGTCTTTTCACCACGATTGCTAATAACCAGGACGCGAATGTCTTTATTTTCTTCAACGAGACTAAAACAGTGCTGCAACGCCACCAATTCATGCTCACCCAATGCATTGTGAGTGGCTACATTGTTAAGCGTTATACGCGCAATATGGTGTTCAGTTGCATATTGAATAGTTTCTTCGATCATAACAATCTCTTCGTTCCCGTTGTAGAGAATTCTTTCTGGGCAGAAGATCCGATGCTAATCGCGACCAGAATGCTCTAAAACATCGGTGACTTTCGCCATCCGTTGAATCGCCACGACGCAAGAGACGAAAGCTCGCGGTCAGCCTGGTACTCAAACCCAATCGAGATAGCGTCGGTTCAACTAGTCAAAAGCATGCCTCAAAACGATAGTTTCTAACCGATCCGGCCCCGTCGAAATGATATCGATAGGAGCTTTGATTAGCGCTTCCAGCCGTTGAATATACGCTAATGCATTCGGAGGTAGATCCTCCAGTTTTCTTACGCCAATGGTCGAATCAGACCAACCCGGTAATTCTTCGTAGACCGGTACCAACCTTTCGTAATCTTCAGCATCAACCGGCATCGGTGCCGACTGCCCTTCTTTATCAGTATAGCTCGTGCAAATCTTGATTGACTCCAAACCATCCAGAACATCGAGCTTGGTCAAACAAATACCCGAAATGCTGTTGATTCTTACTGCTTGTCGCAAGCCAACGGCATCAAACCAACCGCAGCGTCGTGCACGGCCAGTCGTAGCTCCAAACTCATGCCCTTTTTCCGCCAGATGCGCGCCTACTTCGTCAAATAGCTCCGTGGGAAATGGACCTGAACCAACCCGCGTGGTGTAGGCTTTGGTAATACCCAATACATAATCGAGATACAATGGGCCGAAACCACTACCCGTGGCCGTGCCGCCTGCTGTTGTATTTGAAGACGTCACAAAAGGGTAGGTACCGTGATCAATATCTAGCAGAGAGCCCTGCGCTCCTTCAAACAGAATATTTTTCCCATCCTCTCGAAGTTCATGCAACAGACCGTTGACGTCTGCCATCATGGGTAAGATTTGCTCCGCCATTGTCATTGTTTCGTCGTAAACCGTTTGGTAATCGACCGCGTCAACCTTGTAATATTGGGTTAGCTGGAAGTTGTGATATTCGAGTACTTCTTTTAATTTTGCTGCAAAACGCTTGGGAAATTTTAGGTCGCCGAGACGAATACCCCGCCGAGCCACCTTATCTTCGTAGGCGGGTCCGATACCACGTCCAGTGGTACCGATTTTGTCTTTTCCTTTTAAGCTTTCACGCGCCTGATCCAGAGCAATGTGGTATGGCAATATCAACGGACAAGCTGGACTCAATAATAATCGGTCTCGCACGGGAACATTTTTTTCCTCGAGTTCTGCAATCTCCTTGAGTAAAGCCTCGGGACACAACACGACACCATTACCGATTAGGCAATTAACATTGTCTCGCAATATGCCCGACGGAATTAGGTGAAGAACCGTTTTCTCTCCGTCTATAACCAAGGTGTGCCCGGCATTATGCCCGCCTTGAAAGCGCACTACGGCAGCCGCTTGATCAGTCAGCAGGTCAACTATTTTACCCTTACCTTCATCACCCCATTGGGTGCCAAGAATTACGACATTTTTACTCATTGCTTCACTCAATATAAATAGAACTCAAAAAAGACAGAATTCAATACAAATAGAACTCGATACAAATAGAACTTATTTTAATAGTAGTCAAAATAATTGGGACTCTACTAACTGGCCAGTAGCGAAGTGCTAAAGCTTAGCGATTTTTTACTGTCCACTGACCGTCGGATAACACCAGATTTCGACTGTATTCCAAGGTACAAGCTTGTCCTGACAGACCATAAATCACTTGCTCGCCTTCTTCGCGTAAGCGCTGTACCAACTGCCACAAAGCCAACTCCTCTGCATCATTCAAGTCATCACTGGTCGGCGCCAATATCGTAGAGGCATCTTTGGCCGTCCCTTTTTCCAGATAGCTTAACAACGCTTTGAGATCTGTATTAAAACCAGTTGCCGGTCGTGCTCGACCGAAGACTTCGCCAATATGATCGTAACGGCCGCCATTCGCAACAGCTTGACCATGCCCGGGCGCGAGCGCAGAAAAAACCAGACCTGTATGATAATGGTAGCCACGAAGCTCACTCAAATCAAAATATATTCTTACCGAGGGCATACGCAAGAATATTTTTTCAGCCACTTTTTCCAGTACTTCTATAGCGGCAATAACTTCGCCAGGCGCTTTTGCGAGCGCGGTCTTCGCTCTAGCTAACACCGAGTTGTCGCCATTTAGCTGACTTAGCGTTCTCATCATATCAGCCATTTCCGGGTCGTTAATTCCCGATGTAATCGCCTCCTCGATGTCGACCGTAGACTTGCGCTGTAATGCATCAAATAATTTCTGTTGCGCCTCTTCACTAAGACCCGCCTCTTTGATCAAGGCTCTATAGATGCCGACGTGCCCAAGATCCAGAGTTATATTTTTCACACCGCTACAATGAAGCGTTTCCAGCATGAGGCAAATGACTTCGATATCGCTGTCTAACCCCGCGTCACCATAAAGTTCTGCGCCGACCTGAATAGGTGTGCGCGATGCCATTAATGATTTAGGCCTGGTATGTAAAACGCTACCGGCATAACAAAGACGTACCGGGCCCTCTCGTTTCAAGCTATGCGCATCGATACGAGCCGTTTGTGCTGTAATATCTGCTCGAATGCCCATTGTTCGGCCACTCATTTGGTCAACAACCTTAAACGTTTGGATATCGACGTCACTTCCAAGGCCCACTAACAAAGAATCTGTAAACTCAATTAACGGCGGGATGACCAACTCATAACCCCAGCTGCTAAATAAATCCAGCAGTTTTCGCCGCAGTATTTCTACCTGGCTAGCTTGCTCGGGAAGCAGCTCTTCGACGCCATCGGGCAGTAACCAGCGATCAGCTTTGCTCATAGTTAACCTTTGATATGAAATAACAGAGTATTTACATTAATAGCCAAGCAAACGTAGATCTAACCATTCACCAGGTACAACATGCCAGCACCGACCAGCATCGAAATAAAACCCATCACTCGCAAGGAGTTATCTGCTTGCTGAGCAACATTTAAAACCGCTCTTCGCCACGAATCGGGACTCAAGAAAGGCAATAACCCCTCAATGACCAAAACCAGGGAAAACGCTACCAACACGTCGTGCCACATCTATCCACCCCGGTTTATGTATTTTGCAATTTGAAATTAGGCGCGCCGCAAAAAGGCTAACCTTAAGTCGTCAAACACAAAAAAACCGAGCAGCTCGCAGCTTATTTAACAATAAACCCTGGAACGGCCCGGTTGTCGCATTATATCACAAATCGACGTTTGTTAACCGTATCAATACGTCTGTCGATTTTGACTTAAACCCTATTCTCAGCCTTTACTTACCGGCCTTGCTGTCATTCAGATATTTAAAAAAGTCGCTTTGTGGATCAACTAACATGATATCGCCCTTATCCTTAAAAGCACTTCGGTACGCATTTAAGCTACGAACAAACGCATAGAACTCTGAGTCCTGGCTGTATGCGGACGCGTAGGTCGCTGCGGCTTGTGCATCGCCTTCACCGCGAGCACGCTCAGCAGAGCTATAAGCTTGCGCCTCTAAAATGGTTTTTTCGCGCTCGGCAGAAGAACGAATCTTTTCAGCGGCTTCTATCCCTTTAGATCGAAGCTCCCGAGCTTCCTTCTCGCGCTCGGCTTTCATTCGGCGAAATACCGGCTCACTGACCTCTGGAGGCAAGTCGATGCGTTTTACCCGGACGTCTACCACCTCAATACCTAATGTTTCCTCGACGGTTGCGTTGAGCCCTATCTTGATATCACTCATTAGCTGATCACGTTCGCCCGACACCACTTCGTGTAAGGTACGCGTACCAAATTCGTTACGCAATCCATCGTTGACACGATTAGCTAAGCGGTTCATTGCCACACTTTCATTACCGCCGGTCACTCGATAGTAAGTATCGACATTCGCTATTCGCCACTTGGCAAAAGAGTCTACGATCAGGCGCTTTTTCTGTACCGTAAAAAAACTTTCCGGCGGCGCATCAAGCGTTAATACACGACTGTCAAACTTTCGAACCTCATCCATCACCGGTACTTTCCAGTGTAAACCTGGACCAATGTTGGTATTGACCAATTTACCGAACCTGAGCTTTACGGCCTTCTCGGTCTCCTTCACCACATACAGAGCACTATTACCGATAATAATCGCGAGAAATAGAGCTATTATAACTGGAATTAATCGAGCCATTAGCGTGTCTCCCTGCGGCGGCTTGCGCTTTGATCGCGTCGAAGCTTCTTAATCACTTCATCGGCAATGTCACTAACACTGGCGCTAGGGGCCAACGAGTCGCCCGAATAGGCGGGTTTAGATTGAATAATCTTATCTAACGGCAAATACAACATATTATTTCCGCCTTCAACATCGACCAATACCTTAGAGCTCTGACTCATCACAGCTTGCATTGCATCAAGATAGAGACGCTCTCGAGTGACTTCTGGTGCCTTTTGATACTCTTTAAGAAGATATTCAAAGCGCTGCGCCTCACCTTCCGCCTCAACGATAACCTTTGCTTTGTAGCCGTTCGCCTCTTCGATCAATCGTTGTGACTTACCGCGAGCCTCCGGGATTATACCGTTAGCATAGGCTTGGGCCTCGTTGATTAAACGCTCCTGATCTTCACGAGCCTTAATAACATCATCGTAAGCTTCTTTCACTTCAGAAGGCGGCTTGGCCTCTTGAATATTGATTTTTACTACCTGAATCCCGGTGCCGTAGTTGTCGAGATAGGTCTGCAAGCGCTCTTTAACTTCGCTGCCGATTTGCAAACGCCCTATTGAAACCACGTCGTCTAATTTACTACTACCAACAACGTGGCGTAATGCGCTATCCGTTGCCTGTTGCAGACTAAGCTCTGGATTCTTAACATTCAGGACGAAAGCTTTAGGATCGGCAATGTTATATTGAACAGTGAGAGGAGATTCAACAATATTCTCGTCTTGCGTCAGCATGACACCTTTAGACGAATATTGCCGCTCTTCCGTAACACGAACAATAGTTTTACTTTCAACTAGGGGAGGATTCCAGTGTAAACCGGGTCCGTAAGTGTCGACATATTTCCCAAAACGCAGTACGACGGCCCTATCTTTTTCGTTGATCTGATAGATACCCATCGAAGCCCAGATAAGAACAATTACCCCAATGACGGCAAATATCAAGCCCGGCCCAATATCGGCCGTTCCCATGTTTTTACCACCACCAGAACCACTGCCAAATAGGCCGTTTAGCTTTTCTTGTAACTTCTTGAAGGCTTCATCCAGATCAGGGGGGCCTTGATTACCTTTATTACCCCACGGATCTTTATCTCCACCACCACCCGGTTCATTCCAGGCCATCTCAATCTCCTCGTTTTTTTGTCTTATCTACTCGCGCGTTTACTTAAACGACGGCTTGCATTATCAACTTTTTCGATTTGCTAGCGACGATACCGATTGCACTGACGACGCGCGGCCAAATCGCTAAAATTCAGCGCAGGAGTCTATCAAATTTAGAGACCGCATGTCTTCCTTATTCACTTCAAAGGCTCATTCTCGGTGCAAATCTCATCAATTTGTTCAAATTGAATGATCTGAACCCTATGTTGTAATTTCATGTTGCAGCGGAACCAACAGTGGAAAAGAACAAATAGACGACGCTGATTCACAATTTAATCACCGAGTAAGAGGAACTGCCTCACTTCTCAACCATTGACCAGCTCTGACAATAACTGGTCCGGGTTAATTTTTTGAGCGCTCGCCAATCGACAAAAATCGCTTTTAGACAGACGGACTTCCAAGCAACAAAACCCCTGATCATCAAATCGCTCAGACAGAACAGCACCGTGATGATAAAATGCGGCTCTTAATTTTCCCTGCTCGTGAATGAGTTTTAGATGGCCGTGAACAAGGTCTTCCGCCAGATTCTCAGCCAAGCCTTCAATCAGCAAGGTCAATCCTGTTTTTTGTTGCGCAGACAACCAAATTTTTTCTATTTCATTTTCCTGTCCACGATCGATTCTGGGTACAGCCTCTAATAAGTCCACTTTATTGTAGACCTCGATAACGGGGATATTGTCTGCGCCTATTTCTTTCAGCACACTCTGTACTTGTTCGATATTATTGGCTCGCTCTTCATCCGCGCAATCGATTACATGAATCAATAAATCGGATTGCGCTGCCTCTTCGAGAGTCGCACGAAATGCCTCAACTAATTTGTGAGGCAGGTGACGAATAAACCCAACGGTATCAGCCAGTACAATTGGCCCGATATCAGGCACCTTCAAGCGCCTTAAAGTGGGATCTAGAGTCGCAAATAATTGATCCGCAACCAGGACTTCCGCTTGCGTTAATGCGTTGAATAAAGTGGATTTTCCGGCATTGGTGTAGCCCACTAGGGAAACGGTCGGAATATCTGCGCGGTCGCGTGCCCTTCGCCCTTGGTCACGCTGCTTACGCACTCTGTCCAGTCGCTTAGTAATAGACGTTATACGCACTCTTAACAAACGTCGATCTGTTTCTAGCTGGGTTTCTCCGGGACCTCGTAAACCTATCCCGCCTTTTTGTCTTTCGAGATGAGTCCAACCACGAACGAGACGCGTAGACATATGCTGTAGCTGCGCCAGCTCAACTTGCAGCTTACCTTCGTGGGTGCGAGCTCGTTGAGCGAAAATATCTAAAATCAAGCCGGTCCGATCTAAAACGCGACACTGCAATTCTTGCTCAAGGTTACGCTCCTGGCTAGGGGACAGCGCATGATTAAACAATACGATTTCGGCTTCGTGATGTACTACTTGTTGTCTAATTTCTTCCAGCTTACCGGTACCGACAAAGTATCGTGGGGTTGGCGAAGAACGCTGACCGCCGATAAGCGCGACTGGGTCACCACCGGCAGACAAAACAAGCTCCTCAAATTCCCGAGGGTCTTCGCGCTCTTTTTCATGTGTAAGATCGAGGTGAACAAGCACTGCTCGCTCACCGGAATCGGGACGATCAAAAAACAACGATGATCCTCAAGTTCTCCTCAGCCAACTGACAGTTTCGCACCGGCAAAGCGCCAGCGTTATCGGGACTAGCTTTCCGCATCATCTTGATCAGCCGTTGGCATACGAACTGCCCGTGAAGGTACTACGGTAGAAATAGCATGCTTATAAACCATCTGACTGACAGTATTTTTTAGCAAGACAACAAACTGATCAAAAGACTCAATTTGACCCTGCAGCTTAATTCCGTTGACGAGATAAATCGAAACGGGAACGCGCTCTTTGCGCAAAACATTCAGATAAGGGTCTTGTAACGTATGCCCTTTTGACATGCCACTCTCCTTGATAACCCAAATTGGGGTCATAAATAGTATTATTGAGACCTGTACATACAAATTTTTTAATTAAATCATTCGCTAACAGATAAAACTATCATCACATCCCCGAACACAAAATTTAAGTCAAAATACCCAAATTACACGAATGCAGACAAAAGCACGTAAAGTATAACTTAAATCAATAACTTAAGGAGAATACTTATTCACGTATCTTAACGCGAGAGTTATTGCCGGCATACCGACGATATCAGCCACCCCATCGACCGTTTGGGTACTTGAAACCAGCGAGCCGCGGCTATCTGTATGAAGCCATTGCAGCCCCTTCCACTTGTTTAACCAGGTGAGCTGTCTCTTTGCCAGTTGCCGCGTAGCAATTATTGCTCTTTCGTTCATTTCGCCCAGGGATAACATTCCATCGAGATATTGCCAAACTTGCCTGTAACCTACTGCGCGCATCGACGGCAGAGCTAAATTAAGATCTTCCCGATTGTACAGGTGCCGAACTTCGTCAATAAATCCACGTTCAATCATCAATTGAAATCGCTGCTCAATACGTTGATGTAATACCTTCCGGTCAAGTGGAGCGATCGCCATTTGTAAGAGCTCGTAGGGTAAACTGTACTGGCCCAAACCCGCTTTATTTTGCTCTTCATAATAAGCGGTAATCGTCTTCCCGGTCGCTCGGTAAACGCCTAGCGCTCGTTCAATTCGCTGGGAATGATTGGGGTGAATGCGCTGTGCGGATTCCGGGTCCACCTTAGCAAGCAAGCCATGCACATAGGGCCAGCCTTTACTCTGGGCTTGAGCCTCAATTTCGGATCTAATCGCCAAGTCCGACACGGGTAAATCGGCAATTCCTTCGATAAGTGTTTTAAAATACAACATTGATCCGCCGACTAACAAAGGAATATTTCCCCTGGCTGTTATCGAACCCATTTCCTCCAGCGCATCTCGGCGAAAGTCGGCAGCCGAATAAGTTTGTACTGGATCGAGAAAATCGATTAACTTGTGCGGAGCCTTTTTTAGCTCTTCTGCACTCGGCTTGGCCGTTCCTATATCCATACCTCGATAGACTAGTGCAGAATCGACACTGACAATCTCACAGGGCAACTCTCGACAAAGCTGTATGGCAAGGTCTGTTTTTCCAGATGCAGTGGGACCCATCAAAAAAAATGCGGGAGGCAAGCTCATTCTGAACTAGCGCCGGACTGTAGTGAATACATAAAATCGATTCTAAAGGTCACGGGACACAACCTGATCTCGTCCATTGGCTCTCGCACGAAACAGAGCTTTGTCTGCGTTAACAATAGTCTCTTCATCTTTGTCTTCCGGCTTCCACTCCGCCACGCCAATAGACACAGTCACCGCAACGTCTTGACCGTCATCGAGGTCAATAGGGTTTTCCCTAACAAAACGGCACAATCTCTTTGCGTAGTTAGTTGCTTCAGTCACTCTTGTTCTGGGTAGCAACAGAATAAATTCTCCGTGCGAGTAGCGCCCCAAATAGTCACTCTCTCTACCGTCTCCCAACAATAGCTGAGCGATGGTAATAATAATTCGTTCGTCGGCATCCGACCCATGGCGCTCGCTTAACTTCCTTAAATCGTCAATATCAATGAGAAGAAGACTAAACACATCGCCATAACGTTGAGCACGAGTTAGCTCTTCGCGGTATTTTCTTTCGAACACTTGCCTATTAAGCAATTCCGCTGACGAGTCTTTATTCGTTAATAACTTTAGCTTTTCTTCTGCCACCCGTCTCTCTTCAACTTCTCTTTTTACTCGTAGATTGAACAAGGCCGTCAAAACAAAAAAAACGAAAACTGCAAAGAGAAAAACACAGACTGCCATCAGCAAATAAAATGAATAACTGTTTTCTTTCTCTTTATGGGTATAAATAAATCCATCAAACCTGTCCAGGTTATTCACTAACTCCTGCTCCAAAAAAACCTCCGCCATCGCCCGAAATCGAAGAGGATTTGTATACCCAATTTCTATCAAGTCAGGAAGAATTAAACCTATAACTGACAGTGCCTCGTAACGCATATGACTCAAGGTTTTCTTACTGCTATATTTATCCCGGATAGTCTGAATAAGCTCCTCAGGATTGGCGAGCGCATACTTCCAGCCCTCCAGCGTCGCTCTTCGGAAACGTTCAACTCGGTCGGGATGAAAGCGAGCCTCATCTTCAGAGGTAAACAAAATATCGCTGTAAAAGTCGACACCGTAATCACGGGGATTAATGATGTTGTAAGCAACTCCCTTTTCTTCTAAATAAAATGGCTCATTGGTCAGATACGCGTTAAACGCATCTGTTTTTCCGTCGATCAAGTCCTCAACGTTGTAACTACTACTCATCAAGTCCATGCTTCCTAAGGCGATTTTTTCTCTTGCAAACATCGCGAAAAAATCTGCATCAGATCGATCCTTAACCCCCATCACGCGGTGACCTATTAAATCTGCAGGCTTTTCGATTCCAGACTTTTTCAGGGTAAGTAATATCGATGGTGAATACTGAAATACCGTAGCCAACGCCACCAACGGCTCACCGTTTAATCGTGACAGCAAAATCTCACTGTTCCCTACCGCATATTGAGCGCGACCCGAGAGGACTTCACGAACGGGCTGTTTATCTGCAGAACCGGGCACTAACTCCACATCAAAACCGGCCTCTTCGTAAAAACCTTTTTCTTTAGCCGCGTAATACCCGGCAAACTGAAATTGATGATGCCAACGCAATTGAAATCGAATTGGTTCAAGCTCGCGGCTTTCTAAAAGCGCTTGAGCATTGACGGTTAATGGAAGGCAAAAATCGACAACTAACGAACAAACTATTGTCCACAAAAGCATATTTTGCTTCATGCAGAAAGGGCTCATTTACTGACCCCGCAAAAAGAGTTTATCCAATTCATCCAATGATAACTGGGTCCAGGTAGGGCGTCCGTGATTACACTGCCCGCTTCGCTCGGTATCTTCCATGTCCCTCAACAAGCCATTCATTTCGGGAATACTGAGACGTCGGTTTGCTCTAATGGAACCGTGGCAGGCCATCGTTGATAAGATCTCATCGATATGAGCCTGGATACGATCACTTGAACCGTATTCGAGAATATCTGACAAGACATCCCTCAGTAGCTGCTCGACATCGCTGCTCTGTAGGATAACAGGAACCTGTCTCACCAAAAGACTTTCCGGACCAGCCCTGTCGACACTAACACCCACACTTTCAAAAAACTCACGCTGTGCTTCAGCACAATCTGCTTCATGCTGACTAACCTCGATTGATACAGGCACCAGCAATGGTTGAGTCTGAATACCGGCCCCCTCTCGTGCGCTCTTCATCCGCTCGTAGGTAATCCGTTCATGGGCTGCGTGCATGTCGACCAGAACCAATCCGCGCTCGTTTTCCGCGAGAATAAAGATACCTTTTAGCTGGGCGATGGCATAACCTAAGGGCGGGACATCACTAGCTTCCGCCATTTCATCTAACGTATTGTTTTTTTGGTCACCGGGGAAAAAACCGCCGCCACTTCGACCGGAAGTATTACTACCATATAACGATTGATAACCCGATAGCTGTTCGCGTACTTGGCCCACAGAGGGCCGTTGAAAAGGACTTCTCTCCCCGGAACTAAAGGACATGGCATTTTGCGTCTGGATCTCAGCCACTGCCACTCCGTTATTTAATGATTTTGGTATATCGAGGCCGGTCGGCTGTAACTGATCTTCTGGTCTGACGTCGGCCAATAATCGATGCAAACTTCTAAAAATAAAATCATGAACCATACGCCCATCTCGAAAACGGACTTCATGTTTGGTCGGATGTACGTTGACATCGACAACGGCCGGATCTAGCTCTAAATATAATACAAAGGCTGGATGGCGACCATGAAACAGCACATCGCGATAAGCCTGCCGCACAGCGTGGCTTACCAGCTTATCTCGGATAACACGGCCGTTAACAAAAAAGTGTTGTAAATCTGCCTGGCTGCGGGAAAAAGTGGGTAGAGCCACCCAGCCCCATAAACGCAAACCTGGTGTATCAGTATCTATGTGCAATGCGTTTTGCATAAACGCAGGACCACAAACCGCGGCGACCCGACGCTCGCGTTCAAGCTGGCGAGTACAGGGCTTGAGTGAATGAATGGCTTTTCCATTATGATTCAAATGAAAACCCACATCATAACGACTCAATGATTGGCGCTTAATCACTTCATCAATGTGCTTAAACTCAGTATTTTCATTGCGCAAAAATTTCCGACGGGCGGGCGTATTAAAAAATAGATCGCGAACTTCAACGGTGGTTCCCTGGGGGTGGGGAGCGGGACCTACATCGACTTGCATATCCCTTCCCTCTGTTTGCGCCTTCCAACCCGCGCCCTTCTGCTCAGTATTGGACAGTAAAGTCAGTCGCGACACAGAACTAACAGAGGCCAGCGCTTCGCCGCGAAACCCAAGACTAGTAACACTCTCTAAATCTTCGAGCTCAATGATTTTACTGGTCGCGTGACGACTTAAAGCCAATGGCATATCTTCTTGCGCAATGCCGGAACCATTATCGCGAACCCGGATCAACTTAACGCCACCAGCCTCAATGTCGATATCTATTCGGCTCGCACCGGCATCAACGCTATTTTCCACCAGCTCTTTTATCACAGACGCTGGCCGCTCCACCACTTCACCGGCAGCGATCTGGTTAGCCAGTCTCGGGCTTAATAATTTTATTCGAGTCATATGTTTCTGAACTTTAAGAAGCTGGAATAATAATAGTCTGTCCAACTTTAATGGAATTGGAGGCCAAATCGTTTTTCAGACGTATTGAAGCAATAGTGACCTGAAAACGTTTTGCGATACCCGACAGCGTATCACCTCGCGCAATGGTATATTCGAGCGATTTTAAACGGTTTCGTTTTTGCCAAGCCAAATAGGTATCCGGTGGGGGGTACGAGGTAAAATGGAGAGAAACTCCGTCAAAAATGGCTTTCGCCATCTTACGCTGATAACTTTTGGTATTTAGCTTTTTTGCTTCTCGAGGATTTGAAATAAACCCGGTTTCGACCAGGATTGACGGTATATCTGGTGACCGCAACACCGAGAAATTCGCTTGTTCAACTTTTTTACTGTGCAATTTGGAAACGTTACCCATTGCCCGAACGACCTTGGTCCCCACCTGAATCCCTAAATCCAAACTCGCAGACATGGATAAGTCGGCTAACACACTGGCCAGCACATCATCTTTTTCACTCAGGTTAACACCCCCGACCAAGTCGGAATTGTTCGCCTCGGCAGCTAAGATCTTTGCCGTGGTACTCGACGCACCTTTTCTAGACAAGACATAAACGGAACTGCCATTCACCTTCTTATCCTTAAATGCATCGGCGTGAATCGACACCAGTAAATCTGCTTGAGCGGTATGAGCTAATTTGCGACGTTTTTGCAAACCCACATAATAGTCTCCGGTGCGGATTAAGACGGGCTTATAGCCCTTTTTCTTGCCGAATAAGTAATTCAATTCTTTAGCAATCGCCAACACGACCTTTTTCTCACGAAGCCGTTTGGGACCACTTGCCCCAGGGTCTTCACCACCGTGCCCGGGATCAATCGCAATGACGATATCGCGCTTATCGTTGCGGTTTTCGTTCTCATGCCGAGTCGGTTTCTTCTTAATTTCTTTATCGTATAGGTCAATTACCAACCGGTTTCCGGATTTTTTGGTAGATCTCAGCAAAAAACTTCGAGGTTTTACGACCGCAGATGTATCGAATACAATCCGCAAATCACTTTTTTTCTTTATACCGCTACGAACACGAATAATCGGACTGCTGGCAAAGTCGAGTTTCTTAAAATCGGTTTTGATTTTCGATTGCTCGATATCAATGACAATCCGATTAGGGTTTTCTAGAATAATAACATTGTGCTTGACCGCGGCCGACAGATCAAAGACCACCCGCGTGTATTCCGGTGCACGCCATAGACGAACATCATTGATATCAGCGGCATGGGTTGAACTGATCGTCAGTACAGCTAACATCCCCAGCATTATAATTCGTTGCAACATCATTACTCTTGTTGGTTTCCCCGACCTATTGCAAAATGTTTTTACAATTGATTTTTATAATTCATTTTATAGTTAAGGCTGGATGTTTTTACAACCCAAGCCTATCACTGAGTCTAGCTGTAATCTTGTGACCTTGTTCAGATTGTCCAGCTATCCGAACCACTCTGCCACCGTCGATCAACCCTATCCTAACCACTAAATCAGGCTTGGGCAAAAACATTGCCCCTTTTTCTGCCCACTCGACCAAGCATAGGTCGTTTGTATCAAAATAATCACGTATGCCCATGTATTCAAGCTCTTCAGGATCGCCTAAACGGTATAAGTCAAAATGATAGATTGTCAATTGCTCAAATTCGTAAGGCTCAACCAATGTATAGGTCGGGCTTTTTACGGCCCCTTGATATCCGAATCCGTTTAACACCCCCCGGCTGAGCGTTGTTTTGCCCATCCCGAGATCGCCTTCAAGAAAAATAACAGCGCCGCTAAATACCCCCCCATTCGCTATCGACGCGGCCAATTCGACACCCAAATCAACCATGGCCTCTTCACCTAGTAAATCTAAGCTTAACTCCTTCATTTGAGGAGCTCTCTTAAATGAGGTAAAAGATCAGTGGCAACCATACCGCGCTCGCCGTCTAAAGCAGCGAGATCAGCAGCGCGGGCGTGAAGACAAACGCCCAAACGCGAAGCCTCGGCAACAGATAACCCCTGGGCAAGCAAACCCGCCAAAACACCACTTAATACGTCTCCCATACCTCCGGAGGCCATACCTGGGTTGCCATAACAACAAAGACCTGGTGTTTCATTATCGGG
This sequence comes from uncultured Cellvibrionales bacterium, assembly GCA_913019905.1. Classification (GTDB taxonomy): domain Bacteria; phylum Pseudomonadota; class Gammaproteobacteria; order Pseudomonadales; family Dasaniaceae; genus Oceanicoccus. Next base: position 138,064 of record CAJVZD010000004.1, read on the forward strand.
ATCAGCGACCAGCGTACCGGCGCCCTTCAGTATGACAGCACCACCATAACGCCGCTGTAATTCATGAACGGCGCCAAATCGATCCTGTTGGATATCTGCAGTAGAACAATTTAATAGCCGCGCAGCCTCCCCCGGATGCGGAGTTAAGACCCAATTATCACGATACGGTTCCTTAACAACACGTCCGTCGGCAATAATATTCAGCGCATCGGCGTCTATAACCATTGGGACATCAAGTTTACAGACTTGCTGCAGTAATTGTTCTCCCCACGGACCGCGGCCCAAACCCGGCCCGACGACGACAACTGTCGCTCGCTGAAGTAGCGGTTCGATTTCCTGCCCGGAAATCACACCATGTGCCATTATTTCAGGGCAACGACTGATAATCGCTGAGATATGTTCTGGACGTGTTGCACACGAGACAAGGCCGGCGCCAACTCGGGTAGCCGCCTGCGACGCCATTGCCGCAGCACCGGCCATACCTGAATCGCCGCCGGTGACCATGACATGCCCAAACAATCCCTTGTGAGCACTGCGCTGTCTGGTTGGAAGAGTCGCCTTAAGCACCTTAAAGTCCAGTCGTTGACTACTTGGACTTACGAACTCAAATACTCCTTCCGGCAAAGCTAAATTCGAGAAATATACACTTCCAGTATAGTCCGGTGCAGCGCCCGTGAGGAGCCCCTGCTTAACACAAATAAAACTAACAGTGTGCTCTGCATATACCGCTTTGTGCAGAACCTTGCCGGTATCGGCACATATTCCCGAAGGAATATCGGCGGCGATAACCGGCAAACCTGCATGGTTAATGCAATCAATGGCAAGTAGAGGATCATCGCGCACCTCACCAGTGACCCCCGTACCCAAAATGGCATCGACTATCACCCCCCGTTCAACAGCCAGACTCGAGTCGAAATCTACTATCGCGATACCGTCACTCAAAGCCAGCTGCCGAGCCTGCGAAGCATCCTTTTTCATCCGGCTCACCTGCCCAACCTGAACAATTTCAACGTCGATCCCCTTCTGACGGGCAAGGGTGGCAACCACATAGCCGTCTCCGCCGTTATTTCCGGTGCCACAAAATACCGTGATCTTTTCCACATCGGGGTAATTCCCCAACAGTACCTGAAACAAAGCCTTTCCCGCTCGACGCATTAGCGTAAATCCAGGAATTTCAAACTCTTCCATCGCTATACGATCTAACTCCTGCGATTGTTCCGCACGATAAAGGCTCATAGGCAAATTATCATGGCGCGAAAAATGATTCATTGTTGTTCCTTCATTGTTGCTTCCGTACGTTATTGTTTACGTACCCTGTTACTTACGTACAATCTCGCTTAACTATATAATTGCTTACCGGGATTATTGTTTAATCAGCTTATTCACTGCCTAGATTACATTCATTACACAAAGGTACCGGCTTCTGTCAGAATACATTAACGCAATTGTCTACGATCAACCCTCAAACGCGACTCGAAACCATTGTACGATCGACGAGAACACCCTTCTCCATTATCAATTCAGTGGTCGCCTGAGGGCTACGTTTATTTTGTGAAATTATACGTTCGTAACAGGAGAGCCGCTACGCTAACTTTATGAAAACAACTGATTTAACTCGCAATACATCAATAGATGCGCTCGACACGTCGAAGTTAGTGGCCGACATTCGTCAGTGGGGCCTGGAACTCGGTTTTCAACAAATTGGCGTCAGTGATGTTGACCTGCAAGATCACCAAAAACATCTTGAGCATTGGCTCGATCGAAATTTCCATGGAGAAATGCATTATATGGAGCACCATGGCGATAAACGCTCTCACCCAGAAAAATTAATTCCCGGCACGATCAGGGTCCTGAGCGCTAGAATGGACTACTTACCCGATGCAGAAGACATGAATAAGGTGCTGGAAAATACCACTCAAGCCTATGTTTCGCGTTATGCCTTAGGAAGAGATTACCACAAACTCATGCGTAAACGCCTGGCAAACCTCGCTGGAAAAATTGCAGATCGAGTCGGTCCCTACAACTACAGGGCTTTTGTGGACAGCGCACCGGTACTGGAACGTGGATTAGCCGAAAAAGCCGGGCTCGGCTGGATTGGAAAAAACACCTTGCTGATAAATTCGAAAGCAGGCAGCTGGTTTTTCCTCGGAGAGATATACACTGACCTACCCCTACCTTTAGACCCACCGCAGGAAACCATGCACTGTGGCACCTGCACACAATGCATCGACCTGTGTCCTACCAATGCCATCGTCGCACCCAATCAAGTGGATGCACGTCGCTGCATTTCCTATCTGACGATAGAAATGCGAGGCAGCATTCCAGAGGACTTGCGTCCTTTAATGGGTAACCGTATCTATGGCTGCGACGATTGTCAGCTGGTCTGCCCCTGGAATAAATTCGCCGAACAAACGCAAGAACAAGATTTTCAACCCCGTAACAATTTGGAATCAGCCGACCTTATCGAATTATTTCTATGGTCCGAACCGGATTTTTTAAAGCGAACGGAAGGTTCGGCAATCCGCCGTATCGGTTACGAATGCTGGTTGAGAAATATCGCTATTGCACTGGGTAATGCGCCGACGAGTCAACGTTTGATTTCAGTCCTGGAAGATAAACTAAACCACCCTTCAACACTCGTTCGGGAACATGTTCAATGGGCACTGCGAAGACATGGAGGAAAGTACAGCGACAATAATGTCGAGAATTGATAGAAAACGATCGGTTTGAGACTACTTTTCGACAAAAACGACTTTCTATATTAAGCCCGACTAGAAGCCCGACTACAATCTCGACTATAAGCCACCTTCAACCTTTAGAAACACATCCCGGTAGTACTGTAGTTCGGCGATAGATTCCCGGGTATCGTCCATTGCCAAATGCGACCCTTTCTTTTTAACACCCGCCAACAAATCGGGACGCCAGCGACGCACGAGTTCCTTTAGTGTACTCACATCCAAGTTTCGGTAATGAAAATAGGCTTCGAGCTCCGGCATATACTTCACCAGAAAGCGCCGGTCCTGCCCGATACTATTACCACAAATGGGAGACATACCCGCTGCCACATGGGAGCTTAAAAACTCGATCGTTTCTAATTCAGCCTCGCGTTCGGTAATTGAACTGTTTTTAACTCGCTCGGTTAGACCAGAATCTCCATGGTGCCGGGTATTCCAGTCGTCCATAGCGTTGAGCATTTTGTCCGCTTGGTGGATCGCCAGAGAAGGTCCCTCAGCAATAACATTTAATTTCGCATCAGTCACAATCGTCGCGATTTCGATGATACGGTCTACTTCAGGGTCTAGTCCTGTCATTTCCAAATCAATCCAGATAAGGTTTAAATCCGGATTTGAGTTGATATCTGAATTACTTGATACTGAAGACATACAATTTCCAGGAATTAAAGTTAAACTGTTGCACTGAGACGGTGAAACCCTCTAACAATGACCATGTTCATTAGGTTTCTAGTGTAGCAAAAAATTCTCTCGCTATTCACTATTAGCAAGCCAATCAACAACTATAAGATTTTCATGAGCAAACGTAAACTAACAAGACGCCAAGCGTGGCGTGTCAACAAAGTTCAGGAAGATCGCGTCAAACGTGCAAATCAGCGATCAGACCGCATTGACAGGCAGATTAACGAAGGAGAATTAGGCTCTGAACAACAGGGCTTAGTCATTGCGCACTACGGTAATCAAGTCGATATTGAAAGTCAAAGGAAAGACTCTCCCGGTGAAATTAGCCGCTGTCATATGCGATCCAATCTCGGCACCCTGGTTACCGGCGACCGTGTTATATGGATGCCGGGCAACCCTACCGGAGTTGTCATCGCAAGCCTCGATAGAGAGTCGGAGCTATCTCGCCCCGACAATCACGGAACACTTAGGCCCATCGCAGCAAATATCGATTATATAGTCATCGTGCTCGCGCCCTTACCACAACCTTATGCCAATCTCATCGACCGATATTTGGTTGCCGCTGAGTCAGTTAACATCGAACCCCTCATTCTTCTCAACAAAGTTGACCTTATCAATAACGACAATCGAGCTGAAATAGAAAAACTATTATCGATTTACCCCAAAATCGGTTATCGAGTACTGGAAGCGTCGACCCAGAGTATGGATGGACTCAATGAGCTTAAGTCTGTTCTCAAAAATCGCACCAGTGTCTTTGTCGGACAATCTGGCGTAGGTAAGTCGTCCCTCATCAACGTTCTTCTTCCCGGTGTCGACATAAAAGTGGGAGGCCTATCCAAAGGCCGCGACAAGGGCACTCACACCACCACCACCGCTAAGTTATTTCACTTCCCCGACGGCGGCGACTTGGTTGACTCACCGGGCATCAGAGAGTTTGGCTTGTGGCATATGGAGCGCGAAGAAGTACTGGATGGATTTATCGAATTTCGGCCTCACATTGGCGCCTGCAAGTTTCGCAATTGCAAACATCAAAGTGAACCCGGATGCCAGGTACTGTCGGCGCTGGAACGCGGAGAAATAAGTCAACGTCGCCTGGACAGCTTTGAGTCAATCGCACGATCTCTAGAAATGCTTTAGATTTGCTGAATAATTAGTGGTGTAAAACTATCTGCGGTAAAGATTGCCCGAAGCGAGCCGATAGTTCTTTCAACTTATAAGTTCGCCCTTTTCTTTTTCTAAGTGACCCAATGGCAAAAAACAAAAAAGAAAACCCGCAGGGATTATCTGAATGGCAGGATCAATTGCAAGAGGTGGCGTTGCCCGTCGATCCTCGAGTCAAAACAGCCGCCCTGCAAAAACTCAATTCCAGTACCGGCAATGCCAAAAATATCGCCACGATATTGATGGAAGACCCCGGGATGTGCCTATTATTAATGCGCGAAGCGAATAAAGTACTGCAACGCTCGGACAATGAAACCCACTCGCTGTCGCACACAATTAGTCTCTTGGGCTTCCCTTTCGTCGAAACGCTACTTCGCCGTGCCAAAGACTATGATAAAAAACATTTTACTCACTTCGCCGCCTATCGCCAGCAGCTAAGCACCAGCTTGCACGCGGCTTACCAAGTAGAAGCATGGGCTGCAAAAAACCCTTATTGGCCCACAGGCGAAATGTTTTGGGCGGCACTGTTCCAACGCGCGCCAAATTGGGCCCTATGGTTTCATGCCGGAGAACAAATGTTGCAGCTGCAACACTTACGGGCGCGGCATCATAGCTCGAGCCACAGCGATCTGGAAGTACAAGTATTCGGCTGTAAACTCCACGAACTGAATCGTCTGGTCAGTCGCAGATGGAATTTACCAAAACTTACGCAAGAAAGCTGGCAGCTAGGCACAAGAGGAACAGCCCGCCAATGGATAATGCTGAGCCAGATCGACTACGAGCAACAAAAACCTGCGATGGAAAACTTACCCTCGCTACTGCGCGTTTGCAGCTCCCCAGCTTTCGGCATTGCACTGGCAAATCAATTAGCGGACGAAAGTGAATGGGATTGGAATTCAAGCCAGACGCTGCGCTTACAGAAAATTCTTGCCACTGCCCTGCAGATACCTGTCGAGCAGTCCATTGCGCTCGCGCACCAGGAAGCGGTCAACGCTACCAGACAATATACTATTCGGCGTGCCTTGACGCCGGCACAACAGCTACTTAGCGGCTATAGAAAAGCGCAACATGTTCTGGTCGACACTGGAACTGAAGAACATATAACTAAAGAACATAGAACTAAAGAACATAGAACTAAAGAACATGGCAGTGCAATATTAGACACCGAAGAATCTGACCCTACAAAACTTGACCATAAAAAACAGACAACGGTACGCCCCGTAGATGGAATCGAAAAAGAACGACTCGTCGACTCAGCAAACACTAGCCGCCTAAGCCGCCCTCACCCAAAGAAAAAAAGTGCTCAGTCACAGCCTGAAATCGAACAGCCGTCGACAAAAAATAAGGCGGAACTCACCAAGATTCCGCCAGAATTAGCTTCAGTACTACAGCGATTAAAACTGCACTCGCAGTCATTTAAAAATAAACACGAAATTCTAGATTTAGCCTTGCGGACAATGCACGACGCTATTGGCCTGGAAAGAGCAACCATCAGCCTGCTCAACCGTAAAACGAAAAACCTGCGTTGCCTATATGATTACGGTTGCGAGAATAGCCCCGCTCTGACTCAGTTCAACCACACATTAGTCAGAGGCGACTTCTTTAATAAACTATTACAAAAAACGGTGAGTATTCAATTAAACAGCGGCAATCATTCCAAGGTCTCGCCGTTGCTACCCGACAACTTCAAAGAGGCGATCAATACCAATGAATTTCTTATGATGTCGATCTTCGTCGAGAAAATCCCCACTGCGGTCATCTACGCCGATTGCGCAAAAAGCAATGGAAATATCAGCGCCCAGCAATATCGGTTCTTCAAGCAATTATGTGCAGCCGTCAGCCAATGCCTTGAAAAATATGACGATAGCTGAAACCAATTAAAAATTGCAGTACAATATCGCAGTACCGTATTACACTACCATCTCGCCCTTACTCCGATCACCTATTTACCATTCATCATTCACCAGAGAATTCCATTTCGGATCTAATGCCATGACGTCAACGAACCTCCCCCTTCTACTGGAAGCAGAGCAGCTTGCAAACTATTTAGAACATAACACCGACGACAACTTGTTAATACTTGACGTATGTACTGCGGATAATTATGCCAAACACCATATTCCAGGCGCCATTCATATTTCGCCACAGTCTTTGCAAGCGGGATCAGCGCCAGTGCCGGGGAAACTGCCGAGCAAAGAGCAACTAAAACAGCTGTTTTCTGACGTCGGACTCAACGACAGTAAACATGTCATTGCCTATGACGATGAAGGTGGCGGCTGGGCGGGACGCCTAATTTGGACTCTGGATGTCCTCGGCCACAAAAACTATTCTTATCTTAACGGGGGTCTGCACGCGTGGCTAAACGAGGGGCACTCCTCCGAATCAAAAACCAATACAGGACGACCGACAGACTTTCAGGTAACGATTGACAATAATCCTATTGCCGTCGTTGCAGACATTGTCGCCAAACTCAACGATAACAATTTTGGTATCTGGGATGCGCGCTCCGCAGAAGAGTACGATGGCAGTAAAGTGCTGGCAAAACGTGCCGGACATATACCGGGAGCGATAAATATCGACTGGCTTGAACTGATGGACCGGGATCGTAATATGCGCCTCATCGATCTAGAGCTACTGCAGAAAAGACTGGAAGACGTGGGATTGGGGAAAGAAAAAGAAATAGTGACTCATTGCCAAACACATCATCGTTCTGGATTGTCATACCTCGCCATGAAAATACTCGGGTATACAAACATTAAGGGTTACGACGGTTCATGGTCTGAATGGGGTAACCGCGACGATACACCAATAGAATAGGAACATAAGATTTTCATGAAAACACTTTTTATTTATTTTCAATACATTGTTCCACAACACGCACTTTCACGATTTGCAGGACTGATAGCAAATTGCGAATGGCCCTGGTTAAAAAACACTATCATCAAGGCGTTCATCAAACACTACGATGTCAATATGAGCGAAGCGGTAGACCCAATACCGGAAAGCTATGGTAGCTTTAATCAATTTTTTACCCGCGCACTGAAGGATGACGCTCGTCCTGTCGCCGCCGGCGAAAACAAAATAGTTTGCCCCGCCGACGGCGCAGTAAGCCAGCTAGGCGCCATTAAAAATGGCCGGATTTTCCAAGCGAAAGGCCAGGATTATAGCTTGCTGGAATTACTCGGCGGAGATCAAGAGACCGCCTCATCCTTTGCGAACGGGCAATTTACCACCATCTACTTGTCTCCAAAAGATTACCACCGCGTACATATGCCATTAACGGGCAAGCTAATTTCCATGACTTATGTGCCCGGTGATTTATTTTCTGTCAATACCAGCACCGCTGAAAATGTGCCCCGACTATTTTCCCGCAATGAAAGGGCTGTGTGCATTTTCGACACTAACGCGGGCCCGATGGCTATCGTGCTCGTTGGCGCAATGATCGTGGCTGGTATTGAAACCGTTTGGGATGGACAGATAGCTCCTCTAAAACGAGAGATAAAAGTCTCGCATTACAATAAAGAGCCGCGAACAATAGTCATTGAGAAAGGTGGGGAAATGGGCCGATTTAAACTGGGTTCAACCGCCATTGTTTTATTCGGCCCGAAAGTCATGGAATGGAACGAAAATTTATCAGCGGGTAGCCCCACGCAAATGGGTAGTTTATTAGGAGAGGCAATTTCTGAACAAAATCTCGACAATATCTAGCATTGATGCCAGAACTTGAACTCTATCAATATCTGCTAATAACGTTAACTTTTATCTGGAGCGGCTTTGTTCGTTCCGGGCTGGGGTTTGGCGGTTCGGTTTTATCCCTGCCTTTTATGCTGTTAATCGATGACCGGCCGCTGGTGTACCTACCGATTGTTTCGGTTCATTTATTATTTTTCGCGGGAATAACGCTGTATAAAAACTGGGAAAAAAACAAAAATGAAAAAACAGAAAACGTAGAAAATCAGAGCCATGTCGACTGGAGCTACTTAAAAAGCTCCCTGAAAATAATGATTATCCCGAAGCTCATAGGTGTACTGGGTTTAATCACCTTGCCCGCACACATTATGAGCGGCATCATTTTTTCCATTGTTTCGCTTTATGCCATTTCCTATATTCTAAATCGCCCGTTTGCTACTAACAGCAAAAAGCTAGACGTCGTTTTTTTAGTTATCGGTGCGTATTTCAGCGGCACTTCTCTGATTGGAGGCCCGCTGATTGTCGCCGTATATACAAGTAACGTTGCCCGCGAACAATTACGCGACACCATTTTTGCCTTATGGATGATACTGGTTTCTATTAAAATGGCCGCCTTTATCTATGCGGGCGTTGATTTGAACTTAATCTATCACATCTGGCTTTTGCCTTGCGCAGGTATCGGCCATCTCGTAGGACTTCGCTTTCATCGAATAATGTTAGAGGCTGATCCCGTTGTTTTTTATCGCATACTCGGTAGCGTGTTATTACTGGTCAGCGTTTTTGGCTTAGCGAAAATCCTATAAGAGCGATATCGAATTTCTACCGAATGAAACAGGCAAGCTGAATGCGAGACTGTACACCAATAGAAACAAAAATTACTGTAATTTTACGTTATCGATATATAGAATACTTGGTGAACTCAACGCAACAACAAAAATGCCCAAACCCTCGACGTCGGACAGATCTAACAGCCTGGTGAGAGGCGCTTTCGATACTTCGTCTAATTGTATAACAATAGAATTCCATCCTTTATTTAACTTAAAGCTTCGATTAAAGCGGTCCGAATAGTCCTGCGCACCTTTACGGTGCTGCCGATCGTTTATCCGTACCGTTATGTCGAAGTTCTGCTCATGGCTAAAAACGTCAAAATAGAGGGATTGATAATGACTCCAGTCTCGGGGAAAATATTTCAAACCGACACCGGAGTACTTTTCTGTTCCTAACGGGACTTCGAGAGAACCGCTTCCTGTTTTTGGCTCGCGATCGGATACGCTATTAGAACCCGTCCAACGTGACGACTGAACCTCTGATTCAAAGTCAGATAAAACAGGAAATGATGATTTCGCGTCATACTCGTCGAGCAAATAACTCAGCCACGGCAACCCCTGGACAACAAGTAAAACTGACAATACAACTCTGACAACAATCTTTAGTCTGGCGTTAAGTAAAATGGGAGAAAAAAACAAACCCACCAACCCCCCAAGACCATCTCTCAATACATCGCCGATATCGGGGTCGCGATTGATGCCGTATTGAATATACTCAATGAACAGCCCTAATAACAACGAAAAAATCATTGTTAATAAGAGCTTTTTTAGAGTCGATAATTGCGCTAAAGCACCTCCGCTACAAAAAAAATAGTGGGCAAATACAGCGAAGAAGACAATATGTCCAAAATTCCAAAACTCTTTGAAAGACCGAGAGGACTCATAATTTGGGCCACCAAAAAAGAACAGGAAAAACATAAGAAACATTAAGACAATAAGGGCGTTTTTTTTAATCTTAATCAAAGCCACTCTCGATAGTCATGGTGCGGTCGAAATTGGTTAAAAGCTCGTTCAAATATAGAATTTTCTTCGCTATTAGTTTCTGCTCATGTTCTAGGTGCAGGGCATACCAAAGTAGATCAACATAACAATAGATGACGCGCCATTGCAAAAAACGCCTGTAATCGGCACTCGATGGATCAGAATAAGCAGCCTGATAATGGGACAATAAATTGTCCGAAGCTAACTTAGCGATTTTCTGACCTTCAATAACTGCCGCCAAATCAAATAAGGGGTGGCCCATTGCAGCATACTCCCAATCCAAAACAATCAAATCACCGCTTAATGTTTCAACAATATTGGACACCAGTAAATCGTTATGACATAGGCAAAAACAAGAGATATCAGTAATTGCTTCGTCAACAAAATCCTCCATCGCTTTTTCTATTTCATCCAGACCTGGAATTACTGCACCAATTTCATTTTTATAGTCGCGAATTTTTTCTGCAATGAAAACGGAAGTCTCTATCGGCGCCAAGCCATGAATCGAATCAAGAAGCGTTGAAAGCTTTAAGATATTATTCGCAGAATCCAAATCACCCTCATTCCAAACACGGCCTTCGATATACTCAGTAACCAAAAAACCAATTTCATGATCAACATAAATAATTGCGGGTGCGAGATGACTGTCTCCCGCGCGAGCCATTGCCTGAATTTCCTGTCGCCGATCAATACCCAACTGATCGCTATTATCAGCGTTTATGCGCAGCACAAAAAATACTCCCGATACTTCTATAAGATAACTGTCATTGGTTAAACCGCCGCGCAGCTGCCTTATGATCACGGGCCTGGAAACCGACCAACAGGGCCAGGTCGAGAGCGCACTGTAAACTCGCTCAGACGTTACGCCGTCGCCAGACATAAATCCTGCTGCCTCTGATACGTTTTCATCCACCGACTATATCCGAAACACACGATCACCAGGTATAGTGAAAATAAGATTGCCGTCAGATAAAGCTCTCGATCAATATAAAGCACAATTGAGACACTATCGATAACAAGCCAGTAGAGCCAATTTTCCAACACTTTTTTTGTGACCATATAGGTCGTAATGACACTTCCCCACGTTGTAAAAGAATCAACATAGGGCCATGCTGCAGTCGTATTGTTAGCTAGCAGATAACCCGAAATAGCCACGACAACAATAAGGCAAAAAAAAGTTAATAGATGCTGTCTTAGCTCCCACACCCGAATCGTAAATTCTTTTTCTTGACCCCTGTCTTTTCGCCACTGGTACCAACCAAATACCGCCATAAACAAATAGTAAATCTGTAAGGCAGATTCCATTAACAGATTAACATCCCAAAAAATCACCGTGTAAATAGCCGTGCTAACTAGAGCGGCATACCAGCACTCAATACGTTCTTTCATCGCAAGGACTAAATACAGTAGCGCCAGAACTACCGCCACTAGCTCCCATCCAGACATCATCTGAAAGGCATCGACAATCATTGCGCGGACCGAAGCTTCATTCATAAGTCACGACCGTCTCTGTCAACTCGAGGCTTCCGAATTGTCCAAATTGCCTTCGATGAATTTGCAAACAAAAATTGCCCGCCCGTGTTGTTCATATGACTTGCGCATTTCATCACGCATCAAATCCATGACCACATCATAATCACCAAATATCTGCGTACTCATATCATTCGTAATGACTTTCACTCCTGGCCGGGTATTTACCCTGTCTATAAAACCTTGAATGGCAGGAATGTATTCTTCTTTCAGGGGGTACATACTTATTTCAACTGACAACTGCATCATATTCACCCTTTAGGCACATTAGAAAAACTTTGCTCAGTTAACACTATAGGACACCGACAGACCGACAACTCGCGGTTCACCTAATTGCTGATAACCACCTGTTGCATAATTATCACGGGGGTCATTTGCGAATCCAAAACCGCGCGTTTCATATCGCTCGTCGGTCAAATTGCGGCCCCACAAAGCAACGTTCCAGTTGTCCTGTTGATAACTAATACGAGCACTCAATAGTTCATAAGATTCAGATTCTTCATCGTGCCGGTTGGAAAAATAGAATGCATCTTTACCTTCCAGCTCAATCCTCGCTTGCCATTGTGTCGTGATTGCATAGTTTGCACCGAGATTAAACTGATAGTTTGGCGCATGCGCCTGATCACGCCCGGATATATCGACACCGTCGGGCGTGACATAGTCCTCAACGGTTGTTTGCAATAAGCCAAGAGCGCCGAACAGCTGTAATTGTTCATTAAACTGCCAATTAAGCTCAACCTCTAGACCATAATTTTCACCATTGGCTGCATTGTCGACAAAGTCGATAAATTCGGGACCCATTCCTGGGCGCAGGATAACAAATGAACCCTTGACCTGCTGCTCTTTACGCTGGGTAAAAAATAGTGATATCCGCGAACTCAAGCGCCCCTCAAGCAAACTCGATTTAAGACCGGTTTCAATATTCCACAGATATTCAGTGTCAAAATCGCGCTGACTAATCGGTAAACTACCGTCGGTATTAACACCGCCCGCCTTGTAGCCTTTTGATAAGCTCGAATACACGACGTGATCGTCGGTGAATTGATAATCCAAAGCAATTTTTCCGCCGACAAGCGCTTCGTCGTTATCAATACTCAGATTATTATTATCATCATAATCGGCGTCCCATTGCTCAAACCGTAAACCGGTTGTTAAAGTCAGTCGGTCACTTATGGCCGTATCAAGCTGCCCATAAACAGCTAAGTTACGGGTTTTATAGTCACTATTAAAAGTGCCGGCACTATAAGTATAATTTCTCTCTAAAAATTCATCTTTTTCGGCGAAATAGACACCCAGCACCCAATCACTGGCATTAGCAAAAATCTTTCCATCTTGGCTTGAAACCAAGCGGAATTCCAGACTGCGATTTTCCCTATCCCGCAAATATTGATCAAATGAGCTGTATTCGCAAAAAGAGTAATCTGCCTGACAGCCGGTGATCCCTTCATAAGCCCAATCTTCATCATAGCTGTATTCGAGCTGTGAATCTGCATACGACATAATCGAAACAAGGTGAGCGGCGGCGCTCAATTCGGAGTTAACCGTAATTGAAACAGCATCAGTTTTCTGAGCATCCGTTCCCGGTTCATCCGACAAAGTATTACGATTATTATCGAGAGAAAATGCGTCGTAACCATTGTCGATATCGATATGAAAAAGGCTCACGTCAACCGTAACGTCGTCGCCAGCTAGCCAGTGTAATTTTAATCGACCGGTAAATTCATCCCGATTATTGGTATCACTGCGATGCAGGTAGGTATTGTCCATAAAGCCATCCGACTTGTAGCGCTGCAATGCAATACGTGCAAATAATTTGTTTTCAACGAGTGGCGAATTAGCTGCCACACCCAAACTATAGGTATCATAATCGCTGGCCGTCGCTTCAACATGAGCACCGCGAGCGTCTGTCGGAGGAGTGGTGCGGACGCTGATCACACCAGCGAGGGCATTGGCACCATAACGAGTTCCCTGTGGGCCTCTCAGCACTTCAACCTGCTCAACGTCAAACAAAGTAGCTGCCGTCCCAATACCGCTAAAATCAACCTCATCAATAATGAATCCAACCGAGGGGTTAACGGGCTGTGAGAATTGGCTTCGCTCCCCGATTCCTCGAATTTGAAAATAGCGGGCGCGAGAAGAACCACTGGCAAAGTTCACGTTTGGCGCAACGTTAAGGATGTCTTCGATATGCTGGCCGGCACGAGCACGAATGAGCTCTTCAGTCATGACAGTCAAACTGCCTGCGGTGGTTTGCAAAGTCGCCGGCCGAAAATCGGCTCGCACAACAATTTCATCGATTGGCTTTAATTCTTCGGCAACGGTATTTGTTGCGCAAAGTAGCGCAGCAATACTTAGGGTATTCACAAGGTAGCGTGAACTTAATAGATTTGTCATGGTTCTCTCTCGATAGTTAACAGGAAAGAGACCCGGCGGGCGATATGAAGAGGGATTTAACTGACCTATTCCTACGCCGGTATTAACCGGATCAGGTTCAAGGGTTTGCTTACGTCGACATACACGCAGTAAACATCTCAGGCCACTGGCCACCCCTTAGGTTTTCGAACAGAATTATATTACAATTTTGTTGCCGAGTCTTGTTAAAGCACGTTCAATTCGACAGCCTAATCCAGCTCTACTATTTCATAACTGTGGGTAACAGCAACTCCCGCAGCCTCCATCATAATTGACGCTGAACAATATTTTTCTGCCGACAAACTGACCGCACGCTTTACTTGAGCTTCTTTTAGTTTATGACCTGTAACAACAAATTTTAAATGGATACGAACAAAAACAGCGGGCACTGCATCGGCGCGTTCAGCGTCCAACTCAGCCACGCAGGCAGTGACCTGCTGTCGAGATTTTTGTAAGATACTGAGTACATCGTAGGACGCGCACCCCCCCATCCCCATCAATAACATCTCCATCGGCCTTGGCCCCAGGTTCCTTCCACCGTGGTCCTCTGGTCCGTCCATTACTACCGTATGACCTGTTTCGGACATTGCTGAAAAACTAACACCGTCAACCCAATTAACTGTCGCTTTCATTACTCTATTCACTTTGAGATAAACCGGAACGTTGAACAGCGGGCTTTCACCGTCAAAAAGTCCAATTTAATAGCCTGAGTTAACCCTTTCAAACTAGCATAACGGCCCAATAGAGACCATAATCATAGACTGGAAAGGAACCAAAAAATAATTATACCATCAAGAGGACAGAAAGTTGGTCAGTGTAGCCCTAACCCCACACATTGAGAATGTAGAAGAATTTCTCAGCCATTGTCATCGCCGCCGCTATCCTGCAAAAAGTACCCTGATCTACGCCGGAGACGTTAGCGACTCGCTTTATTACATCATTGAAGGATCTGTCACAGTGATGATTGAAGACGATGAAGGCAAAGAAATTATCGTCGCCTACCTAAACAAGGGAGACTTTTTCGGAGAAATGGGGCTGTTTGACGACGCCCAACAACGCAGCGCCTGGATCAAAGCCAAAGTAGAATGCGATGTCGCCGAAATTTCCTATGCTAAATTTCATGAATTGAGCAGAGCTAAGCCAGAATTTTTGTTCGCTATTAGCAAACAAATGGCGAATAGCCTGCGTGCAACGACGCGAAAAGTCGGAGACCTTGCGTTTCTCGATGTCACCGGCAGGGTTGCCCGTACGCTGCTGGATCTATGTAAACAACCCGACGCAATGACTCACCCCGACGGGATGCAAATTAAGATAACCCGCCAGGAAATCGGTCGTATCGTGGGTTGTTCTAGGGAAATGGTGGGCCGTGTTTTGAAAACATTAGAGGAACAGGGACTTCTGGAAGCAAAAGGAAAAACGATGGTGGTATACGGTACCCGATAACAATGACTCAGAAGCTTTACGCCTGCAACCGCAGCGGTGGAAGACGCCCATCGGAATAGATTCCGGCCCAGGTTATTTCACCATAGCTTTTTTCATAGTTTCTTTCATAGCTAATGGGAGATTTATCGACGTCATTCCGCCAGCAGAGAGAACCGATTTAGATATGTCAAAGCAGCTCGAGGAAAACCAAGAGAGTAAAGTTTATAGCATGGCTTTGCTGAAACACTTACGCGGTTAGGCACTCAAATAGAAAAAAGGGACTTCAGTTTTTGTCCAGGGTCTTCAGCGCGCATAAAAGCCTCTCCCACCAGAAATGCATTGACGCCATGATCACGCATTGCTAGCACATCGGCGTGACTGTGAATCGCACTTTCCGTCACGACAATACGATCATCGGGAATACTCGGTAACAGCTCAAACGTGGTGCTCAAGGTCGTTTCAAACGTATTAAGATTACGATTATTAATTCCGACCAGCGTATTACCTAATGGCAGGGAACGCTCAAGTTCCTGCTGATCGTGCACTTCAACTAACACATCCATGCCTAACTCTCTAGCCGCGGCATTAAGCTCCGCCATTTGCTGGTCCTCAAGACAAGAGACGATGAGCAATATACAATCGGCTCCAATGGAACGTGCCTCCACAATCTGGTAAGGGTCGATTATGAAATCCTTACGGATAACCGGCAACGAACAGGCCGCTCTCGCTTGTATTAAATAGTCTTCAGAACCCTGGAAAAAATCCTTATCAGTCAATACCGACAAACAAGCCGCGCCACCTCGCTCATAACTCTTTGCTATCGAAGCCGGATCAAAACTCTCTCTTATAACACCTTTACTGGGCGACGCTTTTTTTGCCTCGGCAATCACTGCTGATTGCTGTGCAGCAATTTTTCCACGGATCGACTGAACAAAACCACGACAGGCACTCTGGGCGCGCACCTGGGCATGTAAATCACTACTGGAAATACGAGATGAGCGCTCAACAATTTCTTCGCGTTTTCGCTCTACAATTTTTTTTAAAATAGTCGGTGTATTCATTACAAACTCGATGATTCTTTCATTACTTGTGTGACTTGCACGAGTTCATTCAGTTTTTCGAGACCCGCCCCGCTGCCTAAGATATCTTGCGCAATGCTTACGCCCTCTTTCAAACTGGAGGCGACATTCGCTGCGTAGATTGCGGCCCCGGCATTTAACGCAACAATGTCAGCAGCTGAGCTTTCCGCTCCCGATAAGAGTGTTTTAATGAGTGCCAAACTTTCCTTCGAGTCCGTCACTTTTAGATCGTCTAATCCACCACGCTCGATACCAAATTGTTCGGGGGTAATAACGTATTCGGTAATCTCACCCGCATTTAGCTCCGCAACATAGGTTTCCCGAGCAATGCTTATTTCGTCAAGTCCGTCGGCGGAATGTACAACGAGTATATGCTCACTGCCCAAATCGCGAAGCACCTCGGCTATCGGCCTTACCCATTCTTTACTGTACACCCCGAGTAACTGGTTTTTTACGCCGGCAGGATTGGTTATTGGCCCCAATAAATTAAACAAGGTACGAGTGGCTAACTCTTTCCGTGGACCGATGGCAAACCGCATGGCCGAATGATGGTTAAGTGCAAACATAAATCCGACACCTACATGCTCAATGCAACGGGCCACTTGCTCGGGGTTGATATCCAGCCGTACACCTGCAGTCTCTAGCAAGTCTGCCGCGCCGCTATTAGAGCTAACAGAACGGTTGCCATGTTTGGCTACCTTACAGCCGGCAGCCGCCGCGACAAAAGTGCTCGCAGTAGACACATTAAAGATACTCGTACCATCTCCCCCGGTTCCAACAATATCGACTAAATGTTCCCCCCTGACGGATACCGGCAACGCCAGCTCACGCATGACTTTTGCAGCCCCGGTAATTTCTTCAACGGTTTCGCCTTTTATCCGAAGAGCCACCAAAAAACCGGCGATCTGTGCATCGGTACATTCACCGGTCATAATCTGTCGCATGACGTCGACCATATCGCTGGTGTTCAGCGAACCACCATCGATGACTTTAGCTATAGCTGACTGTATATCCATGACTTATCCTTGATAAAGTTATCGACCTTAACTTTTTAGAAAATTATTTAGCAAATCGTGGCCGTGCTCAGTTAAGATCGATTCTGGATGAAACTGCACGCCTTCAACCGCCAGAGTTTTATGGCGAACACCCATAATTTCATCAACCGCGCCATCATCGGTTTGTGTCCAAGCTGTAATTTCAAGACAGTCGGGCAGAGTCTCCGTCTCTAGTATCAACGAATGATAACGCGTCGCTTCAAAGGGGTTACGCAAATCATTAAAGACGCCTTGTTGATTGTGGTAAATCGGTGATGTTTTCCCATGCATGACTTTACGAGCGCGAATAACCTTGCCACCAAATACCTGTCCGATGCTTTGATGACCAAGACAAATACCCAGAATAGGAATCTTCCCAGAAAAAGACTCTATTACCGACATAGACACGCCGGCTTCGTTAGGCGTGCAGGGGCCCGGTGAAACAACTATTTTTTCTGGCGCAAGTTCTCTTATTTCCCGAATGGTGATTTCATCGTTACGGACAACTTTCACCTCTGCTTTAAGCTCTCCAAGATACTGCACTACGTTGTAAGTAAACGAGTCGTAATTATCGATCATTAATAACATTACGCCCCCTCCTTATTGATCAGTGCCGACTTGCCTGAGCTCGAATTTTTGGACACACGATTTTCAGAAGCGTTGCTGCCGTGCAGTTTTTTCTGAACCATAGCTGCAGCACTAAAAATGGCGCGCGCCTTATTCATGGTTTCTTTCCACTCCAATTTCGGTTGTGAATCTGCCACTACGCCAGCACCCGCCTGAATATGTAATTGATTGTCTTTTATCACCGCCGTTCGTATTGCTATCGCAGTATCCATATTTCCATGCCATGACAAATATCCCACCGCGCCACCATAAACGCCGCGTTTTACAGGCTCAAGCTCGTCAATTATTTGCATTGCGCGAACCTTCGGCGCACCACTCAATGTACCAGCGGGTAAAGTCGCTCGCAAAACATCCATGGCGGTTTTGCCTTTTTTCAACTTCCCGATAACATTTGACACAATATGCATGACATGTGAATAACGCTCCACGACCATTTTATCGGTCAACTCAACCGATCCAATCTCAGAAACCCTTCCAGCATCATTGCGGCCTAAATCGATAAGCATTAGGTGTTCGGCTATTTCTTTGGGATCTTCCAACAGATCTTTTTCGAGGTCGAGATCTTCTTCTTCGGTATAACCGCGACGGCGCGTTCCCGCGATGGGGCGCACATAAACAGTATCATCCTCGAGCCGCGCCAAGATTTCCGGAGACGATCCGACGATATGAAAATCATCCAGATTGAGAAAATACATATAGGGCGAAGGATTCAGATTCCGAAGAGCCCTGTATAGATTTATCGGCTCGGCGGTAAATGGAATTGACAGGCGTTGCGATACAACCACCTGCATTGCATCACCTGCTAGAATGTATTCCTTTATTTTTTCTACCGAACGCTTGAAATTGTTTTCACCAAAACTGGAGACAAAATCTCCCTCATCAATAAAGTCTGAGGTTTCTTGCAAATTGAGTTCTGGCAACCGTGGCGCAGTTTCTGGCAACAGGCTTGCCAATTGGTCAATGCGCTCTATAGCGCTGTCATAGGCATTGGAATCACTGGGATCCGCATGCACGATAAGTTTAATAGTGCCGGCCAAATTGTCGAAAACCAATACCTCATCCGACACTAGCAATAAGATATCTGGCGTCCCTATCACATCTTTTGGGACGGTTTCTTTTAATTTTTCCTCGACCAGACGGACAGTATCGTAACCAAAGTACCCGACTAAACCACCGTGAAAAATAGGCATACCATCCAGCTGGGGGACACGATACCTTTTTTGAAATTCTTCGATATAAGTCAATGGATCATCGACATCCGTTTTTTCGACAATTTCACCGTCAGTTTCGACCGTTACGGTATAACCGACAACCCTTAAAACCGTTCGACAAGGCAGGCCGATAATGGAATAGCGACCCCATTTTTCACCGCCATGAACGGACTCAAATAAGTATGAATATTTACCATTTGCCAGTTTTAGGTAACTACTGAGCGGGGTATCAAGATCGGCTAGTACGTCGCGAGTTACAGGTATACGGTTATAGTTTTGATTTGCCAGGTCGGCAAAAGTTTCGGCGTCCATTGGTATAGTCCTTAGAGAAAATGGTAATCAGGCATTCATGATTCAAACAGACAGGAATCAACCTGCCGCTACGGTCTTAGTAGAGAGACCATCGCCAGCGAGTAATCTCGCGCATGCTCAGCACGCTTTGTTTGTATTGCCTGTTTTTCATATTGTCTGCTTCTTTTGCCTGATTTTTATTGGCTATTGAGGCGATTATATTACCAATTCTCCAAGCCCATAAGACTGACGTAGGGGCAAGTGCACGTTATTGTACTCAAGCAGGGCAAGGAATAAAAGACGAAAAGACAGCTGAAATAACCCTTAATACCCGATTGCTCGCTTTTACTGGTAAAAATCAACGATGTCATGGGTACTCTTTCTTTAATTCGAGCTCAACTTAAGCATTTCGAGATAAACCTAAGCTCGATCAATGGGAAAACTCAATACATCATCAATTGTATCCAACTCCAATGCCGTCATTATAAGCCTGTCCATTCCCATCGCGACACCGGCGCAGGCAGGCAAACCACTGTCTATAGCTGCCATAAAGTTTTTGTCTATGGCAATATCAACACGATTTAAGCGCTGCCGAAGATCCTGATCTTTTTTGAAACGACGACGCTGTTCATTAGAATCCGTCAGCTCATGGTAACCGTTAGCCAATTCAACCCCACGAAAATACAACTCGAACCGCTCCGCAACCGGTACGCCCTCTCCATCCAAAACGACTTTTGCCAATGCGCATTGACTGGCGGGATAATTGTAAATAAATAGAGGCGCTTCAATACCGATTTGCGGCTCGATAATCTCGGTCATTAATACATTGAGCCAATCGTCCTTATTCTCACTTTGCATCTGTATGTCGATTTGTTCTCGCGCAATACGCTCCAGAGATGTGCTGTTTTCAGAATGAGGGTCGATGTTTAAATATTGCTCAAACAGCTGTCGGTAGGTCATTTGCCGAACGGGTTGGCAGGACAACACCATACACATCAATTCGCTCACCTCGTCCATTAGATCAAAGTGATCAAAACCCGGTCGGTACCATTCCAGCATGGTAAATTCTGGATTGTGACGACTGCCCTTCTCGCCCCGTCGAAACGACTTACAAATTTGAAATATAGAACCGAATCCCGCAGCTATCATTCGCTTCATCGCATACTCTGGCGATGTCTGTAAATAATATGACGCCGGGACACCAAAGGGGCTTTCCGTTTTGATGGCGTCCATATGCGGATCGGTAACAGAATATGCACCTACCAGCGGTGTTTCAACCTCTAGCACCTTGCGCTTAGCAAAAAACAAACGCACGTCTGCAATAATTTTTGCTCGCTCACGCAAGTGGTCAATAGTGGGGACAGGCCCCCAGTCAAGATCGGCCATAGGGGCGCTAGCAACGACTGTTCGCGATCACGTTCGGGCCTAGCCTTTAGCGCGACTGACGTATTCGCCAGTGCGAGTATCAATTCGTATAACATCTCCGGTGTTCATAAATAAAGGAACACGTACGACAGCACCCGTTTGTAAGGTTGCGGGCTTACTTCCGCCCTGCGCAGTATCTCCCTTTAGCCCGGGATCAGTCTCTGTCACCTCCAGCTCGACAAAATTACCCACCGCAACGGTTAACGGCGAATCGTTATAAAGTGTAACCACGCATTTGTCGAGTTCCTTCAACCACTTGGCGCTCTCTCCAACCGCGTTTGCATCTCCCTGATATTGTTCGAAGGAAATAGGATCCATAAAATGCCAGAATTCGCCATCGCAGTAGAGATATTCCATATCGGTTTCGACGACATCGGCACCTTCGAGCGTTTCACCCGATTTTAGCGACCGCTCCCAAACTCTTCCCGTTCTCAAATTACGAAATTTTACACGACTAAAGGCCTGACCTTTACCCGGACGCACGAATTCATTTTCGAGAATGGTGCAAGGATCTCCTTCCAGCATTAATTTAAGACCATTTTTGAATTCGTTGGTAGAATAGGTCGCCATGGTATTCCCTCAATCTTTAATAAAGACGGCAAAGTAGTAAAAGCGCTTATGATACTTGAAACAGAACCAGTCTGTAAGTCAAAGGACACTGAAGAAACATGGCAACAGTCGCTCGCGGGCGCAATTACCGATCCAAAAGAGCTCTTTGAACTCCTCGACCTGAATTTGAAACACCTACCGGCCGCCGTTCAGGCAGATAAAACATTTTCCTTAAGAGTGCCCCGCAACTTTATCAATCGCATGGTAAAGGGGGATTGGAACGATCCGCTGTTAAAACAGTTTTTACCTATCGCTCAGGAGTTTGATTTGCAACCCGGCTATACCGCTGACCCTGTGGGCGAAAAAAATACAAATCCGCGCCCTGGATTGATCCATAAGTATCACGGTCGAGTGCTACTTATTGTGAGTGGCGGCTGTGCTATTAACTGCCGCTATTGTTTTCGCCGTCACTTCCCCTACGCTGAAAACAACCCTGGCCGTCAACAATGGTCCTCTACGCTAGATTACATTGCTAACGATAGTTCCATCAGCGAAGTGATTTTAAGTGGAGGTGATCCCCTGGCGGCTAGCAATTCGCTGTTATCAGGATTGGTGCAGCAGATTGCCGCAATTCCTCACGTAAAAACGCTACGAGTCCACAGCCGCATGCCTGTTCTGATACCACAACGCATTGATAAAGAGTGTCTGCACTGGCTAACGTCGAGTCGCTTAAATCCCGTGATGGTGATTCATTGCAATCATGCCAACGAATTGAACGAAGCGACGGGAACCGCCTTGTCGCAACTGAGAAATGCAGGGGTTACGCTGTTAAACCAATCCGTTTTACTGGCGGGCGTCAATGACGACCCGACCATACTTAGAAACCTGAGTGAACGCCTGTTTGCGTTTGGCGTCCTCCCCTACTACTTACATTTATTAGATAAAGTACAGGGCGCTGCCCATTTTGACGTCGAGCAGGATCATGCAAGTAAAATCGTTGCAGAGCTAATAGAGACTTTACCCGGGTACTTGGTTCCGAAATTAGTAAAAGAGCAAGCTGGTGCAAGATCGAAAACCCCCATATCACTGTACTGATCGTTTTTTCATACAGCTCCTATTCATGCATTTCCGATTCATGCGAGCCCGACTCAATCAGCTAACGCCAGTCCTGCCTTTCCCCGGTGATACGTCTCGTGTTTTAAGTAACCCTTACCCTGCACCGCAGCAACTGAATGTGCTGGTCAAAACACAAAATTTAGCGCTTCATTATCGAACAGCCTCTATGTAATGACTAGGATCATATAGAACAGAACGCAGATACGTGTTTTTATCCCATTCTGCTATATACTGCTTCTGATAGGGATTTTCATGAAAAGTCCTCACCGACCACAGAATACCAGGCCAAAGAGTTGTGAAAGGTATGGATAACCAAGAAACCATTATTATGCAAGTTCCCCATCAAGATTTGGAACAATGCAGCTTTTTCCAATGTAATGGCTCCGATGTAGACCAGTGGATCGCCGCGCTACCAATGGCCAATCTGGGACAAACGACTCGTCAGCTATACCGTGCTGTGGAAGAACTTAATCGTGTAAGGTTAGTCCCAGCTGCACGAATGATGGTATTAGAAAAGCTACGAAAAACCGTTCACTATGTCTTTAAAGCGCTATCAAAACACTACTTAAATCAACCCATCGTACTACCGAAACTACCACGAAAAGTTACGAACCTTGTCAATACACTCAATCACTTATTTGCAACGGGCTATAAAATCGTTGCTGCCCATTCTGCTGCATTGGGGGATTCCGACGAACTAACGTCGAAAGCATTGCATCGTGCCATTACCGATTTGACCCAAACAATTCAACGGCACTATCAACTCTATGAGCCCATATCCGACGGCCTCTGGCTGTCTCTCCATCAATATTATGCAATGGCGAAACAGCACGGACTCTTGGAGATGCAAATCCAGGACGATGAATTTGGTGATAGCACGGTTGAAGATTCCTTCATAAAAGCCTTACTAATTGGGTGTTCAAAGCCAAACCAGCTTCGACAAGAAGATTTCACCAACCTCTACCAGGCCCTAAACAGTTGGGCCAAGTATTGCCAAATTTCTTCTGCGCAATCGCAATCTTTATTTCTGTTCAACCCTAATATCGATAAAGCCCCTGTATACCGCGCTCTCTATGAAAACGACATCGACGGCAACTGTCTTGGTCTGGATACCACTTTACTCATTGAACATTTAGATAACATGCGGCAGGAAAGCACTAATACTTCCCTCGTTGTTAACGAGGATCAGATCACGACAATTTCTCGCGACCTTCTCTCGCACCTGGTGTTATCCTGGGGCACGACGAGTAAGCGCAATTTTATGAGAATTGAAGTCGATGAGACCCTCGATCTCTGTGTTGGCCTAAGTGCAGCCCATCATTTCATTTCAAATAAATTAAGCCTCGAAGACTTACTAGAAGATGGCAACGCCAGGATAATAACTAATCAGGACGAAAACCCCTTTCTCAAGACCCAGTCACATGTGTACCGACAAAAAGACGTGTGGGACAGCCCCTACGAAAATAATTTTGGTAAGACGCAGGTTTCTCTCGAGTCATTAGACTTCGAAACCCATGATGAAAAACCTCCCTCACCAGAAGAGATGAGCAAATATACCAGCAATAACGTTCCTATCGTCAACTATAGCTCACAGGGTTATTGCGTGAAATGGCCTGAAAGCCTCACTGCACAGCTTAAGGCAGGGGAGATTATAGGCATTAAAGACTCCAAGATGCACAATTGGAGCATTGCAGACATTCGCTGGGTGGATCATGAAGATGAGGGGCACACCCGTATCGGCCTAGAACTCATTAGCCCCAACGCTTCTCCCTACGGCGCGAGAGTTATCCGAAAAAAAGGCAGTCCTGGAATGTTTATGCGGGTATTTATACTGCCGGAGATCTCTGTTCTTAATCGTCCCATTACCTTGCTAACGCCGCAAGTATCTTTTGCAGAAGGACAAAAAGTAACGCTAAAGCAACGGGGTACGGAAATGCAGGTGCAGCTGGGGAAAAAAATTAATTCGCAACGGGGATATAGCTTGTTTGAACTGGTGAAAACAGGGAAGGCGCACATCGTAAATAAGCCGACAAACGATGATCAAAAAGACGAATTACAGGCCGATGAGCTCGATTCAATATGGAAAAGCCTGTAATTCTCAATCAAAAACAATGATAAAGCGCCGAATTATACCCTTAGGATAAATTTATCTAGGTTATTGGTTCATTCATAAATGATAATACGACAATCATCAGCTTTCCATAGACTAGCATCATTGGATTATGTAAATTAAACCTGCTTGAATAATGCCAATGAAGGCTAGGGAATTGACTTCAAGGGCTGCAAGCAATCGAAACAGTAAACTTTGAATCTATGACTAGAAAAACCACCATCAAATTACTCCTGATCAATGAATCAGAGAATGCGGGAGAACACATCATCAGTTTATTCCGCAATGCCGGAAGGGTTGCCCGCGGCCACAGAGCTAACTCAGCTGAAGATTTACATACCATGCTAGAGCAGGATACCTGGGATTTACTGATAGCCAATGACAAACACCCTGAAATACCGGTAGAACAATGCCTCGAGCAACTCAATAAACTGGACGTAAAAATACCGTCCATTGTTGTTCGAAACGATGATGTTGCAGCTGCATTTGAAGCTGGAGCGCGCGACGTGGTCGGAATTGACGATGATCAACGGTTGATTTTTGCCTCGCTAAGAGAACTTGGTGACTTAGAACAACGCCGAAAACTGAATATACTCGAAGAAAAGTTGCTCGAAGCCGAGCAACGTTGTGAGCAGCTATTATCACAATCGCAAGATGCCATTGCCTACGTCACCGACGGAATGATCATTAACTCAAATCAACTCTTCTCAACGCGATTCGGCTTCGACAGTCCAGACGAACTGGATTGCCTTCCCATAATTGATCTAATAAATGAAAATGATCAGGAAAAATTCAAAGCTCTATTAAAAACGCACCAATCAAATGACGAAGAAAATACTCATTTCACCTTTAGCGGGCAGAAACACGACGGTGAAAGTTTTACCGCTGCCATGCAACTGTGCGATGCGGTTTACGATGATGAACAATGTATTCAAGTGAGCGTGCGAGATCAAATCAATGACGAGAACTCACGCACAAATACAATCCAGGATATTGACCCAACCACAGGACTCTATAGCCTCAGTCACTTTATGGATAAATTGGATTTATCGAACAAAGAGGCCGCTGCAGCAACGTCTATTAGCTCTACGCTATACATTGGAATCGATAAATACAGCAACATAAAAAGCCGCTTGGGCCCGACTCGATTAGCTAATGTCATGCTCGACATAGCCGCTTTTATCCAAGAACAGTCAGCCGAGGACAATTGCTTATCCCATTGCTGCGATGACGGCTTCATCATGCTGATGCCAGAATCCGGTGCTGAAAAAGCGAAAAAATTTGCTCAATCTTTGTGTGAACAGTTTGAGAATCATATTATTGAAGTTGAAGACCAATCTCTGCAATGCACGTTAAGCATTGGGCTTGTTGTTCTGGATAATCAACAACAGATACCAACCGATAATATAATGGACTGTGTATTCAGCGCGTGTGAGCAGGTTCGCGAACTGGCCGACAACGAAGGGATAGGAAACGGCGTGAGTATCTACGTTCCCGTCCGGGAGAAAAAATCTTTTGCCGACTCACGAGGTGACGACGAAATTGACTCCTTCCTGGAAGAGGCCTTGGAGGACAATCGGTTTACATTAGCGTTTCAGCCTATCGTAAGCTTACGAGGTACAATCGGCGATCATTATGAAGTCCAGGCCCGTATTACGGATGATAACGATCAAGACGTTTCAGCCAGTCAATTTCTTAGCACCATCAACTTTTCGAAGACAAATACCAGACTCGATCGGTGGATCATACTCGAAGCAACGAAATTACTGGCCGGGAAGCTGGAAAATGATCCCGACACGAGACTCTTTATTAACCTGACAAGCCAGGCATTACAGGATACAACATTAATAACCTGGCTTGGCGTCGCATTAAAAGCCGGTGGTATTCCACCCGATGCCATTATTTTCCAGTTTGATGAAGCGAACATTGTCGATTATCTTAAACCCGCTATTATCTTTGCCGAAACGATAAAGTCCATGGGCTGTAAGCTTTCTATTGCCAGTTTTGGTAAATCAGACGACCCGCTCAAAACGCTGAAAAATGTAAAGGCGGATTTCGCTAAATTAGACGGAGCCCTCACAAAAGAGCTCGAAAATGATACTGCCACACAAACACTGAAATCGATGGTGAGTGATATACTCGCGCAAAATTCGCAGGCAATTATCAGTGACGTCGAAAATGCTGCTGCGCTCGCAATGCTTTGGCAAATTGGGGTTGACTACATTCAAGGCAGCTATCTCGCGCCACCGGCAAAAGACATGCAGTATGAGTTTACGGATATTGCCTGATAATATTCCCGGACTCGCATTGTCTAACCAACAGAGCCTAACCAACAGAGCCTAACCAACAGAGCCTGACTTATATAGCCCGACAAATACGATGTAACAAATATTGCGTCGCGATTATTAATTGGCTAAAACCAGCAAATAGCTAGTTGCAGTGAATCCACTGCATGCTGTAACAGGAAAATCTCGCTACTAAGACGAAGTATCGGTTAAGACGAGTACCGGTCGCCGATTCCAAGCAAATACAATATCCCATCGAGCCCTAGTGTCGATATCGACTGTTTGGCCGACTTCTTTACAATTGCCTTCGCTCTAAATGCGATGCCCAAGCCTGCAATACTTAACATTGGCAAATCATTCGCACCGTCACCCACGGCGATCGACTGCTCTAGAGAAATCCTCTCCTCTCGGGCAATTTCCTGCAAAAGCTCAGCTTTTCGAGCCCCATCTACCACAACCCCCGACACATCACCGGTCACCTTGCCATCTCGAATTTCTAACTCATTGGCATAAACATAATCAATACCGAGCTTTTCCTTTAAATGAAGCCCAAAATAATTGAACCCACCACTCAGAATAGCTGTTTTGTAGCCGAGTCGCTTTAAGGTCGACACTAATTTTTCAGCGCCCTCGGTCATTTTTAGATTTTCTGCAATGTCAGCAAGAACACTCTCATCCAAACCTTTTAGCAGCGCAACTCTCGCTTTGAAACTTGCCGTAAAATCCAGCTCACCGCGCATCGCTTGCTCGGTAATAGCCGCCACTTGCGCACCCACTCCGGCCGCTTTTGCCAACTCGTCAATAACTTCAACCTCAATCAATGTTGAATCCATATCGAACACAACCAACCGCCTGTTACGACGAAACATATTGTCTTCTTGAAAGGCTATGTCTATGTCAAAATTTTTGGTCAATGCGGTGAGATCAGAGCGAAAGTCCGAGACATCCTGCACAGCCCCTCTAACCGAAAATTCTACGCAGGCCTTAGTCTGCTGATGAACCCCGTCTAAGGGAACACGACCTGACAAACGATCGATACGATCGATGTTCAAATTATTTTTTGACACGACAGCAGTCACTGCCGATAGATGTTCGGCTGTTATCTTTCTTGCTAGTAATGTGACTATGTGACGTTGCTTGCCCTGCCCGTCGACCCACTGTGCATAACTATCGTTATCAACCGGAGAAAAACGTACCGTTAAACCCAGTTCATGAGTACGAAATAATATATCCTTCAAAACCGGCGAAGATTCGGAAGTACTGGGTACTTCTATTAAAATACCCAAAGACAATGTGTCGTGAATGACTGCCTGACCGATATCGAGAATATTGACTTCATAGCGCGCGAGAATTTCCGTCACTGATGATGTCAGCCCTGGCTTGTCATCGCCGGCAATATTAATCAGTATTACTTCTTTCACAACAGTCTCCAAAAAATTTGCCAACATTGTAACTGCAGCAAGGTCTCTGTCCAAATTTTATATGGTATTTCAGGAGGATACTGATCCGAATAAAAAGTTGATTTGAATAAACCTGCTTCACAACATGGTTTATACTACGCAACATTTTTCGCGTCTCCGGTACAGACCTTTCGTGAAAATTAGTCTTGCAGACGGGAAAAGGATAATAATTAGCGAATGGTCGGCCCCGACACTATTAGCTATTTTCTCGCTGACAAGCAAAGTGGGTAGCGTGAATCCAGTAATTTGACAGATATTCACCAGTAACTAAAAGCGATATTAAATGTTCAGAAAATTTCTACACCTTTCACTAGCGAGAAAAGCTGCCACGATAACCGCCAGCATTAGCTTTTGTGCCTGTATTATTCTTATTCTCGCCAGCTATCAAAGCAATCGGCAGTTAATATTTCATAGTGCAGAAATGCTCGGCGAAAACCTTGCCCAACAGCTCGCACGAGATGCGAGTAATTCGCTTGTCCAAGGAGACAAATTAAGCCTGCAATCAATTCTTAACGGCTTGGTCAAAAGCCCCGTGATTGTGCATGGCGCGATTTACGACGTAGAAAACAGAGCAGTCGCAGAAGCAGGGAAAAGTCAAAGTAAAACAGCCCAAAATGCATTTTCTGCATCGATTACCTTTCAGGACAGCCTGGCTGGTTACGCCGTTATTACTATCGATACATCGCCATTACAACAGGAAGCCAAAACTCTATTGTGGCAACTGCTCTTCCTAAGCTTACTCATCAGCATGCTCTCCTATTTATTAGGATCGATTCCCGCGAGATATCTAGCTGCGGCCATCAACGACCTGACTATGCTAGCTAGCAAGCCGCCACGAACGATACCCGCCAACATTCACCTCGGATACCGCGGCAGCGACGAATTCCAGCAATTAACTCAACGGGTCATTGAAGGGCCCGAAAAAATAAAGGAAAGGACCAGCGTTTTAGACACTAGCACTGAACATCGTGGAGATCATACCGTACTTTTTTTAGACATTAGTAACTTGAACACGCTCAAAGAACAAAGAAATCAACAGGACGTCAACAAACTCGTATCCAGCTTGCATGACCAACTAACAACCATATGCAAACTGTATGACGGAGAACCCAGCGTCAGCAGCAGTCACGGATTTAGCGCAAAATTTCTAACTACCAATGAAAACGACCACCCTTTCCGCGCTTTGTGTGCAACCTATCTAATCGAGAAACAATTGAAAGAGAAGTCGTCCAGCCATGGCCAAAACCCGATGCAAATACATTTAGGTGTAGCGCTATGCGAAGCACCTGAAGACGCCTCAGCCGATAATTCGCTCAGCTATCAACTCAGCGTACAACAGACCCTGGAACATGCTCAACGACTGTGCGAGTCATCTGTTGCAGAAAAGACCTGCGGCCGCATCTATGCAAGCGCAACGATACTGCAGCACCCCAGCGTAAAAAACCGAGTTAATGCCACAGCGGTTAGTTCTGATTGTTCATTAATTAACAATTTCGACGACTCTTACAAGGCTCTGCTAGAAAAACAGCTTGCCGCTTTAGCGGTGGGAACACCGCTATAACAGCTCGTTAAACGATCTCAATTTTATCCACTTTTTGAAAACCACGAGGAAGCTTATGGCCTCTTCGACCACGCTCACCGCGGTAGTGATCTAACTCGCTAAACTTCATATTTACATAACGCTTACCCGCATGAACCCGTAATAAATCAGATTCTTTCATTACGGCTACAGCGACCACAAATTCTTCCCGAGCCTGTAACCGCGATGTAGGAATACCAATAATCTTGTTTCCCTTGCCGCGTGCCATTACCGGCAAATCTGCGAGCGGAAATAATAACATTCTGCCTTCATTGCTAATGGCAACAACATAATGCGAAGCGTCATTTTGCTCCTCGTCACCGCTGTTGCGTATCTGTGTGGGAGCCAATACCTGGGCGCCTTTCGGTAAGCTTAGCGCGGATTTCCCCGATTTATTTTTTGCTTGTAAGTCACGTAGTGTGACAACAAAACCATAACCGGCATCAGACGCCAAAAGATAAAGATCTTCATCACTACCAACCAACAATCCCTCAAAACTCACACCAGAAGGAGAATTAATACGGCCAGTGACTGGCTCTCCTTGTCCTCGTGCGGTCGGAAGAGAATGTGCCGCTAAGGTATAGGCCCGACCCGTTGAATCGAGAATCACGACCGATTGATTTGATTTGCCCTTTGCTGCCAAATGAAAACTATCGCCGGATTTATAATTTAAAGAATCTGGGTCAATGTCGTGTCCTTTCGCCGCTCGAATCCACCCTTTTTCCGACATCACAACGGTAACAGGTTCCGTCGTCATTAATTCTTCATCGGTAAAGGCTTTCGCCTCCTTGCGACTGACTATCGGCGAACGACGGTCGTCTCCATACTCCTCGGCGACCGCGATCAATTCCTTACGCACCAAAGTTTTCAGACGTTGTGCCGAGCCAATGATCTTCTGCAAGTCTTCTTTTTCTTTCTCTAACTCAACTTGCTCATCGTGGATCTTCATTTCCTCTAGCCGGGCTAACTGTCGTAATTTTGTTTCCAGGATGTACTCGGCCTGAGATTCTACTAAATCGAAACGCTCCATCAATACTAATTTCGGGCGCTCCTCTTCGCGAATAATGCGAATAACTTCATCGACATTAAGATAAACAATCATTAATGCAGCCAGCCTTAACAAACGCTCTTCTACTTTTTGTAACCTGAACTGTAAGCGCTTTCGAGTGGTAACCGTACGAAACTGTAGCCACTCCTTCAAAATTTTATCCAGAGTTTTGACTTCCGGTCGCCCGTCAATACCAATCATATTTAAGTTAACACGAAAGGTTTTTTCCAAATCAGTTGACGCAAACAAGTGAGTCATAACCTGTTCGAGATCAACGCGGTTTGAACGCGGGATAATCACCAAACGAGTAGGATTCTCGTGATCAGATTCATCGCGCAAGTCTGCGACCATCGGTAATTTTTTAGCTTGCATCTGTTGTGCAATTTGCTCGAGTATTTTGGACCCAGATACTTGATGCGGTAAAGCGGTCACCACGACATCGCCACCTTCTTTTTGCCATACGGCGCGCATGCGAATACTTCCTTTACCCGTTTTATAGAGTTTAAGGATATCTTCCCTCGGCGTTATTATTTCTGCTTCCGTCGGATAGTCGGGGCCTTGAATATGCTCACAAATATCATCCACAGTCGCTTTCGAATCGTCCAGTACGCGAAGACAAGCACTGATGACTTCGCGCATATTATGCGGCGGGATATCGGTCGCCATTCCCACAGCAATACCCGTCGTCCCGTTAAGCAGTACGGTCGGAGCCCGCGAAGGAAGGATCTTTGGCTCCTCCAAGGTGCCATCAAAATTAGGCTGCCAAGGTACGGTTCCCTGGCCCAGTTCCGACAACAACAAATCAGAAAAGAGTGTCAACTTTGATTCCGTATATCGCATGGCAGCGAAAGATTTCGGGTCATCGCTAGCTCCCCAATTCCCCTGACCGTCCACCAGCGGATACCGGTAAGTGAAATCCTGCGCCATTATTACCATGGCTTCATATACAGAACTATCACCATGAGGATGAAATTTACCGATAACATCCCCAACCGTTCGAGCAGACTTTTTGAATTTCGCGCTGGACTTAAGACCCAACTCACTCATTGCATAAACAATTCGTCTTTGTACCGGCTTAAGGCCATCGGCAATATTAGGCAGCGCGCGATCCAGAATTACGTACATCGAATAATCCAGATAGGCTTTTTCGGTGTAGTCTTTTAAGGGAATTTGTTCAACACCGTCAGCTCCGATACTGATCTGGTCTGGCATATTTTCATCCTAAATTCGTCGATTAATTCCAGCAATTATCCCCGAGAAATCAGCTTGTTACCAGATGTATATGCGCATTTTGCCGAAAGAGCTTAGGGGTAATTACCTACAGCCAAGAGGCACACTGGCCTATATACTTCATAAGAATCAGGAATGATTAGTTAACGACGACAAAACAGGACGCTGAACAAATCCTACGACAACTATGTAAACGAGGGCCACAATGCGACCATCTGATAATGTTGTTGATTTTAGAGACTTTCAGCACTCAAGCCGTCAAGCTGAGATTGACGATATTGGTGCCCGTGCATTCATATATATTCGTGATTCTGCGACAGAAAAAAACATTCCAATTAAAGACGTTATAGCCGAACACATTCTTGGTCTTAGCACAGTAATTGCCGCTGTGGAGGGTGAGGTGGAAGCTCAATCGATACTGAGAAACATTAGTGAGCTCTTAAACAAAAGGACCTGAACGCACCATAATCCTTTCCACCAAACAGCCAACAGTTAGCTGCAGACATACTTTCACGCACCGGCCAGCTCCATTTAGCACAAGCCGTTAGTACAATCATTTAGTACAATCATTTAGCAAAACATGACATGCAATTACAAGGCCTCGACCTTTTTCTTGTCGCAGCGCTGGCACCGCGATGTCGTTACAAGCCGCCCCTGTTTAACGTCAAAACTCTGAGCGGTGACTATTTTCCATTTATGATGACCTTGCAGACACAGCGTGCTGCCCTTGGAACTTTGACTCAAACCACGTTTTTTAACCACTTTAGGTTTCTTGAAAGGAAGTATATCGGCCACGTCGGTACGATCCGTTAGAATATTCTGCATTAGTTTAAAGTATTAGGACACGACACTCTTTTATCGTCAAGCTGTTCATCATCATCAAACTTGAGTATTATCGCCCTCGTCAATTTCCTCCATATTCTCTGCTTGGCCAAATCGATAGGGCCAACAATCAG
Source organism: uncultured Cellvibrionales bacterium (assembly GCA_913019905.1). GTDB lineage: Bacteria > Pseudomonadota > Gammaproteobacteria > Pseudomonadales > Dasaniaceae > Oceanicoccus. The sequence goes on from CAJVZD010000004.1 coordinate 171,500, forward strand.
TGGTAGTAAAACCTATGAACGTTGCTAGAAATACTGTGGTCTCCTTCCACTACGACCTATTCAATATAGCCGGCGAAAAAATTGAAAGCACGAAAGATGGCGAAGCAACGCTCGCCTTAATCGGTGCCAAAAATATGATTCAAGGTCTCGAGCAGGCTTTGATGGGAAAAAGCGTGGAAGATGATTTTGAGATAACCTTAGAGCCCCATCAAGCCTACGGTCATCGCGATGAGGAAAAAACACAACGGGTTCCGGCAAAGTATCTAAAACATGAAGGAAAGCTCACCAAAGGACAGGTCGTTCGTATCGATAGTAATCAGGGAATGAAAGTTTGTACGGTCCTGAAGGTAGGGAAATTTAGTGTCGACGTCGATATGAACCACCCGTTGGCTGGACAAACTATCCGCTACCAAATACACATTGAAGATGTACGCGCGGCATCCACTGACGAGATAGCCCATGGTCACGCCCATGGCGTCGGCGGCCATCACCACTAAACGGTCAGCTTCTACGGATACGTTGCCGTTTTTGCAATCAACGGCCAGCCTAATCCGCTTTATAAGCTTGCGAACACGACCGGCTTTCATATCAGTACGATGGTGTCTCTTGATTATTGACTATTGAACTTTGACGCGAGTGGGAAGAAAAAAGCTGCTGAGTTAAATCAGACGCGAATAATTACGCGCTACCCTACTTGTAGGGAAAGCCCAGTAATTTCTTATAGATCATTCCACCAGTCCGCAATCTGGTCCCAAACACCTGCGCTACCTTCTTTCACATCCTCGGCCGCATCTGAGCTGACGCTCTTCGTTTTATCCCAAATTTTTTCACTAGAAGCTTTGGTCTTTCTCCACGCATCTTTACTGCCTTCTTGTGTTTTGTGTAGGGTTTTTTCACTGACCTCTTTCGTTTTTGTGAACGCTTTCTCGCTCGCCTCTCTGGTTTTATCCAGCGCGTCTTCACCTAAGCTTTTAGACTCTTCCCAAGCGTTTTTACTCGTGGATTTAGTTTTCTCCCACATCGACTCTTCCGCATAAGCCGGAAACGATACAGATACCGACACCAGTGCAAGAACAACAAAAAACTTTAACATTTTGCAAACCTCAACAATTTATATCTCTAACATAAATGTAACGGGGCCATCGTTTATCAACGCTACCTGCATGTCGGCGGCAAATTGACCACTTGCAACACCAACACCTTGTTTTCTTGCTTCGTCGATAAACAGTTCGTAGAGCTCTTTTGCCTTTTCGGGCTTGGCCGATGAAGAAAACCCTGGCCTCAAGCCTTTTTTGGTGTCTGCGACAAGAGTAAATTGGGAAACCACCAGCAGACTTCCAGCAACATCCCGAACGCTCAAATTCATTTTCCCCGCAAGGTCTGAGAATACCCGGTAGGCAATCAATCGCTCAACCAGCCTAAGCACCTTACTGCGATCATCATCATGCTCGACCCCCAGCAGCACCAGCAGGCCCTGATCAATTTCACCGACAACATCACCATCAATGCTTACCTTCGCTTCGCTAACCCGCTGTAATAACGCCTTCAAAAAATGTCATCCTATGCTTCAATGCACTTATCCCAACGATTTAGTCGGACGCTTCGTCATCGGCGTCCTTCCGGAACCGACGCGCAATATCTCGGGTGGCGCGTATTAAAGCATCTGCGATGCTCGGCTCCGAAGAAGCGTGCCCTGCGTCACGAATAATATTCAACTGGCTTTCGGGCCAACTATTGTGAAGTGCTACGGCATTATCCAAGGTGCAAATCATGTCGTAACGGCCATGAACGATTATTCCCGGTGTGCCCGCTAGGTTTGCCGCGTTCTCAAGAATTTGATTAACTTCAAGAAAACCTTTATTGACAAAATAGTGAGCCTCAATTCTTGCGATAGCCAGTGCCATATGAGGCGCGCTAAAGCTTTCGACAAGCTCGTGACTGGGACGTAATGTCGCACACCGCGCCTCCCATAAAGACCAGGCCTTGGCAGCCCCCATTCGCGCCAACTCATTATCGCCCGTCAACAATTCATAATAGGCGGCAATTAAATGGTTACGCTCGGTCTTTTTAATCGGCTGAATGTAATCTTCCCAATAATCGGGGAAAATTTTGCTTGCTCCACTCTGGTAAAACCACTGTAAGTCCTGTTCTCGACAAAGAAAAACACCCCGTAATATAAGGGCCATAACTTTATCGGGATAGGTTTGAGCATAAACAAGACTTAACGTCGCCCCCCAGGAGCCACCAAATAGAACCCACTGCTCGATACCTAGATACTCACGAATGGCCTCCATATCTGCAAGCAGCGCTTGCGTACTATTATTTTCCAATTCGGCATGGGGAGTTGATAACCCCGCACCGCGTTGGTCAAAGAGGATTATTCTATAGTGCTCAGGGTTAAAAAATAAGCGGCTTTTCGGGTCCGATCCCGCGCCCGGCCCTCCGTGCACAAATAGAACGGGAATTCCTAGAACGTTACCGCTTTCTTCAAGATAAAGCTCATGAGGATCTTCGACTGACAAGCGATGTGTTTTATAAGGTTTTATCTCAGGATACAAAGTCATCATAACGTACGACCATCCATTTAATATTCGTCAACACCTAGTATCGACCAATTTTAGAAAAATGCTCGGCTAAACAACTGACAAATCACTTTACTTGGCGAAGTATCGATTTACGCAAATAAACGGCGACGCTGTAATACACGCACTATGACTCGTATTGTTAATTGGTCGCATAAATGTTCAATTGGCCGCATAAATCGACTATACGGCCGGAAGAACCTCAGATCACATTGACCAATAAATTACTTGGCGCGCTTGCGTTCATTTTCCTTTAGTAACTTCTTTCTTAAGCGAATGCTTTGAGGAGTAACTTCAACCAACTCGTCTTCCTCAATAAACTCAAGCGCTTGTTCCAAAGTATGTTTGACGGGAGGGGAAAGGACCAGCGCCTCGTCAGTCCCGGAAGCGCGGACGTTAGTTAGCTGCTTACCTTTTGTCGGGTTGATAGCCAGGTCATTATCGCGGGAGTGCAAACCGACAATTTGCCCTTCGTAAATATCGGTGGCGTGACCAAGAAATAACCGACCTCGATCCTGCAAGTTAAACAGGGAATAACTGAGGGTTTTACCGCTAACCATTGACACTAACACACCATTTTTTCGGCTAATCACTTCACCCATTTTGACGGGGCCATAATGATCAAAAATACTGGTCATAATTCCTGAACCGGATGTCATTGTTAGAAACTGAGAGCGAAATCCAATCAAACCACGCGACGGAATCAAAAACTCCAGTTTTACGCGACCCTTACCGTCCGGCTCCATATTCTTCAGTTCGCCTTTCCGCAAACCAAGTTCTTCCATAATAGAGCCCTGATGTTGATCTTCAATATCGATCACAACTTGCTCATAGGGCTCGTGAATCTCGCCGTCAACTTCACGCTGCACAACTTCCGGGCGCGACACACCCATTTCAAAACCTTCACGACGCATTGTTTCAATGAGGACAGACAGATGTAACTCCCCCCTCCCCGACACTTTAAATTTGTCCGGCGAATCGCCTTGTTCTACGCGCAGTGCAACGTTATGTATTAATTCCTGATCCAGGCGCTCTCTGATATTCCTGGAAGTGACAAATTTCCCTTCCTTTCCTGCAAAGGGTGAGTCATTAACCTGGAATGTCATGCTGACAGTCGGCTCATCAACGGACAACGCGGGCAGTACTTCTATGTTTGCTGGATCGCACAATGTGTCCGAAATACTTAAACCATCAATACCGGTAATGCAGACAATATCGCCTGCCCGAGCTTCTGGCACTTCAACTCGCTCAAGCCCTAAATGGCCCATGACAGACAGTACTTTCCCTTTCTTTTGCTTACCATCGGCGCTGGCAACGATTACCTGATGATTTGGCTTTAAAACACCTCTGGCAATCCGACCTACACCAATGACTCCTACGTAACTCGAGTAATCCAATGCTGAAATCTGCATTTGTAAAGGACCATCAACATCAACTTTCGGTGCCTGAACCTTATCGACGATCATTTCAAACAACGGCGTCATATCGTCCGCCATTTCCTCTGGATCCAGTCCGGCAATGCCATTCAGTGCAGAGGCATAGATAACAGGAAAATCAAGCTGCTCGTCGGTGGCACCGAGTCGATCAAACAAATCAAAAACCTGATCCATTACCCAATCAGGACGAGCGGCTGGTCGATCAACCTTATTAATAACAACAATAGGATTTAATCCCTGCTCGAACGCTTTTGAGGTAACAAATCGAGTTTGTGGCATCGGCCCGTCAACAGCATCAACAAGCAACAAGACACAATCAACCATCGACAAGACTCGCTCTACTTCTCCGCCGAAATCGGCGTGTCCCGGAGTGTCAACGATATTGATATGGTAATCATTCCATTCAATCGCCGTATTTTTGGCCAAAATGGTAATACCGCGCTCCTTCTCCTGATCATTGGAATCCATGAGTCGCTCAGAGCCTTCATCTCGACGATCTAATGTGCCAGACTGAGCGAGCAGCTTATCGACCAAAGTCGTTTTGCCATGGTCAACGTGAGCTATTATGGCGATATTACGGAGTTTCTCTATCACAGCGGGTACCTAGTGGGATCTTAAAAGGGCGCGAATTATACAGCTATACTAGGTCGGTGGCGAGCTTTTGATCAACTTTGCCTGGAACAAAGCAATAAATTCCCACAATAATCACTTCATTTCGGTCGCTTGTAATGCAGCAACTGTAATTATTGTGCCCGCGCAATAAAAACAAGCAGTAAACTCTGGCCGATAATACCGCGAAATCATAGGTCAGAGCGCCTTTCTGAAGACCTGGTGATTATGCTATTCTGTTTGTGAATACTCATATTTTCAAATGGGTATTTCAATGAGCCTCAAAAAAACTAATAAAAACTAGTAAAATCAAGGAAACTACGTGTCGACAAAAACCGCTCGCAGCCAATGGTCGTCTCGATTCACCTTTATTCTCGCTGCAACAGGCTCTGCTGTAGGCTTGGGCAACATATGGAAATTCCCCTATATAACCGGCGAGTACGGCGGCGGAGCATTCGTGCTGGTCTATTTATGCTGCATTGCAATTCTTGGCATTCCGATGCTAATGGCCGAAATCATGATCGGTCGCGCCGGTAGTTCCAGCCCCAGCAACAGCTTTAGAGAATTAACTACAGCCAACAACCTCAATAAACATTGGTCAGCCGCGGGAACCATCGGAGTTACCGCAGCCTTTCTCGTCCTGACTTTTTACAGTGTCATTGGCGGCTGGTCGATCGCTTATCTTAGCTACTCGCTGCAAGGTCTATTTGCCGGCAACGACGCTGCGGCGATCGGTGATATTTTTAATGACCTAATAAGTTCGCCATCTGCCGTTATCGGCTGGCATACCATATTCATGCTGTTTGCTGTCAGTGTTGTCGCTCGCGGTGTCAATAAAGGCATAGAAAAAACCGTCACCGTACTGATGCCCGCCATGTTCATTTTATTGCTCATGCTGGTCGCCTACGCATCAACAACACCGGGCTTCCAACAAAGCCTGCAATTTCTGTTTTCGTTCGATTTCTCCAAACTTACCGCTGAAGGCGTATTACAAGCGCTGGGGCACGCATTCTTTACCTTAAGCCTCGGGCTGGCGATCATGCTCGCATACGGCTCTTACCTCGGCAAAGACGTATCTATCAGTAGAACGGCGGTTATCGTATCTTTTCTCGATACGCTCGTAGCATTACTGGCGGGCATCGTCATTTTTTCCGTAGCATTTAGCAACAACCTAACGCCCGGAGCCGGTCCCGGTCTGGTTTTTCAAACGCTACCTCTCGCCTTCGGCCAAATGCCAGGCGGAAATTTGCTCAGTATTTTCTTCTTCTTCATGTTACTGTTTGCGGCATGGTCTTCAGCAATTTCTATTACCGAGCCCTGCGTCTCTCAGCTAATGCAGCGCTTTAACATTAGCAGAAAACGCTCTTCGGCATTAATAGGAATTAGCGCGTGGCTTATCGGCGTCCTCGCTGCACTGTCATTTAGCGTACTCAGTGACACTCACATTATCGGCCTATCAATCTTTGATTTTCTGGATTACATTACAACCAATATCTTGCTGCCCTTAGGCTGTATGATTACCGCTCTATTTTGCGGCTGGGCTCTTCCAAAAACGATAAGTCAGGAGGCACTCGATTTAAATGATACGCAACACAAATTATGGATATTCATATTACGATTTATTACCCCAGTGCTAATATTGATCGTATTCATTTCTAATTTCCTATAGGGTTTCTGTCAACAGAGATCATTATAGAAGCTCAATCTAATAGAACCCTATATGCTTTCATCATCCCCCTCAGCCGCAAATAATGTTTTGCGGCCGCTCTTAGTGACAATATTAGTCATATTGGCCGCCCTCTATATCTATACCGATAAGCAAGAAGAGTTTTATAGACAATATGCAATCCCAGAAATTGAGACAATATTGTTCGAAATTTCAGACTGGAACGAAGGAAGCTTAAGGGAACACTTATCAAAAGAAACCAAAGACAGCATCGATGCCAAACAAATGTCGACCTTGCTTGCTCAATATCGCCCACTGGGTAAATTTGTCTCGATTAAACATTTGGAGTTTTCAAAATTAGTGAGCGCAATGAGCTTGTTTAGCAAAGATCGGATTAGCTATCAGGGAATTGTTGAATTCGATTCGGGCCTTTCAGACGTAACAATAACCCTACTGAAGAAAGACCGCACTTATCAAATTTATAACTTAAATATAAAACTCGATAGCAACAGCTAACCGCCACACTACCAACACTCTGATGTTAGCAATAGTAGGGTTCGGCCTAGATCCTCGCCGCCGAAAAGCCTCAACCAATACAGGTTTTTCTCTTTTAGTTTTCAAGCCAATTATCAGTCGACCGAAATGACTTCAACGTCAAAGGAAACAACCAAACTACAAACTTCCTGTTTCATAGTTTCAAGCTCACCTTCGTCTGTTCCACTCATTACCAGGTTCACGCCATAGCCGTCTTTTCGGTAAAATGGATAGCTGCCGAGCTCAACCTGTGGATATCTATCCTGAATTTCACCAAGGGCTTCAGCAATTTCACCTTCTGAGAGATAGGCAGCAACGGATCTTGAACGAACTGGATCACCACCTTTAACTTGGCCGTCAGCCAAGGTACTAACCATCGCCTGCATGACCATGGGCACGCCCGCCATTACGAAGACATTGCCCATCTTGAACCCCGGTGGTCCTCCGGTCGGATTTTGAATTAGCTCTCCACCAACCGGTAATCTTGCCATACGCAGTCGCGACCGCATTATATCTTCTGGCACCTCTCTTCTTCGAATGATTTTTTCTGCCTCAGGATGGATAAAAAGCTCAACAGCAAATGCTTTGGCAATGCAGTCCGCTGTAATATCATCGTGGGTTGGACCTATACCGCCAGTGGTAAAAACATAATCAAATTTCTGTCGACACTCATTGACCGTGTCAACGATAACGTCTTCGACGTCCGGTATGATACGGGCCTCTAACAGCCTAACCCCGAGTTCATTCAGCTCTTTTGACAGAAAAGCCAAGTTGACATCCTGCGTTCGACCGGACAGGATTTCATTCCCAATAATTATCATGCAAGCACTTACAATTTTTTCCTGCGCCAACTGACTCATTACCCGTTCCTTCCCAAATTTAAATTTACGAAACATCTACTCATACTGAAAATTAGCACCCATCTTTTAGGGGAAAACAAGCTAATAATTTATGTTAGACCCGAAAGACCAGGGAATTTATGAGCTAAAAAATCCACGCACTATCCAGGCCGATACACCTTGACGTTTTCATAGCCTTGCTCGAGAAGATGTGATGCATGCAATCGACTCATAACACCTTTATCGCAATACAATAAATAGACCTTGCTTTTATCCAATTCTGCAAATTGATTATGCAAATTATAAAACGGAATTTTCTGAACGGTGACCGATGTCAACTTAAGAGGCTTACGCTCCTCTTCCGCTGGGTGACGAACATCAATAATCACCCCGTTTTGAATGGGAACATTTAGTATCTCAACATCCTGACGAGTGAGGTTTTCGTCGGCAATTTCATCAATATTGATATATTTTGCGTCTTTCAGCGCCTTATCCAAAATAGAAAAATCGAACTTTTCCTCTTCGAAAATAATTTTCTCAGGTTTTGCTCGAGTTGTTGGCTTTACAGAAATGACACCACAATATTCCGGCATTGCCGCCGCAAACTCTTCGGTACCAATCTGCCGGGAAATGCGGATAATATCTTCTTTATCAGAGGTAATAAGCGGCCGCAATACGAGCGTATCGATCACCGAATCAATCACCGTTAAATTGGTCAACGTCTGACTGGAGACCTGGGCAACTGCCTCGCCGGTAACCAGTGCATTAACATTAAGCGTTTTCGCTACCTCTGCACCGGCCCGCAACATCATTCGTTTCAAAACCACACCCATCTGAGAATCATTAACATTTTGTAAAATTTCTGCAACAACGGGCTCAAAGGGAACAGAGATAAACTTCACTCGTGAAGATGCCCCATATTTCATCCATAAATAAAGCGCAATTTCTTTTACGCCAATCTCGTGATCTCGCCCGCCGAGATTGAAGAAGCAAAAATGTGTCCGCAAACCGCGCTTCATAGTTAAGTAGCTGGAGACCGTAGAATCAAAACCACCGGAGATTAAACTGACGACTGAATCCAAGCTTCCGAGGGGAAACCCCCCCAAACCTTCGTGACGCCGATTAACAACAAAAAGCTGTTTGTCGCGCAGCTCCAATCGCACGGTAATTTCGGGATTATGCAGATCCACTCCCGCGCAATTGGTATTCTGGTTTAAGCCACCACCGATATATTGCTCTAATTCATGTGAACTAAAATCATGCTTTCCAACACGCTTACAACGAACAACGAAAGTCTTTCCCTCCAATCTTTCTGCCCACAGCTGACGGGTTTTCTCGTACGCATCGTGCATATCCTCAAAGGGGAACTCCAGTACATCGAGAAAATGCGCAATTCCCGGAGTACATGACAACACCTCAACCAGTTGCCTCGATATTGATTCATTATTCGTCTGCGACACGACCACGAGCTTGTCCCACTCGCTCTGAATTTCTATTGAGTCATCAATTGGTCGAAGCAGCGCTTTTAAGTTGTTACGCAATTGTCGAACAAACTGCTTACGCACAGGCTTGCTCTTTATCGTGATTTCAGGAAAAAACTTAACAATAAACTTCATGTTCGAAAAACTCGCGGACAGGGCAAAAAGTGCATTATAAACAATATTACAAATGATGCCCCAAACTTACGCTCATTATTCCCCCTTGAAGTTCCTGTTGCACCAAACAGAATACTCACCAAAATCAACAGCTGCCCGATTTTAGACAAAGCTTTCTCACAGGCTGTTTCTTGACGAGGGATTTTGGTTTAAACTAGAGCGCTACCGAGACACGACGCACCAAAATTGTGCACACGCACCAGTAAAGCGCATTTTGACGATGGGGTGATGGTACTACAGCTCGAAAATCGTCGAAACAACAGTGAGTTAGCGAATCAATAGATCTGGTATATTTTTTGCTTTTAGCTAACCGCTTACACAAACTATTGCACTGCAGCTATGGGATAATCCTTGGCGTAAAGTCATAGACGTAAACTGGAACAATTCGTAGCAGTAAACTAAGACTGTTGAGCTGCCGAAGCATTTTGACATTTAACTATTACATAATTTTGAAGGAGTCCGAGGATGTCAGAGAAAACTCTGAATTTAATAAAAGAAAACGACGCGAAATGGGTAGACCTGCGCTTCACAGATACCAAGGGTAAGGAACAGCACGTTACTATTCCTGCTACAGAAATCAATGACGGCTTCTTCGAAGAGGGAAAAATGTTTGACGGTTCTTCTATCGAAGGCTGGAAAGGCATCAATGAGTCAGACATGATCCTCATGCCGGACGACGACACGGCTGTGATTGACCCTTTCACCGATGATACAACTCTTAATCTGCGCTGCGGCATTGTCGAGCCGATGACCATGCAAGGCTACAATCGCGATCCGCGTTCCATTGCACAACGCGCTGACGGTTATATGAAATCGACAGGTATCGCCGATTCATGTCTGTTCGGCCCAGAGCCAGAATTCTTCGTCTTTGACGATGTTAAATGGCACACCGAAATGTCTGGTGTTGGCTATCAAATAAACTCAGAAGAAGCCGCCTGGTCCTCGGGAAAGGCATATTCTGACGGCAATACAGGCCACAGACCTGGTGTTAAGGGCGGTTACTTTCCCGTTCCGCCAGTCGATTCACTCCATGACCTTCGCGGCGCAATGTGTAACGCGATGGAAGCAATGGATCTCGAGATTGAAGTACATCACCACGAAGTGGGTACTGCAGGCCAGTGTGAGATCGGCGTCGGACCAGCAAGCATTGTACAAAAGGCTGATGAAGTTCAGGTTTTAAAGTATTGCGTTCACAATATTGCTCACGCCTACGGAAAGACTGCGACCTTTATGCCTAAGCCAATCGTTGGCGACAACGGTTCGGGAATGCATGTTCACCAGTCTTTATCTAAAGATGGCAACAACATCATGTCTGGCGACGTCTATGGTGGAATGAGTGAAACCGCACTGTTTTATATTGGCGGCATCATCAAACATGCTCGCGCTATTAACGCTTTTGCAAACGCTTCGACCAATTCATACAAACGCCTCGTACCTGGTTTCGAAGCTCCGGTCATGCTGGCGTATTCAGCACGCAATCGCAGTGCGTCAATCCGCATACCTTTTGTTCCAAATCCTAAAGCACGTCGCATCGAAGTTCGCTTTGGCGACCCTACGGGCAACCCGTACCTTATGTTCACAGCTATGCTAATGGCCGGACTTGACGGTATTGCCAACAAGATCCACCCTGGTGATCCAGCAGACAAAGATCTGTACGACTTACCACCTGAAGAAGCAGCAGAAATACCCACTGTAGCGGCAACACTCGAGCAAGCTTTAGCAGCTCTCGACGCTGACCGCGAGTTCCTAACAGTGGGCGGAGTCATGGACGATGATACTATCGATGCTTACATCGCTCTAAAGAGTGAAGAAGTTGAGCGCCTTAACTCTACGACTCACCCGGTTGAGTTCGATATGTACTACAGCTGTTAATATCCAGAACTATTAGCACTTGCCATCATGGCAAATGTTAAAAAAGCTCGATTCGGATTTTCGGATCGGGCTTTTTTTTGGTCAATTTTCTTGTTTCTGATACCTAGCAGACATTAAACTTGCCGCCATAGGAGAAAAAGTAATGCCGAAATCAAATATGGCAGCGACCCAAAAATTGATAAAAACAGGGCTATAATTAACGGGTGGATCTGTCAATTTTTCCTGCCGGAACCTAAACGCAGAGCTCGAAAAGAACAGCCGCCTACCATCATATTTAAGCGGCTATATGAAAGCACCGCCCAGGAGAGAACTTATGAAAATACCGTATATATTGAAATCATTTGCGCTCTTAATCCTAGTGGCCGGATTAGCTACGCCTCATTTTATTCATGCCGAAGTGTACAAATCTGTCGACAAGAAAGGCCGTGTTATCTATACCGACAAACCGACACCTAATTCAGAAAAAGTAGAAATAAAAGAAGCCAACACAATTAAATCCGCAACCGTACCAGATATCAATGATGAAGAGCCCCCCATCACTCTCTTCGAATATCAGCAGCTCGCCATTACTCACCCCGCCAATAAAGACATCATTCCCAATGGCCTCGTGCCTTTTGACATCTCCTTAAATCTACGCCCGAAACTCCAACCTGAACACCAATTACAACTTCTTATTGATGGCCAGTTGCACTCAACCAGCCTAAACAATACGTTTCGAGTCAACAGCATTAATCGCGGCCAGCACAAACTACAAGTCTATATTCTAGATGCATCGGGCAACCGCTTAAAACAGTCTGAAGTCATCGAGGTTTTTGCTTATCGCCCATAAATTTCAATCACTCGAAACACCGTCTACCCGTTCTTGAGCGTCACCTCCACACGATACAAAAAAACATAGGTCACCATGCACCTTTGTATATCTGGGCGACAGCCACAATGCACCCATATGGTGCAATCTATCGTATACTGTAAAGAGAGCTTCGCAGTTAGTTAAGGACACCGTTTTACTAAGCTATCGGAAAGCCAGCCTGTATCGAATAATTCATGGGTTTTGGCTTATTTTCATTCCTCATAACATCATGGTTTGGTTTTTGCATTGACCAAGCCGTTATGCAAAAAAAAAGCCCTTAAGCAAAATGAATACGAAATCCGAAAACCTATACACCGACATATTGGACAACCTAAAAACAGCCATCCTGCTTTTGGATCCTGACTTGTCTATCACCTATCTCAATTCGTCAGCCGAAGTGCTGATGGAAACGAGTGGCCGCAGAGTATTAGGTGAAAAAATAACATCGCTATTTACTGAAAATTCTGACGAAAAAAATCGCCTAATGGACACTGTAAAGGAACTGAGCGCCTTTACAAAACGCGAAGCACATCTAACCCTGCCAAGCCACCAAACGATTATCGTCGACTGCGCGGTGACCCCTATTATTAGGGGAGACAAGACGATTTCTTTCATCATGGAACTCCAACCCTTGGACCGGCTCATTCGCATTAGTCGCGAGGAAGGAATTTTGTCCTCACAGCAACACGCGCAAGCGCTCATTAGGGGCTTGGCGCATGAAATCAAGAATCCTCTGGGGGGCTTGAGAGGTGCTGCACAACTACTTGCCCGAGAGCTTCCTACTCCATCGCTCAATGAGTATACCGACATTATTATTGAGGAGGCCGACCGGCTGAGCAATTTGCTGGACCGCATGCTCGGCTCAAACAGTCTACTGGACATGCAAACCGTAAACGTTCACGAAGTATTGGAAAGAGTAAGAAGTTTAATTAATGCTGAGACCAATGGCAGTATCAAGATAACAATGGATTATGACCCAAGCATTCCGGAACTCTATGCCGACAGGGAGCGATTAATCCAGGCGACCTTAAATATCGCCCGAAATGCCATGCAATCGTTGCATAGAAGTAAGGAAACAGAAACGCCAACAATTACTCTGAAAACGAGAGCGCGACGTCAATTTACGATCGGTAATAAACGCCATAAATTAGTGTGCCATGTCGCCATTAGCGATAATGGTCCGGGAATCCCCAAGGAATTAATCGACACAATCTTCCTACCCATGATCAGTGGTCGTGCAGACGGAACAGGATTAGGCCTATCGATATCCCAATCGATGATAAATCACCACCAAGGGCTAATTGAATGTACCAGCGAATCGGGACGTACGACTTTCGATTTGTTTATTCCGCTTCAAAAAGCGGTAGATTCGACTATGGAGAAGAATTAATGAGCCAGCAACATACCGTATGGGTAGTCGATGACGACAGGTCTATACGCTGGGTTTTGGAAAAAGCGCTGAATCAAGCAAATATCAAAGCACGCACCTTCGACAATGGAGAATCGCTCCTGGAGGCGCTGAAAACCACCACTCCCGATTCCATTATTAGTGACATCCGTATGCCAGGCATCGACGGCTTCGAGCTACTGTCTAAAATAGGTGAATCGTATCCCGAGCTGCCCGTTATCATAACGACCGCTCATTCAGACTTAGATAGTGCCGTTGCCTCTTATCAAGGGGGTGCCTTTGAATACCTGCCCAAGCCATTTGATATTGATGAGGCGGTGGCCGTAACCAAGCGAGCACTATTACATGCCGATCAAAATCGACGACCCAGTGTAAACAATACCAAAGAAGACGCCAGCTCGACAGAAATCATCGGCGAAGCACCGGCGATGCAGGAGGTATTTAGAGCCATTGGCAGATTGTCTCATTCAAACATAACCGTTTTGATAAATGGAGAATCTGGCACAGGTAAAGAGTTAGTTGCACTGGCACTTCATCGTCATAGCCCCAGAAGCAAAGAGCAATTCATCGCACTAAATATGGCCGCTATACCAAAAGAGCTGATGGAATCCGAGTTATTTGGCCACGAGAAAGGCGCTTTTACCGGCGCCACCTCACTGCGGGAAGGGCGTTTCGAACAAGCCAATAACGGCACACTGTTTCTCGACGAGATCGGAGATATGCCAGCAGAAACACAAACACGCTTGCTCAGAGTATTGGCTGACGGGGAATTCTACCGAGTGGGCGGTCATACCCCTGTAAAAGTTAACGTGAGAATCATTGCAGCGACACACCAAAACCTCGAGCAGCTAGTCACGGAAAACCGCTTTCGCGAAGACCTTTTTCATCGACTAAACGTAATCCGCATTCATATCCCAAGCCTACGGAATCGAAGGGAAGACATCCCTAAATTAATGCAGTACTTTTTCAAAAAATCCGGCGATGAACTCGATAGTGAAACGAAGATATTGACGAAAGAAACTGAAAATTATCTGTGCACTTTAGATTGGCCGGGTAATGTAAGGCAGTTGGAGAACACCTGTCGCTGGCTGACCGTCATGGCTGCCGGCCGTGAAATTCATATGAATGACCTTCCGCCTGAATTGGTCAACAGGCCTACTGATGAAAATAGCCAATTACCAACAGACGGCAACTGGCAAAACGATTTGAAACGCTGGACAGAACAAGAGCTGGCGTTAGGCAGGACAAATATACTGGATACCGCCGTTCCCGTGTTCGAAACTATTATGATTGAATCGGCACTTAAACACACAAATGGCCGCAAACGAGACGCCGCGCTATTACTTGGCTGGGGAAGAAACACGCTAACGCGAAAGATAAACGAACTAAAACTCAACAATACGGAAGATGAAAGTTGAGCTGAATTGAGTCGAAAATAAAATAAGAACATCACACGTTCGTTTATTTCGAAAAAAAGTAAATTTCACCGCTACCTAGGGAGTATTTCGCACAAACACATCGTGGCTAAATCGTACCCACTCATCAGCAGCGGCAGGGTCGCTGAAACGAAAGTCAATATGAACAACGCCGGCACGTTGCAATGTGCCGGACGTGAAACTAAATAAAGTCACAGGGTCATCCACGTCACCGTCACCGTCTGAATCGTCTAAAACTTGAATGAACTCAGAAAGTATGACACCGCCGCCGATCGTCGCGGTATCCGTTGCCTGGTTTGTCAGCCAACCATAATCAGCATGTCGGTACAGTTGGCTAGCACGGACGCAAAAACTCACCGCTTGTGTTATTATGTAAAATCGCGATGTAGGTGACTCGTTATTAAATTGGTGCCCTGGCGCAATAAAGTTTTTAAAATTCACTTGGCGCTGGGAAGCGGCAACGGAATCAACCCCGTTAAGATCGACAACCGCCTGGCGAGCAGTATTGTAAACATCCTGGTTTTCGACTGTGTATATTGCAATCCTACGGTTTGATACTGCGCCCACCGGATAGACAAAATCAACCGCTTGAAGACTGCCATTCTGACTATCTGCGACGCTACCCAAATACGTTGACGCCGCTTCGATCGGCGAAAACTCAATGCAGTCACCGCTGACCCTTATACTCCCCGGCAGAGCATTTCGCAACTCGCGGCTAACTCTCTCAATAGCGAATCGCCCTTGTTGCTGCAAATTATCTCTTCTGGCGGAGTCTACGTACACACCCACTCCCTGCCGAATAAACTGAGTTGTCGAAATAGCGACTATTCCCAGTAACACGATGACCGCCACTAACTCAATGAGCGAAAACCCCGCGCTGCGCTTTACCGGGAGGAACACTAATAATTCCCCTTGTAAGCTGTAAACGTGATCGCCGTTCCCAGACCACCGACTTGAGGCGCGAATAATTCAACAGTTATAAGTTTGGCGTCAAGCTCATCAACGCCAGCCTCGTTAATAACACCATCATAATCATCGTCATACCCAACACAGATGCGCATTCTAAAATTCTCGAAACCCTGCGGACTAACACCCTCCGGAGAGACGAGAGGCCAACCCGTTTTCCCTGCTTCATCACCACAATACAGATGATAGTCATCGACATCATTAAAGCTTATTCGCGTTTCCGTCCCGTCAATACCAAGACCACCGCTCGCCGTACAGGGCGTCGTCGCCGGTGCGCAAGCAGGTACGCCGCCAACAGGGGTGGATTCATCAAAATTCTTTGCCAGAATTTCTTCCATCAAGGATTGACCAAATTCAGCCGCTCTGATTTGTAAAAGCGGCTCGACGCTACGCCCAGGGTTCGAAAAGAATACGGTACTCATATAGGTTAAAGCGATAGCCATCACCACAATGCCGACGACTAATTCGACAAGAGAAAAACCACCCTGTATTGTTGACTTTTTACACAACGAAGCAATAGACACTTCACATGACATGTTAAAGAGCCTTTATAAAACCGGTAGAATAGACTTGGAGCTGAATGCCGGAAGGATTCAATGTAATAATATAAGGGTCGGTCAAAATATCGATATTGCAGCTGGTAGAATAAGTATTACCTAAACCATCAAAATATAGGGGCAGTTGTGGCGTCAACGAAACTCCTTCATAGTCATCGGACAAAGCCACTTCCGCAACTGGGCCAATATATAATCCCGACCGCTGCGGACCAAAGCCGGCCGCGGTTAAATTCACGCGATAACAATCTCCCCCGTGATCATACATGGCTCGTTGTTGAGCATAATGAAACGCTGAGATGAATTGATCACGAACCGCATACTCGGCATAACCGTCACGCGACGAAAAACGAGGAAGGACCACAATCGCAAGAACGCCAAGTAAGATCATGACAGTCACTAACTCTACAAGAGTAAATCCCCGCGCCTTTACATATAAGGTCAAAAATGAATCCCGATTTGATGTTTCGCTTTTTAACAGCCGTCGACGGTCGCTGCGGGGTACGTCGGTTGATCGCCAACGTTTATAGGTTCAACGTAATCCTGGTAACATTCACCTGCCGTCAGATTTGCAGCACCTCTCTGGTATCCAATCCGAGCCGTGCCGTCTGTCGTGACGTCGATAACAAAGTCGGCAGAAATGTCTAAAAGAGCAGCCATCTGTGTCTCTCTTGGATAGCCAAAGTCGGTCAATATGGGATCACCATTAACGGTGACTGAAGGCGCTGTAGCTTCAGCCGCATTCTCAACCCCACTGATTATCGCCTTTGCATAGACCTGTGTTGCAGCACCTTGCATTGCCGCCTTTAGTCCATCTAAAGTCGCGGCCCGAGCATCAGTTTGCAGATCAACAAAACGCGGTAAAGCCGTAACAGCCAATATTCCCAACAATACAATAACCGCCACCAACTCTATCAATGTAAAACCTTCTTGTTGCTTTTTCATATCATTCTCTCTAAATCGAAATTAAAAATATTTAAGTTGCTGGGCCATTAAGCTATTAGTTCATTAAGCTGTCGGACTAATGGCCACACGGCCATTTTCCAGATTGTAATCAAAGTAGCGATCCGGATCGGCTGCACCCTTGATGATCAGACTAAACCGACAGGAATTGGGATTAGATCCCTGCACAGAAACGAAATAATTCTGATTCGAAATGGCTCCGACAGTTGATACCGGCGGGCTGTGCAAAACAAAATTCCAAACTTCCTGACACTCAACAGCATTCTGATCGTTAAATCCAACTCCCGCGGCACTCGAGGTTTTTGCGGGCCAACCATTTTGATTGACAAAAACCACGTCGCCGTCGACAACTACTGGAACTCCTTCATCACTCCTATTGCTACCGTCGGTTACCCACTGACTGCGAATAAGCACGACAGCAGACGCAAACCCGCCTACAACACCTTGCAGCGAAGCTGTCTGTGCCTGATCACTTATGTTTAGATACCGTGGCAACGCTGCCGCCGCCAACAAACCTAATAAAACTATGACCACAACCAATTCGATCAAAGTAAAACCGTTTCGTTTCTGCGCTAATGTACGCCTACGCAATGCCTTAACCGCGATCAGGGTAATTGATGACTACCTGCCCGTTGACCAAATCGTAATCAAAGTAATGGGTCGCATTTGCTGTAGCCTCGTCGCTAAGAATTAACTCAAATCGGCAAACATCCCCGACAATACCGACAATACCACCAGCATTATCAATAACCGATACGAAATAACGATTATTAGCCCGATTACTATTATCAATCGTCACCGCTGGCGCACTTTGTAATATATTGTCAAATACCTGCTTGCATTCGTCTGCCGTTTGTCCATTGGCGGCACTATCATCACCGGTATTAACATTCGCCGGCCAACCATATTCGTTCATATAAAATACTTTACCGTCGAGATTAATCACGACCTTATTTGCTGAAGTCGTTGCCGCACCAGATGAATTTCCATCGGCTGCCCATTGAGCATGTGCAATGGCAACCGCCGTGCTAAATCCTCCAGCGACACCTTCCAAGGTTGCGATTTCGGCATTGTCTGTCGCACTCAATAATCGGGGCAAGGCAGCGGCAGCCAATAATCCGAGCAATATAATGACGATAACTAGCTCGATGAGAGTGAAACCTGACGATCGGCGATACTGAATAGTCAACGGTGCTTGTCCTATGTTTTGTCGTTTATAGTGCATGGTCAAAGTAGATCTATTTCCTAGTATAGTCAATAAATTAGCATTCGTTTTTAATCTAAGTAATTAAGAGTATGTTTTCTGAAATTCCCAGACCTTAACTCTGCATCACACTCATCATATCCCACATCGGCAAGAAGATGCCCAACGCAAGAATCATCACCAACCCCGCGATAAATGCGATTAATATCGGCTCAATGTAACTAGACAAGTTCTTCAAGTCATAATCGACTTCTTGCTCATAAAATGCAGCTACCTCATTAAGCATCTCATCAACCTGCCCTGTCTCTTCTCCTACCTGTATCATTTGCAATACCAGAGGTGTGAACATTTTACTCTGCGATGCACTCCTCAGTAAGCTTTCACCGCGCTGAATACTCTCTCGCATATTCCGAATCATCATTCCCATATAGGTATTGCCGACGGCTTGAGAGGACAGCTCTAAGGCTTGTATTAATGGCACACCAGAACTCAGCATTAATGCAAAACTACGCCCGAAACGAGCCAGGGTAGCCCTTTCCAGAATCGAACCCACGAGCGGCAGCCGCAATCGAAGTCGGTCCCACAACAATTCACCTGCGGCCGTATTCAAATAATGACGAATACCTAAAATAAAGGCGATTAGGAAAATCAATATAAGATGCCACTGCTCGACAAAGAACCGGGAAGTACCAATCAGTATTTTGGTCGCCCAGGGTAAATCTGCACCAAATTTTGCAAACATATCCGCAAAAACCGGAATAACAAATATATTGAGAACGACTATCGCGATACTTATCGCGATTAATACAAACATCGGGTAGCGGATAGCAGAACTGATTCGTCGACGCGTGTCCTTTTCCAACTCCAGATACGATGACAACTGCTGAAATGCTAAATCCAAGCGACCCGAGTTTTCTCCAACACTGACGATATTCACAAATAGAGAATCAAAAACATCGCTGTGCCGCCGCAGCGCCGTCGCCAAATTAACCCCCGAATTCAAGCTAACCTCGACATCCAACAACACCCGCGAGAGGCGTGGGTTATTGACAGATTCAGCCAAACCGCGAAAGGCGCGATTTAATACAACACCGGAACGGGTAAGACTATACATTTGCCGACAAAGCATAGTGATTTCTTCAAGCTTAATCTTTGGCTTAAAAAACTCCGGCATCTGCACCGCTTCTTTTTCGACGGTTTCTTTTATGGATATCGGCGTAATGCTACCACTTAACAATTGGCTAGCAACGCTATCGGCCGACAGAGCCTCAATATTACCTGAGACAAGGCTGCCGCCCTGATTTCGACCTTTATAAAAATACTGAGGCATCGATTAGCCCCCATCTTCAGGTGAATTATTCTCGAGTGTTAACGCAGCATGAGGCTCCGTCGAAGCAACACCACGGGAGGTAGGATCTTGAGGGACAGCCTCCAACAGTTCTTCCGATAATTGTTCTGATATACGAAATACCTCTTCGAGCGTAGTAATTCCCTCGGCGGCATAATCCAAAGCGCATTGACTTAGGGTTCTAAAACCCTCCTGCTTTCTGGCCGCTTCACCAAATGCGATAGGATCAGCTGCACGCAAAGTATCGGCTAACACATTATCGATCTCCAAGTATTCGAAGATCCCGATCCTGCCTCTATAACCCGTATTATTACAATGAGAACAACCGGCACCGCGAGAAAAATCAATTTCTTCTGCCTGATTACTATTAATTGCGCGCAACCATATTTTTTCTTGCGCCTCAGCCTGATAAGGTTGCTTACAACTACTGCAAATTCTACGCACCAGCCGTTGAGCGACGACACCTCTCAACGCGCTGGCAACCAAATACCCTTCAAGGCCAACATCGATTAAACGCATAGCACTTGTGATGGCGTCATTAGTATGCAGTGTCGATAACACCAAATGCCCGGTCAGAGACGCTCGAACCGCAATTTCGGCCGTTTCCTGATCTCTAATTTCGCCTACCAGCAAAATATCGGGATCTTGCCGCAAACAAGACCTCAGGACTGTGCCGAAATCAAAGGCTATTTTTTCATTCACCTGTACTTGTGTGATCCTCGGCAAAGTGTATTCCACCGGATCTTCTACTGTAATGATTTTTGTCTCAGAACTATTTAGCTCAGATAAAGCGCCATACAAGGTGGTGGTTTTACCGCTACCCGTTGGGCCAGTGACTAGCACCAAACCGTGGGGACGACGAATTTGTGTTCGAAACCGCTGCAATATCGATGCAGGCATTCCAACATTATCAAGCTCAGCAACACCTTCATTCTGATCGAGTAACCGCATTACCACCGACTCTCCATGTTGAGCCGGCAGTGTCGATATCCTGATATCAATGGGTCTTCCCTTAATACTAATATGAAAGCGGCCATCTTGTGGTAATCGTTTTTCCGAAATATTTAATCCTGACATCAGTTTCAAGCGCAAAACAACGGCAGCTGCAATACGCTTTTCGTTCATGACATGTTCTTGCAATATGCCATCAACACGCTGGCGGATACGTAAGACTTTTTCATCTGGCTCTATATGGATATCCGACGCACGCACCTGAATTGCATCTTCAAATATTGATTGCAAGAGTTTAACAACAGGAGCGTCTTCAGCACCGGTCGATTCCAGTAAATCGATATCAGCAGCTTGATCACCTAATTCATCACTTAACTCTTCGGCAAAAGACGCAATTTCACTCGTGCGCCTATAGAGCATATCCAGGGCTTGAAAAAGCTCAGATTCCCGTACCACTGCCAGCGACAGAGATTGATGAAGAATTCGGGAGAGCTCATCAAATCCAAAAATATCTGTAGGATCTGCCATGCCGATGGTCAGGACATCCTTTTCTTCCGCCAGTACGACTGCGCGAAACCGGCGAGCATAACTCTCAGGTAACTTTTGAGTGACTTCAGGATTAAAATCGTAATTATTGAGGTGGATAAAAGGAATATTAAGCTGCCGCGACAACAGCTTCAGCATTTGGTCTTCGTCAACAAAACCTAAATCAATGAGCGCCCGCCCAAGTTTTTTCCCACTCGCTTTCTGCGAAGATAGGGCCTCTCCTAATTGTTCATCGCTAATCAGTCCATTTTGAATCAGCAAATCACCGAGGCGAATTTTTTTCCTTTCTTGAGTCATAGCCACACTATTTGTTATCCATCATTTCCTGAACTGGCCAACAAGCGCTGCCGCGCATAATCGGCAAGACCGGCACTTAGATCGTTTAATTTCAAGGCACTCAGAAAAGCCCGGCTCGCTTTATTTTGCAACCCTTGTGCATCAAGCGCAATCGCTAATCCAAACCACCAATCTCCTCGACCGGCATCGGCTGAAACAAGAGCCCGGTAGGTTTGTTCAGACAGCTGATACTGTTGGTCTTGGCGCGCAGCGAGCGCCAGCAATTCATAGTAAGCTAAATGGGATTCAAACTGTGGTCTCTCAGATAATAGCAGTTTAACCGCATCCTTACCCCGCTCCGTCAGCAATAATAATCGTGCATAAGAGACCAGCAAACCGGCATGCCGTGGCCTGCCAGACCGAAGCGTATCAATTAACTCCCCAGCTGCGAGAAATTTTTTCTGACTCAACCAGATTGAAGCTAACAGTTGGCCAGAGTTGAGCGCAGCAGGATGGTCTTCCATAAACTTTTCCAGTGTTTTTTCTGCCGCATGTAAATCGTTAGTTTTTAATAGAGAACTAGCCTTTTTTGCTGCTTTTCGATCTAACTGTTCAGGAGTTAGGGGTCTTGAGGTTTTTACAAATCGAGCATCGATAGCTTGCGCTTTCTTGATCGGTTCATTTTTTTTGAGAGGAGGAGCGACAGATGGAGCAACCATGTTATCGCGATCGATCTTCTCAATCTTTGATTCCGATTGTATATCACTAACGTTTTCTCTATTTTTTACGATTTCACTCTTTCTCTCACTCTTTCCCACAATCTTGGCCGCAACCTCTCTCTCCTCATCTTCCGTGATATCATTCGATCTCGGTTTTTCATGTTTTATCAATTGACCGGGAACTGGTGCCGCCCGCACGGGCACATCTACGCGCATTGCCGACAAAGTTTTAGTTAAACTACTTGAATCACTTGATCTGTTGTCGTCCGGTAAATACGATGTTTTATCAAGTAATTTGTCAGCGGCACCACTGCTAGAATTTAATTGGTACTCCCAAATATAAAAGCCGATGACCGCCAATAGTAGGATAAAAAATATCGCAATCAATGGCATGTATTTTTTTTCAGACTTTATAGGAGCGCGACCTGTTAACCATTTTAAACTTGCTGAGCTGTCCGTTTGCTTACTACGCCTCTCGTCTAGATCATTCAACATATCGTTTACCAGGCTCACGAAAAACTCCGATAAAAGACAATTGAGATTATGAACGATAGAAATCCGGCCGTACAAAGCAGCAATGCCAAGCGGCCATTTTTTTGAGTCCATTTGGGCATATCGATACCGTCGGTATCATTAATTGCTGAAACCATATGCGCGTGCTCGATTTGTTGTGCACCTTTTCCGAACGCACACATCATAGCCTTATGACTCAAAATATTAATAAGTCGCGGAACACCGCGACTGACCGTATGCACTAATTCTAGAGTATTGTCGCTGAATAACTGGCTGCCATTATAGCCGGCTTTAGTTATTCGGTGATTAATATAATCGCGCGTACCCTCACGCCCTAAAGGTGGTATAGAGTAGGAAAAACTAATACGTTGACGCAATTGGCGCAAGCTGTTTTGATTTAGGAGTCGATCGAGTTCCGGCTGGCCAAACAATACAATATGTATTAATTTACTGGTTTCTGTTTCCAGATTAGAGATCAAACGCAGAGCCTCCAATGTTTTTTCCGGCATCGCTTGTGCTTCATCTATCACCAATACAACTTTTTTTCCATCTCCCACTAACTCAATGAGTCGTTGATTAATAGCATCCTGAAATTCGCGAATTCCGTCCCGCGTCTTACATTTTATACCGAGCTCTTCAGCGACAGCCCGGTACAATGAAGCGGGAGTCAATAGGGGATTCGGGATATAGGCCGTGTAATAGTTTTCATCGAGAACGTTCAGAAGCTTTCGACACAGCATTGTTTTTCCCGTGCCAACTTCTCCAACAATCTTTATAAAACCCTCGCCATTAGCAAGAGCAACCTGAAGCATATTTAAAGCTTCTCTGTGCCCTTGCGCGTTCAAGAAAAATTGCGTATTTGGCGTCAAGCCAAATGGCTGTTCCTTTAAGCCAAAATGCTCTTTATACATAAGAGCTAATCCGATTTTTACTCATGACTTTTAAACTGATTACTACCAGACCCTGCAGCGCCTTCGCGTTTACCACCCAACTCCCGGCGAAACTGCTCAAAGCGTTTTTTTGACCGGCGGATATTTTCCGGCAAACCATCCGGCCCCATGATCGTTGGCTTTAGTAGAATCACAAGTTCATTTTTTACGGTCGAATTTCGTTGTTGACTAAACAAATGTCCGATGACTGGCATATTCCCCAGCACCGGCGTTCCGGCATTATTGTCGGTCGACTTATTCTGCATTAGACCACCCAGCACGATCACTTGACCACTACGTGCATAAACCACGCTATCAGTTTCTCGGATAGTACTTAAAGCCAAAGGCAGATCGACAACTTGATCTCCCAAGGTTATCGTTTTCGTCTGATCTTCAACCTCACTGATTGAAGGATGAACATGTAAGATGATTTCGCCAAGCTCGCTTATCTGTGGAGTCACATCCAAGGCAATACCGGAAAAGAAGGGCGTCAACTCAACTTCAGGGCTATTGGTTGTCGAACCCGTTGTCGACGTTGTTGTGTTAGATATATCTGTGACAAAAAACTCGTCTTGACCCACCTTAATTACAGCCTTTTGGTTATTGACGGTAGAAATTCTAGGGCTGGAAAGAACCTGCACACTACCCTGAGTAGACAATAACTCTATGACACCAAAAAAATCATCGGTGTCTAACACACCACTAAAGGTCCCGCCCAAAGCATTTGGACTAACCGGTGACGTCCCCGACACACCGAAATTCAGTGCATTGCCATTGAGATTAGCCACTGCAGACCAATCTATTCCAGTTTGATAACCATCACTCAACTGTACTTCTAAAATTTTGGCTTCAAGAACTACCTGACGACGCATAATCAGCTCTGCTTTTCGCAAAAATTCTCTAACGACATTTATTTCTTCTGACAGCGCGCGCACAACAATAATACCGGCTTGAGGAGTAACGATCACACGCTTATCTTCTCCCTCGCCAATTAATACGGTTAGTGTTTTTTGCAGCTCCCCCCAAAAATCTGACTCAGTTTCGGTTCGAATCTGAGCGCCAACGGTCCCTTGAGAACTGGAACTGCCACTATTGCTATTACTATTGCTGTTATTATTACTGCTGGAGTTTCGCGAGCTCCCTGAATTGGAATTACCGGAACTGGTTACCTGACCATTAGTTACTTGAGTTTCAGATATGCCCTGCCTTTTCAGACTGAGGTAATCGATCTGAAAAACTTCCGAGCGCAATCCGCCAGGGTAGACCTGAAACAAATTTCCCCGCTGCTTAAAAGGATAACCAAACACATCGTGGACGATATCCATAACATCAGTAATAGTGACATCATTTAACTCAAGACTGATTGTTCCATCAACGTCCGGGTGGACAACCATGTTAAAGTTCGTTCCTTTCACAAGCCCCATAAAAAAACTATTAGCCGATATGTTCTCCACAGCCACATCAAACCGCTCTAGCTCGTCCTCAGTGCGTAGAACATCTGCCATAATGGAAGGCGATAAAGCGTCTTCAACTTCTTTGGGTGGAAATACGGGAACACTTACCTTGTCAGTAACCGCCGACAACTCTTCTTGTATTGCATCAATTCCGGAATTATCTCGGGTTTCTTGCGGAGTCCACGCACATGATGCTATAAAAAAAAGAGAGAAACCAAGCACTAACATCCGCCGAAATTGCATTATTTTTCCTGCCTAATCGAAACACTGTTTAATATCAATTTAAGTACACTGCCGTTACTGAAGATACGAACACTGCCTTTTTCTATCGCAACCACTTTAGCTCCGCTAATTGTTTCGCCTTCTGCAACGGCAACACCATTGATTACGGCAACCCGCCGATAGCCACTAATGAGAATACTCTCAAGCTGAAAGGTACTTGCGGCACTTTCAACTTTTCTAAAATTCGAAGGCTTCGTAGGATCTTGCAAAGCATCGGCGAACCCAATACCAACCACTGCCATGAATGCCAACAATAGAGCGATTCTAAACACCCAGCAACTCCTCGGACATACTGATGGTATGCACCTCAAGAGTAATTATTGCACTAGGATATTCGTCGACCTCATATTTCAGATCATCCCAATAAAATTGCCAGGGCAGCTTTCCTAAACTCTCGAAATACCCAATCGCGTCCATATAGTTGCCCTGCAACCGCAAAATAAAGGAATGCCGGTACAGCCCCTGTCGGTCCAGCACAGCTTTCTCACTCACTTCAGCATGACTTCCAGCCTCAGACGTAGCGGCGTCAACCCTTTCTTGTATTATCGAAACTACCGGTTTGTTTTCGACACCCAACAGCTTCAGCCCTTTATTTTGCACCAACACTCTTTCGAGAACTTCCGGCATCAAACGCGGAGGTATTAGCCCCAACACCGTTTTTTCGATGTGTTGATTCAAATCGTCTAATTCTCGCTGTAACTGCTTGTGACGCTTTTCTTTGTTGCGATTCACCCCAGCAGTCAGTTCTGCGGTAAGTAGCTGCTGTTCATTACTTTGCTGCGAAATTTGCAGAGTTAAGCGACTTTTTTCTTTTTTAAATAATGTTTGTTTTGCTAACAGCGGGTCGATAAAGAGGGCCTGTAAAAAGACAATAACGAGAACCAATAAGCACAAGCCAATTAATAGACGCTCTCGTATCTGCAAGCCATCGATTTTTTGTTGCCATTCCAGGAGTTTTTCATTCATCAGACATCACCATATCTCCAGCACGTAACTCGAAGTCCAGTAAGTCTGTGCGGTCCTCCGGGACCACCATTCGAAACACTTTAAAGTTGTGTCCAGAGAATATTTTTTCGGCTCGCAACCGCTGTAAATACCGGGGAACTAGTTCTGCGTGCTGAGTACGACCCAGCAATGCCAATTGATGACCGCCCTTTTGCAATTGAATTGTCGTAAACCACATGCCATCGACATGTTGCCTTGCGAGCCCGGTTAAGTGTTCCGAAAAGTTTCTCGCGATATCTTCTTTCGGATCAACACTGGCGAGTAATTGGCGACGAAATACAATGTCTTCTTGCAGTATTTCTATCTGGCTTTTTAAATCACTGTCTTTTTGAAGCCTGACAATCTTGGCGCTTAACAGCGCTAATTGCGCCGCTGATTCCTGATCCTGCGCTTTAAGAATACTCAGTTCTTCCGCAGCTGAGCGATTCCCAAACCAAGTAACGGCACTAAGACACAACATCAATGCAATGACGAAAACCAACAGCCAAAACTGATGCAAAGCAGCAAACTGTGGCCTAACAGTTCGCCCTAATTGCGAAACAAGATTAATGTGCTGCATTAGCGACCTCCAGCACTTTTTTAGGCTGTAACGCTGCACCGATAGCAGTTACACAGCGCAATACTTGTTCGTCATCAAGTGGTATATCGCTGTCCACATTAACAGCCGACAACGAGAGCGGCTCTACTGTCACGGCTAACTGCGCCGATAGAAAACGACCTATTGCCTCGGTCGAAGGCAAGCCAGGTGAGTAATACAGGTAAGTGACAATCCCCTTGCCGAGCTGACTTTCGTAAAAATCGAGCGAGCGCTGAATCTCCAAAAACAAAGTGTCAAAAAAAGTAGTATTGTCACCGGAGGGCTTGAATTTATCCAAACCTATATCGAGTCGACGAGAAAGATAAATTGCACCGCTTTCGACAAGATTTATAAACCCTTCTCCAGCGTGAAACTGGACGATCGCCGTACACCCCCTATCGGATGTGATACGTGATGACAGGTTATGTAGAGCAAGTTCAGAAACTTCAATACAGTCCACTTCTAATCCTGCCGCCTCGACGGGAGAAACCAAGTCTTGTAACGTAGTTTTACGCAAAGCGGCGGCGTAAAGCATTTTCTGGCGACCTCGATAGGCGTCTTCAGGGAGCGAAAAGGTATCTATCGCAGCCTCTTCAATCGGAAAGTCGAGCAGCTCTTTGACTTTCCAGCGTACCGCCGAGCTTAACTCTTCGTCTTCGACCGGCGGCCGCTCTGTTAATAACAATTGATAATAGACGGGATGAAGGACAACAGTACACGGCATGCCTTTCCATTCGTGTTCGGCAACTAGATCGCCGAGTAGCTGAGTACTATCGCTTAATTCGTCATACAAGCGACAAAACGTTAATTTTTGCTTTGCATCCACACAGGCGATTGACAGGCCATCGGGACCGACAGCAATGCCAATCCGACCCGTAGTCGACGACTTTCTGTTTAACCACGGAATCGAAATAGCCACTGGTTAATAATTCTCCACAATTGTGCATTGTTCTGCCGTATTTAAGCATAACACGACCATTCCTCTTACACCTCAAGTGATTTTTAGCTTAAGCATGTAAGTATTTGCTTTTATTAGTAAATAATAGTCTATTTTTTGGATATTAGTTTAAATTCCCGCCTAAACTCACGATCTTTGCTAAATAGCTCGAGAAATTCGATCCTGTGCTAGCTTGACCACTACTCATACTACGATTGTACTTCTTTCAATAGAATAGCAATTTTATTATTTTCGATGCTTTTCGACGTCGAAATTTGGAGTAAAATAAGAAGATATCAACGCCGCTCGATGGCGAATATAGACTCAAATGTCGATACACCATCTATATAGAATTAAATCAGAAAAGTTCTAATTTAACGCTATCCATTTATCGCCATCCAAAGGATTAAGATGTTAAACATTGTACTCTACGAACCTGAAATCCCACCTAACACCGGCAATATTATTCGTCTATGCGCAAACACAGGCTTTTTCCTGCATTTAATTGAACCCCTAGGCTTCGAAATGGACGACAAGAAGCTGCGTCGAGCCGGCCTCGATTATCAAGAATGGGCGGCAGTACAAGTCCATCCATCTCTCGACCATTTTCTCGAAAAAATCCGACCGAAAATCGTCTATGCGGCTACCACCAAGGGATCCAAAAAACATACCGACGCTGTCTATCAGGAAGGAGCAGCGCTACTATTTGGGCCTGAAACCCGAGGTCTTCCCGCCGACGTTCTGGATAAACTCCCGGAGGAAAACTTACTGAGATTACCCATGCAAGCACACAGCAGAAGCCTAAACTTGTCCAATAGTGCCGCCATCTTTGTATACGAAGCCTGGCGTCAATTGGATTTTAGGGGGCAGGGATAGCACTTTATTTTAAGGACCCGTGGCTGAGATGAGGGGCGTTAATACAAGGAGTTTAGGAGTACTTTCCTCGGATCAGGGGCGCAAAAATTCATCTTAACTGCAGGTGAGGACCACGATTGGCGTCACCTGCAAGTCGGATCAAACAAGCCAAAAACAAGATGTTAGTGGGCGCTCGCTTCGCCTGCGGCCTTTTGCTGAGACTGTAAATATAGAGCCTCAAAGTTCACAGGCTGCAATCCAACCGCCGGAAAACCACCCTTAACAACCACGTTATCGATCGCTTCGCGAAGGTAAGGAAACAACAAGTTAGGTGCGACCACGCCTAATGCCCGACTTAAAGCTTCGCCCTCAATTCCTACAATATGAAAGAGTCCAGCTTGCTGTACCTCAACCAAAAACGCCGTTTCTTCGTTATTTTTAGCCGTAATTGTCACGGTTAATACGACCTCGTAAGACTCATCCGATATTTTTTGAGTTTTACTATTCAGATCAACATTAACCTGCGGTTGCCACTGGCTACCGAATACAGCGACTCCTTGTGGAGCCTCGAAAGACAAATCTTTTATAAAAAGTCTCTGTACACCAAACTGTTGTTGTACAGCCTGCTCATTCTCAGCCATTTTATTTCCTCGGATATTACCTGTAATTGTTCAATTTGAGCTTAAGCTTCTAAGCAATTATTCTGTTCTTCCAGCAAGATATTGAGCTGACCTGAGTTTTCCATTGCCATTAAGTCGTCACAGCCGCCAATGTGTTGGTCTCCAATCCATATTTGCGGAACGGTCCGGCGGCCACTTAGATTCATCATTTCAGTTCGCAACGCAGGGTCCGTCGCAATAGATGACTCCCGAAAATTAATGCCTTTGGCACTTAATAGCTGCTTCGCCTGCATACAAAAATAACAGGTAGGTGTTGTGTATAGATGGACATCAACCATATTAACTTCTCTCAAACCCTATTTACGAACAACTGGCAATTGCGAAGCTTGCCACTCTGTCATGCCACCCTTAAGACGGTATACATCATCAAAACCATTAGCACTTAATGTTTTTCCAGCGGCACCGGAATGCTGCCCCATTTTGCACACCAACACCACCGGCTTATCGCGATGGGAATCAAGCTCGGACATCCTCGCGGCGAGTTTAGCGCTAGGGATATTGATGGCGTCTACAACATGTCCCGCATCAAATTCTGCTTTTTCTCTCAAATCTATTACAACAGCTTGTTGATGGTTCACCTTGTTGATCAATTCCTGTGGCGAAAGTTGAGGGCCGCCCTTGCGTGATTCATATTGCATCAATAGAGTCAGGCAGACCAAAAGCGCCGAAGCTAAAATCCACTGCTGCGACAAAAACTCAATAAATAACGTCATTTAGGTGAAGCCCTATTCCCGATATAGCTGTCTGAACAACAAGCTTGAAAATTCAAAGGGCGCAAGTATACACGGGCTCTGGACTCGATCACAGCATAAGCCTCGCCAATATCGAAAATCTACGCAAATAACCGGCGCTAGTCTCGATGGCAAATGGTAAACAGCGTGATGAACCGGTAGAATCCCGCCACATACAGCAAAAACATGGTTACAGAAGATAACGTTATGGATACCAACACCATCAAAACGCCCACGGTCCTACTCATTCTTGATGGCTGGGGACACCGAGAAGAATCAAAAGACAACGCCATAGCTAATGCTAAAACACCGACCTGGGATAGACTTTGGGACAGGGCGCCGAAAACGCTCATTTCAAGCTCCGGCGAAAGCGTTGGTCTGCCGACAGGTCAAATGGGTAATTCAGAAGTTGGACATATGAGCCTCGGTGCTGGTCGTATTGTCTATCAAAGTATTAGCCGCATTGATAAAGCCATAGAAACTGGTGAGTTTTTCTCCAACAAAGCCTATATCGATGCAATTGACAGTGCCGTAAAAAAAGGGAGTGCCGTTCATTTACTCGGCCTGCTATCGCCGGGTGGCGTCCACAGCCACGAAGATCACATTCTCGCGATGATTGACCTGGCTGCGCAACGTGGGGCTAAACAGGTCTATGTACATGCATTTCTCGATGGTCGTGACACGCCGCCGCGCAGCGCCAAAAACTCACTGATAAAACTTCAAAAGAAATTGTCAGAACAGCAATGTGGTCGTATTGCCTCCATCATTGGTCGTTATTTTGCGATGGACAGAGACAACCGCTGGGATCGCGTTGAGAAGGCCTACCACCTATTGACGGAGAGTACCGCCGACTACCGTTATGCAAATTCCATCGAGGCACTGGAAGCAGCCTATCTTCGTGATGAAGACGACGAATTTGTCAGTGCCAGCGCAATACAGGCTGACGACCAGGAAAAAGTGACTATCAGTGACAATGACTCTGTCATATTCATGAATTTTCGCGCCGATCGGGCACGGGAACTTTCCCGAGCGTTTGTCGACACTGATTTCAATGAGTTTGATAGGAAGGCCATACCGAATCTTGGACATTTTGTCAGTGCAACTGAATACGCCACCAACATCAACACCACAAGTGCCTTTTCTCCGGTAAAACTTAGCAATAGCTTCGGTGAATTAATGGAGAATTTAGGGAAAACTCAGCTGCGCATTGCGGAGACGGAAAAGTATGCCCACGTCACTTTTTTCTTTAGCGGCGGCCGCGAACAGCTTTATGACGGTGAAAGTCGCGCTTTGATTCCCTCTCCCGATGTTGCCACGTACGATTTAAAACCGGAAATGAGCGCTATTGAAGTCACCAACCAGTTGGTAGAAGCGATCAAGAGCAACAAATACGACGCCATAATCTGCAACTATGCAAATGGTGATATGGTCGGCCACACAGGCAATTATGAGGCCGCAATAAAAGCGGTGGAAGCTCTAGACAGTTGCTTAGAAAGGGTTTCAGAAGCGGTACTGTCAGCTGATGGAGACTGCCTAATTACTGCCGACCACGGCAATTGTGAGCAAATGGTCGATTACGAATCTGGTCAAGTTCACACTCAGCATACAACTGAACTCGTGCCCCTGGTATATGTCGGCAATAAATCACTATCAATGCAGGAAGAAACAGGGAAACTCGCCGACGTTGCACCCACGATGCTTAAGCTTATGGGGCTGGAACAACCCGAAGATATGACGGGCCGACCTCTTGTTAAGCTCCACGCATAATCTGATGGAAGCTCTGAGAACTCATATGGCTAGAATCGGCCGCGAGCCACGCAGCCATGAAACATAGATTAGCGACAAAAACGATAAGGTTTTTAATTGGCGCATTTGTGCTTCTCTCCTTTTTATGGCCCGTCTATGCGGATGAGGAACAGGAACAACGACAACAGCTCAAACAGCTGAATCTGGAGTCGGAAAAGCTTAAAAAGCTCCTAAGGCAATTCAAAGGTGAGCGATCCCAGCTTCAATCAGATTTACGCCAAGCAGAAACGGAAATTGGCGTCATTCAGAAAAAAACAAGGAAAACCTTACAGGAGCTAAAACAAGAGCAGGCAGAGCTAAAACAACTGCAGAGCCAACGAAATCAGCTAAATCGCGAGAAACAAAAGCAACAGCAGTTTATTGCGCAACAAGTCGTTACTGCTTACCAGATGGGGCGACAAAAAAAAATAAAGGTACTCCTCAATCAGGAACAACCCGACAAAATCACCCGCGCCCTGACCTACTCCGATTATTTCAATCAAGCTAGGAATGAACAAATTGAAGGCTACCTCAATATTATTACCGAGCTCAATCAATTAGAACCAAAAATCCAACTGCGAACCATCAATCTATCGAGAATAAAACTTCAGTTAGAACAGGAATATGCAAGCCTTTTGGCTAACAAGAAAGCCAGAAAAACGAGCCTTACGCAAATTAACACTTCTATTCGCAATAGCGATCAACGACTGCTTCAAACCAATAAAGACCGACTGGAACTCGAGCGCCTCCTGAAGGCAGTCGAAGAAAGCTTAGCGAATCTCAAAATTCCGACTAACTACCAACCTTTTACAAATTTTAGAGGAAAACTTGAGTGGCCTGTTAAAGGCAAAGTCAGCCATCGGTTTGGAAGTCAGCGCGGTGGCGGCAGTCTCCGCTGGCAGGGAGTGAAGATTCAGGCAAAGGAAGGCAGCGAAGTACAGTCCATTCACCACGGGCGCGTCGTTTTTGCCGATTGGTTTAAAGGGTCCGGGTTACTGATCATTGTCGACCACGGCAATGGTTATATGAGCCTCTATGCGCATAATCAGAGCATCTTTAGGGAAACGGGTGACTGGGTCGACGCGGGGGAAATAATTGCAACTGTCGGCAATAGTGGCGGTCAAACAAATGCCAGTTTATATTTTGAAATTCGTCATAACGGCCAACCTACAAACCCGAGTAAATGGTGCAAACGGGCCTAACTCAAATTGATGGTATTACCGCAACTGTTCGACAAGCGATCCAGCAGTTATATTCGCCGAAGATAGTTCCATATAATCCTTCACAAGAAAATGCGAGCAACTAACACCGAGCAGCAATGCGATGTACAATAATGAAATGTACAATAAATCCAGAAACAAAATAGCGCGCCACAATCAACAGGCACTGAGGTAAGGGCAGCATGAACAAACAACTACTATCACTACTGTGGGCAGGCAGTCTGATTTTTGCCGTGCCTGCCATTGCCCAAGATACCGCAGACACCGAAAATACCGAGCAGACGACTGAGACTAAACTGCCGCTTGATGAACTTCGCGCCTTTGCCGACGTTTTTAATCACATTAGATTAAGCTATGTTGAAGAAGTTGACGACAAAACTCTCCTTGAAAACGCCATCCGCGGAATGTTGAACGGCCTAGACCCACACTCCAGCTACCTCGATAAAAAATCCTACAATGATCTACAAGTGAGCAGCACCGGTGAATTTGGCGGCCTGGGCCTGGAAGTGGGAATGGAAAATGGCTTTATTAAAGTCATTACCCCCATCGACGATACCCCCGCAGATAAGGCAGGTATAGAAAGTGGAGACTTAATCATTAAGCTCGACGGCAAAGCTGTTAAGGGCATGTCACTCAATCAAGCCGTAAATACGATGCGTGGAAAACGCGGCAGTGACATTGATGTAACACTGGTAAGAGAGGGCGTAAGACAACCGATCGAAATCACCGTTGTCCGCGATACTATAAGAGTAGTCAGCGTGCGAAGCAAGACGCTCGAGCCCGGATACGGCTACATTCGCATAGCGCAGTTTCAGGAAAAGACGGCCAATGAATTTCGCAAAGAGCTAGTAAA
This sequence comes from uncultured Cellvibrionales bacterium, assembly GCA_913019905.1. Taxonomy (GTDB): domain Bacteria; phylum Pseudomonadota; class Gammaproteobacteria; order Pseudomonadales; family Dasaniaceae; genus Oceanicoccus. The sequence goes on from CAJVZD010000004.1 coordinate 205,735, forward strand.
ATTACAACAGAGCGACAAAACTCTAAAAGGCCTCGTTATCGATTTAAGAAACAATCCGGGCGGGATTTTGCAATCCTCAGTCGAGATAGTCGATACCATTCTCGAGGATGGAATGGTCGTTTATACCGAGGGCCGACTGGATACTTCCCACTTCGAATATTCTGCCTCTCCGGGTGATCTCAGCAACGGCACACCCATTGTCGTGCTAATAAACGGCGGCTCAGCTTCGGCATCGGAGATCGTTGCGGGGGCGCTTCAAGATCATCATCGTGCCGTTATTATGGGAACCGACAGCTTTGGCAAAGGTTCTGTGCAAACAGTTGTACCACTGTCTGAAAAACATGCAATAAAGCTGACGACGGCTCGCTATTACACGCCGAAAGGTCGATCGATTCAGGCGCTGGGCATTGTTCCGGACATAACCGTAGATCGCGCAAAAATCGAAGCATTACCGGGCAGGGAAAGAATTACCGAAGCTGATCTACAAGGCCACCTAAGCAGTAGTAACGGCTCTGAAAATGGCAGTAAAAAACGCGAAGCGAAAGAGAAAGCAGACCTTTTTAATCGAGACAATCAGCTATACGAAGCACTGAATCTGTTAAAGGGGCTACATATACTCAGTTTAAATTCGACTTTTCAGAGAACTCCTGAAGATGCGAAAACAGAATCCGAACCAGAAACTAACACTTTGTAGCCACAGATGACGACACTGTTTCTCAAAGTCACAGGCTGTCAAAGACTTCCCTAGCCATCTGTTAAAGTAATAACAAGATACCTAATGAGCATGCACCTATTTAAGCAACTTCTGCTGATTTTCACGCTTATTGTGGCTCAGCTTACTCGTACGCCTCTATTCGCCCAGAGCATCGGCGCAACAGAATCGGCAACCCCAAGAATAGTTCTCATCCTCGATGACATGGGAAACAACTTATTTTTGGGTGAACAAGCACTCGCTCTGCCGGGTGCGATAAATTACGCTTTCTTGCCCCATAGCCCCAACTCTGCAGAACTAGCGAACAAAGCTTACACCCTGGGGAAAGAAATACTATTACACGCTCCGATGAGTAATTTGAGCAGCAAGCCACTAGGGCCTGGCGCGCTAACACCTATCATGAACCGACAAGAATTTCTCGAAACACTGCGAAGAAACCTGGTATCAATTCCCCATGTGAAGGGCCTCAACAATCACATGGGTAGCCTGTTAACTCAACTACGGGAACCCATGACCTGGCTTGCAAGAGAACTAAAACAGCAGGATCTGTATTTTGTCGACAGTCGCACGAGCCCACTAACAGTTGCCGAATTAATGGCTCGGGATAATTATCTCCCAACATTAAAAAGAGACATTTTTTTAGACAATACTCGGGATAGGCGGGCCATCTCTGTCCAATTCGAAAAACTGCTTCAACTTGCAAGAAGTCAGGGTCTCGCGGTAGCCATAGGCCATCCCCATCCCGAAACAATCGCTTTTCTTACTAATGCATTACCGACACTGGCTGATCGAGGTTTTCAATTGAGCCTAATATCAAATGCATTAGCACCCCAAGCGCATACCATAGCAATCAAATAGCAAAAATAGCAAAAATAGCCTCAATACTGTCACCAAATACTCTAAGTTACGACAAAAAAATGACGCCCTCTATTTTCTGGGAAAATATCCGCAAAGCATATGAGAAAGTCCTTTAAAAGTTTTTAAATCGCGCTAAACTAATGGATAACCTTGATGAGCAATCGCTGGACCCTAATTATGAGCAGTAACAGAGTAGGCGAAACTCACCGACCGGCTCCTATGCGCACCGATAGATTTTTCAACGCTCAGGGACAGTGGTTTTTCTCCACCCGCGAAGGCTCTCCGATTGGCCCTTTCGAAGACAAAGACGAGGCTCAAAAGGGGCTCGGTGATTTCATAGAATTCATGTCTCTTGCAGAACCAAAAACACTGTCGAGACTGTACGCGGTTTTAACTCATTAAATCTTGCTTTAGCTCACAGCCTAGCTGACCGCCAACATACAACGAGCGATCTTTTCTTTCCCCGTAACACTACTTTGAAAATTGTCTTTGTGGCTACGCTCTACCCTGCAGCTTATAAAGCAACCCGACCTTTTGTCGCAGGGATTTTGAGAACATAAGACACTTGCCTCCAGCACCAGCGATAGATTGTCCCGCGTAATAAATTACATTACTGCAAACCAAAACCTCTCGACCGAAGTCCGAAAAAAAATCACCTACCAAACCAGCTTAATCCTCCGACCCACAGCACATTAGCAAATATCGCGAATCACTCGAGACTAAATCGCCGCCATCCTGTATCTGACCGACGCAGCTCCGACGCAGGCCAATACTGCCTATCCAACTTTAGCGTAATTATTTCGACAGATCGGTCCCAATTAATCGTCTTTAACCGAACAGAGGCCTGCTCTTTACGGCCTGAAACTAATTTTATGAAATGCTGCAAGTCGGGGGTCGGCACACCATCCACTTCAACGATTCTGCGCCCCACTTGCAAACCATAACGGGATGCAGGCGAACCGGGTGAATAATGGGACACAAAGACGCCCCCGGGATCAATGCCGCGTTGTGCAGCCAAAGCATGATGCGGGTTTTGAAGCAACGCACCCGCCCAGGAAATAGCACGATCTATGCCTCTCCCGTCCAATACAGTCACCTCAACGTCCAAATCCACGACTTTCCCGCCACGCCAAATTGTTAATTGCACTTTAGGCTGTTGCACCGACCGCTCCAACTCCCTAAAATTCGTAATAATCGCACCTTCAACAGCCAAGATCAGATCGCCATTTCGAAGTAACTTTGCGGCAGGTGTACCTGCAACCATGCGGCGGACAATCAAGGTCCGCCGATTGACTGGATCCTGTTTTTCCAGCTTATGCTGCCACTCCTCATCCAGCCCTAACTCTTTGGCATAAAACAAGGGCACATAGTTCATTTCTACTTCCAGAGAATAGACCGGACGCTTTAATCGCATAATTTCAACAAACTCTTTGACCAGCTCACTGCTCACTCCACGCACTAGCTGGCTTTTTTTACCCCCCGCATCATCAAAGGCAAAACTAGACCAGAACGCAGCCACGCGTCCCTTTTTGTTGACTAATACTCCGTCAAATTTGTTAGTGGCATTCACGAGTGAAATGGTCTCAATATTTGAATCTCGAAACATCATCGTTCTCGATAAAGGCAAAACCAGGGAATCAATTGACGACACGGTGCTCGGCTCAACCGCAACCTGGTAATCGGCCTTTATTCCAACTACAGCAACATCATCGCCCGACTTAAGTGGTTTGGTATCAAACTTCACAGTCTTTACTGGGGTATCACCGATCAAAACCGGATCGTAGGAAACCAGAGCGAGATTATGCAACGGATGTAAAAACTCCACTTTACCCTGCACTTGCAGTGAACCGGCAAAGGTTATATTTACGTCACCCATTGCCACCGGCACCGTATTGCGGTCGACCACAACCCAACCGCGCTTTTTATCGACAATAACGCCGGTACCGCTGAAACTTCGATAACCGCTGAGCCCCGAAACAGGAAACGGCAAATCAAAACTGACATGAACCAAGGACGGTGCAACAGTATTAACAAGCTTGCTGCCATTTCTGTTGAAGTGGGTGCTGCCTGACACTGGAATTGATTTTGCGGGCCCGGGCTCAAGAGCTTCACAAGGCCATAAACCCATAATATCATTGCGCTTGCAATGCCTTGCGGGAAACCACTTGCGGTCCATTTTTATTGACGTCAATATGCTGTTCCGGCGATCCTCGTACCGGCTATAACGTACAGTTGTTCGATCATTATCAGCAAGGAGCGCCAGCTGCTGCCTCAACTCACTTATATTACTGACCGGCTTCCCGCCAACCTCCGAGAGAATACTGCCAAAAGGAATAGATCGCTTACCCAGCGTGTAGCCCGGACTCGCGACATACACACCCTCAATGGGTAAATTAAAATTGAGCGCTTGTTGGTAGGACAAATTGTTTACTACCGCACCGCCAAACTCGAGAAATTCATCCGGCGTTATAGCATGCAAATCCGTCACAGCGACATCGACCAGGACTTTACTCCCCCGCCGCTCAAGCTCCAACCCGACACTAGTGCCTATTTGAGAATCCAAAATTGTCGCGAGAGAATCAAATTCAAAAACACTCTCGCCATTTACCTTTAACAATATATCTCCGGGCTCTATCTTACCCGCAGCAGGAGAACCCTGAATAACTTCCTTAACGGTCAATGTACCATTATGACCACCGGCCATCGATCGCATGATCTTTTCAGACTCTTTACTTAATCCCAAGCGCCTCAGCTCATCAAAGGTTTTAAAATCAAATATCGTCTGTAGTGTCCCGCGAGTAACCGGCTCTCCATTTTGAATAAGCGTTAATGCGCGTTTTATGCGGCCCAAGGGTAAGAAAAAGCTACTTGCAGCACGGCTGTTACTCCCTGCGCTCAACGCGACGACATCACCATCGATAGACACTACTGGTGCGCCCGAAGAACCTCCAGATGTACCAGAAGCCGCCTGGATATAAAAGGTATTAAAGTCATTGTATTTGCCCATCCCGTAAAAAGGCGCTTTTCGATCCAAACGCGCTAGTGTTCCGGCTAGAATAGACAATTTCTCGCCGGCATCATTACCGACAACCCGAATTTCGTGGCCGATGGCAGCAGCGCCAGGCACAAGCCGCAATTCAGTCGGTTTAAGATACGCCAAGTCTTTGGGGTTATACCGAAAAAACCCAAAATCATGAACAGGATCTCGATAGATAGGGGTCAGCCGAACCTCCTCGTGATTAATAAATACCGCCTCTGCGACCACCGGCCCAGGTGTTACCACATGCCGATTGGTCAAAATAATTCCGCGCTTGGCGTCGACAATAAAACCTGTCGCTTGAGATGAAGAATACCACTCCGTATCAAATGCCCTCGTACTATCAACGCGGATAGAAACAATCCCTGACGATATATTCTCAATGGTATTTTCCCATCCTGAGTTTTCTGAAGCTATGACTTCAAAACCCCAAACAAGACTAAAAAGCGCAGCTAGCCCTTGTAAGAAAACAGCCATTGATCTGCGAAAATCGATAGAAGCGTCGTCCTTCCGCTTAAAGTACTGAATCATAGGTCGGCGAGAATTCACCAAACGAGAACTATAGCTAGCGAACTGATATCCTGCCCGCAAACTAACAGCAGCGCTAAAATTTTCCGCTAACTCCCTAGCCCGGAAATTTTTCATCACACGTTTTAAGCGTTTATTCATAGTATTATTCAGTCACCCAAAAAGTTTATCTTTCCTTAGCAGCTAACAGTTTGCAACTCGCCATGGGAATCAAGCCCGCTGCAGTTGGAAAAAACGCAAACAAGGCGACATCTAGAATTCGAGGTCTTACAAAAAATTAACACTTTGTCGAAGGTGCTGTAATCCGGCGAGACCATTCAGTGGCAGCCAATTGATCGAAATAATGAAAAAACGACCGGGCACTAAAAACTCTCTATAGAAAGATGCCCTAGATGTTAAAGCCGTACCTCTATACCACGATCGGCCATGAAACGTTTAGCCTCGGGAACAGTATATTCGCCATAGTGAAAAATACTGGCCGCCAGCACCGCATCGGCGTGCCCCTCAATAATTCCGTCCACCAAATGTTCGAGATTACCGACTCCCCCCGAGGCAATTACTGGCACTGACACCGCGTCGCTTATCGAACGCGTTAGCGGAATATTGAACCCATCTTTGGTGCCATCACGATCCATACTCGTCAAGAGGATTTCTCCCGCGCCATTGGAGACCATTTTTTTTGCCCACTCAACCGCATCAATGCCCGTTGATTTTCTTCCACCATGAGTAAAAATCTCCCAACGCAAAGGCTCACCATCCGGACTCACTTGCTTGGCATCAATACACACAACAATACATTGCGACCCAAATCGATCCGCCGCCTCTGTAACAAAATCAGGATTAAAAATAGCCGCAGAATTGATGCCTATTTTATCGGCGCCAGCATTCAACATTGTACGAATATCGTCAACGGTTCGAATGCCTCCGCCAACAGTGAGAGGAATAAAAACCTCGGAAGCAATATTCTCTACCGTATGCACAGTAGTTTCACGCCCTTCATGGGTAGCGGTAATATCGAGAAAAGTGATTTCGTCAGCACCCTGCTCGTTATAACGCTTGGCCACCTCAACAGGGTCACCGGCATCCCGAATACCAACGAAATTTACGCCCTTAACAACGCGGCCATTGTCGACATCCAAACAAGGAATAATCCTTTTTGCTAAGCCCATACTATTGTTCCTCCTCGCTCAGAAGCTATCACAGTAAGCTTGTGCCTCTGCGACATCCAACGTTCCTTCATAAATCGCCCGTCCCGTAATCGCACCGAGAATGCCGGTATCTGCGACCGCTTGCAGTGCTTTTATATCATCCATATTAGTAATACCTCCAGATGCGATAACAGGTATTGTTGAAGCATGAGCCATCGCAACAGTTTGTTCTACATTGACACCTTGCATCATTCCATCGCGACTAATATCGGTATAAACAATCGATGAAACACCATCTTGTTCAAAGCGCTTAGCCAATTCAACCGCTTTTATACTGGAGACCTCAGCCCAACCGTCGGTTGCAACCAAGCCATCCTTAGCGTCTAGCCCGACGATGATATGCCCCGGAAATTCTTTGCAGGCCTCCGCCACAAACTGAGGCTCTTTAACCGCTTTAGTTCCGATAATCAAATAATCGACACCGGCGTTAATGTATTGTTCAATCGTCTTCAAATCGCGAATACCTCCACCAATTTGAATCGGTAAATCTGGGTAGGATTTTGCAATTGCAGTCACGGCGTCACCGTTCACGGGTTTGCCATCGAAAGCGCCATTCAAATCAACCAAATGTAATCGACGGGTACCACCGTCTACCCAGCGTTTCGCCATTTCGACCGGATCATCACCGTAAACAGTCGAATCTTCCATCAAACCTTGTCGTAGACGTACGCAAGCGCCGTCTTTTAAATCTATTGCGGGAATAATTAACATAAGCAAAAAACCATAGTGAGGAAAAACGCAAACGCGTCATTGTTGATCTTAATCTTGGCCATCCCAACTTAAAAAATTGGATAACAATTGCAAACCAGCCAAACTGCTTTTTTCTGGATGAAACTGCACACCAAAAACATTATCGCGGTGCAGAGCAGCATGAATTTCTACCCCGTAATCTGCAGTTGCGGCAACCAAGGCTTGATCTTTCGCGTGCACAAAGTAACTATGCACAAAATAGAAGCGCGCATCCTGATCGATGTTATGCCACAGAGGATGTTCGATTGTCTGGTGCAACTGGCTCCAACCCATATGCGGGACTTTCAATCGACTGCCCGACGAATCTTCAAGAGGACTGCCGAAAAACTGCACCTCGCCTTCAAACAAATTCAAGCAGTCGACACCACCACTTTCTTCACTACGTGACATTAACGCTTGTAAACCGACGCAAATTGCCAGCATCGGTTTTGTGTTAGATGCTTCAGCGACAATGTCGTCAACACCGAGCCGACGAATCTCCGCCATACAATCTCGAATAGCGCCAACACCGGGAAAAATTACGCGGTCAGCGGACAGGATTTTATCGGCATCACCCGTTACGAATACATCAACATTGTCGCTAACATGCTCAAGCGCACTGGCTACGGAGTGCAAATTTCCCATGCCATAGTCAATGACAGCAACCGTGGATTTAGACATAGAATAACCTTAGGTAAAGTTCTTCCCATCATGGCAATACCGAGAGTAAGATCACAAATAGTTATCGCGGCCTTGGAAGAACAATTGAAATTAAAATCAAAGTTGCTTACAGCGTGCCTTTGGTTGAAGGCATAATACCGGCCATACGGTCGTCCGCGGTTAACGCCATTCGCAACGCCCGACCAAAGGCCTTAAAGACCGTTTCGGCCTGATGATGGGTATTTTTGCCTCTTAAATTGTCGACGTGTAAGGTCACTTTTGCGTGGTTAATAAAACCTTGGAAAAACTCAATAAACAAATCGACATCGAAGCCACCGACTGATCCTCGAGTGAACGGCACGTGCCATTCCAGCCCTGGACGTCCGGAGAAGTCGATCACTACCCGCGACAAAGCTTCATCGAGAGGCACATAGGCATGCCCATAACGAGCAATACCTTTTTTATCACCGACAGCCTCATTAAAAGCCTGACCTAGCGTAATCCCAATATCTTCGACCGTGTGATGCGCATCTATGTGTAAATCACCTTTGGCCTGTATATCCAGATCAATCATCCCGTGACGGGCGATCTGATCCATCATATGATCGAGAAACGGTACACCGGTTTCGAAATTCGTTTTTCCGGTACCATCCAAATTAATCGAAACCAAAATTTGAGTTTCCAGCGTATCTCGACTTATCGTGGCTTTACGTTCAGCCATACTTAATCTCCACAGGGGTTATTCAATCTAAGAGCGGCATCTTTGACGGCGCAGCTTACTACAGTAATCAGGGTAAGAATTGGTTATTATAAAAAAAGCGCCGCGCTATTACATCTCTTGCGCTAAAAAAGCTCACCGAAACCTACGTTTTATCAAAAATACTGGACGTCACTGCATTGAAAATCTCCAACCTTCGCCTAGAAACTCATCAATGCCTCGCTTTTAGCTATATCACAAGGCAGTTAAAACGCCGCAACCAGCAAAAACCACACTCCTAATACACTGCATTTGGCGACCTAATGACCAACAATCGAGTAAATATCAACATTAGTGACCGGGTCCTAGCCTGGTTTGATCATTCCGGCCGTAAAGATTTACCCTGGCAAAAGGACATCAATCCCTATCGCGTCTGGCTCTCGGAGATAATGTTACAACAAACCCAGGTTTCCTCGGTGATTCCTTACTTCGAAACGTTTACCCAAACATTTCCGACAGTTAAAGCTCTCGCAAATGCTAGCGAAGACGAAGTGCTTCACCTGTGGACCGGCTTGGGATACTACTCAAGAGCTCGCAACCTGTTAAAAACCGCGCAACAGATCTGCCTCAACCATCAAGGAGAATTCCCCGATGATGTCGAGGCACTTTGTCTACTACCCGGCATAGGTCGATCGACAGCGGGCGCCATCATTTCAATCGCCTTTAAACGACCAGCACCCATTCTCGATGGTAACGTCAAACGAGTTCTTGCACGACATGGCGCAATCGCCGGCTGGCCCGGAAAAAACGCGGTTCTCAAGGATTTGTGGACCCTGGCGGAAGCCTATTTACCGCCGCACAGAGCCGACAATTATAGCCAGGCAATGATGGATTTAGGTGCAACGCTTTGTACGAGAAGTAAACCCGATTGCGCGCGATGCCCACTCCATATTGACTGCATGGCCAAATCCCAGGGTAATACTGGCGACTTTCCAGGAAAAAAACCTAAAAAGACCATTCCGGTTAAGTCGACACAGATGCTGATGATAAGAAATGCCAACGGCGAACTATTACTCGAAAAAAGACCGAGCACCGGCGTGTGGGGTGGACTGTGGATTTTTCCGCAAATCACCACCAATGACAGCCCCTTCCAATATTGTGAAGACGTACTGGGAGTAAAGGCTGACAGCATCGAAAGCTGGAAAATACATCGCCATACATTTAGCCACTACCACCTGGATATTAGTCCGGTGCTTGTCGATATACCCAAAGAACCCTCTAAATCCATGGAAGCCAACCGCTTGCTCTGGTATAACACTGATAATCCACCTACGGTGGGAATGGCAGCTCCGATTAAAAAATTAATCAGCCAGTTGGAATAACTCATTCACTTAAGTCGTCTAGATACGAATCTTGCATAAGAACTTGCATAGGAACGCTGTTTAAGAACGCCCCAAAACGAGCTCACGCAAAATTTGCCATAGGGCCCTAAAGGACCAATACTGCAGGCTTAGCTCATCACACAATGCAATCCAGGACCCAACAATGTCACATTTTATCTTTTGCCGTAAATATCAAAAAGAACTTGAAGGGCTGGATGCGCCCCCCTATCCCGGAGCCAAGGGACAGGATATTTACGACAACATTTCCAAGCAAGCCTGGCAGGAATGGCAGCAACACCAGACAATGCTGATCAACGAACGCAACCTCAATATGGTAGATCCCGCAGCCCGAAAATTTCTGAAAGAGGAGATGGACAAGTTTATGACAGGGCAAGAATATGCCCAAGCAGATGGATTTGTGCCAGAAAACAAGTAATTACCCGACCATAGGGTATTGACTCATCGCATTTGAACCTGTTTAATACGCGCCTCTTATCGATGCAGCACAACATTGCATCGGCATAAGGCACGCCCGGATAGCTCAGTCGGTAGAGCAGGGGATTGAAAATCCCCGTGTCCGTGGTTCGATTCCGCGTCCGGGCACCATCATTTTCACGCTAAACCCTGCTTAATTGCGGGGTTTTTCGTTTCTGCACCACTAAAATTGCGAGAGTTTAAATCTCGTCAATGCCACGATAAATCACATTAATTCTTCATTATCTTTAGGGTATTTATCGCTGCAAACCCGACAGTATTCGCAGTATTCGCAGTATTCGCAGTATTCGCAGTATTCGCAGTATTCGCAGTATTCGCAGTATTCGCAGTATTCGCAGTGTTAACATAATACGGTGTAATTACTCGCTGGTGTAAAAAACTGCATAGAGTTTACTCGATCTCATCTGCGGCACTGTCCATTGCAGTTAACTCCCTACCTTAACTAGCATCAACCTGAAAAGGGTGCAAAAAATGTAGCTTGCATGGACATTAAGCAATCGATATCAATTTACCAAAACAAGAACGCAGCTGATTAAGGCGGCTCGACCGCGTTAGTAGCCACTGGCTAGAGGGAAACAGGGGTTTAAACACCGGTGAGTCATTACTGAGAATGAAAACTGAAAGACTTGAAGCCAAGAAACATACACACACAATAACCCAAAATCGTAGGTCTGGGTTTCGATACAGGACTCTTGGGCTATTAGATTTTCACAGCAGTATTTGCTCTGATGTAATTCAAAAACTTGCACAAAACCTTAACAGTGGCAAAATAAACGCAAACTTCCGCAAATATGCCGGGTAACTCTATGAAAACGCAAGCGGCCATAGTTCGTAACACCAATGAAGAATTTTCGATTGAAGAAGTCGATTTAGCCGACCCACGCAACGGCGAAGTCAGAGTCAAAATTGAAGCCTGTGGTATTTGCCGAAGTGATCTGAGTGCTCTTGAAGGTAAAGAAGTTATCGAGTTTCCCGCCGTATTGGGCCACGAAGCGACAGGCACGGTAGACGCTGTCGGAAAGGGTGTTGTCAGGCTAAAGGAAGGAGACAAAGTCATTTTATCCTGGACACCCGCCTGCGGATGCTGCCCCGGCTGTTTGAGAGGTCAAGTGCACTTATGTCGAGAAATCAACATGACAACTCACCGCCGGGGACCGCTCTCACAAGGAGGACAAGGCATTGACCGATTTATGGGACTGGGTGCTTTTTGCGAGCATGTTGTCATTCCGGAAAGAATGGCAATTCCAGTTACTACCAGCCTGCCTCCGCACCAGACTTGCCTTATTGGCTGTGCCGTGACCACAGGTTTCGGCGCAGCAGTTAACACCGCAGCCGTACGCTGGGGCGAAACGGTGGCGGTGCTAGGTTGTGGAGGCGTTGGTTTGTCTGCCATTCAGGGCGCAAAAGTAGCAGGTGCCTCTAGAATAATTGCGGTCGATCCTATTGCGGAACGCCGAGAAGCAGCTCGCGCCATGGGAGCCACTGACGTACTGACCGCTGAGAACGTTTCTGTAGAAATTCCAAAACTCGCCGCCGATGGTGTTGACTGCGCCATAGAATGTGTCGGCAACGTCAATACGATGAGAACCTGCTTCGAACTAATTCGGCCCGGTGGTCGAGCAATCGTGGTTGGATTGCCGGGATATGCAGACGAGCTCACTATTCCCGCGATAAACCTATTAGCAGAAAAAACACTATCCGGGTCGATCTACGGATCCTGTCAACCCAATACGGATTTTCAAAAGATTTTGTCCTTAAGTGAGGCGGGTGAATTCAAGCTGGGCGCGCTGGTCGACAAGATTCGACCATTCTCGGAAATTAATCAGGGATTTGACGAGATGCGGCAAGGGCATTTGACTCGCGTGGTACTGGTCTTTTAATGCAGCGGCCCGTTTTCTTGCTGACTAGCTCGTCTCACTGCTAATACTCATTTGGGTCATACCAGCGCTTCCTTGACTAACTAGTGCCTATCCAGAAATGGGCGTTTTTCTGCGATGTCATTGCGAGCGAAGCGCGGCAATCTCCCGCAGCCCGCGCCAATGCTGGATGAGATTGCCGCGCTAACGCTC
>CAJVZD010000005.1 GCA_913019905.1 uncultured Cellvibrionales bacterium
CACCAGTAATTCAGTTGTTCATCGTTGAGTAGCACAGGTTGTGTGAATAGAAAGACGGTTGGCGCAAATGGTGCATTAAACCCATACGGTTAAGTGCCGTTTAGTCTGGTGCCACATTTCTGCCACCCAGTACGATGACCAGTGACAATCTGTAGCCCTGACGTCGCGAGTCGTTGCATCACAGCTGACAGTTGATGATCATCGTTTTGGTAGTTGCGCAAGTCCGACGCACGATTGATATAGTCGATTATCGTGATTTGACTATAGACGAAGAGTTTAAGCAACTTTGCAGGTGAATAGTTCGTCATCCAAAATTAACTGAACGAAAAATTATGGCGGATTTATTGAGAAAGAAATATTAGTCAAATCGCTTCAGATGCTTGGCAATCACAGATGGACTATTAGTGAAAAGACAGCTGGAAGATAGATCCCGATGCCACTTATTAACTAACACAATAGCTAGTTCTAATCTCATAAGTAAGGTGTCAATAAAGCTACTTCAGTGACAGCTTTATTGACAAAAACGAACTGATACTTTTACGAGGCTTTTTTCTTTCTTGAAAAACTCAAGCCTGCTAAGCCAAGACCTAGAAGAACAAGAGAGGATGGTTCTGGAACAGGATTGCCGATGTCAATATCTCCTCTTTCACCGAAGCGAATATTATCGACTGCGAACCCAGCAGGTTCCGCGCCCACTAAATCCAAAAATACTCCGGCTATTCCTACGTCATCACTTACGAGGCCTAAAAACTCGATTCCTAGGGCGTCGTTAGATACCGACCCAAGCAACGTTCCGTCCCGAGCAAAAGCGGTGATAGCAGTTGAAGACGGCGCGTCGAAAAATCCGCCGTCGAAGCCAACGCCAAACTGATCGATGTCGAAGAGTATTGCGATACCTCCATTGTAAATGGGTGTGCCTGATAGAACTGGCGAAGTTGGATTGGCACCATCAGCTGCGATAAATGTATCTGGGGACGCAGCGTCAAGTGATAGAGGCCCTGTCGGGCTTCCGACTATGCAGGCCGATGGTGCGGCCCCTGGGCAGTCAACTCCTGGTGTGCCGCTCAACGATTGTCCGGTGAACCAACCGTCGAAGGTAACCGTTGGATCGCCTGCTGCTCCACCATAGGCTCCTGGGGCGTAAGTAGGATTGGCCGTACCTAGCGCAAATTCAGAAAATGTGATTAGGCCTGCCCCTGCAAGAAAATCAACTTCAGCGACTCTGATAATAGCAGCGTTGAGCGAAAAAGAAGAAGCCGTTAAAACTACTCCCGCAAGTGCGGTTGAAAAATTTGTTGAATGCATTATTAATCCCTCTGTCTGCGAAAAAAATTTACGATATCCATTTTTTCATGTTTTTATCACACTAAATCTCCAGAAAACTCCTTCTTTTGTACTCCTTATATATCAACAGGTTTTAATGGTTTGACTGTTAAGTCAAGAATATTATTTCAGATACTTCTCTTTTCTTACCAGTCGATACTGCATGATTTGTGCCTGATTTTTTATGGCATTGAAATATAAGAGGATTTAAGTTTTCGAGATAGGATAAATAAATATTGTGTAAAGAATCTCGACATTAGTATTACGTTAGATAACTTTTAGGAATATTGGAGGCTGATAGATAGACCGGTATTTTATAAACGTAAAGAATAATACGTTTTCCATTGGATGCTTTTTTGCGACGAAAGGCTTTAAAATTTCGGGAAATTATTCCATTGAGTTGTTCGAAGGGATGGTGATCGTAGTTTTTCTCAGGAAACAAAATCAAGATATTTTTTGATGCTATGGATGAAATTGTCGATAAACATTAGAGTGACTTACGACTTTGGGATAACAGTAGCGGTGTAAATTTAACTACGGCAGAGATAAAAGAAGTTTCCGAATACGCTAAATAGAAATTTTTATGCTCAGGGCGAACAGCAATTGTCGCGCCGACTGATCTCGAATTTGGAATTGCAAGATTGGATGATGTCTATCGTGCAGATGATGTTATAAAACAGCAAGTATTTCGTAAAAAACGAGAAGCTTTGTAATGGCTTAAAGAAGAATAATCAACGAGGCATTCAGAAGAAATTTTATTCGTTTGTTTGATTTGGTCTTGGGAAAGCGTCATGGTTCGCGTCCATTTTCTCAAATCCTTGCATGATCATTCGTGATTATCTATATTTATGCTCGTTCTTTGCGCCATTGTTACATATCGAAGGTATTGTTGGCGACGTTATTCTGTGTTGCCGTCACTTCCAGTGTTGGCAGTGCGATTGCCAGTTCCGTCTGTGGTGAAAACACGAGTAGGCGCATCAATAGTCGCGATGCGTTCTGGTCATCTTTGGTGATCCCTCTCTTGCTGTTGCTTCCCTTGAAACTTTCTCCTTTGGGCGACCATTTTGGTCTTACCCATAAGTTGGTATAGCTTCAAGGTCAGGCTCGATGAACATCTTTCTGGCTTTATCGGAGAATAAACTGTCGTGCGTGTAGTGAGTCATCATAATCTGACTGTCTAACATTCCTGGGTTATTATTTATGAATTCATCTGCAGAGCTGAAAGCTTCGGAATTTTCCATAAAGTGCTTAACGGCGAGTATCCAGGCTTTCGTCAGTGTTTCATGATACTTGGATGATGGTTCAATATTGTTGTGTCGCAATAGGCGATTGAGAGCTTCTCGCACGAAACTTACTGAGTTTTCAGTGCTGTTCTCCGTCAAAGATACATAAGCTAAGCGCAGGTGCGAGCGATGATCGAAATCAGAAATAGGAAAGGTGCAGGTTTCAATCCGCTCTTTAAAATCTTTATCGTCCGACGAAATAGCATGATTCATATTTGTCTCCCAGAATTAGAGGGTCTAATGAGCTAGTTTGGGTTCAAGCGAAGAGCCAACATAAACCCTAAACCCATAGACAGGTCAAGTTGTTTGAGAGACAAAAAGTGTCGTCGTTCTGATGCGCTAGCCGATCTTTACAATCGAAGTGCCGGTTCGGGAGAAGGTATCCACTACGCAATTGAGAACGTTCACTTCCGCAGATCAGATGTGCTAGTCTGCTATCCAATTTGAATATAAAGTCGGGGCAGGACACGCTATGACGTTTAATGGCGGGATAGCGCTATCTCAATTGAGGAGTATTTCACTATGTTAGAACTTCGACCTAATTGCGAGGCTTGCGATCGCGATCTCCCGCCAGATTGCACCGACGCTTGCATTTGTACGTATGAATGCACTTTTTGCTATGACTGCGTCAGTCATAGGCTTATGAACGTTTGCCCAAATTGTGGTGGGGGTTTCACTCCTCGTCCAATCCGCCCAAAAACAGAGTGGAGACCGGGAGTGAATTTATCACATCAGCCCGCATCAACAACAAGAGTTAATACTCAATATAGTCATTCGGAAATGAAATTGTTTTCTGATTCGGTCAATGTTATTGCACCGAAAAATCGATAGTCGTAACGTATTGAACGTATTGAACGTATTGAACGTAATGAATTACAGTAGCTAGGCACTGTACTGGGCGACGTTCATACGGTGTGCCATTGTAAAAACGGTTAGCGCCTTTTTAAGGGATGTATTTAAAAGAGTAGGCGCCGGGGGATAAGTATCTAAGCGGGGCCAGGCGCCCGTTTATTGACTTCTGACACATCAAAAATCGAAAGAAAGGTTAGAAAATGAATGCTGGCTTAAAGTCTAGGGTCATTGACGTTTGTAATAATGGGTGGCATTGAAGGATTATGGTGTAGGTCATTTTTTTTTGCAATTTTTGCCAACAAAAATGATGAGCCCGAGGTACTTATCCAGGTAGCATCGTGGTGAGAAATGACTCACAAGCTCGATCACTTTGAAAAAGCCATGAAAATTAGAGGTATCATCGAAGATGATCTCTATTCGGTGCGCAGGAAAGGATACGATAGTGATTGGCCGCAAGGCGAAATAATCTAATATTCTGTAAAGCTGTTCGCTATGCAGCCGGGTAAATAAATTGGGGACAAAATATGAATGTTCAACAACCAGCTCTGCTCGGACTCTATCTTTTTACAGATGATTTGTCCGAGACACTAAAGTTTTATGAGTTTCTCGGATTCAAAATCGAGCGTGTCAGCCCCATGTTTGCCCGGGTATCCTGGGACAGTGGGATCGTTATCGAGTTCGGTACGGCTGAACTTACAAATAGCTACGACCCCGGCTGGGAGCCTCCACGCTTACCGAGCACTAGCACCATCAACTTTCAATTGCAGTCAAGATCGGCAGTCGACGATACTTTCAACAGTGCGATAGCAGCCGGTTATAAGGGCCACCTTGCTCCGTGCGATCCGCTTTGGCAGGCGCGTTTCGCTATTCTATTAGACCCTAATGGAAATTATATTGGTCTGCATAGTCCCAGAAACACGGAGCTAGACAGAGAGCGAGAAACTGGCATGGAGTAACATTATGTTTAAAGCGCCATGCCAGCGGACTTGGCTCCAGTATTTTACCGGCGGTTACAGAGTTAATATCAATGGCGTAGGTAATCTAAACGGTTTTTACTGTTTCAGGAGGGTTTAGAAATTAAGTATCTTTGGGTAATTAGCTTTTTTGTGGTTTTGATTTGGTCGGGAATAAACCCGAAAGATCAATTCACCTGGCTTCTTGAAGTGGCTCCCGCTTTGGTAGGCGGAGCACTGTTAGCAGTGACTTATAATTCTTTTCGGCTGACGACAATACTGTATGTTTTTATTCTTTTTCACTGCCTGATTTTAATGGTTGGTGGTCATTACACCTACGCAGAAGTCCCCTTGTTCGATGGTCTTTTTGGCGCCGAAAGAAACAACTACGATAAAGTCGCTCACTTCTTTCAAGGTCTGGTTCCGGCGCTACTGGCAAGGGAGATTTTGATCCGCAAACATGTTGTCAATGGCGGCTTATGGCGCAGTTTCATGGTCGTTTCAATTTGTTTAGCCTTCAGTGCATTCTATGAACTGATTGAATGGTGGGTTGCTCTGGCCAGCGGTGAAGACGCCGAAGCGTTTCTTGGAACACAGGGCTATGTTTGGGATACGCAATCCGATATGGGCCTGGCCTTAGTCGGTGCAATATGCTCGTTGATCTTGCTATCATCAACTCACGATAAACAGTTGAAGGCTGTGACAAGTCAGACAGCGTAAATACAGCGCGACCGGCATATAGGGCGATCGACATATAGGAAGAGTGAAATACAAAATATCAGCAATCCCTCTCGCTATGCGATGTAGCTCACTTAAAACCATAGTCGGTAACTACACAGGCAGCTGTAAGAATCAGTTATATAGGTGCAGTGAGAAAATGACGCAGCCAAAAATATGCAGTTATAAAAAAATAGTCATAAAAACATAGTCATAAAAACATAGTCATAAAAGGTGCGGTCTATTAATAGTGATGTGAAGGACTCTTTGCACGACGACGAGATCTCTATCGACATAGCTATGGTCCGAAAGCTTGTGGATAGTGAATTTCCACATTATGCCAATTTGTCTCTTAGCAGGCTCGGTGAATCCGGTTCATCTAATGTCTTGTTTCGGCTGGGCAACAAGCTGTTGGTTCGGCTCCCGCGGCAGCCCGGAGGCGGTGTGGCTATCTGCAGTGAACATGAATGGATGCCTAAGATCGGGTGCCATCTACCGGTCGCTGTACCAGACGTCATTGCGCTTGGTAAACCAGCTTTCGGTTTCGAGGAACATTGGTCAATTTTAAGTTGGCTTGAAGGTGAAAGGCCCATCTCTTACGTCCCAAATGAAGCCTGTCAGGAC
The DNA here is from genome assembly GCA_913019905.1 of uncultured Cellvibrionales bacterium. Taxonomy (GTDB): domain Bacteria; phylum Pseudomonadota; class Gammaproteobacteria; order Pseudomonadales; family Dasaniaceae; genus Oceanicoccus. The sequence continues at coordinate 5,753 of CAJVZD010000005.1, forward strand.
GACCGTTTATTACTCGCCGCGGACTTGGCTGACATGATCCTTGCTTTGCGCTCTGTTGATAGTTCGGGTGTCCTCAGTTTGAGAGGCCTGCGGCACTATCGCGGAGATTCTCTCAAGGCGTTTGACAAGCAAACCCGAAAGAATATCCAGCATTGCCGATCGATTAGAGGCCTCGACCTCGATTTCGACGCGGCGCTTGATGTCTGGGAGGATGCGCTGGATCTACCGGGAGCGTCGGAGGTGGGTTCGGATCGCTGGTATCATGCGGATTTGGTAGCGGAAAACTTGCTCCTGAAGGATGGTCGATTAACCGGCGTTCTCGATTTTGGCGGACTGGGAATCGGCGATCCCACCATCGATTTACACGGTGCTTGGGAGTTGTTCGATCCTCTCGCCCGTGAAGTATTTAGAGAGCGGTTAGGGGTCGATGACGCCGAATGGTTGCGAGGGCGCGCATGGGCCTTAGCTATTTCGTTCGGAGCCTTCTCCTACTATTGGACAAAGATGCCCGGAAGGATTAGAGATAGGACAGCAATGGCGCGGTCTGTTCTCCTTGATGCTACTAGCTGTAGCTGATTTTTTGGAATATGGGTCTATTGGTGCTAGCGGCTCGTAGCTGATATCTGTCATTAACATTAACATTAACAAGCATACATGCACTTCGGGTTGAGGTGTATTACATTACGAACCGGCAGAGCCGTACATTCCGTTTACCCGGATCGACTATTTTCCCGGGTAGGTTATTTGTTGGTTGCCTAACGGTGCGTTTTAATCGCAGAGGAATCGTATGAAAAAAATCGTGAGTTCTGGATCTCATTTAGAAGGGCCCATTGGATTTTCCCGTGCCTGCAGGATTGGAGATCATATTGCTGTCGCTGGAACCGCACCGATGAAAGACGGAGAAACGGTGTTTGAGGGCGATGTCTACAACCAGACAAAATACTGTTTGGAACTTTCTACCCGCGCGATTGAAGAAGCAGGCGGAAGTATAGAAGATGTTATTAGAACTCGAATTTTATTGATCGATATAGAAGGATGGGAAGATGCAGCAAAAGCACATGGCGAATTTTTCTCAGATATAAAACCGGCCTGTACGTTTGTCGAAGTGAAGGGTTTTATCGATCCCGACTGGTTGGTCGAAACGGAAATTGATTGCGTATTGTCGTAGAACGATCAGAGTCCACGTGTGAAACTGCTAGGAATTTTTTGACCGCGTAAAGCACAGAGAAGACTGCGTGCATTCCGTTTCTTGCTGCGAAATTTAATGAACGTTTTGCTCGGTGGCAACAGTGAGATCCGCTATGATTTAGCGTTTGTGACTGCTTTCACCTTCAGCCATTGCGTAAACGCGATCTAAACATTGGAGTAAGCTGGTGCCGGAAATCTATTTTTTGGAGGGGCCTGTTGGTGCAGGAAAATCGACAGTTGCGTTACAATTGCAGGACGAAAAAGGAGCCGTTCATCTATGTCTTGATGATTGGATGAACGTGTTATACAGCAGTGATCGTCCAGACGGTGATGTTGTCGCATGGTATACCGAACGTAAAAAAAGGTGCATCGGCCAAATATGGAAAATCGCGGTCGCAATTTTGAATACTGGCTCCAGTGTGATCTTGGAACTTGGCCTCATACAACGTAGTGATAGAGAGGTATTTTTTGATGAAATTGGGCCGCTTGGCTATGTAGTCTACCTTTACGTCATTGATGCTCCGAAAAATGTTAGAAAAGAACGGGTACGATCAAGAAATAGAGAACAAGGTCCAACTTTTTCAATGGTGGTATCTGATGAAGTTTTCGAATTCGCCAATAATCTGTGGGAGCCATTAACTGAAGACGAGGCGAGTCTTTTCGGGTTTCGTTATCGCGCAAAACAGAGTTAGGAAGATTGAGGAGGCTTGTTCCGATTGCGGTTTCATTTTCAGAGAGATAAATAGTGACAGTTGCGTACGGGTTTACTGGCCGTCAACATAATCAGTCAATAGGGTTGAGTATGAAAATAGGTATCCATCTTCATTTCAAGGGTCAATGCCAGCGCGCATTTGAGTTTTATCGAGAGTTATTCGGTGGCTCGATAACAATGCTCACTTACGGCGAGTCGCCAGCTGCCAAGCACGTTCCCGTAGAATTTCACGACAAGGTCGTGCACGCTAGTTTCAGCATCTTTGGTTCAGAGATAGCGGGGGCTGATGTACTGCCAGATCAGTATGAGCAGCCGAAAGGATTTCAGTTGTTACTTCAGGTGGATAGCAGTGCCCAAGCCAAAATCCTGTTTAATGGTTTGTCGGCGGGAGGTGAAATTATAATGCCCCTAGACAAAACTTTCTGGTCTCCCTGTTACGGAATAGTTAAGGATCAGTTCGGCATTTCGTGGGAGCTTAACTGCACAGAAACCTGATAATACATCGCAATACAAGACGGCATTCTTCTCGAACTTAAAAATTGAACGCTGCTTCTTACGACGGACTGGAGAATGCGATAAACAGTCTTGAAGGCTTCTTTACAAGCCCATTTTTTAACGGTAGTTTTGTTAGACGAAACTCCTGTGGCTCTGAGGCGTAGGAAATGGTTTTATACGCTAACAGAGAATTCTTTAGATGACAGTCCGTCGAAATTAAAAAAGAGGGCAAATTGGCATCTTAAAAAGCTGCGCAAGTGATCGGTCTGCTTTTACATTACACTATAAGTGCCCAAATAGAATAGTCACAACGAGTTGCAACGATGGAACAATTAGATTCAGAAAAGTACATCAGTTTAACGACATACACTAAAGATGGTCGCGCGAAACCCACGCCGGTTTGGTTTGCGTCATTGAATGGCGAGGGAATGTGTATTGTCACCGAAAAAGACTCCTGGAAGGTGAAGCGGATCCAGAGAAACCCTGCGGTTGAACTTGCTGTTTGTGACTCAAGAGGTGCCATCAGCTCCGAAGCAAGTTCTATAGGTGGTAGGGCTAAAATTGTGGGGCGAAACACGTCGGAATTTGAATCAACAAACCTTGCTTTAACTAGAAAATATGGGCTGTTTTATAGGCTGTTTAGTCTGGTCGCCAGAATTCGTGGTAAAGAATCCTGCGCAATTTTCGTTACGCTAGATACTACTGCCTAAGCCGGTGGATGATGCGCGACTGAGCTCTACATATGAATTATTCACTAAAAAATTCATTGTATCAACTATGATACGAGGCAATTAAATGCCATTTACGCCGTTTCACATGGGGCCCGGGATAGTCGTCAAGGCATTATTGCAAGGTAGTTTTAGTCTCATGGTCTTCGGTTGGGCCCAGATAGTTATGGATATACAGCCACTAATCGTCATGATATCAGGAGAGGGACATTTACATGGTTTTTCACATACCTACCTAGGTGCGACGTTCCTCGCGGTATTGTCTGCATTGTCTGGTAAGTATCTGTCTCAAGTTGGCTTGTTTGTTATTGGCCTCAATAAGCTGTGGGCGGTCAATATATCCTGGTGGGTATCTTTCTTATCGGCGTTTATAGGTACTATGAGCCACGTTCTCCTCGATAGCATAATGCATTCTGATGTTGAGCCGTTTTTTCCGTTCACAAAAAATAACGAGTTTCTGGGTCTGATGTCGGTACAATCTTTACATAAAGTTTGTCTATATAGTGCGCTGGTGGGTGGCGCCCTGTATTTTGGCGTTAATTGCTTAAACAAGTTAAACAAGGAAAATCACTAAACGAAGCGAAATTCTCAGTCTAACCTCTGACTACTTCGCTTGTCTTACTACAACATAAATTGAGGGAAAAAATGAAATTAATTATAGGAATAATTGTATCTCTTTTGCTGACTTCATTACCGGCACATAGTGAGTTGGCGTCGCCTGAAAGTATAAAGAACCTGATGGAAAAAACCGGCGCAGGTGATATGGGCGTTCAAGCGATGAATCAAATGTTGCCTGCCTTAAAAAAAATTCTGCCGGATGCATCGAAGCAGTTTTGGACAGACTTTATGGCCGAGGTTAGCGGTGACGATCTTGTGGCGATGACTATCCCCATCTATCAGAAGCATTTGTCTCAAGAGGATATTGATGCGATCAACGCTTTCTATGATACTCCTGCCGGCCAAAAATTAATTAAGACTCAACCGCTGTTGGTACAGGAATCAATGGCCGCGGGACAAGTCTGGGGTCAAAAGATCGCTCAGGATGTTATCAATAAGTATAAGACCCAAAACCAGCCATAATGCTCTAGTAGAATTGACTACTGTTCTACAAATGAATGTCATTATTTCTTTGCAGAGCTAAGAGTTTGAGATTTTATGATTATTATTCGTTCTGAATGTCATGAGGATTGGGCCGCCATTCACGCGGTTACCGAGTCGGCTTTTCGGAACAAAGCCTATGCTGCTGGTGACGAACAGGACCTTATAGATATACTTCGCTCGATTGATTCTTTGACGTTTTCTCTAGTCGCTGTTGACAATGGAGAGGTGATTGGTCAAATAACTTTTTCTCCCGCTACCATAAGCAGCGGTTCTCATCCGTGGTATGCACTGGGACCGGTTTCAGTTTTACCGGCAAGGCAAGGCGAGGGTATAGGCGCGCAACTTATTGAAGAAGGTCTTCTGCAGCTTCAAACGCTGGGTGCCTTGGGGTGTATTTTAACGGGTAATCCGGCATATTATTCGCGCTTCGGCTTTGATTTTTCGCCGCAGAATGTTCCGGACAATGAGCTGGAGAAGTACTTCATGCTTAAACAATTTAAAGGTGAGCGCCCCATAGGCGTATTTTCGTTTCACCCGGCGTTTTATGGCGGGGTTAAGATCGAATAGCGGTAGTTGCCTAAGGTTTAAGAAAAGAATAGCTAACATTGAAGAAGTGGCAGCAAAGCGCTAGCTATTACAGTCTGTTGATGGGACGAATGGTCTTACGGATGGAAAATGAGTATAAAACCAATAGATATCGTGCTTAGCATTGGCTTGAGTTTACTTGCAATTTTTGTAGTTCATCGTTTCTTTATGATCGATTCGTGCCTCGATATGGGCGGGGCAATAGAGCGGTTTTCGATGGCGTGTAGGGTTGGGGACAATCTTGAAAAGCGCTTAGAAATCTCGTCGGTTTTACTGAGCTTGTATTTTCTTATTGGAATTATCGTATCGCTTGGGTCAGTCTTCGCGATCAAAAAGGTCCGTGATTTTAATACTAACTGAATAAAACACAAGGGAAGTTAGTCAATGCTGCGGGACTGTATTAGTGACGGCAGTTGAAAACGAAGCTGTACGTAGTGGCTGCACCCGGTCAGGGTTTTATACCTTTAGTTTTCAGACCTTATGGTTTTATGAAAAATGTGGTTGCGACATATTGAGAAGTTTAAATGCGTATGCCCGTGAACATCAACGGCATACCATGAAGAAGTTGTTGCAGTAATCGTTCAATGACAGCTACCGCTATCCTTCGGCGTTTTAAATTGCGGTGTGTCTGGCATTAAACTCCCGTTTGATTCCTACGTTTCGGACAACTCTGAATGACTTAAATCCGGGTCGGGTGTGATGATTGTCTTCTTGCCTAGTACAACCCGCTTGGCGAGACCGTCCAGTCCCGACTGTCGAGAAGAAAAAACCCTGTTCGCCACGTGAGTCATCAGAGTCGCTTTGGTCTCTGCAATACGTTGCTGCAATTCTGTTCGTTTGGTCATCCATTTAATACCTGATCGGAAAAATTTGCGGGTGCTGTTGTTTTTACGATGCGTCCCGGGAATCCTTTGAAGTGAGGAATGCCTTGTTCTTTATCCAAAAACTCATCGTCGTCGGAACATAATACCGCGTCGCTGGAAATGAATGCCCCGGCTAGTTTTTCTGTGCCGCGTAATTCCGGATACCACCAGCCGTGAGGCACCCGAATATGCCCTTGTTTCATGGAATCCTGAACAGAGATTTTTGCGGTGACGGCTCCGCTTTTCGTTTCAAGTCGCACCCAGTCGCCGTCACTGAGTTGCTCTTGGTTTGCATCGTCTGGGTGTAAAAAGAGTTTCGGGCTAGGGCATCGCGCCCGTAAGACCTCAATGTTTCGTTGGCCTGTTTGGAAAAACGGATCTTCTCGAACTCCGGTAAATACCGCGTAGGGATAATCCTCTGTTAACGCTGGTCCTTCCCGATAATAGGGGAGTGGATCAAAACCGAGGTCTGCTAATACGCTGGAGGCTAACTCTACTTTACCGGAAGGGGTGGCAAATCCACGCTGACGATATTTGCGAAATTGCGGCGCCTGCATTTCCATAAAGGTGCTGGCTTCAAACTCTGCAAATGTCCGGCCGGATCTCGACAAGCGGTAGTCGAGCATATCTTCGAGTGATTCCCAGGGGAATTCTTCAGTAAAGCCCATTCGGTGTGCGAGGTCGCGCCAGAATTGAAATGTGCTGGACGCCTGCGCCGGCGGTTCGACTATTTTTTGTGACAAGCTTAAGCGAGTGCTCCAACTCCAAGTATCTGCAATGTGATTTCGTTCGGAAAAGACGTCTCCGGGCAATATATAGTCGGCCAGCATAGCGGTTGGGGTCATGAATATTTCATGGGCGACGATCAGTTCCTGGTTTAATAAACCCTCGTGAATTTGATGTTGGTTGGGATAGCTCATTAGTGCATTATTGCCGAGAGCGAAAAAAGCTTTAATCGGATAGGGGGCTGAGTGTGCCATAGCCCGGAAAACGTTGGTTGGATTAGCCATCTGGCAACCCATGACAATATCGGCATAGGGGAAACCCCAGACTTTTTCAGTAGATTCTTTGAGCATTTCCGCGACTCGGTACGTGAACGCGGGATGGTCATCAAACCCCAATTGTTTGGCCTTCTGCGTGTCGCTCAGTCTCTCATGTAAACCCAGTTCAGATTCCGGAATATACGCGTCGCTAAAGCCTCCCAGCGACTCACCACCCACCACATCCAGATTGCCTGTAACAGCGCGAAGAATCGAATGCAGCCGAATCGCGGATGTCGATGAAATCTGTTGATCCGTAATAGGTGTCCACGGGATCACGGCTCCGTCAGCATTGGCATAGGCACGTGCAGCCTCAATGATTAAATTTCGGTCCACGCCGGTAATCGATTCCACCCGTTCCAATGGATATTCGTCGACCCGGGCGCGCAATTCATCAAATCCTGTACACCATTGCTCAACGAAGTCTCGATCGTATAAGCCTTCATCGAATATGACCTTCAGCCAACCCAGGCACATGGCCGCATCTGTTCCCGCACGCAAACGTAAGTGGATGTCAGCAGTTTCCGCCTGGTCAGAAATTCTGGGGTCTAACACAATAACTTTCGCCCCATTTTTTCTCGCACTATTGATAGCGTTAAATATGGGGGTCCAGGAGTGTTTACGGGGATTGTGGCCAAATAACACAATACACTTAGTGTTGCCAAAATCGGGTTGGGGGAACCAACCGTAAGTCAGCCGATTTACAGCCGCCGTATTTCCCGCGCATAAGGCCACTCCACTGATCCAGTTGGGTGATCCCAGCAGATTCATAAAGCGACGGTCCATGCTGTGAGTCGTCTGGGTATTCCAGCCCGATGTTGACACCGCCAAAGTCTCTGGACCGTATTGAGTAACGATCCCCTGCAACTTTTCGGCAATTTCGTCCATTGCCTGTTCGTAGCTAATCTCCTGCCATTTGTCTTCACCGCGTTCGCCCACTCGTTTAAGGGGCACAGTCAGCCGGTCTTTGTGATTGTGGATGTGAGGCGCTGCGGTTCCCTTGTAGCAAATATTATTTGCCAGCATCGGGTTATCATGAGCAATCATACGCTTTACTTTGCCGTCTTCCGCTTCGGTTCGGAGCTGACAGCCAATGTCACATATTGTACATACGGAATACTTGGTTGTGCTCATGGATTGATCTCCCGTAAATCCGTTGCGGCCAAATCGGCCATCAATTCCAGTAATAGTTCGCGTTTTTCTGTGCCGAGTTTTTGTGTTAACCGAGACTGCACGCTCGCCCACAGGGGAGCCGCACCCTTTAGAGCCGCCATTCCCTTTTTCGTTAATCGTAGAGTTCTCGTGCGCGCGTCTTGCCCGATTTGGGACGTTAACAACTGCATCGACTCTAACAAGCGAATATTACGGCCGAGCGTACTCCGGTCAAGGCCTATTGCTTTCGACAATTGACTCACGGTCGGCTCACTGAGTTGATAAATTGCATTTAGCTGAGAAAGCTGCGTAACGGTAATGCCCGCAGGAATCAATGCTTGATCGTACAACCGAGTTAATGTTTGTGCCGCGCTACGTACTTCAATACACAGGCATCGCAGATCAGTCATGTTTAGTTAGCTTGATAATTAAGGGTATATACCTCTTTTATACGGGTATATACCCTTAATTGCAAGAGCCTAAGATTATTTTTCGGTGAGAGAGTCGGCTGCCCTTAGTTATCGAGTGCAGATTATTGGCGAAGGGTCGTTAGGTTTTTAGAGAAGTTAGTTAGCAATGGGTGTAGTATTGTTATAAGCAACAAGTATTTGAGTGAATTTCGATTTTCTTCGTCTCTCCAGCTATTTATGGATTCATCTGCGATAGATGTAATGATTAAAACAAGGTGTCATTATGATAGATTTTAAAAATTCTCCCGTGTTTAAGCTTAAGCCAATAGATACGTCAAAGGTCAGGGAGGAATTTCATCAGTTTTTGATTGATGGTGAAGAAATATTTGCCGCCTTTAAAACCATCCGTGACCAACTCGTCTTTACGAATAAGAGAATTATTTCGGCAAACGTACAGGGCATTACTGGCTCAAAAGTAGATTATACTTCTCTACCCTACAGCAAGATCCAGGCATTTTCTGTTGAATCCTCCGGTACGCTAGACTTGGATTGCGAGATAGAGATTTATCTTAGCGAACTGGGTAAAGCGAAATTTGAGATCTCCGGTTCCTTTGATCTCGTGTCCTTCAATCGGCATATTAGTGAATATGTACTTGCTTAAGAATTGCCAGTACTATATTTGGAAAGATTGTCCATCTGGTTAAACAAGGTAAATCTTACACGGAGAAAATTCAGGGGATGTTAACAGGTGCGTGCCTATGCGGAGCGATTCGGTTTAAGTTAACAGGTCCTATAGAGGTGATTAATTGTTGTCATTGTTCTCGGTGCCGACAACGAACAGGTAGCGCATTTGCTACGATTGCTCACGCTAATTTAGATCATTTCGAATACACAGCGGGAGAAGATTTGATTGAATCTTTTACACCGGATGACTGGAATGTTCGGCGTTTCTGTCGTATTTGTGGAAGTCCTTTGCCAGGCACAAATGAAGAAGATAAGGAAGTTGGAATTCCGGTTGGACTGTTGGATCAAGATCCCGGGGTAAGGCCATCACTTCACATCATGGTTGAATCGAAAGCACCTTGGTATGACATTGCCGGTGACGAGACGCAATACGAAACGTTTCCCGAGGATTGGTAGACTTTTTTTGATGCGTCACAGTTTCAGGTATTGAGAGCCCAGTTTCCGCTTTTTGGCCGCCCTGCCTTAACCCCTAACCAAACGGATTATAGTGTCAGATTCATGAGTGACTATGCACCGGAATATACAAGACGAGAACGAATTATTTTTCTCGTAAAACACATGTTATGGTTCGTGCCATTGCTCATTGCTACTGAATTTTGGTTTTTTGATCGTTTGGAGGAATTTTCGAATCAGGCACATTGTTATCGCTACGGGAATATCACCGGGTTTCATTTGCTGATGTATGGGATGTTCGTCGGAATACCGCTATCTAGCGCAGTCCTCATTGCAGCCTTGGAAGGCCGGCGTTCTCTCGAAGTCCTTAGGCTTGGTCAGAATCCTTTGCCGGGAGAAAAAGTTTTTCAAAGAACAAAATATCAATTTGGATTTAAAGCAAAAGTTAAACCCATTGCACTGTTTTGCTTTATCGGTTTCTTTCTTCTTTTTTCGGTTTGGGGGGCGGTACAAGCGTATGTAATTACGCAAGAGGAAATACCCTGTAACGACCCATTGGCAGTTGATTCTGGTTTTTCCCCGGTGGTACCGCAGCCACCATCAGAATCATAGGGGGTTGTCTCTTAATAATGCATTTAGTTAGCTGTCAGGAAATAGATGCTGCTGATATAGTCATGAACAGTTGATAATAAAATCATGGGTAGGTGATCTGGTATTACGTACGGTGTTTTTTGGAAACCACTCCGCGTGGCTTAGGTGTTTCATCGGTTAAATCCCTAAGCATTTTCTTTCTCCCGATATCTGAATGTTCAATTGTTTGGAATAAACAACTTTGAGCCGGGCGCCGGTGGCGCTTATACTCTATCTTAATGGTGAAGTTTCGTGCTTCTCATAATGAGTGATGGCAGGCTGCTATGGCTTCGATAATTACCCACGTCGCAATTCCGCTGACATTAACTTTGCTGGCTGGGCGCGAGCGCGTGTCGGGTCAGCTCATGATCTGGGCGATGCTCGGGTCAGTTCTTCCGGATATTGATGTATTGGCGTTTACTCTCGGAATACCTTATGACTCTCAATTTGGGCATCGGGGTTTTACCCACTCGATACCCTTTGCTCTGATCATCGCCTTGATTGGATTGCTGTTTCATGGTTATTTTAGGGGCAGAAAAATCATCGTGTTTTCGGTCCTGTTTTTGTCTGTCCTATCCCACGGTTTACTGGATGCTCTGACTAATGGCGGTTATGGTGTTGCTTTTTATTGGCCCTTTAGCAACGAGCGCTTGTTCTTTCCATTGACTCCGATAGAAGTGTCCCCAATTGGGGTAAAAAGGTTTCTGTCAGAGCGAGGCTTGATCGTTCTTTGGTCGGAAGTTAACGTGGTTTGGTTACCTTGTATTTTTACCGTGATCACTGCATTATTGTTCAAAATCTCGTTGCGCAGGTATAGTAAAACTGGTACCTAAGGTCCCTTATATCTATTGGCTGTAACTTCTCTGTATTGGTCACGGTCTGTGGATTTCCATTGCACTTATCGTTAGAAGGTTGTCGTTATTGAGATCTTGCTTTAACTATTTCCTGTTATTCAATGGTCTAACGGATGTCTCAAATTTTATGTCGATTGCTGTTCCACTGACAGCGACCTCTGTCGGGCTAGAGGCGAATTATGCAACCAATGGAGTTACCATTGTTAACACTAATACGGGCGATATGCTGCGAGAATCAACGATATAAAAGAGCTGAATAAGGTAAAGTTACTATGAGCCATGATTTTTTCAAACACAAAGCAGGCAGCTACGAACAAGAGAATCATCGAGTTGCGAACGTTGAGAATATTGCCCGCTCGGTACTTAATTCGATTGAATTTAATGCCTCGATGAGAATAATGGATTTTGGATCGGGCACTGGTTTATTGCTCGAGAAAATAGCGCCGTCAGTTCATACGATGTCGGCTGTGGATATTTCGAGATCGATGAACGAACAGCTCGAAAGGAAACGATCTGATTTATCCTGTGAACTCGAAATCATTGAACTGGATTTATCGCAATCCATCTTGGGTCGGAAATTTGACGGAATTATTTCTTCCATGACGATCCATCATATCGAGGACATCGAGTCGATATTCGGCAAGTTTTACTCGATGCTCAATGAAGGTGGCTTTATCGCTATTGCTGATTTAGATGTCGAGGATGGTAGTTTTCATACAGAAGATACCGGTGTTTTTCATTTTGGTTTTGACCGTGCGGAAATGAAAAAAATAGCCGAGAGAGCCGGTTTTAAACAAGTGTCCATAACCACTGCAAGTACGGTACACAAATCGCAGGGCGATTATTCTGTTTTCCTGCTTACCGCACAAAAATAAAGGTTGTCGGATAAGTATTCATATCAAACTGTAATGCATTCGACGATTATCCCTCGATTTTTGATTAATCATTGATCGGACTGCTGTTAGCTCAACTAGGTGCCCATGACCGATCCGACACATTCTGTTCACAGACCGAGGGACAAAAGCTTAGGGCTTGTCGAATTAATTGCCATTGCACTCGGGGGTATGGTCGGCGGCGGTATCTTTACGATATTGGGCATTTCTGTTTCGATGATCGGTGTATTTACACCGGTCGCCCTCATATTAGGTGGGCTGATCGCTTCCCTGGCGGCTTACTCCTACATTAAGTTAGGTGTCTATTACAAAGATGAAGGTGCGAGTTATTCGTTTTATAAGAGAACGTTTCCCGAGTCGCCCTTTGCGGCATCTCTGGTTGGATGGTGGGTGATATTTGGTTATATCAGTACGATCGCGCTGTACGCCTATACCTTTGCCTCTTATGCGATTAGTAGTTTTTCTTTTGCGGATAACGAGTGGGCTAGAAAATCGGTGGCCGGGGCAGTAATTTTGCTTTTTACGCTTGTTAATGTGTGGAGCGTCAAAGGTATGGGGAAAATTGAAGATATCATGGTTTATACCAAGCTGATTATTCTCCTTGTGATTTCTTTTGTTCTCATGAACAACAGTCAAACGACACTGCCGGTTTTACTGGAGAACGAAAAGTCCTTTAATTTTTTGTCCGTTTTGGTTGTTGCCTCTCTTACGTTTGTTGCCTATGAAGGTTTTCAGCTGGTAATTAATGCGGTCGATGAAATGGAATCTCCCGAAAAAAATATACCCATGGCAATTTACTTAGCGATTCTCCTGGTAACAGCGATCTATGTTGCGATTTCCTTAGGTGCAATCCTGACGATTCCTTTTGCGGAAATTACTGAAAACAAAGAATATGCTTTGGCTGCAGGAGCAGATAACATTTTGGGACATTGGGGTACTGATCTTGTTATTGCCGGGGCCTTACTGGCAACGAGCAGTGCAATTAGTGGCACATTGTTTGGCGCATCGCGGCAAATGGCGGTTATTGCGAAAGATGGGTTTTTCCCCGCTATTCTTGCAAAACGGTTTAACCGTATTCCTGTTTTTTCGATTGTCTGCATGTCGCTTCTGGCTTTTTCTTTAGTGTTAGTGGGCAGTCTGCAGGTTATTCTTGAGTTTGGTAGCGTCACCTTTCTATTGGTTTCCCTGTTAATGGCCTACGCCAATTTTACTATCCGAGCTCGTACAAATTCCTCTACTATTCTGACAGTTTTTGCGATTGCTGGGTTACTGTCTGGAACCTTGCTGATTTTGTATTACGAATTCAGCTTTCAAATCCAACAACTATTCTTCATTGGAGGCATATACTTTGTGCTAACGACGGGTTCCTGGCTTTATTCGCGGGGCAAGACTTTTCACACTACCAGTTAGATCCCGGACAATAGACACAATCAAAGGGAAGTAGTCCTTAACTCGCTATTCACAACTAAAGGTAATCACAGGATTTTAATGAAAATTGAAGCGATAAATTTTAAAGACAAATTTGAGAAGTTTAGCGAGCAATGGTCTCCCAGGGTCATTGCGGAGATGAACGACTATCAATTCAAGCTGGTAAAAGTAGAGAGTGAATTTGTATGGCACGATCATCCAGACACTGACGAAGCTTTCATCGTGATTGAGGGAGTTTTAATCATCGAGTTTCGAGACGGATCCGTTACACTCGAATCGGGAGAAATGTTTGTTATTCCAAAAGGGATCGAACACAAACCATCGGCAGAGCAAGAATGCAAGATACTGATCATCGAGCCAAAAGGTGTGATCAACACTGGCGACGTAAATAGCGGACTAACCGCCCAGAACGATGTGTGGATATAATTGACTTAATACATCTCGGGCGAAAAAAACAGGAACGTTGAATCTAGTTTAAATTACGTTGATGAGGTGACAGTGGTTACAGTAAGACGATTCAAACCGGGTGATGAATGGGTGTTACACGACATTTTTTTCCAAACTATTCACCACGTAAATATCATGGATTATACACAAAATCAGATTGATGCCTGGGCGCCTGAGGTATTTGACGAAGATGGTTGGACGGAACGCGTTAGATCGATAAATCCCTACGTAGCGATGTTGAATGAGAAAATAGTCGGTTACGCCGATATTCAAAAGGACGGCTATATCGACCATTTCTTTTGTCATTGGCGATATCAGGGTACAGGTATCGGTGGCACATTGATGCGAACACTAATCGAAGACGGAAGAAAACGATCCGTCTCAAGATGTTACGCAAATGTTAGTATTTCTGCGAAGCCATTCTTTGAATATTTTGGGTTTGAGGTCGTTCGTGGTCAAGAGGTTAAAGTTCGCGATCAAAAGCTCAAAAATTTTTTAATGGAAAAATCATTGGTCAATAATTAGGCAGCCAATTCAATGTATCAATCTTTATTTGTGCCTGATTTAGGGTAAGTTCTGTTCAGAGTCAACGCGGCCCATTTTCCATTGACGGATGGAAAGAAGAACTTGCTGAAAACCCTAGTGACTGTGCCAACGGCGAGACGCCGAAATGTTATTTGATGGTCATCTTCCTGGCGTGAGCCTGGAGCAGTGAGGTTAAGTCGAAACCATGTCCGAGAAAATAAAGAATGTAGAAAAGACACTATTGTCTGATAATTGGTATACGTTACATAAGTATTCTTTTGATTACCTGAATTCGCAGGATGAATGGGAACGACAAGAAAGGGAGGCTTATGATAGAGGAGACGGTGCTACGGTTTTTCTATACAACTCTGACAAAGGTACGATAGTACTCACTCGCCAATTTCGATTGCCGACTTATGTCAACGGCAATAAGGGTGGGCTTTTAATCGAGTCTTGCGCCGGTTTGCTCGATGGAAGTAATCCGGAAGATTGTATAAGAAAAGAAGCAGAGGAAGAAACGGGTTATAAGGTAGACAAAGTGGAGAAAATTTTTGAAGCTTACATGTCGCCCGGAGCAGTGACTGAAATCGTCCATTTTTTTGTCGCTGAATACCGGGAACATATGAAGGTATCGGAGGGCGGCGGTCTGGCACAGGAACAGGAAAATATAGAAGTGCTCGAATTGAAGTTTGACGATGCCTGCGCGATGATGAAATCGGGTGAAATTAAAGACGGAAAGACTATCATGTTGTTGCAATATGCTCGTTTGAATGGGCTTTTTTCGTAGCGTGCGGTCAGAGAAAACCGCTTGCAAAATCTCTATTTGTCTGAGGGCTACTTAACATTCTTACAGGAATGTCGCTCTGTGAATTTGTGCTGGTTAGCCGATAAAGTTGAAATGGGTTTCGGCTGTGTTTTATCTATAACTATAATGTGTGATAGAAATCGATGGAGGTTTAAATGGTATTGGAAGTGGCAATCCTCGATGTAAAAGAAAATCGGGAAAAGGCTTTTGAAATAGCCTTTCGCGAAGCGCAGACAATTATCAAGGGTATGCCTGGTTACCTAACCCACCAGCTCCAGAAGTGTATTGAGAAGCCAGGTCGGTACATTCTACTCGTGAACTGGGAGACACTCGAGAACCATACGGTTGGTTTCCGGGAATCGAAGCAATATAAAGAGTGGAAATCATTGTTGCATCATTTTTACGATCCGTTTCCGACGGTAGAACATTATGAAATGGTGAACCTTGATTTCAACTAATATGTCGTTCTGCGAGACGCTTGTTTCAGATGAGGATCGAGTCAATCCTCATAATGATTGCGACGGAATTCAATAGTAGAGTCACAATCCTGGCTTTGGTCTTGAGAGGAAAGAACCACGATGAAAACAATTGGTATGCTCGGTGGAATGAGTTGGGAGTCGACTCTTAGCTATTACAAAGCATTAAACATCGGTGTGAAAAAGTCGCTGGGAGGGCTTCATTCTGCAAAAATTTGTATGGTTAGCGTGGACTTCGACGAAATTGAGAAGCTTCAACATCAGGGAGATTGGAGCGCAACGGCTAGGATACTATCTGACGCGGCGGTGGCTGTGGAAACAGGTGGTGCTGATTTTTTACTAATTTGTACCAACACTATGCATAAAGTAGCGGACGAAATCGGCGCTCGACTCACAATACCGATTCTTCATATTGCCGATGCCACGGCTGAAAAATTGAAGGAAGATAAGATTGATCGAGTTGGCTTGTTAGGTACTCAATTTACGATGGAGCAGGATTTCTTTAAAGCCCGATTGTCAGACAAATATAACATAGAGGTTGTTACGCCAAACGAAGAGCAGCGTAAAATTGTTCATCACGTTATTTATTCAGAATTATGCCAGGGTGAAATAGTGGATTCCTCCAGGGAAGCTTACCTCGAAATTATTGGTGAACTACGTAATAAGGGTGTACAGGCGGTCATTTTGGGTTGCACGGAAATTGCTCTATTGGTTCAGCAGAGTCACACGCCTGTTCCGTTATATGACACGACCGAAATACATGCAGCAGCGGCGGTGAAACGTGCTCTGTCCTTTTAGCGGTTACAAAGGTTTACAAGATTGCCTTGTAATATTGCTTTACAAGACAAGTAGAAAATAACAGAGTCCGTTTGCTACGGTCGATCGAATAGAGATCAAGCCTCGAAGGAAAGAGCGATCGGCATCTTCATTGGGAGGATTTAGCAAAAATGTTGGCCGAAATATTGGCGCCTGTGGAGAAGTAAGCTTGGTCTCAGGATCGTATATTCTGTCTTGCCGTAGGACATTGGAGGTTGCGGGAGTCACTGAAAATATGAATTTCTCCTGAATCAGCTCCATGTAATCATCTTCGCCAAGCCATGTTTCAAAGTGTACTTTCACAATAGATTAGAGACTGTTCATATGAAAGAAATTACTAGGATTAACCATGTTGGGCTGAGGGTGACAAGTCTTGACCTGTCCCGAGAGTTTTATGCGAAACTCGGCTTTGAATTTATTGTGGGGCCGATTGGTCCAGAGCCTGTTGCTGTTATGGAACATCCATCGGGAGTGAATATTAATTTCATTCTTAATGCTTCAGATACGATTACCAAAAACGTGTTGATGGATGTTCCTGACAAGCATACCGGTTTTACCCATGTCGCTCTAGAGGTAGGCGATCTTACAGCCGCCCAGAGTTTTCTTGAGTCACAAAATTTCATAATCACTGAAGGGCCTATTGTTACGCCAGAAGGTGCTTCGTTCATATTTATTCGTGACCCCGATGACAATGTGATCGAGTTCCACCAGCCTGCGCCGGTAGCGGGATGACCCTAAAGCGGTTTGCCAAGGGCGGTTTTCTCGCTTACGGAAAATCCCAAGAATGGGCCGATTAGATAAGATAAAACGGGAAAAGAGAAGAGAATGATTTCTACAGAACCCTCTGAACTGCAAATGAAAGAAATGCGATTGTTAGACCAGAATACTCCATTTGATATGGTGAATTTGCTGAAGTATCGAGACAAGGCTCTGTATGAATCGACAGCGGATAATGCCTGCGGAAGAACTGGAAGAGAAGCCTATAATGAGTACGCCAAGGTAGTGTTGCCAAAAATCATTGGCCTAGGCGGCAGCTTGGTATATCGAGGGCAATGTAACCAGTATTTTGTCGGCGATGAAACACAAGATTACGATGAGCTGATTATTGTCCGTTACCCATCGCGCGCCGCCTATTTGACGATGTTTTCCTCGGCGGAGTATCAAGATGCTATTAGACACCGTAAAGCAGGGCTGTATTTTCGAGTATTGCATGGTTGCGAAATGATTTAGTTGGGACCTGAAATGTTTTTTGGCAAGCGATTGGAGCCAGTATGAAGCAAGTTATTATCGTGAACGATGCGCTTAAGCTACCTCGGGGTAAACTCGCTGCGCAGGTTGCTCACGCTTCACTGGCTAGCTTCCTTTCGGCCAGTTCTCAAAGTCAGCAAGAATGGCTAACAGTAGGAATGCCCAAAATAGTATTGTCTGCGGGCAGCGAAGAAGAACTGGTCGATTATTATCAACGAGCAATGACTGATGGGTTGCCCGTACAGGTCATCAAAGATGCCGGGAAAACGGTGGTAGAATCCGGAACAATTACCTGTGTAGGGATTGGGCCGGCTAAAAAAGAAGAAATTGACAAAATTACACATCACCTGAAACTGGTGAAATGATGTCTATGAAAATACTAACAAGGGCATGTCTATTATTTTTAGATTCTCTCAACGCTGCCACTCGGACGCCAACGACTGTTTGCGCCCGAGTTGAGAGGTGTTGTAGCAGCGGGTGGCCCGTTTGTTTTGTACTGCAGCTTTTTAACGTGTTCTTGCACTTAGTGTTTCGGCCATGGACTTGTCGGCCATGGATTCGAGCCATTCCATATCGATAGATTTGTGAGCTTCGCAAATAAACCAGGGCTCACGCGAGTCCGGTTCAAGCATTACACCGTTGGCAATGAGTCTGTGGGCGAACTCTGTATATAAATCGCTGTTGGTTTTTTTCCAATCGCGATAGTTCTGCGGAACCGCGCTGCCAAAATGCACACCGAACATTGAGTCCGGGCCTGCAAATTTGTGTTCGATCCCGTGTTTGTCAAATACGCGAGAGAGCGCATTTTGTATATCGGCACCGGCCTTATTAATTGTCGTGTAAGCATTGGTTTCGTTCAAAATCGTTAAAGTCGCTTTAGCAGCGCTCAGAGCGATCATATTTGCTGTGTATGTACCGCCGTGGATGACACCGGATTCACTAAAATTAATGACATCCATCACATCCGCGCGACCGCCGAAGGCAGCAACAGGATAACCATTTCCGATAGCTTTTGCGTAGGTGGTCAGGTCAGCCCTAATACCGTATAACTCCTGTGCACCGCCTTTCGCGACCCGAAAACCCGTTTTAACCTCATCCATAATTAATAAGGCACCGTTTATATCACAGATATCACGCAGCTTCTGCAGATACTCCTGGCTGGAGGCAATACTGCCACAGTTGCCCAGTATTGGCTCGATGACAACGGCTGCGACGTCACGACCGACGCGGGAAAATACTTCATCAATGCTAGCAAAGTCGTTTAGGGGCACGGTTTCGAGGTGCTCTCGAGTGGAAGCGGGTATACCGCTGCCAAATGACTTGATCTCCGGAGCGGCGTCTTTCTCACTGTCCCAATTGTCTACGTCAGACTTCCACATCATTTCGTCGTAAAGGCCGTGGAACCCGCCTTCAACCACAACGATTTTGTCGCGCCCGGTGAAACCACGAGCCGTGCGAACAGCGCCGATAACGGCTTCGGTGCCTGAATTAGAAAAACGCATCTTCTCAATATTTGGGCACATCTGTTTAACGAGTGTGACAACTTCTGAATCGAGCTCGGTGGAGAAACCTGAAATAGTGCCGGTTTCAGTGATGGTGCGAATGACTTCTTGATCGACGCGATTGTCTCGATAGCCTAGAATAATTGGGCCATAGGCTAGTCGGAAATCAACATAAAGCCGGTCCTCTGAGTCGGTGATGGTGCAGCCCTTCATACTTTTGACAAACACGCTGTTCTCTTCACCCCAGTAGCGATAGCTGTCGGCTACGCCAAGCGGCATGTGATTACGGGCTGAGATTAAGAGGTTGGTTTGATGATTGTTTTTCATGCTTTTGTACCGTGTTTATCGGCTGGGAACCGAAATCTTCAACGTGAGATGTTTGGGCTGAAAGAAGGCTGTTTTCCCTCATTATTACGGAGGCGGATAATACATCGCTAATTGTGTCATTGCCAATATTTTTGGGCGTTTTTTGAGCATGTTGGCTGCTCAAAAACTATGTTTAATACTGGCTTCCCGAATCAGATCGCCTCAATGTGAAACACGAGTAAAGTGCTATCGCAGATTCAACAACAGAATCGGTACTAAATAAATTACAGACGATTGCCTGGCCAAGTTGTTCTACAATAGCGCCATAATACCTAAGTGACTTTATTACCGATTATGTCTGTTCAATGAAGTTAAAATAGAAGGTAGCTGCATTGGCTTCAATAAGGTACCTTCAACAAGCTCAGCTCAAGAAATTAAGGGGTACACCATGTTATCGATTAGAGTTGCCGTCGCGTTTGTCTTTAGTTGCATTTTGATGGGCTGCGCGTCGTCGGGTAGCGGTAGTAGAGTAGAAAAACAACATGACATTCTCGAAATGAGAGACGAGGTGTTGACGCAACTCTATAAGGAAAAACCTGACGTTCGCGCGCAAATAAGTTCTGCCCCGGGTTATGCCGTTTTTAGTAATGCCAATATCAATCTTATTGTGATGTCGGCAGGCACGGGTTATGGGGTCGTCAAAGATCGGGGCACGGGGCAACATACATTTATGAACATGGCGGAAGGGGGTATAGGCCTGGGTATTGGAGTCAAGGACTACCGGATTGTCATGGTTTTCCATAACACAGATGCAATAAATCACTTTATTAGTAGTGGCTGGAGTTTCGGTGGTAATGTAGACGCTGCGGCTAAGGCGGGGGATAAAGGTGCCTCAGTCGCAGGAGAAGCCTATTATGGCGATGTGACAGTTTATACCTTTACAGAAAGTGGCTTAGCCCTGCAAGCTACTGTTAAAGGTACTAAGTTTTGGCAGGATTCCGAACTGAACTAGAGTTTGAAATAGAGCTGGAGGGTTGAATTTATGATGAGTTGCGATCAACACGACACCGTTGAAATTGCCTGTATGTATAACTACCCGGTCAAGCTGATCTGCAAGTCAGGATCGGAGTTACAAGGCGTTGCCCGCGATACGGGTCTGGACAAATTTCGCCAAGAATGTATAAAGATAATGGTTGAAAATAGGGAATGCCTGGTGGTTTTGAATACCGTCGCCAAAATGGAAGTATTGGTGAAAAATCCGCATTTCAATGTCGTAGACTTTGACTGAATTGGCGGTGACACGATCAGCCCATGGGTTCGCAGCGAAAGCACATTGATACAAGGTGCATTGTTGTAAGCTAGCCCAACTCGGAATGAAACCTGTTTGACTCTAGAACCTATTTAACTCTAGAACCCATTTAACTTCATAAGCTATTTGATTCTAAAACCTATAATTAGCAGAACAAGATATTCGAAGGAAAAACTATGAAGAGCGTTTCTTTGCTGATCTCGCCGCGCGCCAAAAACGCCTATTTTAACGACTATATCGACGTTGCTAAAGCGGAGCTTGCCGGACTGATTGGCCAGCAAGTCGACCAGCATCGGACCGTTGCTGCGATGGATTTTTTTGACATTGAAATCGACGATGCACAATTGCCGCTGCTGGCGTCGCTATCGTTTGTTTACGGTATTTTTGAACGTCACGAAAATAAGCTTATTCCTATGCCGGTCGACGTGTCTTATGGTTTACACGAAGATTTTGTGTTTGGCGCAAAGTTCAAGGGTAAAACCAACGAATTATTGACGCAAATGTTAATCAATGTCGGATTGCAAAACATCAGCTACAAGTCGATCGCCGATGTAAAGCTATTAGACCCGATGTGTGGACGCGCGACAACGCTGCTATGGGGTATGCGCTATGGTATGAAAACCAAAGGCATAGAACAGGATGTAAAAGCGCTTGGCGATATTCGTCAAAACGTGAAAAAATGGTGCAAGGTACATCGCCAAAAACATCAATTTTCTGAAGGGCTTATCGGCGGAAAAACAAGCAAAAAGAAAAAGGCAAAGTTTGTCGAATTCACCGCTAATAATGCGTCAATGCGTGTTATAGAAGGAGATTCCACCGATGCTCGCAATTTATTGGAAGGTCAAAAGTTTGATTTAATGGTCAGTGATTTACCCTATGGGGTTCAGCATTTTACAAGCAACAAAACACGAAATCCGTTAGCTGTGCTGGAAGCCTGCGCAAGCGACTGGAGTGAGAGTTTAAGGCCCGACGGCGTAATGGTGTTATCCTTCAATAGTTATATACCCAAGCGCAGGGAACTCATCGGGGTATTTGAAGACTTTGGTTTACAGGCGTTGGATTTTTCTGCACCCCATAGAATGAGCGAATCGATTGTGCGCGACGTGGTCGTTTTCCGAAAAATAAAGTAATCTTATGATTAGAAACCCTGTGGCGTAATGCTGAAGCGTGAAATCGCAATAGGCACTGAATGGCACGGATAAATCGTCTGTGCACCGGTGGAGCTCATGGACCAAATAACAGAGCGATTACATTTGATTCCAATGACTCGAAGGGATCTCGAATTGTTCCACGGTACTAATATTGACGAGTTTGTTAGAGAATATTTGTGGGACAACGAAATAGTCTCGATCGATACGTCTCGAGATATTCTTATCGAGGTAGAGCGTACCTTTAGCGAAGAAGCTTGGGGGCTTTGGAAACTTGTCACCAAAAAAAATGGAGTTTATATCGGCTATGTTGGTCTGTGGAAGTTTTTTGATGAAAGGCAGCCTCAACTTTTATATGCCTTACTTAAGCCCTTTAGCGGTTATGGTTATGCAGCAGAAGCGTCGAAAAAGGTCATCAAATACGCGTTCGAATCTTTAAATTACGATTTTCTAACAGCTTCAATGGATGGAGCTAATCTTAAATCGGTGGAGGTTTGCCGACGATTAGGATTTTCATTTGAAAAAGAGCAAACTATTGACGGCGCGATAACTTGTTTTTATCGAATTACGCCAAAACAATTGCTGGCTAGTTAGTGCCTATCCATAAACTAACAAGCTCAGTCATTGCGAGCGTTAGCGCGGCAATCTTCTGATGCAGAGTGTACATTGTTACCTACATTAAGCTGGACTACAGGAGATGACCGCGCTACAGCTCGCAACGACAGCGTTGAAGAACATCTTCTTGAAGGCGCGCACTAAGTAATTCCGTTAATTCCGTTAATTCGGTTTACGTTCGAAGAAATCGTGCTGATTATGTCCAGTGAGCTTTGCTCTAAGGCATAATCCAATAGACGAAAAACTGAAGACGAAATAGCAGTTGACGGAAAAAGTAAATAATAAATAACACTAGGCCGAAAAACAATATCTGGGAAATGTATGTTTACATCAGTTGTCGATGAAGAAATAAATTTGTGTCTGATTAATGAAAATTTTGTTCCTCGATATGTTCGGCTAGCCAAGGATAATTTCGACTATTTGTCGGAATGGTTAGCGTGGCCCCGCAATTGCAAAACCGAAGAGGATTTTAAGTCTTTTGTTAAGGATTCGCTCCACAAATACGCGGAACGAAGTTCACTAGTGTGTGCGATCGAATACAAGGGGATTATCATTGGTACTGCCGGTTATAATACCATTGATTTTGAATTGAAAAAGGTAGAGATTGGCTACTGGATTGCGGCAGACGTACAGGGTAAAGGAATCGTAACCCGAGTCTGTAAACATCTTATCAGCTACGCATTTAGCGATCTGAAAATGGATAAAGTCCAAATATCGGTAGCAGTTGGTAATGTTGCAAGCAGAGCCGTTTGCGACCGTTTAGGAATGACGACAGAGGGAATAATTACAAATGAGGAAAAAGTTGGAAGTCGAATTCTTGATCATGTTATTTATGGTCTTCACCGTCCTGAAATCAGTGTCTACTAAAAGACTAACAATGCGTGATCTGAGCCAGATGAGGCCGAGCGTTCGGTGATCGGCATTGAGTGCCGGGCCATTGATAAGGATGAAAATAATGCTAAATTATACATTGAACTGACTGACAGGATGAGAAGATTGTTCAAATAGGAGGACACCAATTGGTAACAGGGTATAGGATTAGTAACGAATTCGATGCGATGGACTTAACCGTTATACATGGATTTATTTCCAATTCATATTGGGGGACAAAAATTCCATTCGAAATAATGCGAAGAGCAGCTGAAAATTCCCTGTGTTTTGGCGTGTTTACCAATGCTGGCCAGCAAGTAGGGTTTGCTCGAATGGTAACAGACAAAGCAACCTTTGCTTATCTGGCCGACGTATTTATTCTTGATGACCACAGAGGGATAGGCTTAAGCAAGTGGCTTATGGAAACCATATTGGCTCATCCGGACTTACAGGGTTTACGCCGTATGGTGCTTGCAACCAAAGATGCCCATAGTTTGTATGAACAATTTGGGTTTAAGCCGTTGGCGAACCCGGATATCTTTATGGAACTTTGGAATCCGAAAGTCTATAACAAAACGTAAACGTAAAACGAATGGCAATGAAAAAAGCGCGGCCTGTCGGAAACATAGATCGTGCTAGTAATAAGACGGTGAAAGTAATATGGCCGTTTAAATAATAGGGACGGCCGTGCAATAAGGACGGCCCGAAAATAGAATCTCCTTGCCGTTCAATGAGGTAATCGATGATCCAAGCATTATTTACCGATCTAGATGGGGTTGTACGACATTGGGAAAATCAATGCGTTGACACGTTGGAAGCCTCTTACGGTTTGCCAAAGGGATTTTTCTTTGAGCTTGCTTTCACACAAAAACTTCTCATACCAGCAATAACAGGGCAACAAACTCATTGTGAATGGGTCGAAAAAGTACGGGCTGTTGTCGCCAATCATATCGGAATTTCGAAAGCGACTGAGCTGGTCGAAGCGTGGCTACAAGCGCCTTTTTCTATCGATAAGCCTCTGGTTGATGATTATAGGCGACTATTTCCCGTGGCTAAGCTTGTTTTGGTTACGAATGCAACTGACCGATTGCACCGCGACCTAAACTCGAACGGGATCGTTGATAAGTTCGATATTGTGGTAAACTCCGCTGAGATTGGATACGCTAAACCAGATTTTCGTTTTTTCGAACGAGCTATGGAATTAGTCGGGGTATCTTCTTCAGCAGGATTATTTATTGATGATTCAAAAGAAAATATTGCAGCAGCGTTAGAAGTCGGTTTTAAAACAATTCACTTTTCCGATCGACAAGCGGTCGTGATGCAATTGACTGAAATTGCGGCAGATCAAAGAGTTCAGGAAGTACGTAGGTGATGGCAAAGTGGCTATAACAGTGCCTATAAAAGTACCTATAATAGTGCTCATAACAGTACCTATATAAGTAAAGTAAAGTGACATAAATAGAAACATAAGTGGAGTGAAATGAATAAAAGCATAAGCGGTCGATGCCATTGCGGTAGCGTTGAATGGGAAGCGAAGCTTCCACCGAAAATCGTTCTCAACTGCCATTGTCATATGTGTCGAGAATTGAGTGGTGCTGATTATAGTAGCTGGGTGGTGATGAAATCTAATCAATTCACGCTTGTTAAGGGCTCGGATATACTGAGCCGTTATCAAGCGACAGAAAAATTTTCGAAATCTTTTTGTTCAAAGTGTGGGTCAACTGTCAGTTGCGTAAACGACGAAAAATTTCCCGACCATATTTATGTTGCGAGGGGCAATATAAGCTCGGAAATTGAGTTAGCGGTTAATTTACAGGTGTATACCGATGACAAGGCTGACTGGCTGGTCCTGAATGAAGCTATCCCGGTGTATAATCCCTGATTATTAGAATCCTAGAGATATCGGTTACCGGTCCTTTCTTTCAGGCTTTTTTTTAAAAGGACCTATTTCTTGTACTTCGCTTGGAGGAACAACTTAGTTGCCGTTCCCGCTGCAAGCGCAATTTGTGTTCCCCCCACGTCCTATTGAACAGCATAAAAGGAGATAAATCCGGGCTGCCGCAGGGTGAAAAGTTTAGGACGGAAGATTCGTTACAGTAATTACCTGCGATTGGTTCGGCAATACTGCGATTCGACCTTTTCCCATCTGTTCACAGTCAATTTCTCTATACACTTCGTTCACTTAGTTAATCGGTGGACTGACGTGAAAAAGACTCCTTTCTGTTTAGTATCAGTATTTTTGTGCCTAATGAGCAGTTTTGCGAATTCCGACGTGCAGGTCGCTATCGTCAAACTCGGACAGCAAAACCTTCCAATAAGAAACATTCTCGCTAAGGTAGTCACGCCTCAACGGCAACAAATTTCGGCAGAGGTCGCCGGAGTTGTCCGCAGTCGCCGTTTGGAAATGGGTGCTCCTATTAGAGCTGGGCAGATTCTCGTTGAAGTCGACTCTGATGAACAGCAAGTATTGTTGGAGATTGCTGAGCGGGAGCTTCGCAGTAAAGAAGTGGATTTGGCGCATGCCCGCAAGATGTGGGAAAGAGCGGTTAGTAATCGTAAACACAAAGCTATCTCAGAGGCCCGGTTTGATGATGCCGTCACTCAACTTAATAAAGCACAAGCGTTAAAGGATCTGTCGGTCAGCGCTGTAGCTTTACAAAAAACCTTATTGGAAAAATACCAAATCCGAGCGCCATTTACGGGAGCGCTTGTTAATTCGACCCCGGTTGTTGGTCTTTATGTACGCCCAGGTGATGTCATTGGTGAACTCGTCAATACCGACACTCTGCGAATTGTCGCTCCTCTTACCAATGAAGAGCTGGCTGGAATTCGTCGGGCAGATCTGTCTTTGTTGTGCGGAAACAACTTCCTGGAGATTGTCTCTGTCTCACCTGTGAGCAATGAGAGCTCTGGTTTTGTCGATGTCGAAATGACCCCTTGCCCGCAAAAATTACGCGTCGGTCAACGGGTGGTTCTGAATCTGGTTCAACAGGATCTGAGTAACTTTCCACAACAGGGAATACAGACCGATACAGGCGGAAAATTTGTGTACATCGTGACCGAAGGTATTGCTAAGAGGCGGCGGCTTAAGGAATTATCTATTGGCGATAATATCATTGTCGTTGGAATGAAAAAGGTGAGAGATGGCGATCGCGTGCAAACGATCGTTCTGGAGCTGGATTCGTGATTGCGTTTTTTACTCAGCAGCATCGTGCGGTCAATATATGTTTTGTGCTGGTCTTTGTTCTCGGGTTTTTATCGCTGTCTGAACTTGGGAGAGAGGAATTGCCGGAATTTGGAGGTGAGGGTTTAAGTATTCAAGCGTTTCTTCCAGGAGCGTCACCGGATGAAATGGATTTGACCGTTGGTCGTTTGCTTAATAAAGCGATTGTCGGCCTTCCCGGTGTTGACGAAGTAAGTATGATCGCTAAGGAGGGAGTTGTTTCGGTTTCGATCACTGTTAAGGAAGATGAATTGGATTTGGATGGCCTAAGGCGAGAGATTGCGCAGTTGATCAGTCAGGTGCCTGACCTGCCGGCTGATCTCGAAGGGCCTTATGTTAGCCGCCAGTTTAGCCGACTTTTTCCGCCTCTAACACTATTATTCAAAGGTGGAGACGATTTGCAAAGACACGTTGCCTGGAAATCAATTGAGCAACAACTAGTGAACATGCCTGCCGTTGATGCGCTAGAGGTACTTGGCGACAGAGAACAGAGGATTGAGATTAGAGCTCGTCCCGCTATTTTAGAATCTTCCGGACTACGGGTGGATAGTTTAGCTTCCAAAATTCGAGTGTCTCTAGCCGATGGAGGTTCCGGCGTCTATCGTAAATCTCTCGAAAATACTCGCATTCGGACTCAGCAGCAACCCACTGATGTCACTACTTTAAAAGCACTTGCCTTGAAGACCGACGCTGGAATAATGCCCATATCCTATTTTGCCGATGTTGTAGATACCCTTGCGCCGGAAAAAATTCGGGTGACGCATGCGGAAGAAAAAGCGTGGTACGTCAATTTGTACCGTAGAAAGGGCAGTAACATAGGCCAATTATCCATAGACGTTAGAAAATATATTCAAAAATTGAATGCACAATATCAAGAGCAAGGGAAACCCTATTCTATTAAAATTCTATATGATCGAAGTCATATTGTAAGTAAAAGTCTTTCAGACCTAACGGATTCAATTTTCTTTGGGATGGCGTTGGTTTTTGTGATTTTGTGGATGTTCCTGGGTTCACGAAACGCGTTTTATGCGGCAATAGGCATTCCCTTTTCCTTTTTTGCCGCATTTATTGCCATGGATCTACTTGGCTTGAGTATCAATACGCTGACGCTTTTTGGACTGGTATTGGTGAGCGGAATGGTCGTAGATGACGCAATTGTCGTTTTGGAAAATATCGATCAGAAAAAAGCTTCAGGTTTCGAACCGCTGGCTGCGATAGTTGACGGATTACGAGAAGTTGCTCCCGCCGTGGTGGCTGCTACCGGGACGACTATTGCTGTTTTTTTACCGCTAATGTTAATGAGCGGTGGCATGGGAATGTATATCAGTCTGATTCCTAAAGTTGCCATACTCGCTTTAGTGGCTTCTTTGGTTGAATGTTTTGTAATACTGCCGATCCACATGTATGCGTCGGGTCGTGATTCGACTAAAGCTAACCGGGAGACTTTATTACAATTAAAGTTACGGGTTTTTATGGATCGAGGGAGTGACTTTTTTTCTCGCTGCGCAGTTTTCTTACTCGCTCGTGTCTATTGGTCGCTGGGCGGATTTCTGGGCCTGCTACTGTTCACTACCTTTATTGCCTACATACGTTTAGATTTTAAATTGTTCGACGAGTCTGAGACCCGATCGATCAAATTTCACTTGGAATTTGATGAGAGTATTGATCTGAGATCCAATGATCAAATAGTGAAACACGCCGTAAACCAATTGAAAGATTTCGATGGAGATATTGCCGATACAGTTGTTCTGGCCGGATTTAGTAACCACAATTATAATGTTATTCACAAGCCCCACGTATCGACGATTGAGTTGCCATTGACTGAAAAGGCCATCGAAGAGGGGTTAGCGGTTTCGCTTGCCGATGAATTGGAACCGCTATTTGCTGCGTTGCCAGGTCTCAATCATATTCAGCGAAGTTTGGAAACGAATTCACCACCAACGGGCGTTCCCGTGGAAATTTATCTGTACGGCGAAGATTCTGCAGCGTTACTATCGACCGCCGCCAGAGTTAAACAGACTCTGAATACCATCCCGTCCATCAGGCATGTTTCAGACCCGATGGAGGATGGTGTCCGAGAACAGGTACTTAAACTGGATTCGACATGGTTGGGATTTCATAATCTTAATGCGGTCGAGGTAGGCGATCTACTCAGAACTGCAATCACCGGCAGTAAAGTGGGCAAGATTGACCGCGGTCACGATGTCGTTGACGTTTTGTTAATGTCCGACCCGCATTTTTCTCCGTTTCAGACATTGGCGCAAGCGAATGGACGGGTGATTCCGCAGGCAGAGCTCGGAGAGCTTGTTGAACAGTCGTCAGCCGACTCCATACGCCGTTGGCAGGGCTTGAGATACGTTTCCATTTCAGCCGATGTAGACGAAGAGATTCTTTCAGTGTTCCAGACACATCGAGAGATTGAACGTCTAATAGACGACTCTATATTGTCGCCGGGTATTACATTTGAACAACAGGGGGAATTTAGCGAAACTCAGAAAAGTTTAGTGTCGATGTTACAGTCTGGAATAATAGGTTTGGGTTTAGCCTACTTTATTTTGACCTTGCTATTTCACTCTTTAATTCAGCCTGTTATTGTTTTGTTGGCTATACCGCTTTCCTATATGGGGGTCGTATGGGGTATGACTCTGACTAACCAACCGTTAACGTTGATGGGGTTTGTTGGTGTTGTAGGCTTAATGGGTATTGTTATTAATGATTCGCTGGTTTGGGTGAGTTTTTACAATCGAGCGACAAGTGAAGGTGTATTGGCTAGAGAGGCAGCTGTACAAACGGTAAAGCAGCGCTTTCGTCCTATCTGGCTAACAACAATTACAACGGTCGGAGGGCTTCTGCCTGTGAGTTTAAGTCAATCTGCTGGTATCGCCAATGCAATGGCAAGCACAATGGTATATGGGCTACTGGCTGCCTCGGTGTTTCTACTGTTATTCCTGCCGGTCTGCGTTGTCGTGCTGGATGATGTGGAATATCGAGTCAGAAATATGCGGCTGCCTGTACTAACACAATGGCTGAAATGGACGAAGAGCCTGCGATGATCGCATTTGTTACGGTCCTTTTACATTTCGGTGCGAGTTATCTCCACGGTTTGCTTAGCTATCGGTTCTTTCCGCAAAGACATCAAAATAATTCAATTTATATTTTTTGGTCCTGTATGGTGCTTTGGACTGTTTTGCACGCGCTGTATGGAGCGGCTTTGTTATGCGAAGCCTTAGAAAGTACTAATTCATTGTATTTCCTACTCGTTTTTGCGAGTTACTTATTGCTCCCTTTAGTTTCTGCACTATTGATTCCTATATTTCTCGGCGAGTTGACAGTATCACCCAGTGGGCCGGGAAAACTGGCTCGGCTTCTATTGAAGGTATCGAACAATATCTGGGCAATTTTTTACGGTATTGTGTTTATCTGCCTGGTGTACGCCGGCTGGAATGTCTTTCACGTTTTGCCACTGGAGCAGTGGGGTGGACAATACGGGAATGTGTTTGCTTTATACGGATTGATGGCAATAGGGGTGTTGTGGCTGCTGATGTTGTTGTCGGGTATTAGACCTGAAAAAAAATATTGGAGAGAGGCCGGTAATTCGTTGCGTCTCGTATTCGCAGTCATGGTCATAACTAACGGCTCTATATATTTCTTGGGCGACGTTGAATATTGGAGTTGGATACCGCTTAGCAATACCTTGCTTTTTTCGTTGGTTTTCAGTTGGTATCGGTTCCGTTTACAGTTTATGGATATGATTCTCAACCAGATGGTTAGAATTATCATGTTAGTGGCAGCGGTTTTGGGATTAGCGCAATTGATTTCGTCGCAGCTGTATATTGCTTTTGTTCAGTATCAATATTTTCTATTAATGGTGTACGTATTACTGACGCTCGGTGTTTATTATTTGGTGAGTATGACCTTCCACCGGTTATGGGTTCCCGCTGAATCAATCCTGACGACGCTGCACACTTCCTTGCCGGTGAAATTGGCGAAGTGCAATAGCGAGGCCGATGCAATTCTTGCAACGGAACAGTTTATAGCGCAAACTTTTCGCTGTTCGGTGGCTATCAATCGAACACCTGACTTTGCTGGCGGCGAGCTCCTTAGCTTGCCCGGAGAGGTTCCTCTTGAACTCAAACTCGGTCATATTCACGGTTGGATACCGTGGCTGTCGCAAGCAAAAAGTTGGGCAAAAACCGCCGGCATGTATTTGCAGAGTCACCTGCTAATGGAAAATAATTATAAGCATTCTATCGAAACAAAAGAACTTGCAGCGCTCGCTGCCC
The DNA here is from genome assembly GCA_913019905.1 of uncultured Cellvibrionales bacterium. Lineage (GTDB taxonomy): Bacteria > Pseudomonadota > Gammaproteobacteria > Pseudomonadales > Dasaniaceae > Oceanicoccus. The sequence goes on from CAJVZD010000005.1 coordinate 36,542, forward strand.
GCGCTGAACTCAATGCCTTGAGGGCACAAATAAAGCCGCACTTCCTGTTTAATACGCTTAATTCGATACATAGTTATGTACGAGATGATCCCGCACAGGCCGAAAGAGTGATTGAGCAGTTGTCAGAGTTAATGCGTAGTATATTAACTTCTCCGGATACAGATACCATTCCACTCGAGAAAGAGTTGGCGACTGTCAACAATTATTTAGCGATTGAAAAGAGCAGGTATGGCGATCGTTTAGATTATCAAATGGATGGGGAAAAAGAATGCTATGGCGTGCTGGTACCGCCTTTCTCCGTGCAACCACTGGTTGAAAACGTCGTTAAACACGCGGTGGATGGACAATTTGAGCCGGTCAATTTAACGATCAATCTGATGAAGAGCGAAACCCATTTAATCATTCGGGTAAGCGATGATGGGCCTGGTCTGTCAGGAACGAATGACGGCTTAGGATTGGCAACGCAAAACATCCGCGAGCGCCTGTCGCGTTTGTACGGTGATGTTGCTTGCCTAGCAATTTATCAGAATGAACCGAAAGGTGTAACGGCTAAACTATCGATACCGTTGTCGGCTTCGCGCGCGAGTATTATGAATGAATAAGCAAAAAGTTTTGGTGGTTGATGACGAGACGCCGGCTCGAAGAAAACTGATTCGACAACTTTCGCTCGTAGACACAGTAGAGTGTGTCGGGGAGGCTGCCGATGGTTTGCAGGCCCTACAATTGATCGATGAGTTGAATCCTGACCTGGTACTTCTGGATATACAAATGCCGGGTATGACTGGCTTCGATGTCGTACGTTTGTTGGAAACCCCTAAACCCCATATTATTTTTGTGACCGCCTTTGATGAATATGCCGTTCGCGCATTTGAAGTGGCCGCGATTGACTATCTGTTAAAGCCTGTTTCAAACGAACGCCTGCAAACCGCCCTGCGAAAAGCGGCGAAGTTGCGTGTTGATCCGTCTTCTCTTTTCGACGTGCTTGACCATCCGGACTATGCGAAAAGGCTGGCAGTAAAGTTTCTGAAAAGGGTGCGACTCGTTAATGTTGAAGATGTTGCATATATTACCTCCGAGAATCGCGTGGTTTACGTTGTCGACCGGACGGGTAATCGCCATTGGACCAATGAAACGCTGGACCAACTCGTAAGGCGACTCAATCCGGAGGTGTTTTTTCGGATTCATCGCAGTAGTATTATCAATCTGGCAGCCGATTTTGAAATAGAACCGTGGCAGGATGGGCGGTTGAAAATACATTTTCAGGATGATCATTCTCTTATTGTCGCTCGAGAACCCGCTACAGAGTTACGGGCGTTACTTCAGTTTTAATCATGGTTTCAAAATTTTCGATATTCGGGTATCCGTCGTCGGAATTTGTTTCACAATGGCGATCGCACTGACTGACGGAATGTCCTGAGTATTCGGCTTGAAATGGACTTAGTAAAGACTGTTTGATGTGATTAGTTCGCGCTGAAAAATTGGCTAACTTTATCCGTATCGCTATTTGGATAATGCGAGAAAATTGATCTATTAACAGCAGAATTTCCGGCTGTGGCGTAGTCCGAGTCCCGATCGACTAAGTTGAGCAATAGCAAAGCGGCAGTAGGCGATTATTTTGGCTGGTAATGAGCCGCGTGTTCGCTTTATAATCACCATTCCATTATCGCTTCGAATTCCCACCATAATTGAGTCGATGGCTTGTAACCAAAGACCAAGGAAGCATCGACACTCAAAAGGAGTTGCCCAATGACCAAGCTTTCCGCTTTGATATTTTCTACGGTTTTATTTTCTGGTTTAACTCATGCTTGCACTAAACCTGAAGCGCCCGTTCTACCTGATACTGTCAGCGAAGCTACCGACGGAATAAACGAAGCTAAAAACGAAGTGAACGCCTATATAGCAGCGGCCGAAGCGTACCTCGAATGTGCCTCCCGGGACAAAGATCCGAGTATGGTCAAATCTATGAAGAGAGACGTGGGTGAATCTAAGACAGAGATAAGCTCGTAACAAGGCAAAACTTGGAGACGATCGGTCTGTCAGTTTTCAGGAAAAGAGTTTGAATGTCGGGTGCGAGAAGTTCTTATTGACCTAGGAAGCATAATTCTGCGTTAAGCTTTGCCTGGATTAAAGAAATTAGTACGATAGTCTTTACTGTAGGGGCGCGAACCCTTCGACCTAATTTGAACGTCCAAACCTATGGTGTTTGATTTGGTCGTCTATATTCTCACGAAAATAATTATTACAATGGCCGAATAACCAGCGAGTACCATGGAAGGTTTTAGAAATACCTCAATGTGGGAAAACAAATGCGGCTATGTGTAATTCTTCAATTACTGTTATTTGCATCGATAACTGCCTCTGCAACAGCACCGACAAATGTCCCAGTCGATTTGGTGTTTGCGGGAAACTCTCCAAAGAATAACCACTACGGTCGGTTGCTTGTCGACGTGCTCAATGAAATATCTCAACGGATTGGTCGCAATCTAAAATATAGAAGTTGTTCTCCTTTAAATTGCGCAAAGTTATCGAAACAAGGCGTAGTCGACGGCGAAATCGCCCGGGCTGCTCTGTATCAGGAACTGTCCCCGCACAGCATTCGAGTCAATGAATCACTTTTCACCATGCAAACGGTACTGCTCAGTAAAGACCCCGACTTAACAATATCCAGCTGGGAGCAATTGAAAAGCAGCGATTTAAGCATTGGCTATAAATACGGTATTTTCGCGATTAAGGAAAAATTAGACGATGGGTTTGATGAAAGCCGAATTCACGGTCTCTTGCGCTGGAATTCCGCCGTTAAAAAATTACGGGAAGGTTTAATTGACGTTTATCTTAGTGTTTTTTACGGCGATATATATCGTCGACTGAATAGCAGTACAGAGACACTACATGTAAGCGGTGAGTTTGGTGAGGTCGCAATGTATATCTATTTGTCGTCAGGCAATGAGTCGCTTAAAGAGTCATTTGCACGTGCCATTAAGACCATGAAAAACGACGGTACAATGGATGCACTGATTGAAAAAGCCTATGGCGATAATGTGGGAATTGGTCACTAAGTCAGTGTAGGCCTTGTAATTGTATTGGCCACGTTTCTATTCAATTGTACGGATCCGGTTTTAGCTACGCATGTCTACTGTGCATTCTCGTAAAGCTTATTAGCGAAGAATTTCGTTTTTCGGGTTGAGTTATGAATGATGATGTCCAAAGTCTGTTACTGGCCCCGGCCGGTTTGTATCTGCTCCTTTTTGTTGCCCTGATTTTGACATTGGCTCGTCCGTCTAGACCTATTGGGATGGACCATCGTATTCAGTTTGTGGGCTTGTTTCTACTCGGAATTGCCTGCCAATGCGCCCATTTTACCGAAGAATTTGCGACGGGCTTTCACCAGCTGTTCCCGCTGCTATTCGGTCTGCCGCCCATATCTGGGGAGCTATTCGTGGGTTTCAATGTATTTTGGCTAGGCATTTGGGCGATATCCGCGTTTGGAGTATTGCAAGGTTTTCGGCTGGCGCTTTTTCCCATTTGGTTTTTTGCGTTGGCAATGTGTCTAAACGGCATCGCTCACCCGTTGTTATCCCTGTGGGTACAAGGCTATTTCCCGGGTCTTATCTCTTCTCCGCTAGTCGGGCTGGTCGGACTTGTCATCATCAGAAAACTCTATTCCCTAACCGCCCCGACAGGGTAGTCATTCAGATGATGATCACACGGGAAGTGTGTGCGGTTAGTTATGTTCGCAAACATGATCTGATGATAATGTTTGCGAGGTCAATGAATAGATCGACACTAGTCAGCTGGTTGGAAAATATTTAGCTCTCCGTCCGATGTCACATGCCCGGCTCGACCAATGAAACAGTCTTTTGTCATGGATGTCAGTAGATCAATGTCTTTGGGGGTATGGGCAATAAATCTGGGTGCCTGTGGGTCGCTGCCGTCGCCCAATCGACCGATTAAAATTCCTTCTTCGGGTGTATTATTACGGCCGAATGCGACGGTATAAGTCTCTATAATCGCGGGACCATCGGGTTTTTCAACATAGGGGGGATGGGGTAGATCATCTATTTCTTGTTGATAGATGGCAGGATTGACTCGTTGCCACGACCCAGTCGTCGGTGTGGTGGAATAGATGCCCGCTGAATGTTTGGTCAGGTAGCCGCCGTTGGCCGTAACGAGTCCGAATTTGCCTCGATTTTTACGTAGTATGTCGATCATAGCGGCAATAGAATTCATGACATAATTATTTCCTGCGCCGCCATGAAAGGGTAAACCGCCGGTAATGGTTAGTGCCCGTTTATCATCGCTCGCGATTCCTAACTCGTCTCGAGCAATTTGCACGGCACTGGGAAAGCAGGAATATATGTCGACGAAATCCATATCATTAATTGATTTATTGGCCATATCGAAGACTTGTTGGCCTAACACGCGAATGGCCGGTGAACTCGAGTAATCGACCCGTTCGGTGACATTCCATTTTTCCGTTGTGTCGGCGCAGCCGTGTAAGAAAACCCATTGTTCTTCGGGAACGCCCATTTCAATCGCCGTACCCACGGAGGTCATTAATATGGCGGCAGACTGATTTATCTGGTTCATGGCGTTCATAAATTTGGTATAGGGCCAACCTACATAACGATTCTCTTTGCTTGCAGTGGATATTTCCTTGGCTGATCTTTCAATGGGGTACCACGCATGTTTGGACTGTGCCGCTACTTTAGAAAAGGGCGAAAACAGCTCGCCAAGTACCTGCTGGTGCTGTTCTATGGAATTGCCATAGGACTTTCGCAACGCATTCTCGAACATGGGATAGATATGTGCGGGAGCCCAAATACCTTGAGATTTTTCATGATCTGAAGACATTTCTCGGTCCGGATAGAGGTAGCTTGGATCTCGGTCACTTTGTTCGGCCCAGTCGTTTTTTAATCCCGCCTTGTGAAAACGGCGACTGTTATCCATGGCTTCGGCACCGGCAAGTAAGACGAATTGATGTTTTCCTTGGAAAATACTTTCCGAGTACCGATTGACCAGATACTGCGGAGCGTTGCCGCCATTAGGCGTGAGCCACTGTTTTGCTTCACCAGCCCCAATTCTCTTGGCGAGCGCTTCTGGGGAATTGCGGGTTGGTTCCCTAAATCCCCTTACGATGACCAGTTCGTCCAAATTTGCGAGCTCTTCACACCTAATTCCAGCGTCTTCTGCTGCCAGACGCGTTGCTTTTTCTATCAGGTCTACCGGCGAGGACAATTTTTCCGCGTCGTTTTCCTTTTCAGTTATTTGGCCGACGCCGATAATTATAGGGGTGTTTTTGTCTAACATAGTCATTCCTGAACAATTGTCGGTGGTTGATGGGTACTTGCATTACATTCGTTAATTAAAAATTTCCGAAAATGATCTGTAGATCGGGAGCATGAAGTTAACGAAAATTACTTAAGCTCAATTGTAATTTAACCGGAGACGTTTTATATCAGGAAAGTCACTCCGTGGCCAGAAACTGACGAGTCGGACGGGTGCTGTATCAGCGTAGTGTAATCAAAACTTAACAATCTACTGGCTTGATGCCCAATTGACAGTTTTCTATTTCATGTTTTCTGGGAGCAACAATCCGACTCACGCCGGTCGTGAGCCGTCGGGCTCCGAGCAGTCGGTCGTGGGCGAATTAGTGCAATGGCTAAGGTTTTTACATTTCTTTGTTGCCATAGCGTGAGTTATCCGTCATAAAGGGCTACTTTGTCTTCAATCGGTGTTTCTATGAAATTATTAGTACGTAATCTTGCTCGCAGTACAACTGAATCGGAGCTTTTGGCAATGTTTGAAGCGATTGGGCAGGTTCAATCTTGTAGCTTGGTACTCGACAAGGTAACGGGCGGATCGAAGGGGTTTGCTTTTGTGGAAATGCCTAAACAAGGGGATGCCAAAGCGGCGATTAAGAGCTTGAATGGACAAAACATTGGTGGAAACGCTATTCGCGTAAAAAAGGCTGATGCAAAGCCAGACAAATAGTCTATCGTCAAATCAGTGGCTAATGGTGGGATCAATTCAGTGTTATCGCCAGAGCTTACTTCCGGGTTATAGGTTTAACGGCAAGTGAGGTAGTGCCGGAGTCGTTTCGCATTATTATTTTTGTAGGGAAAGGTATAAGTTTTCGACTTTTTCTCGGGCCCAGGGGGTCTTGCGTAGAAATTTTAAACTCGACTTTATCGATGGATCGTTGTTGAAACTTTTTATGTCAATATGTTGTCCTAATCGCTCCCAGCCATAATGCTCAACCAAGCTTTTCACTATTTGCTCGAGAGTGATTCCATGCAGTGGGTTTTTAGGTTGTAAATGTGTCGCCTGGGAATCTTCGGGTTTTGGAGTGGATGGATTGGATTCGATCCACTTCGAATAAGGTGACGTTGGATCGGCGGGTTTTGAATCGACCGATTTTGATGTGGTCGGTTTTGATTTGGGCGGTTCTGATTTCGGCATAGTACAAACCTGACTTATCGATTGAGTGCGGTAGACGATCTTTATCGATTAAAACAGTCAGTTTACGGGTAGTGAGTCTATTTAGAAACAGTAGTGCCAAAAATACTGGGTCGAGGAAACACTGAAATAGCGATAGATCTCTAATTTCATTGTCTTCCTACATATACCCATTTTTTTGAATCGCGGTCGGGCACTGCATGGTTTAAAAAACCGCGGATTAAATATTGGAGATTATGACATGACTTTTGTTTTCTTTTTACTGGCACTATTGTTCGGGTGGATGGCTTACAATCTCTATTACCCCCATTTTACGAACCCGAAATTAAGTACCGTCAGTTTTCTTACCGGATGGCTTGTCGGAGAATTGGCTATCCATCATATTATTTGGCAGAGCCTCTTAGTATTTCTTTTTGTTTGGGGTGGTGCTGTTGAGGGATTTTTTGGCGCGCTTGGGTTTCTTATGTGTACCGCTGCGTGGTTAGCGATGGCTTATTTCTACTTTGCGAGTCACTCTGCTGAAGAAGAAATAGAGATGAGTTTAAAGCAGGGCTTAGGACCTGATTATCGTGATTATATCAAGGAATCATTAGTTAATGATTTTCCCGAGACGCTCAATTTTAAAAAAATCAGAGATCCGAGAAAAATCGTTTCTTCCCAAGTCGAGACGATTAAAGATATACCCTACGGAAACTTTGCTCAAAAGTTAGACATCTATCGCTCTAAGAAAACCGCTGAAAAACGTCCTGTGCTTCTGCAAATTCATGGTGGTGCGTGGACGGAAAAAATGGGCAGCAAAAATGAGCAGGCATTGCCCTTAATGAATCACATGGCATTGCGAAACTGGGTGTGCGTGAGTATTAGTTATCGCTTGAGTCCGACGGCCACTTTCCCCGACCACATAATTGATTGTAAGGAAGCGCTAGTGTGGGTGAAAAAGCATATTAGTGAGTATGGTGGAAATCCTGATTTTGTGGTCGTGACTGGTGGTTCAGCTGGCGGGCATCTTTGTTCTCTTGTTGCACTCAGTGCTAATGATCCTAACTTTCAACCGGGCTTTGAAGAGGAGGATACAACCGTGCAGGGCGCAGTCCCCTTTTATGGTGTTTACGATTTTACCAATGCTGATGGCCTTCATCGTAATGAAGGTTTACAGGATATCGTCGAGTCATCAATTTTCAAGTTGCCAATGGAAGATCACCTTGACGACTATAAAAATGCATCGCCTTTGTTTCGGATAAATCATAAGGCACCGCCATTTCTTATTATTCAAGGTGACAAAGATACGTTGGTACCGGTAGAAACTGCGACCGCATTTGCTGACAAATTAGAGGAAGTTTCCGACAGTAGTGTCGTATACGCGGTAATAAGCGGCGGACAGCACGCCTTTGATATGTTTCCATCAATTCGAAGCGAGCACGTTAAACATGGCGTTGAACGTTATTTGGGGTGGTTATACAGTGCCTATCTTAAAGGTGCGGAGCCAGAAAATACCGCCCAAGAGGGTGAGCAAACGGTAGATCTTTCGGTGGAAGAAGAAGCCCCAGAAGTGGAAGTCAAAGCTGTGGAGATCAAGGCGGTAGAAAGCACGCCTGAAGAAACAGAGGTCGGCGAGACTCAACTGGAAACCGATCGATAACAATTGCTTGGCGGGTCCAGCCGAGAGAGTTGATCGCGCAATCACTGTTTAAACTGAGAAGATTGATGCAGGTTTGTAATTTCGAAGTATCTGCATCAAAATCAATGTAGTACCGATCTAACGGAACTCCTATGATTTGATGCTTTCGGAATTCTCGTTAATATTAATTGTCGTCTCCCGAGTTTTTGAAAGCTAATACGAAGTGATCGCGGGTATTGAAATGGCTGGTCATTTAATGGATGTTGTTGGCGAATTAATTGAGGATTCATGATCAAAAACATAGGGTTAGTTGTTGTCTTCCTGCTGTTTTCAGCGTCTGGTTTGGTGGCCGACGAAGACAGTATCTCAGACATCTATAGCCGGGCCGGAATTGAAGGAGAGCTGTTGATCGAATCACTCGATAAAGAAACCATTTATCAGTACAGTTCGATTCCCGTTGAACAAACCTTTATTCCTGCCTCTACCTTTAAAGTCCCCAATACCTTGATTGCCCTCGAAGAAAGCGTGATTAAAGACCAGTTTGAAGTGATTCACTGGGATGGCGTCACGCGGGCATATGCTCCGTGGAACAGCGATCAAACTTTAGCGACTGCGTTCGCTCGTTCCTGTGTTTGGTGTTATCAATACATGGCGCGATTGATCGGAGATGAAAAATATAGGCATTATCTCGATAAATTTAGTTACGGCAACGAAAAAACCGGTACCGATATCGCGACGTTTTGGCTGGACGGCGATTTACGGATATCGACGAGCGGACAAGTCGAGTTTCTTCGCAAGGTCTATCTTGAAAGCTTGCCAGTTAAGAAAAGAAATATAGAGATATTGAAAGACATTATGCTGAACGATGTAACCCCGCATTACAAACTGTGGGGGAAAACCGGATGGGAAGGGCAACACGGTTGGTATGTGGGCTATCTTGAAAGCAATAACAGAGTATGGTTTTTCGCTAATTATATTACTATCGAGAATCAATCCGATTTACTGTTGCGGAAAAAATTGGTGATGGATTCTTTTAAGCTAAAAGGGATATTCTAAAGGTGACAAGTGCAGACACAATGCAGTATTAGTTACTTGAGTTTACGGCATTTCAAACAAGAGCATGTGCCCGTCGGATACTAACCCGGGCCGTGACTTTATTGTCCCGGGTAGACAGCTAGGCTCTGGACTACCGGCACCAAATCTACTGTCTATCTGCCCCCGCCTTCCATGCCAGGGGATTCTGAATTCAGATCAATTCACGTAGATGGCATTACAACACAGCCATTACATTGTAAGAAATACCCACTGGAGTCCGGTAACCCTGTGATACTGCAACCAAATCATTCAGCCATTTATAGCGTTTATCGGAAGTCTCAAACATAATGAGAGTCCTTAGATAATATTCATCCTTGTCGACTTGCTCACAGCTGTCGGTCGAAAACACTTGCTGCTTCAAATGGTCGGGAACTACCCAGCGCCCTTTATAATGCATATAGATCAGAGCGTTGTCGTCCGTTTCCAGACACACTCTTACATCCAGTGAGAGTGATCCGTCAGGGTGAAGTATTAACCAGTCGCCACCACTGGATTTTAAGGTGCCATTCATTGTATCCCCGCTGAAAAACCCGCTTTCAACATCGAAAATCATTCGATTGCCGGCGTAGGTTGAGCCGATGTTGAGTGGAGACTTTAAAGTAACATGCATGTCGAATATCGGTTTCGTTTTAAGAGGCTGAATATTCATGAGTCTATTTCTCCAATATCTTTTTTGTCAGTTGATCGCTTGCGTGTTTGAACAGTCCGCATTGCACCGAAGAATTCTTCTGGATTGACGCCAGATTTTCTGCAAATCAAGCCTGCGTCCAGGTAAAACACTTCCTTTGAAATTCGATTTTCGTGAAAGTGAAATTCGATGAATACCGGTACCTGAATGCGAGGGCAGGTTTTGGCGGAACCGGTAAGGGTTATAGACGCCTGCCCGGTCGCAAGCATCACATTTTCGTTTATTGCGTACTGTTCAAGAACAATTTCATAATCGGGAAACAAGCTAAAGAAAACCGAGAGCTGCTGCGCTATCTCGGTGCTGCCTTTTGCTACAGAACCAAAGCTGGGGGCACTCATCTCTGCATTGGGGTGATAGATTGCTGTAGCTGCTTCGATATTCTGTTCACTTTTCGCTCTCGCTAATTCTGTTACAAGTGCATACTTCTGGTCTTGGTTTGTCATTGGTCGTAATCCTTGTGTCATTCATTAAAGAGTTGACACGATACCCTGTTATAACAATACTGAAAGAGTCTATTTAGGCTCTTATAGTGTCAAAATGGACATATAATATATGGGCACTGGTGCGGAAACGGAGACGGGATGACTAATGATTAAGATAGGTATATTCGTGAATAACAGGTGTCAGGCGTCGAGTGTTTTTTTAGCAGCAGATGTTCTTATGGCGGCTAACTTCGCTGCACAAAAATACTTCGATATGACACCCACTTTATTTAGCTACCAACTCATTGGGCTAACCCGCAAGGTCCGTGCTTACAACGGCTGTCAGATTGATTCTGTGACAAAAATACAGGAGTGCAGTAGGCCGGATATTGTGATTTTACCCGGCGCTTTTGAGTCGGTTTTAACTCCCGCCAAATCAAGAGAATTACTCGACAGTATGATTCCTTTATTCAATACGCTGCGATCTTGGCATCAGGCTGGAACGATTATGGCGAGTGTTTGTACCGGCAACTTTATTCTGTCGTCTGCGCAGATCACGATGGGACGAACCTTGACCTGTCATTGGACCTCGTTGGAATCTGCAAACATACTCTTCCCGGGTGAAACCTTCGACGTCAGCAAGTTGCTCATCGACCATGGCGATGTCATTAGTGCCGGAGGAGCGACGGCGGTCTCACAGTTGGTACTCTATCTAGTATCCCGATTTCACAGCCGTGAATTAGCGTTGGCGACGGGTAAACTGATGATGATTGAGCTCAATCTGGATCATCAGAGCCGCTTTGCCATTTTTAGACCGCGGCACGATCACGGTGACGCATTAGTCGCTAAACTTCAACAACACATAGAATCTCAATTTAATGAAGCGCCGGACGTAGATAAATTTGCAAGTGTACAGGGGATCGGATTGCGACAACTTACCCGCCGATTTAAAAAAGCGACCGGAGAAACGCCTTTGTCTTACCTGCAACAATTTAGAGTCGAACAAGTGAAAATTGATCTTGAATCGACGGCGGTTTCCATCAACACTCTTGTTTGGAATGCAGGATACGACGATCTTAGTTCTTTCAGGCGTCTATTCAAACGTTACACCGGGTTAACCATGCAGGAATACCGAAGCCGTTTTTCGTCCACATTGTGATTGGTCGCGAAATACCAGCGGCGATCATTTGAACGCTGTTGCCTTTAACAAACTGTGACTTCGTTCACATAACTCCCGGTTTTTTCTGAAATAGTGATGATATTCCTCCGCGTCAATTTACATTTTTGTGATCTGTGCTTGAATAACGGATTAACTTTCGTATGAATATGATTTTATGTGTTTTTACGGCTATCTATACCCCCCGGGTAAGTTTTTGGAAAAGCCTTTATGAATAGTAGTTACGTATTTCAAGATAAAAGAACAATTTGTGGTAATAGAGTATTAGGAAAGTGCAACTTTATTTTTGACGTCCTTGATCCCTATTCAAGTTTCAACTCCATCAAGTCCGGGTATGTTGTGATGAATATGCAAGGCGGGTCAGCTTATCTTGGCGAGCATTTTCATGAAGATAACCTGAGTAGTCTATTCCCAGATGGAAAAATGGCGGTCATCAGTCAGTTGAGCTTATTTATTGAAAAGGACACGCCGCTGGTTCTTCTGAACGTTAAAATTAGATTTATCCGTCTTAATGCCCATAAAGATCGGGAGGGAATCGTTTTTAAGTTCTACGACCTTAACGAAGAACAGATGGATCAATTGGCGGAGGCGCATCAACTACTTCCGGCTATTAGCGATTGTGAAGAATTATCTGTGCCCTTTGAAGAAGTCATGACGTTAAATCGCGATCACCATCGTAGTGCTGATAGTTTACGGTTAGTTGAACTGTAAAAAACCGAGAAAATACCTGTGTTATTGTTGTCGTAAGGAATGCGTTGAGCTCACGACTCCAGTCCAAAATTTAACGTTTGATTAACACTTCTAAATTTCCTTTATCCATTCTTTTATTGATCTACACTTCATAGGTATTAAAACAGTGTGCGGTATGTTGAATATCGCAACTATCTTTATGCATTGGGGAGATCGAATGGAAAATCTACTGGCCTTATCTAGCGCTGTAATAGACGGAACGACTTCTACTGAAGAAGTGGGGCCGATGAATCGAATTAATTTCCAGCTTTCTGTTATTTCTGACGAGATTGCAATGGTTGAAGCTTTTTCCCACTGTATATTGTTTGATACGGAGGACGGGCTGGTCGCTTTCGATACATCAGGTGTACAAGGCGGTGGAAAAGTCGTTAATGCTATTAGGGGGTGGCGGGACAGTCGCTTCAATTCGCTCGTTTATACACACGGACACCTGGATCATGTTGGAGGTAGTGGTGCGTTCATTAATGATGCAGTGGCAAATGGGCAGCCGCGACCCCGAGTCATTAGTCACGAAAATGTACCGCGCCGCTTCGAAAGATACAATTTTACCAATGGATATAATGTTGCTATTAACCAGCGTCAATTTGGACAGTTTTCAAGAAGAGGATATAGCATAGCAGACGGCAATAACTTCCTGCCGGATTCAACCGCGATACCCGATCTGACCTATGGCGACCAAATGACGATTGATATTGGTGGTATGGAAATCGTTCTTAATCACGCCAAGGGAGAAACAGATGATCATACCTGGTCGTGGATCCCACAACACAAAGCAATCTGTGCTGGAGATTTCTTCATCTGGTGTTTCCCCAATGCCGGTAATCCGCAGAAAGTTCAGCGATATCCAGTCGAGTGGGCCGCCGCTATGCGTGATATGGCTAATCAAGGAGCGGAATTGTTTTTTCCTGCTCATGGCTTGCCGATTGAAGGTGAGAAAAGAATTCGAACTGTATTGGAGGATGTAGCGGAGTCGTTAGAATTTCTGGTGAAGGAAACTATCGATAGAATGAACGAGGGAGCACGCCTGAGTGACATAGTTCACGAAGTAAAAATTGATCCGGAAATATTGGAACGGCCTTACCTGAAACCAATTTACGATGAGCCGGAATTTGTCGTTCGCAACATATGGCGTATGTATGGAGGTTGGTACGATGGAAACCCAGCCAATCTAAAACCTGCTTCTGACGGAGTATTGGCCGCCGAATTGTCAGCATTAGCTGGCGGCGCAAGAAAACTGGCAAATCGTGCGCAGGAGCTAATGGCGGAGTCTCCGCGGCTTTCTTGTCACTTGGCTGAAATGGCCGCATTGGCAGAGCCCGATAATAAGTATGTACACGGTATTCGTGCCGAGGTTTATCAGCATCGGCGAGAACAAGAATCATCCCTAATGGCAAAAGGTATATTTGGTTCTGCCGCCAATGAGTCTAAAGCGGCGATCGATGATGATTGAGACATTCCTGAGCGGAAAAAATGACTCGTTAAGAAAGTAAAGCTTTCGTTATGCTGTACTCTCAATACCGAAAAGGTATTTCGTCTGGTCGAGTGTGAATACTAACAGCCGTTCGAAGCGAGCCCAGATTTTTTTATACTATTCACGTTATATTACTCTTTAGCGAATGGTGCACTGTGCTAGAATCGATACGCTTACTGCTGGTGGTTTTGGCGATTTTTCCAATAGTTGGATTCCAATCGCCATGATTATCTGGGCAAGTATGATCACCTCTAATTAGTGTTCGTCCGGAAACTGGTCATTTTCTGGTCGTCGGGTTAAAGCCCGATCTACAACAATAACGCGAATTTCAAATCGATATTTCTGGACGGGAACTAATTAGACTAATTAATAAACGAGGAGAATAGTTATGTTTAGTCATATTATGGTCGGCGCAAACGATGTTGCTGAAGCGAAGGCATTTTACGATGCCGTGCTGGGCGCACTGGGACACGAACCTGGTGTTATCGATGAGAAAGGACGTTGTTTCTATTTTACCAAAGAAGGCATTTTCTCGATCAGCAAGCCGATTAATGGCGAGCCAGCCTGTAATGGAAATGGCAGTACCATTGGTTTTGCCGCTAAGGATTCAGCCGCAGCTGATAGTTGGCACGCCGCAGGTCTCGCTAATGGCGGAATAAGCTGTGAAGATCCTCCAGGAGTGCGGGCGGGTGGAGGCGGTGAGCTTTATCTCGCCTATTTACGTGACCCATCGGGCAACAAAATTTGTGCACTTCATCGGATCGGCTGATTTTTGACCTTTCATTAGAGGGAGCTAAATCGGTGCGGTTTCCTATTCGGCAAGGCTAAACTGGGTTACTTGCAAGCTCTTGCCAATTGATGACGGTGATTAACAAGCGTATTCAGATCATGTTTTTGATTCTCGCAATTGAGATTTAAGAATGTGGTCTGCTTCAACGGTAAGATACAGAGTTCGTTGGTGCGAGAGACCTGTCATCCCGCTGTTTTTTCGTCACAGCGGACGCCTCAAAAATCCTTATTGTGTCAATACATTTCTTAACTTCCCGTTGACTGTCATATTTCTTTTCCGTCAAATTACCTTGGTGAAAATGTGTTTTCGCCGAAAGTTTACGATATTCAAAAAATACGTTTGTATGATAGTGCAGTTAGGGTTCAACATGTTGGCGAACGTAAGGACTAACGAAGACAGAAACCCTCATCAAATATTATTCGTAGATACCATCCCAAACCTTCGCCGTAACAATGTAATCTTTCGGAAATGCATGGTGAGCATTGCAGAATCGAACTATGATTACAGTCTGAAAATGTTCATTTTTAATAAGTTGAGTCTATGCTTCGAACTTTAGGTGTTGCTAATTTTTCCATGACGCGTTTATTAGCGCTGATGATCGGCGTCGCGGTTGCTAACCTAGTAGTTGCCAGTCACAGTGAAGCGGACGAGGCTGAGAACCTGCTTCAATTCGGCAATAGTCGGCTTCCTATTTGGAGTGCGCTCACTGAATTTGAAGTGAATACAGTGAACGATTTAACTTTCACCTCCACGCCAAGCGCTGATACATTACTCGCTTTTTATATTCTGGCTTCTGCTGACGATAGAGAGGGGGCGCGATTTGAACCGTACCGAAATAGATTGAATGAATGGATAGACAATCTTGAGCCGAGGCTGAAACGAAAAACTCAATTAGAGCAGGGTGAAATCCTCTTCCGCGCGATGCATGAGGAGTTTTTCCTAACTGAAAATGATGAAAAAAAGGGCTATGTGTTTGATCAAAGTCAGTTAACACAAGTGTTTGACGAGCGGTTGTACAATTGCATGAGCTCGTCTTTGCTGTTTGTGATTATTGCAAAAAAGATGGGGTTTGACGCGGTTGGCGTCGTTATTCCATCCCACGTTTTTGTAGAATTACGGTTGCCTGGTAGTACAACGATCGATGTCGAAACCACCTCTCGCAACGGATTTAATGTCGTCCACAATGCGGCTTTCTACCAACAAGATGATACCGAGTGGTTTACGGATCGCAATCTCACACCGCCGACTTACCGTGACTATCTCGACAGGGAGATTATCAGTGCTACTGACATGGGCCTGCTCGATATGTGGAGCCAACATACCAGCTCAGCTCGTATGGCGTATGCTGATCGAATGCGACTCGCTGAGCTGCGCGCTCATTTACTTCCGGACGATGGTGATGCGCAGAGAGCTCGTCTGATTTTTTATCATGAGGAGTTTAGTCGTCGTGAACAAAGGAGCGACTTTTCAGGATTAAGACTGATGTACGATCAGGTAAAACCCTATATCGACTCCCTGCCAGAGGACTATTTTAGCGACCCAGAGATGCAAAATTTGATTTTTTCAGTCAAATCAGAAATGGCGCTGACGGATATAAAGACAAATGAAGAGGCTCGTGGAATAACGCTTACTCGTTCATTACTTCGAAATGTCCAATTTTCCAGATCCGATCTTGGCTTGGTTGAACACAACCTGTTTTATATTCTGAGTGAATATATAACGGTCAATATAGACCGAGGAGAATTTCTGCAAGCTCGGCAAGCATTTGCAGATTTTGAGAATTACTGTTCTCAACACGACATCTGCGCCAATACCGTATTGAAGCTTTATGCGCGCTGGGGGGAAAGCTATTGGCGGCATCGCGATTGGGCTCAAGCCATTGAAGTCTATAGAGATTACTTAACAATAAGCGGGCGCACAGAACTGGAGTTATCAGTTGAGAAAAACATGCAGAACGCTTTCGTAAACTGGGCGGGTGAAGATTTACGCGACGGAGAATGGGAAAGTGCAATTGTTCGATTGGAAACGTGTATCAATGAAATCGGAACAGCGCTCAATTGCCAGCGTGATCTCGAAAAAATTAGAAACAAAGTAGAGGAGGGTTATTACTAGTTAATTTAGACAGTCAATTTAGATAGTTAATATTTCGCGTCTGATCAATTTCCCATTTAGGATTCCAGCTTTCCAGTTCGTAGTTATCTGTCATGGGAAAGTCTGGCAGTCGTCTTTTTTCAAAACGCTTGTCAAACCGTATCAAGGTTGCAAATCTCGGTTCCGTGGCAGACAAAGTTCCGGCAGTTAAGCTACCATAAATACTCAGCAACGCGTGGCCCCGACGGCTGATATGTTTGATTTGAAAACGTCGCCGGGCGTAGATGGCTGCATTGATCGTGAGGTCCCCAGTTCCAGTAATATGTGGTGGCGCAACCTCGACATATCGCTCGCTGATCAATCCCAAAAAATCTGTTGATTGCGGATTATGCTCGGGGTTATCAGCGTAGAGTAAATCGCCGGCAATGATGATTTTTTGTGGGGCATAAACGACCATCGTTCCGTTAACGATGCCTTTAACGCTTAGTGTTGCCTTATCTTTAGCGACTAAGCGCTGTACACGATCAATTTTTGGCTGATAGTTAACTTGTTCAGGTGTTTTGTTGTTGAACCAGTAAAATCCTCCGGTTTCATTAAAGGTGACTGTTGAATCCTGGTCGAATATTTTCGCAGCTGATGAATTTTCCGAAAGGTTGGGGCGTAGTTTTTTTGGCAGAGCGATCTTTTTTACCCTGGTCTCGAATCCTCCCTCGAAAATCGTCGATTTGCGGCCGAAGCCCCGCATTTTTATCGTCGAGGTTGTGGTTACTTTCCCGTTGAATTTTGGTTTTCGTTGGCGCTGGGCATCTATCATTATCTTCGAATTAGCATGAAATCTGCCGTCGATCTCGTCGCGGGATATAGACACATCAGGATCCCAGCGGTCTATGATTTGGGCGTAGTGTGAGAAGGCTAAGCGTTTCATCGTCATCGTTGCGGACATAATCACACCGTCTACCTGCGTCCGTATCTCGACCAAAGCGTAGTCAAGCTCTGTATTATTCTGAGCCCGAACATGTTTGATGCTGGCATCGTATCTTTGATTCCCTTGTCGCCATCGTACTTGATTAGATTCAGTGGTTGCTGGCGTCAGCTTTTCGAGCAGCTCATCCAGGTGCTGCTTCAGCATCTGTTGTTGTTCGCTTGCCATTTCGACCGTGACTTTCGGAATCGACGTAAGCAATTTTACGGGGCTTGAAGAAGCGAGAATCACAACTGTGTCGGGATTATCTATCGTTGGCGGTTCAAAGTTAAGATTTTCTGCACTTACAATAGTTTGTTTCAGTGGTTGAATTCGATGTTTTTGGGGTTGAGGGGCAGGTCTTATCGAGGGCTCCCGCTGTTGCGGATCATTTTCTTTTAATGTCTCGACAGGAATGTCTATCGGCGTATCTATTGATTTCTCAATCTTTGGCTCGGTTACATTTTCATCTCTGCCGCTGTCCCTGGTGCTTTCTGGTATTGCAATAATTACACGTAATTGCGCGTTGCTATCTCGGGCAGCGTAGTTTGCTTCATTACTTAACCAAATAAGGGCGCCAATGCAAAAGATAATATGGGCACCAACAGAAACCAGCCACGCAATCGACAAGGGCTTGTAATCACCAAGTCCGGGAACGTGTATGAGTTCAGATCTGGGTATCGGTTGCATTTATACTATAAATTTTTGCCAGAGTTTACGGAAATATAATGAACAGTCATTGGACGAGTTGGCACTGAAATAGACTGAATACCTTTCGTCCTCTACCAGTAATAGTACGAAAAGTACTATCCCGCCATGTTGTTGTGCATCTGTGGCCAAGTTCTTTTGGTTTTTTCCTGATGGGAGTGAGGCTGGTTAAAAATGTCCGTAATTCTTCGCTTTTCAAAAGAGCAGATTTGTTCTTCGGTGCAGGTAGTTAACGCGCGAATCTGAGGGGGATACTATCAAAATACCGTTGTCCCATTTTAGCTTTAGAGCAATTTTAATGGGTCATCGAGATAATTAGGATGGTAGGGAATGGGTGAAAATGAGTGCACTTGTAGCGGGAGATAAGACGAATGAATATGTGCAGTGCAAAAGGGTAGTTTTTGAAAGATCTAAATGAGTAATACAATACCAACTAGCGAACTCCGCTACTCAGTATTGTATTGTCAGAATTGGTACGCCAAATATATATTACGTCGCTAATTATCGTGAAGCCACGTCGTCTACGTAGACATTTCCTTTAGGGACATAAAATCCTCTGTTTTTGTCAAGGCCGATCAAGTATTTTTGGGTTTCATGTGCATTGACGTTTACGGCGAAATCGTACAAATTCATGCTGTTACACGAATATTTGTGATCAACAGGTTTAAGTGACAGTACGCGCAATTTTGCTTTTCTTAACAGCTTGTTAAGTTTAACCGCATCATCGTTCACGACTGATTTACAGACCTGTTTATTTTGATTGTTTCCATTATAGGTATATTTGACGGCGTCAAAATCTGCAGCGTTGATTGCGGAAGAAAGGAATAAGGCCCCTAAAGCGATAGTAGTTGTCTTTAAAAAAGTACTGTGTCTCATAATATATTCCTCGATAAGTCGTTCATTGTTTAAACGAAAGTTGAGTCTACCAAATGCCAATGTAATAAAAATTGACCAAAGTCATGATATTTAATTAGTGTGTGTTAACTACACATGTAGACTAGCACCTGTTTCTAATTTACACAATACGTAGATTTATTTAATTTCGGTAACGTTTTCTGTCACTAAGGCTTGTTACCTTTGTGATATTGATTACTAGAGGTAACAGGTGATTCACGGTCGCGTTTAACGGCCATCGTGTAATGCGATCATATTAGGGGGTGAAAATGAAGAAATATTGTATTGTTGTTACTGGATTACCCGGAAGTGGGAAGACTACCGTTGCAACAGAAGTGGCAAGAATTTTGGAAATCCCCCTTATCGACAAAGACGACATTCTTGAAAATCTTTTCGAGAAACTCGGTACAGGCGGCACAGAGTGGAGGTTTCAACTCAGTCGTGGGGCTGATCTGGACTTTATAACCGCATCGCAAGAGCTAGCTCATGTTGTGCTAGTCTCCCATTGGCGGCCACAAAAATTATCAGTGAGCTTCGGAACTCCAGTGGACTGGATTCCGGACTCGTTCGAGACAATCATAGAATTACTATGTCACTGTCCGCTTAAGGTTGCTGCTTTGCGCTTTAAATCGAGGCTTCGCCATCCAGGACATAACGATGAGGCAAAGACCTTATCTGATGTTGAAGCATGGTTACGGGAATACGACCAGTATCTGCCGATAGGCATTGGGGAGCGAGTCGTAGTTAATACGGCCGACAATGAATGGAGGCAAAAAATCAAGCTTGAATTGAAGCGCGTACTGGATGATCTGACTTAGTAAAATTATGGTGTGACGTAATATGACGTCTGCCCCCCGCCCCACAACAGCCGATGTTTTTGAGTGTGATTGACAGCCGTAAAGTGTCTCTGCAGCATGCCATTTTTGTTCTTTTGTTCTTTTGTTCTTTGATTATGTAAAGTTTTTCCGCCTGGTGCTTCTTCGTCTAATGTTTGGCTAATTTCAAAAAATCCATGACCTCTCAGGTCATTGCTGAGATCGAATATGCAGTCAATAATTGCTTTCCATTACAGCAACGGGAAAGAGGTCTATCTTATGCATTCAGCGTCACTTTTAGTATCTGATATCAATATTGAAGCGGATTTGGAACGTGTCAACAGATCGGTTATCGAGCAAATGGTCGATGCCTTTTCAAACCAGGATATCGACTCGATTATGAATCTTTTTTCGGACGATGCGATCTATCATGACATGGTGGGAAGCGGTGAGCAGGGCAACTCATATTTAGGGAAAAGAGAAATAAAGAGCCATTTTTTGGAGAATTTTAAAATGCTTCCTCAGCACCACTACGAAGATGCGATAGTGTTAGTTTCTGGAAATCAGGCGCACGCTAACTGGACCTTAGTTATCGAAGGGCGGTCTGAAGCCAGTCCCTCGCTTCGCGTTAGAGGTTGTGATTACTTTGAGCTCGAGGAAGGGAAAGTCAAGTTGAAAACGGCATGGATAAAAAATCAACGGGGCATGATGTTATCACTGGCAATAATGCGGCTACGATCCTTTTTTGACCGGCTATTTTCGAAAAATTAACAGATCAGCTATGATCGAAAACTGCACCGGTGTGAATAGTTTCTTTAAGTGTGAGCTGATTTTAAAGGCGTAAAATGGCTGCTCATCACCGGGCGAAAACGATGTCGCAGTCACTTTCTATCAAGCTGCGACATCGAGAAAGATCAGGGTATGGCGATAACATGTCCAATCATTGTATTGCCTTCAAAAACTGCTCTGTCTAGTACATTTTGTTCATCAACAAAAACAAAATCCAGTGCCTTATTCTCATTGACATCTCGATGCAACATCACAATATATTTTTCACCACTGACTAAACCTTTTAGCACTTCAATGTTGACGCTAAGATTTTTTCCGTCTTCAAGGTAAGTTAAGGCGACATATTTGTCTCCGTTCGGCACGCCATTTTCGAAGGGGTGCATCACTAACCAGCCATTGCCGTTTATTTGCACTTCTTGAAATGACAGTGTCGATTTATCTCGAGTGAAATCGTTTTGAGTAATCCAGTTTTTCTCTCCATTGCCCATACCGATTTTGGGTTTTTGGTCTGTTTCTGCCTGCACATTGATACTGCCAAGTGCTACAACCAAAAGCGCAATAAGAGATTTTGTTATTTGATATTTATTCATGAAGAGTCCTTTTATGTTTCAGTAATTCTAGCCGTTTTGAATATATCTTAGGCTCATTGCTTATGGCAAGGTGTTTCCGGTTGTAATAGATGACAGAGGTAGTAAAAAGAACGCCATCGATAGCAGGCGGCGAATAAAAGTCGGACGAAATTACGGTTGTTGACCCATAGATTGGATGTCGCTTTTGTGTGTTTCCCTAAAGATATGGTGATAGCAGCCGATAAAGGGGCCGATTATCAAAATTTTGTCTTGCGGTTGCAGGGCTAGCGGACAATCAAGGAGGACTTTACTTGGGGATAATTAACTCACAGGGAGCCAATGGAGGTTTAAAAAGCGTTCTTCACACTCGAATTAATCAGGCCGTTCCTGGTCGCGAAACCACGCCAGCTGGTTTGTTGCGATCTGGTCAGGCCGACGAATCGTTGACGGAGGCGAGCATTCTCTTAAGCTCACAAGTATCTAATGGTATGGCAGAAGGCTTATCAAACACATACAGCCACTTAGAGAAAAAGCTCACCGCAGACCAGCTTGATATTAACGATATTCGAGGTAGTCTAAGTCAGTTACAAGATCTTGTTGGTGGCTCGACTAGTTTTGTCGGCACTCGGCGTATCATCGATCACGCAGCAGCATCTTATGACCCGATCCACGCTAAAGAACTCGACGATAGTCGCTCTTACCGTGCTAAAGGCGATGGACAGTTGTTCACCTTGACGATTACGACCGCTGACGGTGATCGTATTGAACTCGAAATTAGCAACACGAAAGGAACGGAAGGAAGTCTGAGTGATGGCGATTATTACGGCTACAGCGATACCACGATTAATTTTAAAGTCGATGGTGATCTAGATGCCGGTGAGCTCGAAGCACTG
Organism: uncultured Cellvibrionales bacterium; assembly: GCA_913019905.1. Taxonomy (GTDB): domain Bacteria; phylum Pseudomonadota; class Gammaproteobacteria; order Pseudomonadales; family Dasaniaceae; genus Oceanicoccus. Next base: position 58,729 of record CAJVZD010000005.1, read on the forward strand.
GGAGCCCTAACGAACGAATTAGGTGGTTTTGGCGATGCATATCGCGACGAAGGTTGGCTGACCCTTGGAGGAATAGACGCCTTTGACCAGAGCGAACTAACGGGTTTTAGTCTTAAGGTACTTGGTGAAGATACCGATAGTTTTAGTCTTGAATACAAGGTAGATCTCGGACGAGGCCAGCACAGCCTGAGTAGTAAACTGAACGGTTATGTGTACGATATTACCCTTAACTTAGATGGTCTTAAGCTCGACAAAAATGTCACAAATAACGCTCAATACCTGCAATATCAGCAGTTGATTCGCGATACATCGCATTCTTATCAAGGAGGTGTGCATGCCGGCGGGGTCAGTTCCGGTAAGGCTGCGAGTTTTTTCCTCGACGGTATGGATACTCTATTTAACGCCCCCAACCCAGCCGAGTCGGATGTTGAAGAAAGATTAAACGGTGTTGAAGAGGTGACCAAGCCTGATGTTTTACAGCCAGCGCTAAGAGGTATCAATGGAAATAATGCTGCTTTGCTGGATACTTTCAGTAGCGGTTTAGCTGATTTTAAAGCGAGTTTCAAAACGCCCGAATTTCGTCCCAATGCCGACCAAGCAAGCGAAATTTCCAATATGTCGCTAGATATTGCACAAACGACAGAGGTTAGCTACAGCGTTAGAGACGGCCATCGTTACACTGAGTTAAATCAAAAAAGTGACTATCAGTCACAAGTACGCCAACATTTGGGGCTTGCCGGCGATAGCGTTAAACATGCTAACCTGGGTAGTGAAACAGACGGTGGCCAATCGTATTTGTATCGTACTGACTTAAAGTCAGCGATGACTTCACGATCGCTAAATTTTCAAGATAATAGCAAATTATTATCGGTCGATGAAATCCGAAGGCAGCAACATATTCAAAAGGAAAAGCTCGTCGTTCAGGGTAAAGTCGAGAGTAATACTACCGAAGATTTAAGCTCTGTGCTCAAAAACACGGTGAGTCAAATTGAAGTGGCTAATACCCCAAGGGAACAACGCTTGGCGAAACAATATTTAAGCGATTATCGCACCATTGAGCAACTCAATGAGCAAATAGACGGCAATGAGGTAGAGCTATTTTTGTAACTGTGTCAGAAGAACCTACAATATGTCTTACTTGCAGTAAGTTGTTTGTCGGTGGGTCTTGCTGAAGGCTCGATTGCGCTCAAGAACTATGTCAGCTCTGAAAAGTATCGTCGCGTTAGGAGAGGGTTATGTTATATCAAGGAAGCTGTCATTGTGGAAAAATAAAATTTGAAGTGCAAGCGCCTAAGGCGTTGGAGGCTGATTATTGCAATTGCTCAGTGTGCTCTAAAGGTGGTTTTCTTCATTTGATTGTACCGTTAAGCAAATTTAGGCTTTTGTCCGGTAAGGAATCGATTTCTACCTATAGGTTTAACTCGGGCATGGCGAAACATACCTTTTGCAGCAACTGCGGAATTAAACCGTTCTATACGCCTCGCTCAAACCCTGATGGTATTGATATCAATGTCAATTGTCTTGATAGCAAGCCAGAAACCGTCAATGTCACTGACTTTGACGGTAAAAACTGGGAAAAACACGCTCACACGCTTGTGCATAAAAGTATTGATAGCTAGGCGTACGAATTCACGTTCACGCCAGCGCACCACCTATAATAGCGCCGATTAATAACGGCCCAACGTGAGCCAAAGAGAGAACGACCCCTCCAGCCCCTGCGATCGCGCCGATTAACGGCAGGCCACTAATAGATGCGGCTAAAGTGAAGAGCATTGCGCCGAAAACGATCGACGGCAAGAATACAGCAGCCAGTGCGCCACCAATACCCCCGGCTTTTTTACCGCCTACAATACCAGCAATAAGTGGCCCGATAACCGGTAGCCAAAACAATAATAGCGATATAAAAAACATCCATAATATACCGCCGATAACGCTGCCACTTTTTTCCATATCTGCACCTGTCTGACAAAATTATTAAGTCATTGTAAACCCGCATTGCTTTGATAGCTGATAAAGAAAACAACGCGTCGTATGTTATGCCATAGGGATATTAACCGGAGTTTTAATAAAATGTAAGATATTTGAACATAAAGTAGCAACAACGAAAAATAATACTTCAGCGAGAATCGACGTGCCCGAAAGTTGTTCGCCTATATGAATTGATCCACAGCAGTTGAGCTGTTAATGGCAAGCAACGATTTAATGTTTTACGATGGCAGATACCTTTACTTACAGCTTGTTGGCGCAGGTGTAATATGGGCAATAACTTCTAACGGTATTTATCGTCAGGTTCCCATTGAACCGTTTCCGACCACAGTTGCGCTCCACGAAACACTGTATCCATGTAGGGGTCCTTGATTGAATAGTAAGCATTCGCATCATTCGGAAATCGACTTGCCAATTCTCGCTTTATTGCTTCGTAAGCGTCTTTAATGACATCATCGGACCTGACGTAATCTCGAAAAAGTAGGGGATAAATTTGATTAATTCTTCCGAGCTCCCTGATATGAATGTTGGCCCGCCTTTTTCCTGTCTGCTCTGTCAAAAAGGTTTTCTTGAGTTCGATTGAGGAATTGTCAACGCCGATTAGTAGATCATTTTTATCGTCTGCGCGGTTGAAAAAGCCAGCTTTGCTTAGAAGAGAAACACACTTGTCGTCGTCCAATCGGTCGACAGTTATTTGAACATCGATTACATCTTTGGCCGCTAGACCCGGAATAGATGTGGAGCCAATATGATCAACTCGCAGTGCTGAATGTCCGATAACAGATCGAATAGAGTTTGCAAGAATGCCAAACTCTTCTTCCCACACGGACCGATATTCAACAATCGTTATGTCATCCACTGTTATATCATCCACGGCTCTGTCTCAACTAATAGTCAGGGAGCTCATTGAAAAGCCTCTTGCTGCTTTAGTCTCTTTTAGTTGTGAGGGTTAAGCAGTGACTTGCTGATAAGCCCAGCTCAGCCAGGGCAACAGTTTTTCTACATCAGACTGTTCGACCGTCGCGCCGCACCAGATACGCAACCCGGCAGGGGCATCCTTATAGGCGCCAATATCAAAGGCGACTTCTTCCGAGGCCAACAATTTTATCATCGCTTTAATTTGTTCATCATTGGCAGCTAGTTGAAAGCAGACGCTGGTGTTTGAGCAAATTTCAGGTGTTTTTGCGAGAAAATTTATCCAGTCGTTTTGGGCAACAAACTGTGCAAGTACTTGCAAATTCTTTTGGCTCTTATCGATAGCCGCTGATAGGCCACCGATTTCTTCAATCCACGATAAGGAGTCGAGATAATCTTCGACACACAAAAGAGAAGGTGTATTGATGGTCGCGCCTTTAAATATGCCGTCGATTAATTTACCCTTTTGGGTTAAACGAAATACTTTTGGTAGGGGCCATGCTGGGGTGTAGGACTCTAGGCGTTCAACGGCTCTCGGGCTTAAAATGAGCATACCGTGAGCACCTTCGCCGCCTAACACCTTCTGCCAACTAAAGGTGGCCACATCGATTTTTTCCCAGGGGATTTCCATAGCAAAAACAGCGCTGGTCGCATCGCAAATGGTTAATCCAGTTCGTTCGTCGCTAATCCAATCGGCATTTTCCACTTTGACTCCGGACGTCGTGCCGTTCCAGGTAAAAATGATATCGTGATCGGCGTTCGCTTTTGAAAAGTCGGGCAGTTCGCCATATTCGGCAATATAGGAGTGAGCTTCATCCAGCTTTAACTGCTTCGCAATATCAGAGGCCCATCCCGCGCCAAAGGATTCCCACGAGAAGACGTCGACCGGACGCTGGCCTAACATTGACCACATGGCCATTTCCATGGCGCCGGTATCGGAGCCGGGAACGATGCCCAGCTTGTAGCCTGCCGGCAATCCCAGCAGTCGAGAAGTTTCATCTATGGCTTTTTGTAAGCGAGATTTCCCCAGAGCGCTACGATGAGAGCGACCCAATGAATCAGTATTCAGTGACGAAAGATCATAACCCGGGCGTTTGGTGCAAGGGCCTGAAGAAAAGTTTGGATTTTCGGGCTTGATAGTGGGTTTCATTGATGTTCCTTATTGGATCCAACGACTTTATTTCAATCGTGCGAAGGTAAAAAATTTCGGGCCCCGATAGTGCATGAAAATCCGTAGATCCTCAATAAGGAGAGTGAAATAGAAGTGAAATAGAAGTGAATTAAGTAGTGGGCTGGTCATTTTTTGTTCGCTCTCGCATGAGGCATCATTGGAATTAGTGGAGTCTAGGGAATCGTTTGTAGTATAAAACGACTACTCCGAATCGTGTCTCATCGTTATTACGAGCCAACCAGAAGAGCGCTAGATTACCAATGTCATTTGCTCAAGCGACGGTTTTCCGCGTCATTGAATGGATTTAGACCTTTATTTCTCGTCTCACGCATTGCTAAGGATTAGTCATGCGTGGGTAGGAAGATGAGACTGAGGCTTTGTTATTGAATCCCGTTATTATGGTTGATATGGCGTAGACCTTTATTAACATTACGAGGTAGCAATCGTAGTCACCACTGATGAACAGGCAGAAATAGAGTCACGGCGAGGTGCAAAACGACGCAAAAATATTGGTCGTAGCAATTAAAAATGAAACATCGACCGTTTCCCGATTAACAGATTACCGGGCACGAATCGTAGAATGGTTCGGGTAGTACGCTTTAGATTGAAGCTGGTGCTTCTGAGGCGTCGATATCAGGCTCTGGAAAGAAATGTATTTATATGGGCCTTGCTATTTGTTAGCTTTGTGGAAACTTTAATCGCCAATCTTCAAATCCACCGTCAAGACTATAGGCTTGCTTGAATCCTTCTCTGAAAAAATAATCTGCCGCTCCCTTGCTGCTGTTGCCGTGGTAGCAATAGACGATGAGCGGTTTGTCCTTGTTGGCGCTAGCGACAATTTGACCAACATTTTGATCGGAGACGTGAATCGAATTTTCGATATTGTTTGCGGTAAAGGAACCGACGTCTCTAATATCAAGCAATGTCACATCATTCGCGTCAATGAGATCGCGCGCTTCCTCTGTAGATATGCATTTATAAGACATTTTTTGCTCCAAAGTCTGCGGATTAATGGCCAGCGACGTAATGTTTTACTGCCTGCTATTGTAGAACAGTTTTGTCAAGAGTTCGCATATAGACTACTTCAAATTTCAGATTGTCGGGGCCGGTGAAATAAACAGCGTAATACCCTCCCTGTGCGAAAGGAAATTCGGCGGGCCCCTCCAAAATAGTAGCGCCCAGAGTTTTCGCAAGCGAGGCGACATCATCCACCTGAGATTTGGAACCGGCATTTAAGGCCAGATGGTGTAAGCCCGGTTCGTAGATATCAAAGAAGTGATTCTTTTTTGCTTCCCACAGGTTAATAGCGATCCCGTTGTTTTCATTAATATTTACACATAAGCGAGTGCCATTGTACAAGGCAGGCTTACTTACGGTGAATCCAAAAGCGGACAGAAAAGGGTCAAAAAAAGTCATGGCTTCATCAAGATTAGAAACGGTTAATGCGATGTGATTTATCGTTCCTTGGAGTGTCATCATTCTATCCACTGTAGGTCCAAGATCCGCATATGACGAAGACTTAGGAGAAACTGAATTTCGCCATAATGATATTGTTAGGTCTTCAAGTGTGAAAGCCGTAGTCGATCGCCGTTTACCAGTTTGTCTGCATCATTGATGCCTTGCGGGTTTGTCGTTATGACCATTCGTATTCAACGGTTAGTAAACGGTTTGTTTGATGCTTCTATACATAGTAGTTGCCAGGATAGCAGTCTGCAGACGATTTCATAATTTTTTATCAAGAAAAAGGGTGGCTATGCATGCACCGGGATTTTTACGTAGGTTTTCAGACGTTACAAGGATAAACGTACGGGGGCTCGCAGTAATGAAATCTCACCGGAGAATGATTGATGGTCTATCCTTTCTATTGAGAAGATACGGTCGCGATATAAAGCGGTAGCAATCGAAATGGGTCCCTTCGTTCTAGTTAGTGTCCATCCAGAAACAGGTGTTTTTCCAAGCTGTCATTGCGAGAGAAGCGCGGCAATCTCTTACAAGCCGCGTCAATACTGAATGAGATTGCCGCGTCGAACCGTACTCTCGCAAAGACGAATTTCTAGAGAGGCGCTACTTAGTGCGAATAATTCATCATTTTCGTTGGAGCGCGAATGAAAACAGAGAAACGAGTGGCAAAGAATAAATTGGGCCTGCCACCTGAATACAAAAAACAACCTGAGTATTTTGACGCATTTAATATTAACGACGATACCGATGCGAAAAATGCAGTGATAGAAAAGCTACTTAAGGCGCAGGGTGTCAAGTCTGTGTTGGATATTACCTGCGGAACCGGTTCGCAGGTATTCCACCTCATTGAAGAGGGTTATGAGGTGACCGGTTCAGATTTCAGTCCCGCGTTACTCGAAATAGCGCGAGATAAAGCCAGGAAAAAGAAACTGGATGTGTCGTTTATCGATGGGGACATGCGCAATATCAAAATGGGGCGGTTTGACGGGGTGATATCTATTTTCAATGCCGTTGGCCATCTGACCAAAACAGGTTTTGGCAAAGCAATGCGGAATATTCACGGCAACCTCAGTGACGGAGGGGTTTATATTTTTGACATATTGAATCTGAGCGCTATGACCGACAAGCTTGTTGCCGATTTCGCGTATCATATTCACGCTAAAGCTAAAGACTCTCAAATTCACGCAGTCCAGTGTTCGACTGTCGACCGGGAGAGCGGACGGCTAGTCTCATATAACTACGATATCACTCAGCTGAAAGCCGAAACACCCAAAATGTCGCAGTCGAAATGTGAGTTGCAAATTTACACGGCGAATGAGCTAACAGAGATGTTGGGCCGAAATGGGTTTGAAGTGTTGAGTCAGTGCGGATTGGATGGGTCCACTTTTCACGCGAGCAAAACGGTTAACATACTCACGGTTGCGAAAAAAATTCCGCGATAGACTCGCTTCGTTTTACCAATAATTAGTCCATTTAATACTAGCCATAGGAAGGGGTAATGTGCCTCGGTTGCGGCCACTGACTGGATTACTGTGAATTGAAGGTTCTGGAGTCACTTTATCGAAGGAAATTGGCTGCTATATTTGAAGGTCACTGCTGTAGATCCAATAACTTGTAATAGTAACTTGTAATAGTAACTTGTGTTTAAATTCTTCGTAAGTTCGGTTTTAATCGATGACTGGCCGTAGTGCGTTAGCTTTGGTAGGCTTGCTGCTCTCGACGGTAGAGTGACGTAATTTTAGCTGGTGCAACGCCCTTCGCAAAAGAAAAACCGCATGAACCCTAGTGAATTCACCAAAGTTTTCCGTCAGCTCGATGAAGCACTCGTCGATAACGATACATTGTGGCGTCCACGTCCTTTTACCCTTACCGACTTACCCTGGTGTAACACTCATCCGCGCCTGAAAGAAGCACTCCTGGCATTAAGTGATTTGGAAGCGTGCGAGCTGCACCGTAATCCGCAGGCTCGGGTGGCTTGGTTCCGCCAATATGAACCGGACTTATGTGATCTATTGTATGGATTTGAGCCGCCTTGTGCGGTTTCTGTTACCAACCTGGTGCCAGGTCGTTTCGATAATGTAGCTATTCCCGGGCGCAAGTGGGCCCAGGTCACAGCGTTTGCAAGCGCGCTTCCGCATAGTCACATACCGCTAGTTGATTGGTGCGCAGGAAAAGGGCATCTCAGCCGAACAATTCAAAATCACCAGCAGCAGACGGTGCATTGCCTTGAATGGGATGCCGCTCTTGTGGCATCTGGCTTAGCCTTGGCAAAAAAACAGCGGTTGGATATCCAATACCACCACCATGATGTCACCGAGGCACTGCCGGCAGTGTGCAGTGAGCCGGAAACTGTACATATTGGCTTACACGCTTGCGGCGACTTAAATGCCCATATGTTAAGGCATGTCGTGGCCAGCTCGGCTCGCGCTGTCGCCTTGTCGCCCTGTTGTTATCACAAAATAGCCGGGTCCCATTATCAACCGTTGTCTGCTGCGGCAAAGGCTTCTAAGCTAGTTCTTGATAGCAAAGATCTTCATTTGGCGGTGGAGGAAACCGCAACTGGCGGACGGGGTGAACGTTTACTAAGAGAACAGGAGCGTTTGTGGCGGTTAGGGTTCGATGAGCTGCAACGGGATTGCCGATCTTGTGATCGATATCTTAATGTCCCCTCGATTAAACGCAGCCTATTGCGAGATGACTTTCCAGCATTTTGCCGGTGGGCAGCAAAAACTCGAGAGCTGCAGTTGCCGACAAAAGTCGATTACGATGCGTATTTACAACGAGGCCGAGAAAAGTATCGCCAGGTTTTTCGACTGGAGTTACTTCGACGGATTTTTAACCGCCCTCTGGAGCTGTGGTTAGTTCTTGACCGAGCCTTGTATTTGGAGGAGCAAGGTTACCGTGTCAGTGTCTGCAACTTTTGTGACAGTGAAGTGAGTCCCCGCAACATACTCATTCGGGGACAGCGCGCAGTTTAGAAACAAAGCAAGTGAGAGACGATAGAGATAGTTAAAATGGCGAAAATAAAAGACATGTTTTTTCGATCAAAAGTGGAATGACAACAGGGAAACGCGCAATCACGGGTAAACGTTAGCTTTAAAAATTAGTAGAATTATGAATCTCTCCTAAGGAGGGATAGATTGACGATCGAATAAGTCCATCTACCCGACTTAATGCCTTTTTCATGCTGGAAAATCATATGCCATAGGCTATAATTCACCGGGCAATACCGTGGTTGTGGCCGCCTTTGTGAAGGCATGTGTATTTCAATCCAAAAGCAACAAGGTTTTCGTGCCAGTCCCTCAGCGTTGTTCGATAGCCATTACTCGATATAACCATTAATCAATGTAGACCGATATCAAGATAGTCATAAATCAAAATAGATATGAATCCAAGTAAAACATTGAAACCATTAAATCGAGCCCATTCGGTTTTGATCCTATTCTCGTCGGTGCTGGGCAGCGCTGACATTTTGGCGGCGTCCGGCGGTTCAGGTTTGAATTACTCAGTGTCGCCGACTTTTTTCAATACTGAGCTGATCGCCAAATCAGAAGACGAACTTAAAGAGGCTCGCTTGAATTCCAGTCTTGGAATTTCGCTGTCTGGCAGCGATTTCTTTCAGCTTTCTATGAATTACAAAATGCTAGGGCGACTTGAAAATGCCAAAGCACCGATCAGTAGCATTGATCAAATATTGAATGCGTCAGTGCAAAGTAATGTTCTCGATAATTTGTTTAATATAAAAGCGGGAATTCGCGCAAATAGTATTGTGAGGCGGGGCGGAGAAAATTACAGCTATAAAGTCACTCCCGGTTTTTCTAAATCAATACACGATTTTGCCAAGCTCAATGTTAAATATAATTTCGAGTTGACTAAACCTTCTCAATATAAGTCAGTGAAAGAAACTCGGGGATACTCGCTGGGGCTAAAAGGTCAACTGGATTTCGGTAATATTCATTGGAATAGCGTGTATTCACAAGCCAGCGTTTTTCAGGAATTGCTAGACGAAAGCAAAGGGGTTCGAGATGTGACCGTTAAGCTGGATGGTAAGCTTAATCAGGACGCACTGAGTTGGACGAGTGTCTACTCAAAATCAAGCATTGAAAACGACGTATTAACACCGGCTGAAGATACGGAGGTGATAAAGATTCAATCTCGCTACCGTATAGTGCCCCAGATGCATTTGGAGCTTTCGAGTTCAAAAAAACGTAAAACACTGTTGTCGAGTCTGGATCAGCGAACCGGAAATGAAATACATCATGCCGCTGGTATCACCTGGTCTCCCTCTACGGATTATTCCCTGGCCTTTAATGTGAATAAATTTGATTCGACAGAACTGCACCAGGAGGATTATTACAGTAGTGGTAAGATTGTCTGGTTTCCTCAAAGTAATCTCGAAATGTCCTTTGGCTATGGCGACAAATTGTTGAAAGACAGTCGTGGACTAGTTATTAATGCAACCTTAGATCTCGACAATAGAAAAGGCTTCCATCCTAAATAGTATCATGCTGGCTGCTACCACTTTCATATACAGAATTGCTGAACCGGTGACGGCATTTCCTCCGTTTATCAGACATTGATTCAAGAGTGGATGTAATAGAAACTGATGTTTAAGCCCCACTCTTGGCTTCGTTGCGTCTGTGAAGTCAAACTCAGTTTTGGGTGAGCCATTACAAACCGCTCCAATTGAAATCCAGAAGCACTAGCTAAATAAAAAGGCAGTTGGACTGCAACTCGGCTTAGCTAAGCGCGGTCGATAATAAGCTTGTTGATGGTTGCGAGGAAAATATAAATGACAGATAGTTTGGTTGTTGCCGCGATTGCGTTTGCGCTGTCGCAAGTGACGCTTAGCATCTTGCTGTTATCCAGCAGCAAAGTCTGGTCTGTTCAGGAGCGACTATTCGCCGCTTTGTTAGCGGCAATAAGTTGTTACGTATTAACACCATTGGTACGGTTGGAACCCTGGATGGCCATCGTACATTCGCTGCAAACGGCTGTTCCTGGCCTGTTCTGGTTATTTAGCGCCAGTTTATTCGATGACCACTTCAGATTGCGGCGTTGGCAATTGGCATTGGTAGCGGCAACCGTGGCGCTACCTGTCATTGGTAAGTTACTAACGGGCTACGATTTCTTCTTGCGAACTCTGCCACAGGGACTGGAGTTTATTCTTGTCAGTCTGACCCTGGTGGCTGTTGCCCGTTATTGGCGGGAAGACCTCGTCGAGTCGCGGCGCAAGCTGCGATTGTGGTTTTGTGGGCTGAATGGCCTCTATCTTTTTGTCTTGCTGTTTCTTCGCGAGGTCGTTTTTCCTGAAACCCGTTGGCTGGCATCGCTCGAATACGTGCCAGCTGCCGGCATGTTATTGGCAACCAACGCAATATTCCTTGAATACAAGTCCGGTATTTTTTCATCGCCTTTAGCCGGTAGCGAACCTTTCCGGGAGATTAAGCCGACTACCGAGTCGACACCTGCCATTCTGCCATTGGATCACGAGTATAGTGAGATCACGGCAGCTTTAGGCCAATTGATCGAAGAACAAAAAATCTATCGCGAAACGGGTATCACGATCGGTCGCCTGGCTGATCAATTGGGAGTCCAGGAATACCGTTTGAGGCGGGCGATTAACCAGGGTTTGGGATTCAGAAACTTCAACGACTTTCTTAATAAATACAGAATTGCAGAAGTGGCAGAACGTTTGTCTGATCCTATGCAGAAAAAGACGCCGGTGCTGACCATCGCACTGGACACTGGATTTCGTTCCTTGAGCTCGTTTAATAAAGCGTTCAAGGAGATCCATCAAATACCTCCCAGCACTTTTCGACGTGATAGGCTCAATGGTTAAGTAGCTCTTACAGGCAATGTTTTGCTGGTGAATAGTAAAAAAGAGTATCGGATTTCAAAATTCGTCAGCTTTAGTCAGTATTTAGGCAGCAATTCTTTTTTGATCGCAGTAGTCTATATCGAAATTTGAAGATAGGAGTGCCTTAAAGGTGAAAGCGTTAATAAAGCAATGCCAAACACTAGTAGTCGTATTATGCCTAAGCGGTTTTGGTGGTGTGCAGGCTGCAGTCGATTTGGAAGCCGGTAAAGCGCTATACGGCAGTTGCCAGGCTTGTCACGGTGCAAATGGTGAAGGTAATCCCGCACTGCAGGCGCCTAGTTTGGCAGGACAGTTTGATTGGTATTTACAGAGGCAATTAACGTTCTTCAAAACCGGGGTTCGGGGTGCAGACGCGAATGATCAGCTCGGAGCGCAGATGCGAGCCTCGGTAGCTTTACTGCCGGACGAACAGGCCGTCGCGAACGTCGCTGCCTATCTTGCTTCTTTATCCTTTGCTGCAGTGACGAATCGTATTAACGGTGATTTGCGCAACGGTAACAATTATTACCAGTCCAAATGTGGTGCCTGTCACGGCGGTAATGCTGAGGGAAATACCATGATTAATGCACCTCGATTGAACGGTCAAGATGGTAACTATCTGCTGCGCCAGTATGCTAATTTTCAAAAAGGCATTCGGGGCGTACATCCGGATGACCGTTACGGTAAACAGATGAAAATGATGTCTGATAGTTTGCCAACGGAAAAGGACTTGAACGATGTGTTGGCCTTTGTTCACTCGCTGCCCTTGGTTAAAGAAGGTAAGGCTGGGGGGCATTAAATTGACTGTTGCGTTTAAGCGGAGGTTTTGGCAAATAAGCTTTTCCCTGAGTTTATTTGTGGCTGCGATCTCAACAATGCCGCTACTATCGGCTAGTTCCTCCGATGTACCAGCTGCCTCGGATGTGCCAGTTTTCTCGTTCGAGCTCAGTCAGCGCTGTCCCCCGGGCTTTGAGAAGGTAGCGAGTGGTGGTTGTGAGTTGCGCACCCTCTATCAATTTTATGATTCTCTTAATGATAAGGGCGTTGGTGGAATGCAAACGTCTCTGCCAGCGATTCGAGATGGTTTCAGTCCCGAGCAGATCGACTTGGGACGTTTTCTGTTTTTTGATCCGGTTCTGTCAAGTGACGGAAGCTTATCTTGCGCTCATTGTCATCATCCTGATAAAGGTTTTAGCGATGGCCTCGACCGCAGCATTGGAGTGGCGGGCCATAAAGTAGCGCGTTCATCGCCTTCAATCTGGAATAGCGGGTTTTTGACGTCTTTCTTTTGGGATGCTCGTGCCAAAACGCTTGAACAACAAGTGGAGGGCCCCCTCTATGCAGAGGATGAAATGGGTAATACACCGGAACATTTATTGGCATCCCTGAACGAAATACCGGTTTATCGGGACTTATTTCGCCAGGCTTTCCCAGACAGTAACAGTGACTCGATAGTTCTGGATCAAATTTACGTCGCGATTGCGGCATTTGAAGCCTCGCTTGTTTCCTTGAATAGCCGCTACGATCACTACGCCCATGGTGATCATACCGCGTTAAATGACGCAGAAATTGAAGGCATGAACGTTTTTCGTTCCTTTGTCGCGCGCTGCGCTGAATGTCATACGCCACCCTTGTTTAGTAATCAGCAAATAGCGGTTCTGGGAACACCCGAACCCGAGGGTCTACCTTTAGATATAGGTGCGGAAAAAACGTTTAACGCTCCTAAGTTGAAAGGCGGTTTTAAAGTGCCGTCCCTGCGAAATATCGCCAAAACCGCCCCTTACATGCACTCTGGACGTTTCGAAAATCTGCGCGACACCGTTGAGTTTTATACGAAAGGGCGCGGTCATGCGGTGCCGGAAGGTGTCGAGATGCAATTACATTGGCATATTTGGGAGCCAGATTTAACTAGCTACGAATTGGATCGGCTGGTCGATTTCCTGAAAACCCTGACTGACGAAGTTTTTACACCTGAAATACCGGAGCGAGTGCCCTCTGGGCTCGCGCCCATCAAACATAACAAAAAGATAAAAATCGTTTCACGAGGAGAAAGGTTATGAGTGTAAGTCGAATAATTACGTTGATGTTTGTCATAGTGGCGTTTGCCGCGGGAAGTTTTTGGGGCAGACAAGGAGCCGATACGACAGTTGTGATTAGTAGCAATTCTGACGGTAGCAGTTATGAGGGTGGTTTTAAATCTGACGCGTCCGCCGGTGTTAAGAGTAATGCTGCTCGAAGAGCCGTCGCCGTTCGCACCGTCAAAGGTAATGTACTAGTCGTCCAAGACGGGGAGTCAATTCAGGAGGCCGTTAAAAAGGCGGTGCCTGGCGACACCATTCAGGTAATGCCCGGAACGTACCGAGAGACCGTATACATTGATAAAGATGACATACGATTGGTTGGCGTGATTAAAGAAGGTCGAAGAGCGACGATGGAAGGCGACGGCAAGCTGAATGACGCCATTTTGTATTCCGGCAACAATATTGTGGTGGAGAATTTTAAGATTATGCACTACAAAGGCAACGGTATCATGGGGCAGGCTGGAAACAATTTTGAAATCCGTAATAATATTATTATTGATTCAGGTGTTTACGGTATATTTCCTCAGCTTGGGAAAAATGGTCTAATTACCCATAATGTATTGTCACAAATTTCCGATGCTGCAATTTATGTGGGTATGTGTGACAACATTGACGTGGTGCACAACGAGGTATTTGATAGTGTTGCCGGTATCGAAATTGAAAATTCTCGTCACGCCATTGTCGAGAACAATTATGCGCACGATAATGCCGCTGGCATTTTAACGTTTATTTCTCCAGGCCTTCCTATAAAAACCACGTTCGATGTCATTATTCGCAACAATTTTGTCGTCAATAATAATCATGTCAATTTTGCCATAGTCGGATCTACCGTGGCTGGCGTGCCCTCGGGTACGGGTATTATGTCTATGGCCGCCGACGACGTCATTATCGAAGGCAATATTATCTCTAATAACAAAACGGCCGGAATATTAATTTCTGATCATTACCACGCCGACAATTTGACGATTGATCCAGAGTCCGATCCCTACTCCGACCGCGTAATGATTCTAGACAACTTGATGGATAATAATGGCTACGACACGATTGATCCGATAAAGGCAGTAATGCTTGCCGAACTTAAACAAGTGAACCCGGATATCGTTCATGTCGGCGAAACCAGGGGCAGCTGTATTAATAATCGTCACCGTTACAATACCGTCGGTATAGGAGAGTTCGTCGATTGTGATTTTACTAACAGTGCCGCGACGGTCAGTTATCTGTTGCCGGAACCCGTTGCACCGAGAGTCATCGAAGATAAAGATCGCGGTAGAATTGCCTATTTGGGCGTGTGTGCGGGCTGTCATACTTATACGGGTCGTATGATCGGACCACCAGTGCAAATTATTCAAGCGCTTTATATGGACAACCCAGAAGGTCTTGCAGCCTACATTAATAGCCCAGTCAAAAAACGTGACGATTATCCGGAGATGCCGCCGCAGAATTATCTGAGTGAAGATGTGCGCATGGCAGTGGCTGAGTACATGTTGCAGGTGAAAAACTAAATCATTAACTCGGGCGGAAATTCCGCCCGGATTTTTTGTTGTAGAGTTTATGTTTTATCGATAGGTCAATTTTGTGATTTATCGGAGGACATTGAGCAGCACAGTACCCTATTGTACTAACACTTTTGCGATCATAAAGAATCAGGCTTCCAATACTCAAAACATATTAAGGGTCGTAATACTGCCCGAAAGGCACTCTGACCGGATGTGTTACGATGGACCGGTCGAGGCTAGTCTTGAAACACGCATACTATTCATCAGCATCGCTTGCTAACGGTTCCATACAAGATTTTGGACGTTCGATTTATACGCTGAGCAAATACCGATAGAGATCATTTAAGGAAAACCTTTCCTTTTTCTTGAGGTAATCCATGTTCACGAGATCATATTATCTGACGTCACAATATATCACTCGACGTGCAGAAAATTATTTAAGTCCGTTGTATACTCAGACGGTTCAATAAATTCAATAAAGGAGAAACTGTGAAACGCCAACTTAATGTAGTATTGGTCTTACTTCTGAGTGCCTTCATATTAGCTGCCTGCGAAACACCGAAGGCAAACTCAATTCCCGCAACTGTAGATTTGAGTAGTGTTCGTCAGTTCATGGTTGATCAGGTTGAGTCCGGCCAAGTGCCAAGTGCCATTGCGTTGGTTTCAAAGAATGGCAAGATCGTTTTCCAAGAGGCTGTTGGTCATCAATCACCTGAGGTCGCGGCCACCCAGGACACAATTGTCAGATTGGATTCATTGACCAAGCCGATCACGGCTACGGCTATCATGATCTTGGTTGATGAAGGCGCGATGAGATTAGATGATCCGGTTGCGACCTATCTGCCGGCGTTCGCCGACATTAAGCTTGGTTTAGGAAAAACGGCGACAAAATCTATTACGATCAGGCACTTGTTAACCCACACAGCCGGATTAGCTGGATATTCGCCCGAAGTAGACGCATTGTGGGGGAGTTCAACCAATGTCGAGTTTGCCGATGGAATCGCGCGCCTTCCATTGCGACATAACCCTGGTGATGGCTTCCAGTACGGCAATGCTTATGAAGTATTACCTGCAGTTGTAAACGTTGTCAGTGGCAAGGAATTCGGTGAATTCGTGAGCGAACGGATATTGATTCCACTGGGGATGAACGATAGCTTTTTCCTTGTTCCTGAAGAAAAAAGAAATCGATTTTCGTCGCTCTACACGAAAGATAAAAACGATCGATTTACCGTTATGTCAGCACCCAATGATCCGAATGCGGTAGCGTTTTCATCGGGGGGAGGTGGCCTGAAGAGTACAGTGGGTGACTATCACAAATTTGCCGATATGTTACTGAATGGTGGAAAGACCGCGGGGCTGCGCATTTTAAGTGAGCAATCTGTGAAAGCGATGACCGAGGTTCAGGTGTCTCCTGAAGTGCCGGGTACATGGAAAAAGGGCCGCGGTTGGGGCTATGGATTGGCGACTCGTTTTCTTCCGGGCACCGACAATCCTGAGCCGATAGGCACATTTGGCTGGGATGGAGGTCTAGGAACGCTCTTCTTTATTGACCCTGCGCAGGATTTAATCGGAATTGTATTCACTCAAATTCATTACAGCAACCCACACGAGCTACGTGAAGGTTTTCAGCAGAGGATACACCGCGCGTTTGTTAGTAAATAGACGTTGGCAAAGTTATTTGCTCGCAAGATAGGGTATTTCTTGTCGAAGCAGGTAAGAGAATGCGGTTCGTCTAAACTCGCTGATGAAGCTCTAGCAAATGTATTGTTCAATACTAGCGAGCATTAAGCGGCTTGTTCCAACGCAGGAAAACGGAGACGACTTTTTCGCTGAAAGGGAGAAGATATTGTTTCTTTTCATAAGAATTTGTATCTTTACTGTGTTGTTGAAAGCCGATATCAGATCTTGGCTGCTTCTGTGCATCGAGTTGCAATCGACGCGCGTTCCTCCCTGCATGCTCATAACATAGGGTTGCGACGGCAGTTGTGCGATATTGGCTTTTCCAGTGGAAACGGATTTTTTACATTTTACTGTAATCTAGGGTAAGCCATTGCTCCGGGCGCATTAGATAATGATTGGACGTGCCGCCCTGCGAACCCTTTAAGTACATATCTGCGGTGGCCTGATCAAAATAGCGATAGGCCATGGGTTTTGTGTCTTTTTCAAAGTCCGCAACTCTCACCTCAATAATAGGGCCGGTGACACTGACATACTTGTACAGGGGAGCTGCTTCGTTTTGCGCGACTAGTGTGAACCGCTCGGCAGCGGCCAGAGCCTTTCCTTTTTTCGAATTTGGTTCAGTTAATATCCAAAGCCCCACCGCCGGGTCATAGTCATACCAAATGGGGGCAGATAAAGGAGCTGCACCCGCTTGTTCGATCGATATCACGCCGACATGCAATTCTTGCAAATAGGCTTCTCTTTCTGACTTGCTCATGTTCATCGACATATTACAATCACCTGAGTCTGATAATTTAAAGGTACTTACCTGTTTGAAAATTCAGGGAAAAGAATGGGTTCTCCCTGCTTTTTCAACCACTTTACTATGCGGAGCCGGTGAGTGGCAATTTTCCTGTGGTATTTGCGGTCACGTCCGATATAGCTGTCTAGTCTGTTTATAGTAACTCATTAATCCGCTGCTGCAGCTTGGGTAGAATATTTTCATCGACCCCGCCATTTTATTCTACGACGATGAATAATCGTTGCTATAGACTAAAATAACAACAGAGTTTTGAATGAAAGGACCTGCTTAGAAACACGATTATTAAGGCACTTGCATGATTGATCGTGTTTCTCAGCAGAGGCAAACCGTTCGGTGCTCATCGGTAATCGAAGTGCGAGGATTCAACCGGCATTTGAGTCGCTGGGGCGGATTCAACCACGGTGATTGACCGCCGTACTTTGATTGAGTAGGGTGGGGGAGCTAAGAACAGACGGTAGATCTACCCGTGTTCGATGATAGATTCCGTAACACGTGTATCCTCAATATTGGCGATCGCACGTTCTCAATATACGGCACGAGGTTGAAGCTCAAGGTTTACGAAGATCGATCGTCGGCTAGGCACCTATTGCCTGATCGACGCAGACTGACTAAATAATGAATCAATAACAAAGGCAGACAATTTGATTTCAGCGCAAAAAAAACTCGACATTCGCCTGTTTATTGCTAAATGGTTAATACGGTTTAATCGACTAAAACCCGCTGATTATACCGGCGAAGAATTATGCGACCTTGTCTCTGTACATTTGCCCATCACTTTTCCGGTTTCTGTTCCCACAGGTGAAGGAAGTTTCACATTGATGTCTGCCGATGTGTGTATGCCTCCATTGAAATCAGTTGTAGCAGTGAATCTGCTGAGTAGTTTTTCCGTAGAGTATCATAGGAAACCGCTCTATCGCGCGCACTTAGAAATAGCGATTGAAGGCAAGCCCCTTTATGATATTTCTACCAAGGAAATCAGGCTGACTGACGTTGTGATCAATGAAATAAGACTGCTACAAGACGAATATTCTTTGCTCAACGATACCCGGGATTTGATTAACCTCGTTGTGCCCAACCCTGTTTTATCGATGTTTAGTGATACGCTAAAAAATGCTCTCGATATAGTCACTGGCGGTTCTGCTAACGATGCAACCGCCTATTTACAGTTGTATGCAGGTGGTAGTAAACAACGACTGCTCGACTTCCACAAACCTCAGATTCAAGAAATTATCATTGATTTGATTGCTCAAAAAGAGAGTTGCTATCCATTAGACCTGACAGTTTTCGAAGAACAGCTATTTTCCAAATGGGGTAAAGAAGTCATCGTAGAAGAGGGTAAATTGCGTTTTAAGTTCTAGGGCAAAACAGATAGACGTGGATACTTATTTCACGTCATTGAATTCATGCTGTCCTGCTAAATCCTGGTCGTCATGTGTATTTACTTTTCTGGCGCTGGGAAAAAAACCTGCGCAGTGCTACCCGCTGCAAGCATCTTATATTTTGGTTTAACGAAACTGGCGTGGATTGATCCCAGGCTTTTAGGGAATCGAATGTCTATTTGTTCGACCCGGGAATGTTGATGTTTTGAGATGAAAACAAACTCGGTATGCTCCTTATGTTTAACGGATGATTTTGGTTCCGAAATTGCCAACAACGTTAAGGCAACGGTTTGCTTGTTCAGGGTCAGCACAGTGTCTTCATTCAACACCTTTATTACAAACGCTTTTGTTTGTTCCGCAGTTAAAGCTGCTGGCATGGGCTGCGAAATATCACCCAATAGCCAGGCCTGATTATCTCGGAAACGTATTTTCCAACGGCTCATATCTACCCATATGCGAACTTCTACCTGTCCGTCTCTCAAGGTTATGCGGGCACTGGTGTCTTTCAGTTCATGTGCGCTCGCAACGACCGGAAGTATTACGAACAGTATAAATGCCATCAAGATTGAGGAGAGTTGACTGGTAGATGTCTCTATTGTGGTCGTACTGTTTTTCAATATCATAATCGTTTATTCAGGTTGCTCTATCGTTATTCGGCAAATGAGCGTGTTGTCTGTTTCCAGGTCTGAACCCCATATTAATTGTGCGTTTCCATCCCAATTAATCTTGTCGTAGCCATCTTTTGGGCTAACATCAGCTTCACTATGTTCCGTAGCATTATCCCACAATGAATCATCAAAATTACTGTCCTTCCAATTGGCGGGTTCTTCGCTGATCGAAAAACTGCATGGCGCAACACCTGCAAGAGGGTTTTGTTCGTTCTCACAGGTTTTATCTAGGAATTACGAAGATCCTCAAATGTGCAAGAAAACGGAGAGAAATGATGGAAACAAGAGCTGTGGGTACAAGAACGATGGCAGCACGAACTACCTCTTTATTCGCTTTGCTAAGCTTTGTAGTAGTCATCCAGTCTGGCGCGGCCCACGGCGCACATCAGTTTTCAGCAGACCGCCGCGGTCCTCCAGCTGAGGCCTATAGTGCTTGTGAAAACATGAACGCCGGTGAGCAAGCGGAATTCGTGAGTCCGCGCGGTGAGACGGTGAGGGGGACTTGTGAAGATAAAGACGGTACGCTCGTTCTTCGTCCTGCCAATAGAAAAACCAACGGAAAACGCCGTGGTCCGCCGCCGGAGGCCTACACGGTATGTGAAGGGAAAAATGCAGGGGACTCCGCCCAGTTCGAAGATCGGCGCGGTGAAACATTGGTGGGAAGCTGTGAAGAGGACAATGGCAAACTTGTTCTCAGACCGGATCGATCTTAAGAAAAAGTTTTTTGAACCTACTTAGATGGATTTATTCTGTTCGCAAACACTATTCGTTAGGTTGTTTAGTAGATTCAATTGATTAGGTTATTTAGTTCGAGTAATGAAAAGTTAATCGATCTTGCGCAGCGTATTACAGTTTCCGTCGTGTTTCGTGAATTTTACTCCGCGCGGTGTCCGTCTGCTGCATTTTCGACACCCAGCTGAGAAGTCACACTCAAGCGATGCGACTTTGTACTGATCAAAAAAATCGGCGGCGAATCTAAGCTACGTCAGATGACTACTCGAATCGGGGTGAACGGTGAACGGTGAAGGAAAAGGGGTTTATTGAGCCGATTCTTCCCGTACTACCGTGAATTTATGCGAGTTCTACCAATAGGCTAAAAAAGCTTGACTCGATGTATCTAACGGGGCCACTATTTGGAACCCATTATGGTTCTGATCGGTGACTAATCACCAAGGAAAGTAGGTATGAAAGTTATTGGATGCGGCTTTGGACGCACAGGTAGCATGTCGATGAAAATCGCTTTGGAGCAACTAGGTTGTGGCCCCTGTCATCATATGGAAGAAGTCATTTTAAACCCGACAGAACAGCTACCGTATTGGCTCTCTGCGTCAAAAGGTGAGAATGTCAATTGGGATGACGCACTCAAGGGCTACGAAAGCTGCGTTGACTGGCCAACGGCTGCTTACTGGCCAGTACTCGCCGAGCATTTCCCCGACGCGAAAATACTGCTAACAACAAGAACTGCGGAGAGCTGGTATAACAGTATTTCCAAAACAATCTTTAAAATTATAAACGATAGAGCTAACGCAGCACCCGCTGACAATCCAGATCCTTTCGATGAAATGCTTAGGCTCATGATTGTGGAAAACACCTTTAAAGGCGACATCAGCGATCGCAGCCACTGTATTGACGTTTTTAACAAAAACGTACAGTCGGTGAAAGACACTTTCGGAGGTGATAGATTATTTGTCTACACTATTGGCGACGGCTGGGAAGGGTTATGTCAATGGTTGGATGTGCCCATACCCGATACACCCTTTCCAAGAACTAATAACCAACAAGAGTTTTTTGAACTCGCACAAAAACGTCCAGAATAAAGAAGATGTCGTGAGTTGGGCTTCGCCTCTGGCTCTCTATGAGACAGTAACCCGCAACTCTGTGGCATTTACAACTTGGTCGGAGCCGATACTGCCGAGCTAACGTTTTTGGCATTCGCACCGGCATCGAGATTATCGCGCAGGATTGTAGCAATAATCATTTACATGCTCCTGGCTCCTGGTTCCTAGCTGGTAGCTCATTAGTACAGCTAAGCCCAAAGAGCCTGATAATTAACAATACTATTTATTTTCTAATGCTATCAACTTTGCACCAAATCCGATAAACACGATACCTGTTATTCCTTTCAGCATCCGTTGAAAGAAGTCATTTTTTGCGATCGAGGTTAACCGCGAGAAGAGAATGACCATCGAAGAAAACCAAAACATATTCATTGCCGAGTGAATGGTGACGAGTAGGAACGCGTATAAAACGGCATTTTCGCCGGTAGGAATAAATTGTGGGAAAGCTGCCAGATAGAACATTGAAACTTTCGGATTTAAGGCATTCGTTAAAAAGCCCTCGATAAATGATTTTCGCAGTGTCTTGTTTTGCTGAGGCGACATTTTTTCCTGGATTCTGTCGGGCGTTCGAACAGCACCGAGTAAAGATTTAACGCCGATCCATGATAAGTAAATGCCACCTAATATCTTAAAGATGAAAAAGGCATCAGCAGATTGGGTTAGGAGCACCGAAATGCCCAAAATTGACAGAGTACCATGAAGATAGAATGCAGCGATAAAACCCGCAACATTCGCAAATCCTGACTTTTTACCGGAAGCTGGTACGGTTTTGGCTATTAGCAAGCCATTGGGTCCAGGCGACACGACCAACAACAGTGCGACAAACGTGAAGGCGAGTAGTTGAATGTAATCCATGCACAGGTTCCTTTGGTATTATTTGCAATGTAACAGGCATATGTTAAACGTTGTGCTCGAAAGTCTCAATTGGTCGTCGCAGAAAGTCCAGCTAGTGATTTGAAACGTTATATTTCCAGGTCCAACTGGTCGAGAAATCTGAGCATAAAATCCCTTCTTTTTGTCGCCTCAATTTTTGCTGAGTTTGTGTGCATAGTTTCCGATATAACAAAAAGTTTGGTAAAAAAGTGATCGACACTAAAGCGAGTGTCTTCTGGTTGTCTCTGGGAGCAAAATGGGTCGGTTGCGGAATAGAGAGACGCTTCGAACGAGCTGCCTACCTGAATGCATCGCGCTATACCTATGGCGCCTAATGAGTCTAACCGGTCCGCGTCTTGTACTATTTTTGCATCAGCAGTTTTGGTTTCAATGGCTGCGCTATAGCTATGCGCTTCTATGGCATGGAATATCGCGTCGTAATACTGGCTTGGATATTGAATGGACCCCAGATACTGAATAGCTTTTCGCGCAGCAAGCGTTGAGCTGTGGGATCTCTCGGGATGGTTTTTCGGATGAGAAAAGCAATCGTGTAAATACGCAGACGGAATGACAACCCATTCATTGCCGTTCTCCTTTTTACACAGGTTTTTCGCGATTTTCACCACACGGTGTACGTGATTTATGTCGTGAGCTGCATCTGTGATCATTTCACGTTTGATGAATGTTAAGAATTTCTCTTCAAAGTGCTCTATCTGTTTCATTGTTATCCTTTTTTGATAATCAATATTAAGATTGCGGCAATTTTCAGGCAGCGGGGTCTATCGTTCTGTACTCCAGCAGTTTTAAATCAGACTCTCTCAGATGTCCTGCTGATATAAACTTCCTATTCAGAGTAAGAGTTTTCGTATGTTGGCGTAACAACTATCGCTGCGTTTAAAGTGAAATCCATTGATGCCGAGGCGTTCAGCGGCATTGATATTTGGCAAACTGTCATCAATGAACAAGGTATTTCTCGGTTCCAGTTCAAAACGACGAATGATCAGATGGAAAATGTCATCATTTGGTTTCGAGCACCCTTCGATCCCGGAAATTATAATGCCGTTGAACAGTTTGAATAGCTCAAAGTTTTTGATGTGGTCATAGGTTTCTCGAGGCATATTGGAAAGGCAATACATCTCTATGCTGTTATTTGATAAGTCCTGCATCAACGATATTGTTTCAGATATAGGCGAAAGAGAATCTTTGGCCGCAAAGATCGCTTTTTCTACAGCGCTTCTTTCCAGTACAGATCTTTCGCAAACTTTTATAACAGCCGACGCTTCTGTTTCTCGGCCATGGTCGAGATCGAGCCAAACTTGATGCGAGAATAGCTCTTCTCGAAGTAGATTTTCTTCTTCCGGCTCAAGATTAAGCGATTTAAGAATTTGACTTACGTTCCAGTCGAGGACAACATTTCCCAGGTCAAAAATTGCGACTTTGTTATTGAGTGTACTATCCATACAACACCTTATCCATACAACGCCCTATCCTTAAAATTCCCTAACCATAGAAAGTCTTATATGCGGCACTTAACGTCGCGGTTGTTAATAGTCCTGATGGTAGCTCTCTAAGTGCTTCGCTCTGTAGTAGTGCGTGATGTCATGACAAAACCATTCACTGTGGGCGGACTGGATAAACTGTTTGAATGATAAAAGAGTCTGCAGCGTAAACGCCTAACAATTCAATATTTTATCCCGGCAGCCGGTGGATCTAAGGTCGCGAAAAGACAAATCAAACCGCGTGCTCACCAGACCGAGTATTGTTGTGTTTCTCTAAGAGCGCCCGCAGAATCAGTGAGAATGGTCGTTCAGTCATTAATTTCTCTTATCTCGAATGGAGGCTAGCTATACCTGGCTATCCATCTGGGATTAAGTTTCTCAAAAATATTGTCCAGCATTCGCATTGTTAATCCCCATACGACCTGGTCGCCGACACTATAGCCTGGAAATTGTTCGGTTCTTCCTGATATGGAAAAGTCGTGCTGAGTAAGATTATGTCCCGCATACATATCATTAAGAGAACCCCATAAAACATCCGCTACTTCGTAATTCATATTAATAGTGGGGTTTTGGTTTTCGAGTACAAAGACAAATGGCGATACAATCATATTGATGTCGCGCCCTCTGGGATTGACTTCTACGTCGGCGACTTTACCGATATAACGGGCGTCCTTGATTAAATCGAGGCCTATTTCTTCAAAGGTTTCCCGCTCGGCTGTTTCGCGAAGGCATTTATCGTGTTGTTCATAATGACCACCTGGAAACGCCATTTGTCCAGACCATGGGTCTCCCGGTTTATCGGCTCTTAGGATAAACAATGCTTCGGTATGATCTTTTGCTGGACGAAGAATCGCCGCGACTGCAGCATGTCTAATATCTTTTTCAGGCTGGTAAATTTCCGTATCGTCGGTATCTAAGATATCGATGATGTTGTCAATTTTTAATAAATTCATTGGGTCGCTCAAAATTTAGGTGGCAAATTGAAACGTCTGTCTTAACTGCAACTTGGCTCTATGGGCGGAAATAGTGCCATCGTTTTCACTCATGGGCGTTTCAATAATGGCAGCATTGTCACTCAACATTGTCACTTAACATTGTAAAAACTTGCTGTAAAAACGTGTTGTAAAAAATCACCGTAAAAAAGTGCTGCGATAAAGCTATGGTAAGAACATTCCTCGGAAATATCTATCCTAAGTCTTTCACCGCGATTTCTCTCAGTACCTTTTTGTCAATTTTCCCTGAGGCAATTCTCGGGAGTGGGTTTTCGGAAAACTTAAAATAGCGAGGAATCTTAAATCGGGCAATATGCGCGGCGAGAAATTCCTTTAGCTCGTCCTGTTTAAGTTTCTCGCTGGCAAAGATTGTGGTGCCGACTTCTTCGCCTAATCTGTCGTCAGGTACCGCATAAACGCTTGCCTCGATAATGTGTTCATGGGTCAATAGGGCTGCTTCGACTTCGGCACAACCGATGTTCTCTCCGCCGCGAATCACAAGATCCTTAATTCTGTCGACAATGTAAAGATAACCCTCTTCATCAATGTATGCCACATCTCCTGTTAGAAGCCAGCCATTATCGAAGGTTTCTGCATTAGCTTCAGGTCGCTGCCAGTAACCGCTAATAACCGAAGCTCCTCTGACCCGCAGTTCACCGCGCTCCCCAGCAGGCAGGTTATTGCCGTCTTCGTCTACGATTGCCAAATCTAATACAGCCGCGCAGCGCCCAGAACTTCCAGGGTGTGCCAGATAGTCTTCGCCACCAATTCCAGTCCCTATGGCGTTTGTTTCCGTCATGCCCCAACCGGTATTCGGAAGAGCGTTAGCAAAAACACTGGCGATGTTTTTTACCTGATCTGGCGCGCGTGGTGCGCCACCGCCTCCGACTGTGGCTAATGAACTTAAGTCCCGATTACTCACTCGCGCTTCTTCGATCAGATCTCCCGTCATTGCTGCGGGAGCGACAAAAGATGATATACGTTCTTGTTCGATAATCGTAGCGGCGAGTGCAGCATCCCATTTATACATCGATACAATACAACGTTGTGAACGGTAGCTGGATAGATACACGGCCAAGGCGCCTGTTGCGTGAAACAGTGGAACAGCCAATAATGTTGCGGGTGGGTATTTTGGCTCCTCGGGCTCGATACCATTCATTACTACACTAACCATGACCCCCAACTCCCAGGACAGCAATGCGCTGATGATGTTGCGGTGGCATGATACGGCGCCTTTTGGGTGGCCCGTAGATCCGGAAGTATAGAAAATGGTTGCGTCGTCGTTGGGTTCGATGCTCGCTGCCGGCATTTCGCAATCGCTTACAGTGGCAAGTAGTTCTTGTAATGATCTGACATCTTCAGGCAGTTGTTTGTCGGGTCGTACGGCAATAACATCAATGCCCAATTTCTTGTAGATTAGCGTCGCTCGGTCGACCCGTTGTTGATCGGCAATTAATACTTTAGAGCCGCTATCCTCTAGCCCGTATTCCATTTCTTCGGTTGACCAAAGGGCGTTCATAGCCACGGCAATCGCCCCGATAGAAGTTACTGCCGTAAACGCGCTAATCCACTCGGGGTAGTTGCGCATTGAAATTGAGACACGATCGCCTTTTTTTATGTTGTATTGCTCGACGAGTATTTTGCCTATTTTTGCAGACTGCTGGTATATGTCTTCATAGCTATAACGTTCTTCCAGGTAAACGAGAAACGTTTCGTCGCTGCGGTTATCATGAAAAAGATCTCTTAAGGTCGGCGGTGCGTTCTTGAACACACGGCAGCTATGGCCGTGAACCTCGGCTTCGACTAATTCGTAGTCCTGTCCCGGAGCGGTTAGTTGTGCATTGACATTCTGATACGATAAATCTGTTGCGTTGTTTTCTGTCATGATCAATTAAACCGTTAGTATGAATGAAAAATAATCGCCAGCTTCTAACTGACATGTTATCAAAGTTGAATGAAATTGCGCTAGTGCTGCTTTTTTTAAGTTTCCTTTTTTGCGCTGCTTTCGTTTCTAGTGCTTATTCGACAACGCGACCTAGGACGGAATAATCATTCTGTAGCCGCTATTTTTGTCGTCCCTTTTTCTTTTTGTTGGATTCTTCGTCGAATAAGTCGACTAATTGGTCGGTCATGGCGTTGCCTAGCTGTTCCGCATCGATAATTTTGACGGCACGCCGATAGTGATGAGTTACGTCGTGTCCAATTCCAATAGCGACGAGCTCAACGCTAGAATGGTTTTCAATCTTGTCGATGGCGTATTTAAGATGTTGTTCCAGAAAATTACTGGGGTTTACCAGTAAAGTACTATTGTCCACCGGCAGCCCGTCTGAAATCACCATTAAAATCTTTCTGTCTTCGGGACGACCGACAATACGATTGTGAGCCCACAATAATGCTTCGCCATCAATGTTTTCTTTTAGTAGCGCGTCGCGCATCATTAAGCCGAGATTTCTTCGGGAGCTTCTCCAGGGCATGTCGGCTGACTTGTAAATAATATGGAGTAGGTCGTTTAGTCTGCCTGGTTGGTCTGGCATACCATCCTGCACCCATTTTTCGCGAGATTCGCCACCGCGCCAGGCGCGAGTGGTAAACCCCAGAATTTCAACCTTAACCGCACAGCGTTCCAGTGTTCGACCCAGAATATCGGCACACATTGCGGCGATGGTAATGGATCTGCCACGCATCGAACCCGAGCTATCGATAAGTAACGAGACAACCGTGTCGCGAAATTTTGTGTCCTCTTCTTGCTTGAACGCCAAGGCTTGAAAGGGATCCATAATTATATTCGACAGGCGGGAAGTATCTAACATCCCTTCTTCCAAATCAAAATTCCAACTGCGATTCTGTTTTGCAAGCAGTTTGCGTTGCAATCGGTTGGCCAGCTTACTGATGACAATTTGAGAGTCCAATAAATGCTGATCAAGTACGCCGCGAAGATGATCAAGTTCTTCGGCATCCAGCATTTCATCAGCAACAATCACTTCATCGAACTGGTCTGTATAGGATTTATAAAAATTATCTAACGGTGCGGCTTCGTCGCTAATGTTGGCTTCCTTTGGTGGGCCGCCTGCTTCCTCTTGTTCATTGTCCTCTTCTGCAGCATCCATGGCCTCGGCGTTGGCGGGAATCTCTCCGTAAATCGCTTCGGCATTGTCGGCGTCATCGCTAATGTCCTGCTCAAACTCTTGTTCATCATCGCTGGGTGCGGTTTCGGGTTCCGGTTCGTCGCTATTGTCATCTTCATCGCCGTCGATATCATCGTCCATCCATCGGTCATCGTGACCGAGGTTGGCGATTAATTGTCGCGAAATTTTTGAAAACTCTTCCTGATCCAATACCGAGTCTTTTAACTCATCAAGTTGGTCGCCTATGTGTGTATCTATGTGTTCTCGCCACATGTCCAATATATGTAATGCCGAGGGTGGCAGGGGCATGTCTAGCTGTTCCCGAACGTACAGTCCCACAGCTTCTCCGAGTGGTGCTTGTGATTGATTTTCTACCGCCGCGTATCCTTTGTCGATGCAATGTTGTTCCAATTGGGCACTTAAATTGTTTTCCACGCCTTTCATTAAGTAAGATCCGATCGATGCGGTTCTCGCCTGTTCTACGCATTCGAATATGTCTCTAGCAACACCGGGTGCGGGACTATTTAAGCGATGTTTCGCCTCGTCGTGAAACCGCTCTTTGAGCGCGAAATTATCGGCGACGCCTCTTAAGACAGCGAGTTGATCTTCGTTGAGAGTCTTGTCTACCGAGGGAATACGAGCTCGATTACCCTGAATATAAGGTTTTCCATGACCAAAAGTGACTTCAAGTTCATTGTTACCAGAGATTGCGCGCATGGTAGAGGTCACAGCTTGCTTAAATTCCTCTACGGGTCCATTTGTTTTTGACACTCTACACCTCTTACGTTACTTGATGGAAAAGTAGCGCAACTTGCTTAACTATTTAAATCAAACAGAAATATAAACTAGCATTTACTGTTGAGTTCATTCGATGTCCCTGTACTGCGAAATTGTACTGCGAAATTGTACTACGAAATTGTACTGGGACATCGTACTGAGATATTGCCGCGAGACACTGTACTGAAACATTGTCAGGAAACATTGTCAGGAAACATTGCACTGGAAGAACAAAAAACCGTCTATGCAAGAACAACGTTAGAGCTGGACTCAGGTAATTCTTCGCCCATGCATCGCTGATAGTATTCGGCCACTATCGAGCGTTCTGTCTCATCACACTTGTTTAGGAAGGTGAGCCTGAAGGCAAAACCAAAATCATCAAATATGTTGGCATTTTCAGCCCAGGTGATGACGGTCCGTGGCGACATGACGATCGAAATGTCGCCATTGATAAAACCCTGCCGCGTTAGATCTGCGACTGACACCATATTCGAAATTCGTTTTCGATCAAGGTCGGGAAGTTTGGCTCCGACGATATTTGCTTCGTGTTCGTGGGGTAGATAATTCAATGTTGACACGATACTCCAGCGATCCATCTGTCCCTGATTGATTTGTTGGGTGCCGTGATAGAGACCACTCGGATCACCCAAACCTATGGTGTTGGTCGTTGAAAACAAGCGGAAGGATTGGTGTGGAGTAATGACCTTGCTCTGATCTAATAAAGTCAGTTTGCCTTCGACTTCCAATACCCGTTGAATAACAAACATAACGTCTGGTCGGCCGGCATCATATTCGTCGAAAACCAAGGCGCAGGCGCGCTGCAGGGCCCATGGCAGTAATCCTTCTCTGAATTCCGTGACTTGTTTTCCGTCTTGTAACACGATAGCGTCTTTACCGATGAGGTCCATTCGGCTTAAGTGACTGTCGAGATTAATACGAATACAGGGCCAGTTTAAGCGGGCGGCCACCTGTTCGATATGGGTTGATTTTCCCGTACCATGATAGCCCTGAACCATCACTCTTCGGTTGTGAGCAAAGCCTGCGAGTATTGCGAGCGTTGTTTCGAAATTAAATAGATAGCTCGGGTCGATTTGCGGAACATGATCGGAGGTAGCGGAAAACGCAGGTACTTTTAAGTCTATATTAAGGCCAAAGGTTTCTCTTACGTCTACTTCTATATCGGGGATGCCCGAACCCTCTAGTGCATTACCGTGCTTCGTCATTACTGTCGTTTCCTATGAATGAATAGCCTATCTTCACTGAGATAAGTTCGGGAAATATTTTTGAGTCAAAAAAAAGTTTATAGTAAAAGCACAAGAGGATATCTTTATTGCCAGTAAATTGCCATTGGCTACAGGGTTGCCTGGCTGATTTTTTCCACGCACAACATCTTTTTAAGGCGTGAGAAGCAATTGGAGTGAAAGATTAAATCTTGGTAATTATTTGGATTGTTTGTTTTTCTTTAACCCCGACTCCAGAAACCGATTTGTTCGCTCGACAAATGACAGTCGACTTTACCCGTCACAACACTATAATAATCAGATTTTTCTATCGGGAATCTGTAATGGCATTGATTTATTTGGTTAGGCACGGAAAAGCAGCGGGATCATTCACCGACGATCTGGATCCTGGGCTCGATGAATTGGGGCACTCGCAAGCGCGTGCAGCCTGTGACATTCTGGCGGGCAAGCTCCCTCTTAGTTTAGCCTCGAGCCCTTTGCGCCGTGCGCAGGAAACAGCCGACCCGCTTAAAAGTTCTACGTCACAGTCGGTTCGAATTGAAAACCGGGTCGCGGAAATCCCGTCTCCCGGTTTGTCCTTGCAGGAGCGTGGACCCTGGTTGCAAAAAGTGATGCAGGGCAATTGGTCTGAGCAGTCGGATGCTCTTCAGCAATGGCGTAAAGACCTGGCCGAAAGCTTGGTGGAAATTGATACCGATACTGTCATTTTTTCTCATTTTGTTGCGATTAATGCCGCTGTTGGTGTTGCTGAGAATAGCGATCAGGTTTATATTTTTCAGCCAAATAATTGTTCAATTACGATATTTGAAACCAATGGTAAAGAACTGAAACTTATCAGCAGAGGTGATGAGGCAAGTACAAAAGTAAATTAGGAACTGCAAAATTATATGACGGCTTCTTGCTATAACTTTTGCAGCGAGCGGGCGCAAAGTAAACAATATGTGCTCGATTCGACCAACCAATCCGCTTGAACAGGAGCTACAATGAAAAAACTATCCGCATTATCTCGATCTATTTCCGGAAAGGTGGCTATTGTTACCGGAGCTGCCAGTGGTATGGGCCGTGCAACCGCGCATTTGTTTATTGATGAGGGTGCAAAGGTAGCGATTGTTGATATTAACGGCGCAGCACTGGAGGCGGTCGCCGCGGAGATCCGCGAAGCCGGTGGTGATGTGCTGCCTATAGTTACCGATTGCTCAATCAAGGCTGAGGTTGTATCAGCGGTAGAGCAAACAGCGGCACATTTTGGCGGTGTTGATATCTTGATTAATAACGCGGGTTTGAGCATTCCCTCTGTACTCGATGACGATGCTTATGACGAGGGCTGGCAAAAAGCTCTCGATGTCATGGTTAGCGCGCAACAGTGGGCTATCCGAACCGCGCTGCCCTACCTCATTAAGGCAGAGCACCCAAGAATTGTGAATGTTGCCTCGACTGAGGCGTTGGGAGCGACGCCTTTTAATAGTTCCTATGTAGTGGCGAAGCATGCTTCTTTGGGCTTGACCCGGGCGATGGCGGTGGAACTGGGCCGGCAGGGAATTACCGTCAATTGCATTTGTCCCGGTCCAATCCACACAGGCATTACTGCTGGCATCCCCGATGACGACAAAGTAGTCTTTGCAAAACGTCGCACAGCATTACGGCGTTACGGACTGCCGGAAGAAGTTGCGCAAATTACCCTGAGTTTGGTTCTTCCGGGAGCCAGTTACATCACGGGAGCGACCATACCGGTCGACGGTGGATTGACGATTCGTAACGCCTAGAAGAAATAAAATAAATCGGGGAATAGATTATGGATAGTGAAAAAACGGCCCAGCATTTTGATTTGAGTGGCAAAGTAGCGGTGATTACGGGTGGTACGCGCGGCCTAGGACTGGCAATGGCAAAGGCTTTTGCCGAGGCGGGAGCTAAACTGGTGGTCAGTAGCCGCAAGGCTGATGCCTGTGAAGCCGTCGCGTCGACGATTAGGGATGAAATGGGCACGGAATGTATTGGTGTGGCCTGTCACGTTGGCGACTGGGATGCCTGTGACGCACTCATTGCGGCCGCTTACGCTGAATACGGCCAGGTTGACGTACTGGTCAATAATGCAGGTATGTCCCCGTTATACGAGAATCTGACTTCGATCAGTCGGGAGTTATACAATAAGGTTATGGATGTTAATTTGGCGGGACCTTTCCGTTTAGCGGCGGTTATTGGCGAGCGCATGGCCGCTGGAGCTGGCGGTTCGATTATCAACGTCAGCAGCACCAGTTCTAAAATGCCCGGTGCGAAAGAAATACCTTATGGTGCTGCAAAGGCAGGATTAAACAGTTTAACGATTGGTCTATCTTACGCGTTGGGGCCCAATGTGCGAACCAATTGCATCATGCCTGGTCCGTTTTTGACCGATATATCCAAAGCCTGGGATATGGAGAGTATGAAGAAAGTCTTTAAGGCGAAAATTCCCAGAGAGCGGGCCGGTGAAGCCGAGGAAATCGTGGGTGCAGCGCTCTATTTGGCCAGCGATGCCTCCAGTTTTACCAACGGTGCGATCATAAAAATTGACGGGGGTATGAATTACGCCCCTTCCTAGAAGCTTTGCGGGTTTGCCGTTTGCTGACTTCACATCTCAACCATGACTCCGTAACTTATAGGCTAGCCAGTGATCACCAGAATGTTTCGCTTGGGTACAATGTTCACCGGCACCGGCCAATAAAAAGTGCTCATTTTGCGCTCTATAACGGTCCATACGGTATTCGCACCGTCGTAGGCTGGCCGTTCATTTGATTCTGCGTTGCTTAGATGGCTGTAGAGGAGACGTAGAGCTCATAACATTAGAAGAAAGAGCAAAAGAAAGAACAAAGCAACAGAGTAGAAGAATTAATTGACTCCCATTATTCAGCGGCATGCTCTTTTTATTTATTTTAGATCAATGTTAGACGATATAGTCTTAAGCATAACTTCCATTCTGAAGCGCTTACCGTAATGATATCGTTCGAGCCAAAGGCGCTCTCGGTTTGCAGCATTGAGGCACAGTAGTATCAACGTCTAGGTCATAATGGGTGTATTGTTGCTGATGTTAGTGCTGTGCCATTATTAACCGTTAATGTGTTTTTGTTCTGTGAACTTTGGTTTTCAGCGGAGAGCTTAAAAAAACCGGCAGAAAATATAGGAGAAAATGATGAATGAACTAGAAGTCGTCGTGAACACGTTGGAACAAGTTGCGGAACGCGATGTTGATCTCACACCGCTTATATATGATGAGTTTTTCGAGTCTTGCCGCGATGCTTTTCCGCTCATGGGGCATTCAGATCAGTACATGCGCGGACGTATGGTGGCCCAGATTTTTGAAGTCATTATGGATGATAGCTTGCATGGCGATGGTGGATATTTGGGTTGGGAAGTGAATGCCCATCTTAAGGATTACGGCGTCAAAGAAGAGATGTATAACGCTTTTCTTGCTTCGATCAAACATGCTGTAAAGGTGACGATTGACGACCTATGGCAGAAGGAGCATGACATGGCATGGGATACAAGGATTGAACAGATACTGACAGCCATAAAAAGGCACGCGCCGACTCATTAACAGACTATCCACTATTAAATCCCTGTAACCCCCGGCTTCTTTAATTCCGAAGCCTTTAATTTCCTTATTCATTGCGTTATCGTACGGGCTGATAAGTCTTTACGGCAATGTTTCCCTGCGGTTCTGCCCACTTTGAAGAAATCTTCAGACTTAGCAGTCGACCGCAAAGTCGCGATGGTTTCCTTGCCGCACGAATAACAACGACACAGCAGTTTCTGCTCATTGATTATACTGCAGCCTTTTGACTAGCGATTCGGTAACATAATTCTCTATTGGGAAAAATGGCACTGGTAACTCGCACGGCTCAGGTGCGCCAGCCATTGGGAAACAAATGTTGTTAGCGTGTTTTTCTTACATGACTTTTATGATAAAAATAGGTTAGTTTAAGATCGAATTGATTAACGTACTCGCCACTTGAGGTCCGAAGACCTATGTTGCGATGGAGATGTGCATTGAATAATTGTAAACAAATAAGAATATTCGCCTTGTTATTGCTGGTGATTTCGTCGCAGTGGACATTTGCAGCCAGTCCCGAGGCAAAATACTCCCGCGATGGAATGGTCACTTCGCGTAGTGAACTGGCGTCCAAAGCCGGTATCGAAATTCTTAAATCGGGTGGTAATGCCATTGATGCTGCAGTTGCTACCGGGTTCGCCTTGGCTGTCACCTATCCTTCTGCGGGTAATATAGGTGGCGGTGGCTTTGCTGTCATTCGTCTGGCCGACGGTAATGTGGTCACTCTTGATCATCGGGAAAAAGCCCCGGCGTCAGCCCATAAAGATATGTATTTAGATGCTGAGGGCAATGTCATAAAAGGCGAGTCCCGCAATACCCATAAAGCGGCGGGCGTTCCCGGTAGCGTCGATGGCTTACTGACCATGTTGGAAAAATATGGCAGTAAATCACGCAAAGAAGTGATGGCTCCCGCGATTCGATTAGCGAAAAAGGGTTTTGTGCTCAATCGAGATCTCACCCGTCAATTTAATAATGTTGCGCAAAGAATGACCGCTTATCCTGGTTCAATGGAAACGTTTACCAATAAAGGCGAAAAGTATCAGATTGGCGACATTTTTGTGCAAAAACATCTAGGTAAAACCTTGGAGACTATTTCTCGCCGAGGGCGCGATGGTTTTTACGCAGGGCCCGTTGCCGATCTTATTGTTGCAGAAATGAAGCGTGGAAATGGGGAGATAACACATAAGGATCTTCAGGACTATCAATCGGTTTGGCGCGCTCCGGTAAAAGGGAGTTATCGGGGCTACGATATATGGGGCATGTCAGCGCCTTCATCGGGTGGGGCTCTAATAGTCCAGATGTTGAATATGTTTGAGCCGTTTGACGTTAAGGCAATGGGTTGGGGTAGTTCGGAAGTCATTCACTTGATGCTCGAAGGTGAGAGAAGAGCCTATGCTGACCGCGCTGAACATTTAGGGGATCCGGATTTTTACGAGGTTCCCATGGCCATGCTGACTTCCAAAGACTATGCGAAAATGCGGTTCTCAGACTTTGAAAAAGAAAAAGCCAGCGATAGTAATGCGATCGGCGCTGGTTCCTGGCCTGCTGAAAGCCCGCAGACAACCCATTTTTCTGTGGCTGATGGGGACGGTAATTTGGTTTCCTTAACCACAACGATAAATAGTAGTTACGGTAATAAAATTGTTGTTCAGGGGGCAGGGTTTCTACTTAATAATGAAATGGATGATTTTTCACTGAAGGAAAATACGCGCAACCAATTTGATTTGATCGGGCGTAGTGCTAATGCAATCGCTCCTGGGAAACGTATGTTGAGTTCGATGTCTCCCACGATTGTAACGAAAGACGGCAAGCCGGTATTGGTAACAGGAAGCCCCGGTGGTTCGACTATCATCACCACGGTCTTGCAAGTCGTGATGAATGTGATTGATCACGAGATGAATATTTCTGATGCTGTGTCTCTACCGCGCTTTCATCATCAGTGGTTGCCCGATCGGGTTTTCTACGACGAATATGGCATCTCGCCGGACACCAAAAAAGCGCTTGAAGTGATGGGGCATAAAGATCTAAAAGTTGTTCCCTGGGGAAGAGGGATAGGGGATGCAAATTCTATTTTAGTAAAAGATGGCGAAATAAGCGGTATACATGATCCCCGTAATGAAGGCGGTGCGGTCGGTTTATAAATCGCGGTCTGTTTAAGTCAATACTTGCCGCATGAAGCAGCGATGTCAAATGCGAGCTAGTGCAGTTAAGCAAAAGAGAGGTGTAAAGGAACGCCGCAAAAGAAAGTCGTAAATTAAGGGGTAAAAAAACCGGAAAGCTTACGATGCGTCTATATCTACTAGTAGAAATTCCTCGGCCGGAAACGTTAATTTGTACTCGTCCAGAATTATTGATTTAAAGTGTCTGTTGTAGGTCGGTTTTTAACCCGACAATCCTGGCTTTCTGTTGGCATTTCAGGTCGGGTGGTAACACCACAATAATTTCGACCTACAGAAAAACGGTTCTTTCTGGATGGGCACTAATTCAAAAACCGCAAAAGTACGAGTATTCAACTGCCCAAGCGGAACATTAAAGTAAATATAACCAGGACAACCCCAGAAAAACTAAAATACAAATAATTATAAGAACCGCGAGGCTAAAAATGTATCCAGGTCATTGGTCGAAAATATTTCCCGAGAAACCGGCGGTTATACATTCGCAAACCGGCGAGCAACTAAGCTATCGCGAGTTGGATCAGCGGTCGAATCAATTGGCTCAGCTTATGTGGTCGTTGGGATTACGAAAGGGGGATCATATATCGATTTTTCTCGAAAACGACATTCGTTATTTTGAAGTAATATGGGCGGCTCTTCGATCAGGACTTTATCTTACGACGGTGAATCGGTATCTCAGCGATGAGGAAGCAGCCTATATTATCAACAATTCAGAATCGCAGCTGGTGGTATCCTCTGACTACTTAGCCGACGTTGCTAGAAAGCTTCCCGCACAATGTCCTAGCGTAAAAAAATGGCTTATGACAGGCATGCCTGAAGCGCCTTTTGAAAATTACGAAGACTCACTAAACTATTTTCCAGCCACTATGCTCGATGAAGAGCCTGCCGGTGCATTCATGCTTTACAGTTCCGGGACGACGGGAAAACCGAAAGGAATTTTAAAACCCCTGTCCAGTAACTTGATTTCTGACAGTGCCAGTCAAGTGGGCGCTTTACAGAGAGGGCTTTGGGGTTTTGACGAAAGTACGGTATACCTGTCACCCGCGCCGCTGTATCACTCTGCGCCAGCGGGGTTTACGACAGCGACTCAAGCACTGGGCGGAACTGTCATCATGATGCCCGGATTTAATGACGTTGGTGCCTTGGAGGCCATTGATCAATATAAAGTCACACATAGTCAATGGGTGCCGACTATGTTTAGTCGTTTGTTGAAACTGCCTGAATCCGTTCGAACTCGTTTCGATTTATCTTCTCATAAAATAGCAATACATGCCGCTGCGCCTTGCCCCCGTCAGATAAAACAACAGATGTTAGACTGGTGGGGGTCGATTATTTACGAATATTACGCGGGTTCTGAAGTGAATGGATTAACTCACGTAAGCCCTGAAGCATGGTTAACGCGTCCGGGAACGGTAGGGAATGCAGTTTTGGGTATTATTCATATCTGTGATGAAGACGGAGTTGAACTCGCTGTCGGCGAGCCGGGGTTGGTGTATTTTGAATTGCCAACAGTCGCTTTCGAATATTTAAAGGACGATGCTAAAACCAAAGAAGCTCAACATCCACAACACAGCAATTGGAGCGCATTGGGCGATGTTGGTTATATCGACAAGGATGGGTATTTATTTCTGACCGACCGAGCGTCTTTCATGATAATTTCCGGCGGAGTCAATATCTATCCCCAGGAAATCGAAGATGTACTCATTATGCACCCCAAGGTAGCTGACGTTGCGGTCATCGGAGTGCCCAATGAGGAAATGGGCGAGGAAGTAAAGGCTGTCGTTCAGCTGGAAGCGGGTATTGATCCTGAAAACGGACTGAGCCAAGAATTAATGAACTATGCGAGAGAGAGTATCGCTCATTACAAATGTCCAAAAAGCGTCGACTTTACTGAAGCACTTCCGCGTTTACCGACGGGGAAACTGTATAAACGTCTTCTCAAAGATCGTTATTGGGGAAGAAAGGAGACGAAAATAGTCTAACGTCTATTCAACATACACGGTCGGTATTCTGAATAAACTAGACAGTAATAAGAGAGCGATCGATCGCAAAAATAATGAGTGCTCGTCCAGAAATATCATTTTGAGTTTGTGTATCTATTGTCGGTCGTTTTTTTTGAGCTGACAATCCAGGTTTTTCTTCGCTTTCCACGTCGGGTTTTTTCTTTTCAGTAACCCTGACCTACAGAAATAGTCTGTTACTGGACGGGAACGGATTAAACGAATGGCACATAAAACTTAACAGCGTGCAAAGGAGTTGTTTAATGAGACTAGCCGATAAAGTAGCCGTCGTCGTGGGTGCGGGACAGACACCCGGCGAAACGATGGGCAACGGCCGCGCAGCCGCGATTCTATTTGCGCGTGAAGGCGCAAAGGTATTGTTGGTCGATCGGGATTTGGAATCAGCTTTGGAAACGGAGGCGATGATTCGCAAAGAGGGCGGTGAGAGTTCGTCCTTGAAAGCGGATATTGTAAAGGAACATGATTGCCAAACGATCGCTCAAACGGCTATCGAGCGCTATGGCCGAATTGATGTTTTACAGAATAATGTCGGCATTGGCGGTGGCGATGCGGGGCCGACTAAGCTCGATCCCGATGTGTGGGATAAAATTATGGAGGTCAATGTGAAAGGAGCGTTCATGACCTGCAAATACGTATTGCCAATAATGCGTGAACAGGGTGCGGGCTCCATTATTAATATATCGTCGGTCGCGGCACAATGTTCCGTTGGCATAGTTGCCTACAAGTCGTCTAAAGCTGCTCTAAACGCCTTTACGCATTCGGTAGCGCTAGGCAATGCGAAATTTGGGATTCGCGCGAACGTTATTATGCCCGGGTTAATGGATACACCTATGGCGATCGAAGGTATTTCTACTGCACGGGGAGTCTCCGCTAATGAGCTTCGTGAACAGCGTAATGCGCTGGTACCTTTGCGGGGTAAGATGGGGACAGCCTGGGATATTGCTTACGCCTCGTTGTTTCTGGCATCTGATGAGTCGAGTTTTATTACCGGAATTGAATTACCGGTTGACGGCGGACAGCGCGCGCGAATAGGCTGACTGTGCAGGATTATTGCTGGACACAATCCGTAATAATTCTATTCAGTTTGTTGAACTAACAATCTACTGCAGCCGGAGGAGATTCTTGAATCGACATTTTTCTAATACTTAGGCATGTAATTACTATATAAAGGAACATTGCGATGAAAGCAGCAGTTTATTATGAAAACGGTGCCCCGGACGTTATTAAATATGAAGACGTACCGGATCCTGTTATTAAGCCAAAAGACATATTGATTCAGGTGAAATGTGTGAGTATTGAAGGAGGTGACACTCTGAACCGCTTAGGCGGTCCTTTACGTACCCATCCTCATGTTGTTGGTTATCAGGCCGCCGGTGAAATTATTCAATTGGGTTCAGATGTTACCGGGCACCAGCTAGGGGATCGAGTAACAACCGTCATGGGTGATGGATCTCATGCTGAATTGCGGGCGGTTCATATGGCAAGTGCCTGGAAAATACCCGATGAAATGTCTTATGAGGTCGCCTCTGCGATTCCTGTTCCTTTTGGTACTGCCCATGATTGTTTGTTTGAGTATGGCCGGCTGCAGGAGGGAGAAACAGTTCTCGTGCAAGCTGGGGCAAGCGCGGTGGGTTTGGCCTCAATTCAACTGGCAAAGCGAGCGGGTGCAACGGTAATCGCCACGGCATCCAGTGCTGGCAAGTTGGCTCGCCTTGCAGCGCTAGGCATGGATCATGGCATTAACTACGTAGACGATGATCTGGTTAAAGAAGTGATGAGACTTACCGACGGTAAAGGGGCGAATGTGATCGTCGATCCGGTGGGCGGTCCAACTATGCAAAAGAGTATTTATAGCCTTGCTTATCGAGGACGTTTGTCAACTGTAGGGGGTGCCGGCCGGGAGGTCATTAAATACGATTTGAGCAATCTTATGGGCGGTAATCGCAGCATTAACGGCGTATTTTTGGGTGCTGAAATACGTACTGAGAGAGCTCAGGAAATGATTAAACAGCTGATCCTGGACATTGCTTCGGGCGAGTTAAACGTTGTTTTGGATAAGCAGTTTCCTTTGTCTGAGGCTGCTGCAGCCCATGCGTTTATCGAAAGCCGTCAGGCCGTCGGGCGAGTGACTTTGATACCCTAAAATCGCACCGCCTGCGAATAATTGACTGGGCAAGGGATTGTGTTAAATAGTGAGTCCCGCGTGGCGTGCGATTTTGAATCACTGCGTCGATATAAATAATAACCATAGGTAGCATTATGATTACGATGACAGGAGCACAGCAGCCCTTTGAATTATGTTGGGATGACAAGGGCTTAGTCCATGTGTTTGCGGGTAATAAAGCGGATGCGTTTCGCGGCATGGGATATGCGGCTGGTTACGAACGCTTGTGGCAGATTCACCTGAGTACTCTTTTTGCGACGGGTACGGCTGCCAGTGTAATGGGGCCACGCTACATCTCTCAGGATCTAATGCACAGATCTTTTAATGTTCCCGCTTTTGACATGCCCGACTCTCCCGGTGACTGGGTGGTTGACGCCTATCTTGATGGCCTTAATAGTTATGTTAGAGGGCTCGCGGACGTGCCTCCTGAATTTATTCGTGCCGGGACTGTTCCCCGAGAATTTACCCGCCATGACATCGCTTCGAGACATCGCTTTACGGGATGGTTTCAGCATAAAACGTTTATGGAAAAAATTTACATGGGCAAACTTATGGCCCGCCATGGGACTCAGTGGTTTAAAAACTTTGTCCACAATGTTTCCGATGCCGACGAAAAATCGATTCTTGAATTAAAGGACGCTCTGTTATCGATGGATGCAGGGGTAGGGAACTTGTTGTTTCCCAAACAGAGTATTCTAAGCGGAAGCAATAACTGGGCTGTTCGAAGTCACCTTTCAGCGTCGGGTAAACCTCTGTTGGCTACGGATCCTCACCAGCCACATTCGATACCCAATACTTTTTTCTATGTCCACTTGAACGCGCCGGATTGGGACGTATTTGGAGCGAGTTTCCCCGGTATTCCCTATTTTATGATGGGTTTTAATACCGATGTATCCTGGGGCTTAACCACGGGTTTTATCGATACTTTCGATGTATTTGTAGAAAAGGAGGAGGCGAAAACAAACAAGCATTTTACCATCGATGTCGCAGGGCAGGAAGCTGCGTCCTTTGAGATAGCAATGTCTGATCGCGGCCCTATTTTGGAATCCCTTAGCGATGAACTGGGTTTGTCGACGCCTAAGGAGCGACAATACACCACATCGCTAAATTGGGTGATGAAAGATATTCCAACGTCGGCCGGAGCATTGGCTCTTATGCCGTTGGCTGAAAATTGCAAGGAGTTTGGTGACTCTCTGTTCGAAAATAATATTTGTCCTTTGGTCAACAATATTATCTGTGTGGATAAAAACAACGATCTGCGCAGATTCATCGCGGCCACTGTGCAGAAAAGGCCTGGGCACAAGCGTCCTGGTGGAAAACCACAGGGAGTGACCGGAACTGTGCCTCTCGCCGCGTGGCGACCTGAATACAAGTTTGAAATCTCGAGCGCTGCTGAGCTGTTAGTGGAGCATAACCCGGATTGCGGTTACAGCTTAACCGCGAACAATGACACGATGGAAGACCGGGGAACATTTCCCATTCATAATTTTCCAACCTATGATGCACGGGCAGAACGTATTCGCGAACTGCTCGAGGAAAAAATAGCTGAGGGCGACGCTTCAACATTTAATGTAAGCGATTTTGAATCAATGCAGCAGGATGTTCTGGATCTGAGGGCGATGGCTACGGTACCCGCTATCGCGTCGTGCCTCAATGATTCTTCGGAGCAAGTCCAAAGAGCGCGGAAGCTACTCGAAACCTGGGATTGTAAAGCCGATGTAAACTCACGTGCGGCCTGTATTTTTTATCCATTAATGGATCGGCGCTGGCATATAAAATTCATGCACGAGGTTTTGGGTGATGACTTATTACTTTCGATGCCGGTAGTTGCCGTTTCATTAAACCAGTTTGGCGTTGATGACTTTTTCCAAAAGAACTCTCCATGGTTGGAGCATCGGGCAAAATTGGAAAAAATTCTTTGTGACGAGGTCAAACATTTGGTCAACAATCTGGACAAGGAAATGGGCGATCAGTGGGCATGGGGGAAACTACAGCACATCAGTTTTAAACATTCACTCAGCAAATATGAGCACTGGTCTACGATGCATGCTGGACCGGATCCGATCTCTGGTAGCGGAACGACACTGAGAATGGCGCTGCATATGCCAGCGGTTGACGATTCCGAAAAAGTGAGAGCTTACCATGGACCTGCGTTTAGGTGGGTTGTCGATCTAGCCGATCCATTACATTTTCGTTTCGTGATTGCCGGCGGTAATAGTGGCAGAGCAGAAAGCGGGCATTTTACAGATCAGTATCAGCGCTGGTTGAGTGGTGAATATTATGATGTCTCTCTCATCCGTAGCGAACTGGCTATCGAAAAGACGGTTCAGGTAACAGGATCTTAAATCCGTCATAAATAGGTCGTAAATCAGTCGTTTGGATAAAAAAATGGCAAATTTTCAAACGAGTTAAATGGTTAAAGAGTTAAAGAGTTAAAGAGCTAATTCGACAACTAATTCGATAAAGAGGAAGCGGTAATGGATCGTCTAAAAGGTAAGGTGGCATTGATAACAGGCGGGGCGCGCGGTTTGGGAGAAGCGATGGCCAGGAAATTTCACGAGGAAGGTGCCCGAGTTATTATTAATGATCTGGATCTGGGTGCGGCTCAACGCGCTGCCGAACCCATGCAGGCACACGCTATTGCTGCAGATGTTTCTAACAGTGAACAAGTA
This sequence comes from uncultured Cellvibrionales bacterium, assembly GCA_913019905.1. Classification (GTDB taxonomy): domain Bacteria; phylum Pseudomonadota; class Gammaproteobacteria; order Pseudomonadales; family Dasaniaceae; genus Oceanicoccus. Next base: position 101,187 of record CAJVZD010000005.1, read on the forward strand.
AAATTAATGTTTGAAGAAGTTGGCGATTACGCGGGTCAGCTGGATATTCTTGTAAACAATGCTGGTATTGGCGGTAGTGACGATGATCCGGAAGCCGAGGAGAAAATCGCAACTCGAATGGCTGCTATGGAAGCCGGTGAGGTTGTTCACAACGACGCCATTATGGAAATGACGGACGAGCAATGGGACCGCATGATCGACGTTCATATGCGCGGCACTTTTTTGTGTTGTCGCGAGGGCTTAAAGCAGATGATTTCCTTGCCGGCGGGTTCAATAATCAATATAGCTTCGGTGATGGGGACTTATGGAAAGCCCGGTTTTGTGAGTTACAGTGCAGCAAAGTCCGGTATTCTTGGGTTTACTCGTGCACTTGCGCATGAAATGGCAAGTCGAAATATTCGCGTTAACGCGATAGCTCCCGGTTGGATAGAAACTGACATGACCGCGCCGCTAACGTTGATGAGGCCGATGTTAGAGTCGCAAATCCCCATGGGTGCTTTTGGCAAGCCAGACGATATCGCCTGGTCAGCGGTGTATCTTGCCAGCGAGGAGGCTAAATACATTACCGGGCAAGTCATTTCACCTAATGGCGGTTGGTATATGAGCCAGTAAGTACCGTGAAAAACGGACGACAATGGCGCCTGCGATGATTCGTGAGTCGTGATTAATGTTTAATGTTCGAAAACCCTCAAAATGACATAACAGCTAAGGTTAACTAATATGAAAAAAAACGCTCTTGTATCTTTACCGCTTTTACTGACGACACTGCTCTCTTCTTCATTCGGGTTGAGTCACGATGGTGCTAAGAAAGTCGAACCTATGGATTCTGAAGGGATTCTAAAGGCGTTCAGTTGGGATGTGGACTCAGCGGAAATCAAGACGCAAACCATCAACGAGAATTTTCATGTTCTGTTCGGTGTTGGTGGTAATATAGCCGTGTCGATTGGATCTAACGGTGTTCTTATTGTCGATGATCAGTTTCCCAAATTAATTCCAAAAATCGAGTCTGCTATCAAAAAAATGGGTGGCGGTAAGGTCGACTTTGCGATAAATACTCACTGGCATTTTGATCATGCTGACGGCAATCTGGCTTTAGGGCCCGCGGGTACATGGCTTGTCTCTCATTCCAACTCCAGGAAGATGATGCTGGATGATCACGTGATTAATTTGGTGGCGGTGTCTTACGATCAAAAAGCCTATCCTAAAGAAGCCTTGCCAATCATCACTTTTGATGACCGGATGCAGTTTCATTTTAACGATGAACAGGTTGATCTTTTGCACGTTGGGCCCGCTCATACGACTGGCGATACAGCGATTTTCTTTCGCGGTAATAACGCCGTTCATCTAGGCGACGTTTATAACAATTCAGGCTATCCCTTTATCGATGCCGGTAACGGTGGAACCCTGGACGGCGTGATTGAGTTTTGTTCTGCAGTGCTTTCGGAAATTAAAGAAGATACCGTTGTCATTCCAGGACATGGGCCTGTGAGCGATTACGATGGGCTGAAGAATTATATCGAGATGTTGAGCACGATTCGCGATCGAATGATGAGTTTGATTCAAAAGGGCGCTACATTGAACGATGTATACGCTGCGAAAGTAACGGCAGATTGGGACAAAAAAATGGGGGATAATAGCGGTTTTATTAATCGCTCTTATATGAGCCTCACCCATCGTGTGGTTGATCGCTAGCACCCAGCACCCAGCACCCAGCACCTAGAATCTAGCTGTTGGTGACAATGGGCGGGGACATTTGATAAGCTGTGTCTTCGCTCACTATCTTAACGACTTAATATTCATACATTTTGAATCGCCTCGCAAACGATCTCCAGGATCGCAGCCAGCGATTTAAGCAAACGGAACTATTTAAATGACTCAAGCCATATTTGATACCCCTCTAGAAGAAAAAGACGGCGTCTTAATGGGCCCTTTTCGCATGCCCTTACAGATGTTAGCCGAGCAAGAATATGGCGGTCATCTCTCAATTCACGATGATGACCAGGCGCAAGAGCTAGGTTTTAGCGGTGCACCAATCGAAGGTCCGACCCATTTTTCCCAATTCGATCCGCTGTTGCATCATATCTGGGGCGATCAATGGTATGAAGCAGGCTGTATAAGCTCGCACTTTAAAAATGTTGTGGTCGAAGGTGACGAGGTTCAAGCTTTTGTTGAAATTCCGAAAGCAGGAGAAAAAATTACCCGCATTTGGGCCGTAAAAAAAACCGGAGAACCGGTGCTTGAGGGCTCGGCGTCACTAGGTCCCGATCATCCCGAAACAAAACTGGAGGCGTTAATGGCTTCCCGTCCTACCCCAGAGAAGCTGGTTATTTTAGAACACACGAAAATAGGCGATAAGTCTCCCGAGCCCGATACGGTTCATATGAATTTTGATCAACATTTAGGCAACAGTTACCCTTTCACATTAGCCAATAAATTGGAAAAAATTACCGAAAACTGCCTGTGGTATCAAGCCGATCACGCTGTGAATTCCCCCTGGGGAAAGGCTATTATGCCGACCGAAATGGTAAGTCCGTTTGTGGGTTTTACTCCGTCTGGTCTAAAAGGCGCGAAAGGTCCGGCTATTGGTCTTTTCGCAGATCTTGAAATCAAGATGATTAAGGGACCGTTATTTGTCGGTCAGGATTATGTGTTGGAGCGCGAGGTTGTCGGATTGGGTGAAAGTAAACGAACCGAATCGGTTTGGGTTAAAACCTCGATTAGGGATGTCGCCACGGGAGAACTTTTAGCAACAACGTTGCTAAATTCTGCCACCTTAAAGCAGTCCTATGCAAAATATGAAGAAGAAGCGAAACGTATTGGCAAAGAAATATTATAGCGAATAATAGCTGGTTTCATTTAGACGGTTTGATTCAGAAATAGGAGTTTCAGAAACACAAGTTGTGCTGTACTAGTTCGAATGCACTAGTATCAATAGCTCTAATTTTCACAGCACTAGTTTTAATACTATGGGGTCTCTGTAATTATTTGATGGATGGATTACTCAAATAATTACAGAAATTCGCAGTCATGTTATTTGAGTTCGATTGGTGTCGATGTTCGCTCACGAAATCGCCGTATAAGAAGTCGATTGAATAAAATGTAAGATCCTTAATCATATAATTTGATTGTTAGCATTCATGAACAAGCAAAAAAATAAATACAAAGAGGATTAGCTATGGGAAAGCTCAATGGAAAAGTTGCGATTGTCACTGGTGCAGGAGGCGGGCTAGGTAGGTCTCATGCCTTGTTGCTGGCGAAAGAAGGTGCTGCAGTTGTTGTTAACGACTTGGGCGGTGCTAGAGATGGAACTGGCGCTGGGAGCAGTATGGCCGATACCGTCGTTGATGAAATAATTGCAGCTGGAGGTCAAGCAGTTGCAACCTATGGTTCTGTTACCGATGACGCAGCCGCGGCAGCGATGGTTAAAACCGCGGTGGATAGCTTTGGAAGATTGGATATTCTTGTCAACAATGCTGGTATTCTGCGCGACCGATCTTTTAAAAATATCACCGACGCGGAATGGGACGCCGTTATCGATGTTCATTTACGCGGTACTTATTTGGTGACCAAACACGCTTGGCAGCGAATGATAGCGCAGGGTGAGGGTGGCCGCATTGTTATGACAAGTTCTACGTCGGGTCTAATCGGTAATTTTGGTCAGGCTAACTACGGTGCAGCAAAAGCCGGAATAGCGGGGTTTATGCGCGTTCTTGCGCTAGAGGGCAAGAAGTACGGAATAACAGTCAATGTGTTAGCCCCCGCTGCAATGTCACGCATGACCGAAGATCTTATGCAGGGAGACAAAGACGAACTCAATAACCGCATGGCGCCAGACAAAGTATCACCCACAGTTGTATGGCTCTGCACTCCCGAGGCAGCTCACGTTAGCGGCCGACAATTTGGGGTCAATGGTAACCGAGTGACGTTGTTATCCTGGGCCGTAGACACAGTTGCCATTAAAGACTCATTGGAAGAACCCTGGACAGTTGAAGAGATTGGCGCGGCAATGGAAGAAACGATGGGTAGCTGGCCAGAGTTATTGGTACCGCGCCAAGTTTAGGAGTGTACCAGTTGCGTAAATAGGCATTCGGCTTTTTTGGCTGCGGCGCGTCTTAATTCAGCGATGAAAACTGGCTGTAGCTAGGAATAGTTTGGGATTGCTTTGGTGTGCCGTTTGCACTCGCGTATTTGGCGATGCTCGTGGCTCCTTTTCTCTACGTTCTTAAACCTTTTTTCGTGAGCGGAGGGAATACGACTTGCGGATGACACTAACCTAACAAGAGCAACAGGCTGCTGTTCGATTTAAAAAATTTAGTTCAATCAGTTAGAGTTCAACAGATTAAAGTTCAACAGATTAAAATTCAACAGATTAAAATTCAACAGATTAAAGTTCAACAGATTAAAGTTCAATAAATAAAGTTCAAACTATTCGGAGAGAATTAGTGACAAAATTAAATTTAAGCGCTGACGAAGTTTTAACCACCACCCGAGCCGTTCGTAAAAGGCTGGACTTTGATCGTCCAGTCGAAATGTCGGTCATAGAAGAATGCCTGAATATTGCTTTGCAAGCGCCTACCGGGTCCAACGGGCAGGCCTGGCATTTTGTGGTAGTCACCGATCAGGACAAGAAAGACAAAATCGCGGCGTTATATCAGAAAGCTTTTGCAGCCTATGAAGAAAGTCCTGTGCAACCGACCAAATTGCATGGCGATGATCCGTCAATGAAAGAAACCCAAGAGAGAGTGTTAGGCTCTGCGCAGTATTTGGCGGCTAATATGGCGCGAGCACCGGCCTTGCTGATACCCTGTTGTACAGGCCGAATTGACACGCCCAATCTACCTGCCATAGCGTTGTCGTCAATGTTGGGTTCAATTGTTCCAGCGGTGTGGAGCTTTATGCTAGCAGCGCGAGAGCGAGGGTTAGGCACTTGCCTAACCACATTGCATTTAAACTACGAAAAAGAAGTTGCTGAGCTTTTAGGCATTCCCGATGACATTTCGCAAATAGCATTAACTCCGATTGCCTATACCAAGGGAACCGATTTTAAAGTGGCGCCCCGTAAACCTCTCGAAGGTGTGTTGCATACTAATAATTGGTAACCCCCGGAGCGTTGGAATATAAAAAGATAATCCGACGCTTTTTCCTTTGCGCCATTTTCCATAATGACAGCTCAAACCAAGTTGGCCGAAATGCATTCAGTTAATGTGCTTTTTCTGGATGCCCCTTAGTTAACTACCACGCCTAATTCAATAAGACCTTTACCGATATAGACAATGCCTACTGTAAGAATGGCATATCGTCCCACCCGCTTAAAGGCAACGTCGTTGATTTTTTCGATGACATGTTTACCCATCCAATTACCGAGGATTGCCGCGAAAATCACTGCGGGATATATCCATGCGGGAAGCTCGATCGACATTGTGAGGAAAAATGCGTAATAGCCGAGCTTTATAAGATGGCCCAATGTTTGGGTAATCGCTTTTGTTCCGAGAATTTCGTGTCGTGTTAAGTTGCTCTTAATGTAAAAAATGTCGAGAACAGGTCCAGAGGCTCCGGCCAACATTTGTGCTGTCGTTACAACCAATCCTGATAGAAAAGCAACCGGTTTGTGTTCGATGTCTAAGTTGATCGATTTTGGGATCATTAGTGCTAAAAAAGGGAAGCTGCCAATTAACAGAAAGACAAGTCCCTGATTGGAAACAAACGACATGACGATAAATAATCCCAGTATGACGAAACTGCCGAGTGAATAGGGAACGAGTACGCCCCAGCGCAAATGATGCCTGTATAGCCAGACTCGAGAGCCATTAGAGACGGTTTGCGCAAGTCCGTGTAAAACCATTGCCGCGGGGATAGACAGAATGAAACTAAATACTCCCATTAAAATCATGCCGCCGGCCATGCTGAGGACGCCAGAGATGAAACTGGTTAGTAATGTAGCGACTGTTAATAGGATAAAGGACATGAAGTTCTAGTTCCAATTATGGATTTTGCTTAGTCGTTTTGCTTAGTCAATTTGTGCTCAGGGAATCAAATTTAGATTTGACTACTCAGTAGTGGTCCTTATCTTAGCGTGAAAATATAGATGCGAAAAGTGAATAGGTAGAATATAATTGATTCGAATATAGAATGAATTTGATTATGATTGAGAATCTAGAAACCATTTATGCTTTGTCTCGTTTTGGCACGATGTCTGAGGCGAGCACCCACTTGCGTGTATCGCAATCGACCGTGAGTAAAAGAATTGCTTCGCTGGAAAATTACTATAACCGCAAACTAATACAAAAAATTGGGCGTCGTGTTGAACTGACAAAAGACGGTGAAAAACTGGCTGAAAAAGTGCCGGTCTTACTTGTTGAGCTCCGTGACTTGTTCAACGATGAAGAGCCTGTGCCGGGTAGTGAGTTGATTATCGGCGTGTCTGAAGCAGTGCTGTCGTCTTGGGGGCCGGCGGTTTTTGCTAAGGTTTGCAGAGATATTCCGGAAGTTAAATTTGTATTTCATGCCCATCGTACGGCCGTGGTTTTAGATCGCGTTCGATCCGGTGAGTTTATGGTCGGAGTGTGCGCGGGGTCAGTATCGTCGGATTCAGATCTTCAGTCCGAGATATTATGTCAGGAGGCTATGGTCGTCATCCCGTCGAAGAAAAAGAAAATCAATTGGTCTTCCGGTGACCGTCTAAATGTGATTTCCATCGAGGAGAACTCGAGCACCTGGAGATCGATTAAAACGGATGTAGAGCGCCTTAACCTGCATCGCGATGTTTCTTTAGAGTCTTTTTTTAGCGTCGCTCAAATGGCCATTGCCGGGTTTGGCCACGGCCTTGTGCCGATCGGTGTTGCGAGATCTTTGAACGTCCCCAAAAATTGTCTCATCAACTTGCAAACGCAGGGATTATCTCGGTCGGTACGGTATGTGGCTAGAAAATCGACCTACGCGCTGCCTTACGTGTCGATGGTTTATCATTCGCTGCTGTCTAGTTTGGCGGAAACCTTGGAGACTTAACGCTAGCTTCTTCGCAAAGAAGGACAATGCTGGCGTCAATGAGTTGCCCGTTTATTACCTCCTTATTATCCGCATAGTACCAGCGCGTTTCCTTTCTTGAGCGCTTCTTATGCTGAGTCTAAGGCATATTTTATGTTCGCGCAGCAACAAGAGCCCCGGTTGAAACCATTATCGCACCCGCTGTTTTATTAATGATAGTCGACGCGTTGGGTGTTTTAAGTAGGTTCCTCGCTTTAGCTGCCATCAATGAATAGGCGAGATTTACACTGCCGAGAGCAACCGTAACAATGCCCAGTATCGTGACAATATCGAAATGAGTCACGGTAGTCACATTAACAAATGCGGGGAAAAATCCGACGTAGAAAAGAATCGCTTTTGGATTGCCGAGTGTAATGAATAACCCTGTTAATAGGTTTGAAATGAGAGAGGAATCGTCGGTATCTTCTATCTCAATCGAGCTACTGTGCGATCGTAATAATTTGTATCCGAGCCATATGAGATACACGGCACTGAGATATTTTACGAGAACAAAGGCTGTTCCCATTATTTCGGCAAGGGCAGAAAGACCAAAAAGGGCAAAAACGATGAAAACGTAATCACCGAGAATAATTCCCATCGTTATGTAGGACCCTCGTAAAAATCCCGACGAAAAGGAACGCGCGATGACCGTAAAAACCGCGGGGCCTGGCACTATTGCCAGTAAAAGCATCGCGCCAAAAAGGGCCAAAACACTGCTAGTATCCATGCGTACATTCCTGAATCGTAAAAAAACGTCTCTAAATATGGCGGCATTTTAACCGCTGTTACAGAAATTGAAAACAGCGGTACAACACTGACTTTATTTCAGCGTGAATAATGACTACTGAGTGATTGCCGGGAGTTTTTTCCTCAGCTCGTTTTTAGCTATTTTTTCCAGTGTTGAGCGGGGTAGCGAATCGACCACAAACACGGCTTTTGGTACTTTAAAGCTCGCAAGATTATCGCTGCAATATTGGACGATTGCTTCCTCTACAAGCGGCGGAGCCATTGGGTTTGCGATAACGAAGGCGACAGGTATTTCGTCAAGCATATAGTGTTTTTGCGCCACAACCGCACACTCATCAACCCAGCCCGTTTGCATGATGACGCTTTCAATCTCAGAGGCAGCGACATTTTCTGCCCCGACCTTTAACATATCTTTATCACGGTCGCTGAAAAATAAATAGCCGTTTTCATCGCGGCGAATAATATCGCCGGTATCGAACCAGCCGTTCTCATCAAATGCTGCCGTGTTCGCCTCTTCGTTTCGGTAGTACTCTTTAAATAATGATACCCCGCGAACTCCTCGAATAAATAACAATCCGCTTTCTCCGGACTGCGCCAGACGACCGGACTCATGGCGGATTTCAATGTCGTATTCGGGGGCAACTCGGCCGATGGTGCCTGCAGGCCCCGGGTGGTCAATGTCGGTAACAATGCCATGGGTTAGGGTTTCTGTCATACCCCACCAGCCTATTACAGCAACTTTGATATGTTGCGCGATGGCGGGGATATAGGCCGCGGTGCCCCAAAACCGGTAATCGTGATCGGGCACCGGCTGAGCGGCGATGGCCTTAAATGCAAAGGGGATAGTCGACAGCCAGGTGAGATGGTGTTTTACCGACAGTGGCCAGAAACGAGAAGCGGAAAACTTTGGCTGCAATACAAAAGTGCCGCCTACCCATAACGTCGATAACATAGAGTAAGTCTGCGCGTTGGTATGGAACATGGGCATAAATATTAATGTTCGATCCTCTTGTGACAGTCGCATGTGAGTGGCGCAGGACTTTGCTCCCCACAAGCCGTTCGCATGAGTCCACAGCACCGCTTTTGGGCGCGACGTCGTACCGCTGGTGTATTGAACCGAAAGGTTTGCCATTGAGTCGGTAACGCGCAGACTGGAATGTTCCGCTCGTTCCACTAACAACTCCCTGAAATCAATCGTTTCTGTCTCCGGAGAAGTATCGGAAATATCGTGGCTTTTCCCGGCGGTGATAGGCTCTCCGCCATTGTTGTCTGTCACAACCAGCAGTTTAATGGGGGCGCATGAAGCCTTTACCATTTCCGCGTAAGCGGGCTGTGTGATAACACATGCCGCTTCCGTGTGCTCTGAAAAATAGCGCATATCTCGCGCGACCGAATGCGTATTGGTCGAAACAGCGATAGCGCCTAATTCTGCACAGGCGAACCAGGACAACAAGAATTCTGGGCTGTTATCCAAATGGATAATGACGAAATCGCCCTTTTTCACTCCTCTATTCGATAATGAAGAAGCAATACATCGTGATTCTCCTTGGAATTGTAAATAGGTCCACGATTTTGCATCGCCGCTAAAGGGCTCCCAAATCATGAACTCCTTGTCTGGAGTTCGTGTTGCCCACTCGTTTAATAACCACGGAATGTCCATGCCGTCAAAAGCTTGGATTTTACTTTGTTCTATTTCTCGACTTAGGCTTTTACTCATAGTGTTATCTCTTATTCTCAGATTAAGCTATCGTTAGTGTAGGTGACCACCAGCTGATAGATTTCCTTCAAACATGAATTACATTCACCAATATCCAGCAGAAAGTATAATGTTGGTTTTGCCTGTATCCTCAAAATACATTTATCCAATAATAAGACAAACGTAGAACGAATGCGCTATCGCGACACTATAAGTCCCTAGGCTAGTGTGAGATAGTGTAAGTTAGTGTAAGTTAGTGCAAGACAGTGAACTAACTGAAGGGTCTCTATTATTGGATTACGCTATATTCAGTGTTTTTTGTTAGAATCAACCAGTACGATTTCCAGTATCCAAACAACAGTCATTGAGCGACATTCATTGAACAGCAGTCATTGAAAAAAATCATGCCGTAGAGCCTAAGGATGCCCTAAAAGAACCACGATGAAAACGATACTCCACGCCATTTTCTGTTTTTCTATTTTGCTTGCGCCCATATCTTCCTGGTCCGCAGACAGTTACGAAGAGCAGATCCAGGAAATGTATGTTGCCTATTACGGGCGGCCCGGCGATTCGGCAGGCATTCGTTTTTGGGAAAGTCAGCTCAGTGCGAATAAAGGTAGCTTGGAAGAAATTATCGACGCGTTTGGTAACTCCGAAGAATTTAACAGTCGATTCGACAATCTAAGTGATGAAGAATTAATTGACAGCATTTATAGCAGTCTTTTTGGCCGTCACGCCGACAGCGAAGGACTGAGCTTCTATCTCGGACAACTTCAAAATGGCGTAATGACCCTCGCGTCTATCGCGCTTGATATCTCGAACGGTGTGAAAGAAGGAACCGATGATGCATTGATCGTTAACAACAAAGTTAGTGTAGCGCAGATTTATACTGCCACTGTACTGGAGAATGGGGTCAATTATAGCGAGGCTGATTTCGCCACTGTCATTTCTTTGTTGGCCGCCGTTGATAGCAGGCAATCCACTGTCGATGCCGCCCTAACGGCGATTGATACGATTTTAGATCCCGAACAAGGCGTAGCACCGACAGCTTATGCTGGGCCTGATGAAACTGTCACTGCTGGAACCACAGTGTTGTTGGCAGGCAATGCCGATGGGTATGTCGTCAACTCTGTATGGAGTCAAATAGGCGGTAGCGCTGTTGTCATTGTTGGCGAAGATCAATTGACGGCAGAGTTTATAGCACCTCAGCTAGAGATCAAAACGACTCTCGTATTTAAGCTAGAGGTAATCGACAATAAGGGTTTAAGCGCTATCGACTATCTCACGATAACGGTAGAAGCTTATGTTGAGGAACAGGTTTTCTCATTCGATCGCGAACTTGATCCGACCTTGACTGATACCTACGCATACAAAACTGACGGGCCCTATAGTCTTATTCTCAGTACCTGTACCGCGGTCAATTATTCTTACGACGCCTGTCTTTTTAATGAGCTCCCATTGATTGGAATGGACAGTGAGAATCCGGACATTGAAGCCATTATGGATCGGGTTGTTGTTTCACACGATTGGATGGGACAACGCTTTAGAGAGGCGTTAACCCTCATGCCGGTCGAGCTTTTACTGCTGTTTAGAAGTGTGACCGGCATTGTGATCGACGATGATATTCGGCCTTCCTATTACTGGGGTGGGACCGCAGTCATTTATCTTGATTCAGCACATCTTTGTCTTACGAGTGCCGAGTGTGACACGACACCAACCGAAGATGACTATCGTTCCGACTTTGGTTCCAGCCTGTCATACCAGCAGTTTTGGCGTTACGTATTAAACGATGATTATCCCTCTGACTATGAAACGCCGGTCGGGGACGAGATTTATGTCATCGACGATATTCTCTACGAGCTGGCTGCGTTACTGTTTCACGAGTTGGCCCATGCCAATGATTTTCTTCCGTCTTCAATCATCGAGTCTCTCTATCGAGATGAAACACCCTATCGGAATATTTCTGCGGTGGGGGCTTATAATCCAGCCTACATTCTTCAACTTCAGTCACCGCTTTATTCCACCACAATGTTCGATCTTGCCTCGGTCAACTTTCGCGGAACGTCCGCGTCAACGTACCTGAAATCACTGAGTGCATCACAAGTCAGTGCGCTGTTCGAGTTTGATGGCGCTAATGATGAATACAATTATAATTCTGTAAGAGAGGATGTAGCCATGCTCTTTGAAGAAGCGATGATGAAATACCATTTTGGTATTGACCGCGATATTGCATTTGTCACCACGATCGATGATCCGACAGACTCCTGTAGTGACTATATCGTAGATTGGGGCAAGAGAAACCGGATCTCTGACGACCATGTAAAAGAGCGAGCTAAACTCGTTGTCGATACCATACTGCCGAATAACCAGATGAGTGAGTTTTTCCAGGATCTTTCTCCATCCATGAGTATGAGAGTCGGAGAAGACTGGTGTGAAAACCTCTCGCAAAATGTTTCAGAAAACAATACCAAGCTGCAGCGCAAGTATCGTACCCAGAAAGAGGTATGGAAAGACATGCGAAAACGAAGATATCGTTAGGCGGGGAAAATTATTCGAAACCTCGAATGTCTCGACAAATTAGCGATGATGTTTACCGGTCGGGTCAACCGTATCGAATTGAACAAGTCACAATCTATTAGTGAAAAGCCATAAAAATCAGGGTGCAAAGGATGTCGAAGAATTTACTATTTCTAATGTATAGCACTTTACTCTATACGGCGATACTGGGCTCAGAATCCTGTCTGGCAGCCGAGTTCAGTGTTGAAATTATTGATCAAAATGGAGATCCGGTGAGCCATGCTGTCGTCGTTAATCCAGTCGATGTCGTTACCGTGGGCGAAACGCCGATCAGTGGTCCGCCAGCGGTTATGGATCAAGTCGACAAGCGGTTCGTCCCTTTTGTTCTCGCTGTGAAGAAAGGGCGGCCGGTTGTATTTCCCAATAGTGATAATATTCGTCATCACGTCTATTCTTTTTCAGAGGCGAAACGTTTCGAAATTAAGCTCTATGCCAACAAACCCAAGGCACCTGTCACTTTCGAGACAGAGGGCCTGGTCGTATTAGGCTGTAATATTCACGACTCGATGATCGGCTACATTTTTGTATCCCAGTGGTCGGACTTTGTAGTCAGTGATGGTCAGGGAATTGCCTCCTTTTCTGATCAGGCTATCCTACCAGAGGAAATTCTGGTTTGGCATCCGTGGAGCTCTGATGCGGCGAATGTTAACAAAATTAAAATAAATCAATGGCCGGATAATGGAAAATTTCGGCTTACTTTAACTATAACGAAACCGAAGAAAAAATCTCGCTTTAAACGTTATAGCAGGTGATAGAGAAGCGTTAATGAAAATTAGTTTAAGACGGAAAATATTGTTGTTGTTCATGGGTTTGTTGATTGTTAGTGCAGTGGCTACAATCGGCGCGGTTATCCTCGCTACTAATAACAATGTAAAAATTCAAGCTGAGGAAAAACTCGCGGTTGGTCAGCGGGTATTTGAACAGTTGATCCTAGAGAGAGGTAACCAGTTATTTGATTCTGCTGCTGTATTAGTCGCGGACTACGGTTTTAAGGAAGCGGTGACCTCCAATGATATGCCAACGATTCAATCGGCTTTAGAGAACAACGGTTCACGGATTAATGCCGATCTGATACTACTGCTCGGTTTGGACGGGCAGTTAATTAATACGGCGAGCGATGCGTCGAGTCAGCTGATTAAAGACTTTTCTTTTTCTGCTTTATTAACGTCGGCAGAAAAGGAAGGAGGCATTTCGACTATTGCACTCATCAATGACCAGATATATCAATTGGTCATGTTACCCGTTGAGGCGCCCATTGTCGTGGCGTGGGCGGTTGTCGGTAAACATATCGACAATGATTTCGCGAATCAGTTAAAGGAGCTAACGAATCTAAATGTGAGCTTCGGGGGCGGGCGAGGTGTCGATCTGTCCGTAGAAGTCTCGACGCTAACCGATGCTTCAATTATGACCACAGAGCTCTTTAGCAAACACGATGCTATGTATTTGATTCACGAAGGTATTGATGAGCGTTTTTTGACTCTGCCCGTTGAATTAGCGAGTACGGCGCAATATCGAGTCGAAGCACTGTTGATTACCTCCTTAACGGAGGCAAACGCGCGTTTTTTCTCTCTTAAATTACAGATGGTATTGATAGCCAGTGTAACCTTATTGGTGTCGGTGATTTGTACGTTTTTCATCTCCCGTAATGTGACTCGTCCCATTGCAAAATTGGTAGCAGCGGCGCGGAGAATTAGTGCGGGTGATTACCAACAAGCGATACTTCCCGGGGAAGGTGGAACTGACGAAATCGGTGTGCTTAGCGATAGTTTCCATACGATGCAGGAGGGGATCGCTCAGCGAGAAGAGCAGTTATCATTTCAGGCATTTCACGATGGGCTGACCGGTATTGCCAATCGCACTTTAATTGTACGACGACTTGTTGAGTTGTTGGAAGATTCCGACGTACCGACGGTTGCCGTAATGCGGATCAATGTCATTCAGTTCAAGCAGGTTAATGATACTTTTGGTTACGACGTCGGTGATGCTCTTCTCAAGTCTCTCGCCGAAATATTGGTCAGTTCTCGTGGTGATCGCAATCTAACGTCTCGTCTGAGCGCGGATGAATTTGCGGTATTGTTACCTGACCTAAACGCAGAAGCAATAGGTGCGGAGGTCGTCCGCTTGCAAAATGCGATAAGCCAACCTCTGCCTATTAACGACGTAAATGTTAAAATCAATATTAGTATTGGTATGGCGTCGTATCCGGAAGATGGTGACCAGGCCGAACAACTATTACGTCGAGCTGAAATTGCCTTAAATAATGCCAGGGACAAAAATCTGCCCTTTGTCGCTTATGAAAGTGGCCAGGACGAGGATCATTTACGGCAAATCACCTTGGTTAATGATCTTAAGATAGCCTTAGATAAAAACCAGCTAGCGATGCATTACCAACCTAAAGTTGACGTGAAGAGGGGGCAGGTAACTCAGGTCGAAGCACTTCTCCGCTGGATTCATCAAGAGTTGGGTTTTGTTTCACCAGAAGAGTTTATTACGCTGGCAGAACAATCGGGGCTAATGCCATCGCTTACCGACTGGGTATTGGAAACTGTTTTTTCCCAGGCCTTGCTGTGGCAGGAAAAAGGCATCGATATTGCGATTGCCGTTAATCTTTCCGCCTACGACTTAGTTGAAACATTCCCGCAAAAGGTCGAGGCTTTGCTAAACAAAAAGGGGCTTACTACCGATAGAGTTATCCTTGAGATTACCGAAAGTGCGGTAATGCAAAATCCCGAGGAAGCGATTAGGGTCTTACATCGTTTGCGGGACATCGGCTTTAACTTATCGATAGATGATTACGGGACGGGTTATTCTTCTCTGGCGCAACTGAAGAATATGCCGGTTAACGAGCTGAAAATTGACAAGTCATTCGTTATGCGTCTTGACGAGGACGAACACGATCAGGCGATTGTTAGCTCGACTATCGAATTGGGCCACAATATTGGCTTAACCATCGTTGCCGAAGGTGTTGAAACCTTGAACGCTTCCCGCTTACTGGAGAAATGGGGGTGTGATAAGCTTCAAGGTTATTACATTAGCCGCCCAATTCCCGTTGAAGAATTCGAAAAATGGTTAGATGGATACGACTATACAATACGTGAAAACCAGGCCATGTAAACCAGACCAAGTAAACATGATCACGGCGTCGAGAACGTGGAAAGGAGTTGTTGGGTCTTCTTTGCTACATTTTTAACAATCCGACTTTTAGATCATTCGCCTGATAAATTACTTTGCCACGATGAATGACCATTCCATCGGCGATACCCATGATAAGGGGTTTCTTTATGACCCGCTTCACATGTAGTTGGTAGTGGATGGAACCAGCATCTGGATAAATTTGTCCACCAAATTTCACCTTGCCGACGCCTAAAGCGCGGCCTTTACCGGGCAATCCTGACCAGCCAAGAAATACACCCAGGAGTTGCCACAGGGCATCTAGTCCCAAACAGCCGGGCATTACCGGGTCACCTTTAAAATGGCAGTTGAAAAACCAATGTTCTGGATCGATCTCCAGGTCTGCGTTCAGTTGGCCACGGTCATAATGACCGCCGGTATCCGCAATGTGGCTAATGGTATCGATCATTAACATGCTGGAATGAGGTAGTTGAGCGTTACCTTCTCCAAAAAAACTACCTTCTGACATCGCTAATATTTCTGCTTTTGAAAACTGCATCTGATTCCCCTGCACGATTACTACTCATGATAGAGAAATAGAGTTTCACAGATTATAGTGCCGCCCTATTGTAAAAATCGGACCTGAAGCGTTTCGAAAAAGAATGAGGGTTCAATAAAAGGCGCCGTTTATACTCATTCAGTAAATGAGCTTGATCGAAATATCCGAGATCAATCGCTGTTCTTAAGGAGTTATTAGGGTGTTTGAGTAGATTTTTACATGCGCTTTGAATGCGTATTATTTGTGTAAAGGTCTTGGTGCTCAGCCCAACATGCTGCTTGAAAAGGCGGTTAAGATGGCGACTACTTAAATCTACTTTGGCTGCCAAGGTCGCAATGTCGATGTTGCCAAAGCTGCGATAAATGATGTCCAAAGCGTGATCGAATGGATTTGAACTGGACGTGATGATGGCGCCGCTTATGTGCTTTAAAATCCATTGTTCACAACATTTGACTCGGTGTTGGAAGCTATCCTGTCGATAGACCTCATCATGTAATTGGGAAAAATGTTTACATGGGAGAAAATGGCTGTCGACCAATTGATCGCTAATTTCGGACAGGTCCAGAGAAAATAAGTGGCGCAGTGCGCCCGGATAAAAGCGAATGCCAAAATAAAAACCCGGCTGTGGGATTTGCATATCTCGTGACCGCGAATACGCACCACCGATGGTAGAACCATCTGGGTTAATGAAAACGGCCTGAGTTCCATCGGGAATAATCGGGTAGGGGGTCGCTTTACTCGTCTGTATTTGTAGGTAGGAGTGAACAATCCCGGTTAAATTGCCGCTCGCGAGCTGTTGCTGCGCCGACAATTCGAAGCGTTGTTGTCCGGCGTCTTCCAGTAGGGGTTGAAATGGTTGATAGGGTTTCTTCAATGCGCTCTCTCTTTTATCGGCAGAACCAAGGCCACCTTTCCAACATTGACTCCAGCATTGACTCCAGCATTGACTCCAACATTGTTACTGCCGCATCGACGTCGGATCTTGTTTATGCACAACGGCATTAAAGTGTCGAGTCGGTTACTTGATTCTACGAGCATGACTGCAGGTGGCGACGTGCCTCTACAAGGCACTGTTGAGCACTCTCTCTACGAGCGCTGCTCCGACCCATGATCCGAGTCCAAGTAATAAGTAGAAGGAAAATCGTGACAGGCTACCCATATCGAAAGGCCATTCTGGAACGCGTTCAACTCTAGCTTCCAATGCTAACAAAGGCACCACATTTTCGGCAAGTTCTCCAGAATTCGAGAATAGTTTGTCTCTGTTCACTCCAATCTGTTCTCTAATTATTGCAAGCTCTTCAGCTTTACGGTGTTGAATACGTTTATGAATACCGCGCATCGGCAATATCAGCCCCATTACCGTTAATACCAACATTATTGTCATAAAAACGACCGCGCCAATGATTGCGACTCCCGGACGAACGGCGAGATGACCGGTAATAGACATCAATATGACAATTAACAGCGTGTTCTTGATTCCATGCTGCGCAAAGGGTTTGTAGGCGTCGATATCCAGTAGATTGAGCTTCGGTAGAAGCTTCGCGATTTTCTCCAGCTGTAACGCGCTCCAAATGAGCTCGTAGGACAAGCGCCCCATCCACCAGCCGGCCGGCATACTGGCCGATATCACAACAAACGTATTGAAAGACCATTCCCACGGTCGGAAAAAAAGATTGTTTGGATCTGGCAAAATGTGGAATAAAGTAATGAAAGCGCAGCAGCCAATGATACCCGCAGAAACCAAAGCGCTTTCTTTCGGTACCGGTGCTTTACTGTGCATTCCGAAGCGCTCATTTAACTCTACAATACGCTCGCTGCTCCATTTGCGCAGATACCAATGAGCGACCGGTAGATACCCAATGAAAATCATGACCGTCAAGCTCGCGCGTAGTTCGATCGATGAATTGTCCCCATTGAGAGTCTGATCAACTAATCCCGCTTTGAGGGCGATCACGAAATAGCTAGAAAAGCATACGAGGGAAACGACTATTCCCGTTACATACGCAGGAACAGGAATTCTTTCTATTAGACTGTGTGAAAAAGGTTTCAATGGCTGCTCTCAACATAATTATTGTTTGCACATTATTACTTGCGCATTGTTACTTGCACATTATAGTCTGTTCGCGGATAAAATACCGACTGCTGAAAGCACCTGCCATAGACTATTGATTTCATCGCTGGCTTACGGTTAGTCTGTTCAACGACAATGGGTATCTTTAATTCAATTGAGAAGTATTTACATTTTATGCAACGTTTACCCTCGGCTTTTTTACACCCAACCATCGATATTTCAGAAAAGCTTCTTATCGAGCATTTTCTATCCGAGTACGCCTTAACACGTGCTCCACTGCGCAATCCGCATTTGGAAAATCCGGTTAGCGATGACGTGAAAGCTTCTGCGTCGCCATCGGCAGTGTTAATCGTGTTCGTACAAGAGGATGATGAACTTAAAGTGTTGGTAACCAAACGGAGCGCTAATATTCGCTTTGGAGGCCACATTTGTTTTCCTGGCGGAAAGGTTGATGGTAGTGATCAGGACAAGATTCAAACAGCGTTGCGCGAGGCGCAGGAAGAGATAGGTCTAGAGCCCGAGAGAGTCACCATACTTGGCAGTCTTGGAGAATACTTTACCCAAACAGCTTTTCGTATCACTCCAGTCGTGGGCATTGTTCAACAACCATTCTCGGTAAAGAACGATTTAACGCCCAGTGATGGTGAGGTCGCGGAAATATATACCTTACCGGCAAAGCTCATTTTTTCAAGTAACGCTTACGATTTACATAAATTTAACCACGGGCCACGACATATTCGCGGTCACTATTCCTTAAGTTATGAGGATGCAGATACATCCTTTCGCGTTTCAGGGCCAACCGTATCGATGCTGATGGGATTATATGAAGACTTGTTGAAATCCCGCGGAATGTTAGATTTGAGCGATCAGGGCTAAGGCGATGCAAGAGTTTGTTCCTCCTCGTTTATTGAGAAATGCACACGTTCAGTCAATATTGTCCAGCACCGTTCCGCGCAAATGGTTTGTCAATCGAAATGCCAAAGGACTTTTGCAGTCCTCAAAAAGTCACCTTATCGATTGCGGCGACGGAGTGCGCCTGCAGGGCGAGTATGCCCATCAGCCAGATAATGACAAAGGTCTGGTCATCCTTATTCACGGCTGGGAAGGTAGCGCTAATTCCTCGTATATCGTCTCGAGTGCGAGTGAGCTGTTTAATGCCGGCTTCAACATATTCAGGCTTAATCTGCGAGACCATGGCGATACCCATCATCTAAATGAAGAGTTGTTTAATAGTGTTCGCTTAGACGAAGTGGTAAATGCGGTGGTGGCTATTTGTAAACAGTTCGAAAACCCCCGATTCTATCTGGCGGGTTTTTCTCTGGGCGGAAACTTTGCCCTGCGGGTGGCTACAAAGCTTTTACACAATGAAATCCTACTGGAAAAGGTCGTGGCTATTTGTCCGCTATTGGACCCGGTAAAGACCATGTCTAGTCTAGAGCAGGGTCTACCTGTTTATCACAATTATTTTCAAATGAAATGGAATCGATCATTGCGAAAAAAGCTACTGCATTTTCCCGAGTTAGATTACGGGTCGCAATTAGCGAAACTGAAAACGCTTAATACCATGAACGCGTTTTTCGTGCCTCGGTTTACGCCCTTTAGCGACCCAAATTCCTATTTATCTGCCTATGCCATTACCGGCGACGTTTTGCAGGATATTTGTATCCCCAGCCATATTGTTAGTGCGGAAGACGACCCCGTAGTTTTATCTGAAGATTTGGATTCTTTGGCAACTAATCCTTTGCTAAGCCTCGAACTTACCCGTTATGGCGGGCATTGCGGGTTTTTGCAAAACTACCGTTTACATAGTTGGGTAGATCAGCGCTTAATCGCTCTATTTACTCACAGTGAAAAGAAGTCAAGTGAATAGGTATGACGTCGCTGGTTTATTGACCGGTTTTTTGTCGGTTTTAATTCGATTACATGGTGGCATTGAACCCAATGCCTGTAACATTGTGTTATAAAGGAATGATTCGTCGCTTGATTTATCTTTGCTGTTTTATCCGTAGTGTTTTATAAGTGGCGTTTCATAAGTAACGGTTTACCAAAAGCGTTTTTTCACTGCCAAACAACTATAATAAAAAGGTAGGATTATTTATGTTATGGCTTTTTGACTGGCTACAGTCGCATTATCTTGATATTAAGTTCTTACATGTTATTTCCGTCGCGATGTGGTCGTTCAGCACTGCTGTCGCGTACCGGGATTATATTGTTCCTACCTTTTTGGCCGTGGAAAAGTATCCCGATGATAAAGAGAGGCTGGCTCGACGGAATTGGGCGATGGAGCGATTCGACAAAGGTGCAGTGCTGGAACATATTGCGTTCCCAATCGTTCTAATAACAGGCGCTTTGATGTTTTGGACCGGAGGGTGGTCGCTTGCCTCATGGAGTTGGTTTGCGGCAAAAATGCTGATTGTCGCCGGGATTTTTCTGCCGATAGAAATTGTTGACTATTACATCTCTCATTTCGGCGGCAATAAAGAGAAGATTCGATTGTCAGGCAACATGGAACGCTATGCGTCTATGATGCAATTTCATTGGTTGTTCTTCCGTATAACCGCCGTCTTTATTGTACTATTTATTCCGCTATCTTATTATCTGGCGATTACTAAACCGTTTTAGAGTTCGCTTCGGACCACGGGTAACATTGTGCGCGATGACAATGTTGTGCGATGGGTCAATAAACACTTCTGAGTAAACTGGTCAGATTTTGTTTTTTCTTTTCATCCGCATTAATCTCTGTTTTTTTGAGCTTGATATCAGTCTGGTTTTATTTCGAATAACTCTCTATTATACGTGGTCTACAATCAATTAACGATAGCGCGCGAGTGCTGGTCGTTATCCTATATAACAAAATTAAACGGGCATCTCAATGAGTGAAACAAAGAAAGTGGCTATTGTTACAGGTTCCTCTTCCGGAGTGGGTGCTGCTACAGTCAAGTTGCTTTCCAGCAAAGGCTGGAACGTTGTCATCAATTATTCGAGTAGTGCGGACGCCGCAGAAAAGGTTGCCCAAGATTGTAGAGATTTAGGCGCTGACACACTCATTTGTCAGGCCAACGTAGCAGACGACGATGCCTGTCAATCAATGGCCGCCCAAACCGTTGACAAATGGGGACGGATCGATGCGCTAGTCAACAACGCCGGAACTACAAAGTTTGCTCCTCATCATCTACTGGACGGCCTGGATAAAGACGACTTCTTTCATCTCTATGGTGTTAATGTTGTGGGTCCGTATCAAATGGTAAGAGCCTGTGAAACGGCTTTGCGTGCGAGTGGAAATGCCTCGGTAGTTAATGTCGCCTCTATCGCCGGAATCAGAGGCATTGGTAGTTCAGTCGCCTATGCGGCCTCAAAAGGCGCTTTGTTGACGATGACGCAATCGTTAGCTCGTGTTATGGGGCCTGAGATCCGGGTCAATGCCGTCTGTCCTGGTTTTATTCAGGGAGAGTGGTTAGAGCAAGGCATTGGCGCTGAAAATTATCAAAAAATTAAGACTAGCCTCGAAAATTCAGCGCCTTTAAAAGTGACTTGTACGGGGGAGAGCGTTGCCGAATCGATTGTCAACTTTATAGAGGGGCATTCAGTGGTAACAGGGCAACATATCATTCTCGATGGTGGGCAGTATTTGATGTAAAAAGAGGGCCAGGTAAATCGAATTATATTGCTGGCTCTGTTAAATCCGAATCACTGATCGATAGACTTTTTGCTGGCGTTTATGAATACACTTGAAACAAAAAAGGTTGAGTGCCCCTATTGTGGCGAAACGATAGAGGTTCAAATCGATTGTTCGATACCACAACAAGATTACATCGAGGATTGCCAGGTATGTTGTCGACCGATCAACTTTGATGTCGTTATCGATCACGGTGGCGATATTTTTGTTACCATTTCGAATGAAAACGAATAGTAAAATATTTTCGTTAAACTGGCCAATCGCGAAAACCAGTGATCATTTATCGAATGTCGTTATTTCAAGTCCTTAGTTCACGAGTCTAGTTCACCTCCCGAGTTCACTTAGTGCTGTGGGGGTGGCTAATTTCCAGTCTCCATTTCCTACCCCGCATTACCGTTTTATACCACTCCATACCACTTCGTCGCACCTCGGTTTACAGGCTGTGAACTTTGCGTATTATGAGTCGTAACAAACACTTCAACCGATTAAATGAGACAGCCCCAAAGGCATTTCAAACTATTCTACCTAAAGGAATTCGAGCCATGCGCAAACTACTCACTCTGGGTCTTCTAATGATCGCGGTATCCGTACCAACAGTAAATGCTGAAACGCTAACCGTCATTATTGAAAACGTCAAAACCAACGGTGGCCACATAATGTTACGTGTTCTGGCCGGACAGCAAGAATTTAAGGGCGATGAAGAAGCGATTACGTCGATCAAACAACGGGCAATTGCCGGTAAAGTGTCTTTTACGATCTCCAATTTACCCGCTGGAGAGTACGGCGTTCAAATCATGCATGATAGTAATAGTAACGGTAAGCTTGATAGTAATTTGGTTGGCATGCCAACCGAACCCTGGGCCTTTTCAAATAATGCAGCAGGTAATTTTGGACCACCAAAATGGGATGATGTGAAGTTTGATTTGAGCGGAACAATAACTCAAAGCATTAGTTTTAATCACTGAGCATCGTTTACATTATCGAACATTGGTTTACATTACCGAAGGAATAATCATGTCGCTTAACCGCCGTCGTTTTATCGCTGCCAGTGCTGCTAGTGCTGCAATGAGTGTCTTACCTCTTTCAGCGCTGGGAAACGTGTTGTCAGAAGATAATAATCTGTCATGGCTTAAACGCTTTCATGACGCGAAGACCAAAAAGCCGTGGCTTAGCGCTTATCAATCTGTTTCCAGCGATTCATTCAGTAGTCAAGCTCAAATAGAAGGGAAGTGGCCCCAGGACCTAACGGGAACACTTTATCGCAATGGTCCGGCCAGGCACGAAATAGGTGATTTTCGCTACCAGCACTGGTTTGACGGCGACGGCATGTTACAGGCTTTTCGAATGACATCCAAAGGCGTTTTCCATCAGGGAAAAATGATTCAAACACAAAAATATCTGGCAGAAAACGCAGCGGGAAGAGCGCTTTATCCAGGGTTCGGAACCGTGCCGCCCAATCCAGCTCCAGTCACTAGCGCGGATTTGGTGAACGTCGGAAATATCAGTGTATTGCCCCATAATGGTAAGTTACTGGCGCTTTGGGAGGCGGGGTCACCGTGGGACATGGACCCGGAAACTCTAGAAACTAAGGGGCTGCACAGTTTTTCTGCGGAAACCAAAGGTGTCCCGTTTTCGGCTCATCCAAGAGTCGAGAACGATGGAACACTATGGAATTTCGGTTATGCTTCCTCAGCCAATTTGATCGTGCTTTGGCATATAGATAAGAATGGTAAGCCTGTAAAGGTAGGAACGATTCCCTGCGATCCTATGAGCATGCCGCATGATTTTATTGTGACCTCAAAACACATTGTTTTGATGATGCCCCCACTCAATTACAAGCGCGAACATGCGTCGTCGTTTCTCGATGCGCATCATTGGCAGGAAAACCAGGCAACCAGAGTCTTGGTGGTAGACAAAAATGATTTTAGCCAGTACAAATGGCTAGAGCTACCGAGCCAGTGGGTATTCCATTTTGGCAATGGCTGGGAAGACGCTAGCGGTGTGATTCGTTTTGATGGCGCTCGAAGTGAAGACCCGATGATTATGATAAGCAGTTTTCGAGACATCATGAAAGGCGAGGTTAGTGAAAGCAGTCACTCGCGCCACCACCAGTATCGGATCGACACTAAAAGCTGGACTATAAGCGAAGAACCACTATTTGCCGCCCATATTCAAACAGAGTTTCCAGCCATCGATCCTCGAGTTAGCTGTGTACGGAACAGGCGACTGGTTATGATGTCGAACAACGATAAGACGCCTGCTGTGCATCCAAACCTCAATGAAGTCTGTAGCTTTGACCTGGAATCGGGGCTAAGGGATGCGTACCGCTACCCCGATAGCCAAATGCCAGAGGAACATTTGTTTGTTGCCAAGCCGGGAAGCGCTCTTGAGTCGCAAGGATGGGTTGTTGGTACCGCCCATGACTGGCAAAAACAGACTACACTACTTAATGTTTTTGACGTCGAGGCTGTTTCTGCAGGGCCAATCGCGACCGCTACATTACCCTATGCGCTGCCATTAGGTTTACATGGAAAATTTGTTGCAAGTTAAATTGAATAATGATTTCAAAAATCGGGCCTTGTCCCTTTTTTACACAACGAGCTTTTGCATCGCCATTGCGGTTTTGTTATTCGTGTTAGGGCTTTCTGCGTCGATAGGCTCAACCACGATAGTTTCGCTTTGCATAGGCTGGTCAATTCACCTGACGTTTATTATTTTCGGTGAAAGGGCTGAGCGATTATTGCCGGCTTATCTAGCGCCGATTCCACAAACGGCCGTCGGTTTGTTTTTTGGTCTATTGGTCGCGGGTACTCTTATCCGCGGCCAGCCCTTTTATTTCTATGCCGACAATTTTGCGACGCTGATCATCGGAATATTTTTTGGTACGATCGGATTTGTCATCAATGCCACACGAACTCGCCTACTGGCTGCCCAAGCGGATTTGGCTCAAGCTGAAACAAAACGTCAAGCGCAGGAGAAACTGCTGTTAGAAACTGAGCTGAAACTGTTACAAGCGCAGATTGAACCGCATTTTTTGTTTAATACCCTTTCAAATGTCATTGGGCTTATTCGTAAAGAGCCGGATGCTGCCGAACAGACGCTAATAAATTTGACCACACTTTTGCGATCTTCTTTAAAACGGACTCGCGCGCAATCGGTGACTCTGGAAGAAGAATTCACGATTGTTAAGGCTTATCTTGAAATTCAGGCGATTCGAATGCAGGGCCGATTAGAGTACGTATTTTCGCCTGAAAAGTGGGAGGATAACGAGGTTTTGAGTCAGTGGCCGTTGCCGCCATTGTTGATACAGCCTCTGGTCGAAAATGCGATTAAACACGGGATTGACCCTTCTGAAACAGGTGGGCGTGTGCAGGTGAGGGCTCGTTGCGAAAACGATGAACTTCACGTTACGGTTTCAGATACGGGGATCGGAATTAATATCGATAATACGGCACCGGTTAATAAATCAGGCGCTGGAACGGGACTCAGTAATGTCCGAAATCGATTGAAAACCTTGTACGATGGTAAGGCCAGTATGACTATTTCTGATAATTCGCCTAGCGGCCTAATTGTCGCACTGACCATTCCGAGGCCACTACAATGAGCAGCAGTGCCATCATCGTCGATGATGAACCGCATCTTGTTGATTATCTGGCCGGTAAATTGAAGGAACTATGGCCTGAACTCGAGATAGTCGGCACCGCGTTAAACGGACGCAGTGCGGTCTCTCTTGCCCATGAAGTCAAACCGGATATTGCTTTTTTGGATATTCACATGCCCGGCCTCAGTGGTTTGCAGGTTGCGGAAGCTTTACCGGCGGATACCCGCATTGTGTTTGTTACCGCTTTTGATGAATACGCCGTTGATGCCTTTCAGCGTTCAGCCATTGATTACTTATTGAAACCGGTTAGCGATGCAAGATTGATGCAGACAATTGACCGCTTGCGCGCCGCACGGCGTCAGGATCGTTCGGATTTGCTCAATTTAATTAAGGATATGTCTCTCGAGCCAAAGAGCTATTTGCAATGGATAAGAGCGGGGCTGGAGGATACCACGCAGCTAGTACCTGTACAGGACGTTGTGTATTTCAAAGCCGATCTAAAATATACCGAAATTTTTACCAGAGATGGTCAGTACATTGTTCGTCGCAGTATAAAAGAGTTAGAGTCGCAACTGGATCCCAATCAATTTTGGCGAATTCACCGCGGCGTGATTGTCAGGGTAGAACAAATAGCCATGGCAAAGAGAGACTTTCGCGGTCGATATACGATTACCTTGCGCGACCATCCCGATGTTTTGCGCGCCAGCCAATCTTATGGTTATTTGTTTAAACACATGTAGATGTCCACGTAATACAGCAGTGACAGGGATAAATTTCCTTGGGGCTGTTGTCTATTGGCTTCCAATTACTGACCATTCCATTTCCTAACTGTCCCTCTAATGACAGACTGTGGCCGCCAAAATTTAGCGGCTTTGGGACAATTCTCCTCAGCTACTCCAAAGACATTGTATGTGATCAAATTGCACAGCCGAGCGCTGTCTGGCAAACTAGCGACAAATAATCAGAATGTAGTCAGTAGGCAGGGGCCTTAAAATGAAAGCGAATACAAAAGCGGGTGGCGAGTTTTTCGTCAGTGCCAAATCTTTTTTCAGCACGGAACTGACAGTGGGCGTATCTCAATGAAAATAGACAAGTTGTTGATTGCAAATCGTGGTGAGATAGCCGTTCGCATCGCGGGTGCTGCTTCGGAGCTGGATATTGAAACCGTATCAATTTATTCAGAAGACGATATAGCTTCTCTTCATACTCGTAAGACAGATGTAACAGTTGGCTTACAGGGAAAAGGCGTTTCGGCTTATCTGGATGGCGGGCAAATTATTGGTATTGCGAAACAGCATGGATGTAACGCCATTCATCCCGGTTATGGCTTTTTGTCTGAAAATGCCGACTTTGTGCGGCAATGTGCCGCAGCAGAAATTATTTTCGTTGGTCCAGGCGCGGAGGCAATGGACTCCTTTGGCGATAAAGCCAAAGCTCGATCCCTGGCGCGGCAATGTGACGTGCCGGTCGTTGAGGGAACCACTGGGGTGACTTCATTGGAGGAGGTTAAGGATTTTTTTGCTTCCCTAGGTGAAGATGCGGCGGTAATGATCAAAGCATTAGCCGGTGGCGGTGGCCGTGGAATGCGCGCCGTAGAGAATGAGAGCGAACTGGAAGAGGCCTTTAACCGATGTCAATCAGAAGCATTACAAGCGTTTGGTAATGGCGATGTTTTTGTCGAGCGTCTTATTCGCCGAGCGCGTCATATTGAAGTACAGGTAGTGGCCGATTGTCAGGGTCATACCGTTCATTTTGGCGAGCGAGAATGTTCAATTCAGCGTCGAAACCAGAAGATAATCGAGATTGCGCCGTGCCCAGACCTAACGCCAGTTCTAAGGGACAAAATAACGTCCGCGGCAACCCGCCTGGCAAAACATGCGGGTTATGAAAATGTAGGTACCTTTGAGTTTTTAGTCGATGCGGACCAATTGTCATCAACGACGGAATGTGTTCGTGATGGCGCTTATTTTGCCTTTATTGAGGCTAATCCGCGCTTGCAGGTCGAACATACTGTGACGGAAGAGGTCATGGATGTCGATATTGTCCAGTGTCAGTTGCGCATAGCTGCTGGTGAAAGTTTACACGATCTTGAAATTGATCAGGACTTGTTTATTGCGCCGAGAGGTTATGCACTTCAAATGCGCATCAATATGGAGGTGATGACGGAAAATGGTGAGGCTCGTCCTACCGGAGGTATTATCAGCGCTTATGAAATGCCTTCCGGGCGCGGTATTCGGGTCGACGGTTTTGGTTATGCGGGTTACGCCACCAGCCCCTCCTATGACAGTTTGTTAGCCAAGCTCATTGTACATTCTCCGAGTGGCGATTTTAACAAGCTCCTGTCAAAGGCCTACCGCGCCTTAAGTGAGTGCAGAATAACCGGCTTGGAAACCAATATCTCTTATTTGCAGGCCTTATTACAGCGAGAAGAATTGGCTAACGGAAAAATTTATACTCGATTCATAGACGGGCAGGCACAGGCATTGTTTAACGTCGCAGCCAAGACACACGCAGCCTATTTCTTTGATGGAAAAAATGGGGCAGGAGCCGTTGACCCACTCGCCATATTAGCAACGGGTTCGAGTGGCTCCATGGGACTATCAAATTCCCCAGAAGATGCTCCGGCGGAAGGCTTGGAAATGATTGTGGCTCCTCTTCAAGGTACCATAGTTGAAATTTGCGTTGCACTGGATGCGGAGGTTGCTGCGGGTCAACAATTAGCCATTATGGACTCCATGAAAATGGAACATGTTATCAGCGCGCCGATGGGTGGTGTTATTCGCGAAATTCGCGTTGGGAAAGACCAGGCAGTTTACGAAGGTCATGGACTGATCGTTATTGAGCCGGCCGATGTAGCGATAACTGAATCTGAGATTGAAGAGACCGTTGACCTGGACCTGATTCGGCCAGACTTAGCGGAAGTATTAGAGCGGCATTTTTTTGGTATGGATGAAGCTCGACCCGAAGCTGTTGCGAAACGTCGTAAAACCCGACAGCGCACTGCGCGTGAAAATATCGAAGACCTATGCGACGCAGACAGCTTTGTCGAATATGGGCCCTTGGCGATTGCCGCTCAACGCCGGCGTCGTTCCGTAGATGATCTAATTCGTAAAACACCAGCGGACGGTATGGTCACCGGCATAGGCAGTGTTAACGGTGATCTTTTTGAACAGAACAATGGTAACGATCGGCAAACGCAATGTGTGGTGATGTCGTACGACTATATGGTTCTTGCTGGTACGCAGGGGAAACAAAACCATCGTAAGAAAGACCGTATGTTTGAATTGGCTGAAAAACAAAAGCTGCCGGTTATTTTACTGACTGAAGGGGGGGGCGGCCGCCCTGGTGATACGGATGCGACCGGTGTTGCCGGTCTCGATTGCCTGGCATTTGCTTTCTTCGCAAAATTGAGTGGTCTAGTGCCCTTAGTGGGTGTGAACTCCGGGCGATGCTTCGCGGGAAATGCGGCTTTGCTCGGTTGCTGCGATGTTATCATTGCCACTAAAAACTCCTCTATTGGTATGGGCGGCCCTGCGATGATTGAAGGTGGTGGTCTGGGTGTTTTTCTTCCCGATGAAGTGGGTCCCATGTCGGTACAAGTGCCTAATGGTGTCGTTGATATTGCCGTGGAAGATGAGGCTGAAGCGATGCTCATGGCGAAAAAGTATCTCTCTTACTTTCAGGGGTCGCTGGAGAATTGGGAATGTGCGGATCAACGGCTGCTGCGCACTTTGATTCCGGAAAATCGTCTGCGGGTCTATGATATTCGAACCGTGATTGATGGAATTGCCGATACAGATAGCGTACTGGAATTACGCAAAGAGTATGGTGTTGGTATGAATACCTCACTGGTTCGAATTGAAGGTCGAACAGTGGGTGTTATTGCTAATAACCCGAAACATCTGGGTGGCGCGATTGATGGTCCTGCGGCTGATAAGGCATCACGATTTATGCAATTATGTGACGCCTTTGATATTCCGATTTTATTTCTCTGTGATACTCCTGGTTTTATGGTGGGGCCGGAAATTGAAAAAACAGCGGTCGTGCGACGCTTCGGTCGAATGTTTGTCACCGGTGCCAGTTTGTCGGTACCATTCTTTACTGTAGTGCTTAGAAAAGGGTATGGCTTGGGTGCCCAGGCGATGGCAGCCGGTAGCTTTGCTATTCCGCTCTTTACGGTTACATGGCCGACGGGAGAGTTTGGCGGAATGGGCCTGGAAGGCGCGGTGAAGTTGGGCTATCGTAAAGAATTAGAAGCCATCGAAGATTTAGAAGAACGTAATAAGGTGTATCTGGAAATGGTTGCCGCGTCGTACGAGCGCGGTAAGGCTACCAATATGGCTTCTCATTTGGAGATCGATGATGCTATTGATCCGGTCGATACACGTCGTTGGATTATGAGTGCCTTGAAATCTGCACCAAAACCCATACCCCGCGATGGGAAAAAGCGTAATCATGTAGACACCTGGTAGACGTACACACTTTGTCGGCGGTCAGAGGTGGTATTTCAATGAGTACCGTCACATCGGCCCGACTCGAAAACAAACACATACAAATACACAAACAAAGCTAAGGAGCCACGATGAGTGAGAAAACAACTAATCCTCTGCAATGGATTGAGGATCACGTAAAGTTATATCGAGAAGATCCGGAAAAAGCTCACCTGTGGGACTCCGCCATGGCGGGAGGAAAGGGCGTTTTCCCCGCCCTGTTATTGACGGCTATTGGCCGCAAGTCAGGGGCACCTAAATCGTTGCCGCTAATTTACAAAAAGGTGGGCGAGAATTATGTGATTATTGCCTCTAAGGGTGGGGCCCCCGCTCATCCCGTTTGGTACTTGAACCTGCTTGCTGAACCCAAATGTCATATTCAAGTGGGGCACGATCATTTCGATTCCGTTGCTCGGACCGCGACCGGCAGCGAAAGAGAAGAACTGTGGCGACAGTTAGCTGAAGTGTACCCGCCCTATAACGATTACAAAAAGACAGCCGGTGACCGGGAAATACCCGTTGTCGTAATCGAACCTCAATAAACGACTCACGACACGAGGCTCAGCCTCGTGTCGCTCAGCTGTTGTCTGGTAGCCATGGTATTGGCATTACACCAATGCCAGAGGTGCTTCGTCGCATGATCCGGTGCTCCAGGGAGGTTTGAAATTCTGGTAACCCCGATAAGGACCCTTATCATGGTTACATTGCCGGTTTTGAGTGCTAATTTCACTCGCGACTCTCACTGACAATACGCGCCTTAATGGCGTATTATGTCGCTATTTTTATGCGCTGTCTTTAAGGCGTCATTTTTAAACCCTATATTTATTGATTTATTCCTTATTTACTTTGATTTTCGGAGATAGTTTTGATGTTTGAAATAAACAGTGTGGGCGTTGTAGGAGCGGGGCAAATGGGTGGCGGTATCGCACAAGCAGCCGCTGAAAGTGGATTTCAGGTGATACTGTCTGATATTGATCTCGCTCGTGCTGAACAGGGAAAACAGGTCATCGCCAAACGACTAAATAGTGCTGTTGTAAAAGGCAAGATTGACGCTGCCGCTGCAGAATCGACACTAGCGCGAATTTCACCGACTGGCAGCCTGACAGATTTTGCTACGGCAGACATTGTCATTGAGGTCGCCAGTGAAAATGTGGAATTGAAAGAAAAATTATTAAAACAGCTAGATGGAATTTGTAAACCTGAAGCGATATTGGCCACTAATACCAGTTCAATTAGCATTACCTTATTGGCGGCAAGTACTAATCGTCCTGAACAGTTTATTGGCTTGCATTTTTTCAATCCCGTACAAGTAATGAAGCTGGTTGAGGTAATCCGAGGGCTGGCTACGAGTGAAGCGACGACGGCAGCGGCAAAACGTGTGGTGGAGTTACTCGGTAAACAGCCGGTAGAAGTCGCCGATAAGGCGGGATTTGTCGTCAATCGTATTCTTATTCCAATGCTGAATGAAGCATGCTTTGTGCTTGAGGAAGGGCTCGCGTCGGAAGAAGATATCGATAACGGGATGAAGCTCGGTTGTAATCATCCGATGGGCCCTCTGTCGCTGGCGGATTTTATCGGACTGGATACCTGTTTGGCCGTTATGGAAGTATTACATCAGCAATTGGGAGAAGATAAATATCGTCCTGCGCCGCTATTACGCAAATATGTGGCTGCAGGATGGCTGGGACGCAAAAGCGGGCGTGGGTTTTACAATTACAATTGATAACAATATTTAGAGTGTGCACTGGCGGCAACGCCAATTTTGAATAGCGGTAACATCATTTTTGAACAAAGGAAAATTACATGACAAATGCCATATTACATGAATATCCCGGATCGCCGTTTTCCGAGAAAATAAGGGTACTATTCGGCTACAAGGATATGAGTTATCAATCGGTCACCATACCGGTCATTATGCCGAAGCCTGATCTGATACCGCTAACGGGCGGTTATCGACGTACACCGGTACTGCAAATTGGCGCTAATATTTATTGTGATACACGATTGATCACCAAGGTTATCGAAACGTTGCAGCCAACGCCGTCTTTGTATCCCGTAGACGAAGAGGCGACCGTGAATATAATGGCGCAATGGGCGGATCAACACTTGTTTGGTATCGCTGTGGCGCTGTGTTTTTCTCCTGCGGGTCTGCAGGCTTTTGCTGCTGCGATGCCAAAGGCGATTAGTGAGGCCTTCGCTGCCGACCGTAAGGCGATGCGAAAAATGGGAATATCAAATCCGATACATCCTGATGTTGCTCATTCTCACATGCACGTGTACCTCCAACAATTAAATAACCAGCTGGGCGAAAACGCTCCCAATGGCAGAGATTTTATTTTTGGAACAGAGCCAACGATCGCTGACTTCTCGGTTTTTCATTGTCTCTGGTTTGTCCAGCGCAACGAAGGTGTGTCGGCAATTCTAAAGCCATTCACAGCGGTCTGCGAATGGATGCAGCGTATCGATGCTTTTGGGCATGGCGAAGTGATCGAAATAAGCGGTCAGGATGCCATTGATATTGCCATTAGCTCCACTGTTAACGAACCTGAAAGTGGCAGCGTATCGTTTACTGGATTTAACCGGGGAGACCGAGTGACCGTTGTTGGTACCGATCTCGGGATCGATCCCGTAGAAGGTGATTTAGTGGCCGCTGCCGATGATGAAATTATTATTAGGCGCAGGGATGAGCGAGCTGGAGAGTTGTTGGTTCATTTTCCGACTATCGGTTATCATTTGGCGGCAGTAAAGTAAGGACTACCGGGGGGTGACTGCAGAGTGGCTTGCGACAAATTCTCCTCTGAGGCCAGAGCGAAGCTCTTCATCCTTCAAATAGTAAAACCAGGGATATTTATGATTTTACGTTTTCTCTACCTTGTCGCCATTGTTTCTTTGTCTGCCTGTGCAACGATGGATGAAGAGGAGTGCAACAGTGCAGATTGGCAAGCTATCGGTTACGAAGATGGAGCACAAGGCCACGCGCTTTCCTATATGGGAAATCACCGTAAGGCTTGCGCTGACTACGGTATATCTCCGGATTTTGAACGTTACAAACAAGGGCGGTTAGCGGGATTGCAGGAATACTGTGTGCCCGCAACAGCCTTTGCTTTGGGTCGGGCAGGTGGCCAGTTTAACGCATCCTGTACCCCGTCTCTTGCACCCGATTTTGAGCAAGCGTGGTCTCACGGTCGCGAATTGCATCGCGCTGAATCTCAGCTAAGGGTGAGTGAGCAAGCACTCAAAAAACATCTGTCGTGGTTAGAACATCTAACGCTTGAAATACAAGAGGCCGAAGCGATTTTGGTTAGCGATGGCTTGAGTCGCAGACAGAGAAAAGAAATTTTAACCGATTTAAAAGACCTCGGTGAAGATCTTGCTAAAGCAGAATACGAATTGTCTGTTCTTGAAGATCAGCTGATGGATGACCAGGGTTTCGTTGGTCAGGTACAAGCTCGCTACGACTATTGAAAACAAGCTAAGCCAGAGGGCAGCAGTGATCAAAGGGGTGATCAGAACAGCAATCAAAGCACTGATCAGAACATTAACTCCGTTTAGCGACCGATATACGGATGTTACCCTGCGAGGCAATTTTAACATCCTGACTTGAGTGTTGGATTTTCTTGCTTTGGTGACCGACCTGCTCTTTAATTTACAGATTTCCGACTTACTGAGTTTCCTTCCAAGCGCCTGAACTCACTTCGATGTTCGACCGACAAGACGATTATAAATCCAATCATAAGTGATTGTTTGACCAGCGTCGCTTGGAATTGTAATTGTGATTCAAGCTAACTAAAAAAGAGATTTTCCTTTATGATTATTAAGGTGCCTGTCAGATACAATTTCTTGGTTGGATTGCTCACCCTATTCATTCACGGTAGTCTCGCGCAGACCGTTCCATTGGACACGAACAGCAACGTTACAAAACAAATTGACGCGTCGCTAATCAGTCAGCATAAATGGATCCATGGGGCTGTCGACTGCGAAAACAGTACGGACCCTGGGCTTGAGGTCTTTCGATTTAGCGATTCGAGTTATATCATTCGTCAGAACAAATGCCTCAGTTATGAAGCGCCTTTCATTTATCTACTATTCGGTGAGGACAGAGCGCTTATCCTCGATACCGGGACAACTGATAATACGGTGGATTTCCCCCTGTTTTCGACGGTGGAGTCCTTGATGAGGGACCGGGCCGCACACGTTGGGAAAAAGACGAGTGAATTGATCGTCATCCATAGTCATAGTCATAGCGACCATTATGCCGGGGATTCCCAGTTTGTTGGAAAAGAAAATGTCACAGTAATTAAGCCAAACTCGCAGGCCGTACAGCAGTACTTTTCCTTGGATCAGTGGCCGCAGGGTGAGGCCAGTATTGAGTTGGGCGATCGGGAATTAATTGTTATCCCGACTCCTGGCCATCAGGAAGAAGCGATTTCGGTTTATGATCCACAAACAAAGTGGCTCCTTACCGGAGACACCTTCTATCCAGGATATTTGGTGATAAAACATTGGGATGAATACAAGAATAGTATCGCTCGATTAGTTTCATTTTCAAAAAATCACGAGGTAAGCGCCGTGTTAGGTGCGCACGTGGAGATGACGAATCAGGCAGGAAAATTTTATCCGATCGGGACAATCTACCAGCCCAACGAAGCTGCTCTAGCATTAGGTCCGGAAAATCTGATCACATTGAATTCGGCAATCAAAGATTCAGATGGACCAACGTTCATTATCTTAGACAAATTTGTTGTGGCTCCAATGAACCGTTTTCAAAAAACGCTCAGTAATTTTGCTCGTTGGATTACTCAATAGCCAATAAGTACGGCGTGGGAAACAGGAAGTTCTTAATCAGTAAGATGTTGAAATTACAGCTAAAGATTTAGAATTTAGCTTGTTTTTACGTTTATCTATTCTTAGCGAATTGAGGTTCAGTATGGACAAAAAGAGTTTCACTTATGCAATGGTATTTATCGCGCTGGCTTTTACCGTATTTTTTTCGATTGTGGTCGTTCCGCCGCTAATTGAAAATCCTGATATTCTCGGAGCCTTTGCCGCTGGCTTTGACAACCCCTATGCATCGGGCTACTCCGCTGACGTGTTGTTTTGTTGGGCTACTTTAGCAATATGGATTGTCCATGAGGCGAAAACCTTGTCCATCAAGTATGGTTGGGTATGTTTGTTATTGGGGGCGTTTCCCGGGGTCGCGGTTGGGTTTCCACTTTATCTAGTGCTTCGAGCTAAACAAATCAATCGAACGGGGAATAATGAATAATAGGGGCTTTTTAGTCGTCCAATAAGCGAATATTATCTTTTCGCTATGGGGCTGCTACTCATTGAGTGCGATACAAATTCGGATGTTAAGCTTCCTTACGTAGATCAGAGAGGAGAGCATTCAACGCTGTTCCAGAATTATCGTCCGTATTCCCGGTTTGTTAAATTCATCCGCATAACACTTTTTTGTGTCGTAAATTTTGAATTTTCGTTGATGCTTAGGCTGCACAATGTCCCCTAGTATTGACAAGCCGACACCGTTACGAATAAGATCGTTCCATGAAAAATATCCTCGCTTATTCAAATCATAGCCACCAACAGTCAATCCATATTTGGCTGGGGGTGCTATTGCTTAAGTGAATTTGATTTGCCTGATCACTAAGAAAGCTCTCCCAGTCTAAACTGCGAGGGCTTTTTTTTGAACTAATTCAGGTGTGTCATGGAATATACAATACAAGATAAAGTAAGAGGTGTGAGAATCATCTCTGGAAAACAAGCCAGCTCGAGAAGAGAGTTGCTTAACCAGCTAATCGAAATTGCTGAGTCAGAAGATTTCCAAGAAATTGTTTTACCAAGCATTGAGCCATCGAAGGTCTATACCGACAAAGCCGGATCGGAAGTCATGGATCAAATGTATACCTTCCCAGACAAAAAGGGACGGCAATTGTGTTTACGGCCCGAAGGCACTGCTACCATTCAGTTACTAGCGGATAAACACTTTAAGAATCAAAAAAACGTTAAGTTCTGGTATTTTGAAAAATGCTGGCGCTACGAAAGACCACAGGAAGGTCGATATCGGGAGTTTTTTCAGTTTGGACTGGAGATAATTAACCCCACTGGCAATGCCAAGGATTACCTCATCTCGATCGCAGAAAAAATGGTTTCACTAAAAGCTTCGGACTATGAGGTCGCCCCATCGGTAAAACGCGGTCTGGCGTACTACACTGCTGACGGATTTGAGATTGCAGTACCGCAGCTCGGTGCGCAAAAACAATTGCTTGGAGGTGGAGGTTACAAACAGGGCATTGGTTTTGGTATCGGTTTCGACCGTTTGATGTTATGTAGATAGTACCGATAATGGATTTAATGCCGAAAGACAGACATTTAATCGGTATTTCTGGACGGGCACTATCTGGTCATAAGACTTGAGTTTCTGCGCACTTAAATTGAATCAATTTGACAGGGAAAAGAATGATGAAAGATTTTACTGGAAAAACAGCAGTCATCACGGGTGGCGCAACGGGTATTGGTCTAGCCCTGGCAAGACAATTAGGCGCAGCTGGCGCGAAACTCATCATCTTTGAACCCAGAGAAGCCCGTTTGATTGAGGCGGTCAATGAACTGAAAAACGCTGGGTTTGACGCGCAATATGTAGTCGGTGATGTGACAAGGGTCGAGGACCTGGAAAAACTGGCGGATTTTGCTTGGGCTAAAAATGGGCGTGCCGATATTCTTATCAATAACGCGGGAGTTTCATCGCCGCGAAAATCCGTCATTAAAACCGATCCTATGGAAGCTCGACGTGTTTTTGAAGTGAACTTCTTTGGCGTCTGGTCCGGAATATCAGTGTTCGGTAAGCGGTTTTTGGAAGACGGTCTGCCGTCCGCAATCTATACGGTAGCCTCGGAAAACAGTTTATTTAACGCACTGCCTTTTGGCAATGGCGCCTATCTTTCTACCAAGCATGCTGTATTCGGACTGATGGACGTATTGCGGCGTGAGGCCCATGATAATATTCAGCTTGGCGTTATTATTCCCGGCTGGGTTTTGTCTGAAATGTCGGAATATGGCAAAGATATCGCGATGGATACCGATGAGTTTGCCGCTATCATTTTCAAGCAAATGCAGGCGGGCGAATATTACCTCGTTAGTCATGCGTACAACGCTGTGCGTATGGAAGAACGTCACAATGAAATACTGGAAGCATTTGCTAAATACGCTCCTCGCTACGAAGGGGATGATGAGCATGATGTGCAAACGATTGTGGCGAGAATGCAGGAAAAACAATAATTATCGGAGTCCCATTTCATTGGAAGAGGTAATAACGTTCTGAACATGTTTTCTTAGACTATCTGGCAAGTGTCAGCCAGAATCTAAGCAGAACGGGAACTCTTGAAATAGCAATTACAGCTTCGTAGATGTTTGTGATGTTCACGTTGAGGGCTACATTTGTCAGGACATATGAGTAGGCTTGGGACCAAGTGACACTGGTTTTTCTGTTGAATGGTGGATGTAATGGTTATGTCGGTGACCAGAAGGTAGCTGTCGAACGACTAAAAAAACGGGAGTTTTGGGAGATTTTGTCAATAACGGAAAAGAAGCATTAGTCGCGATTCTAGCCCAGAGTCCCGATTATTATCGCTTGGTGTTGATGGATATCCAAATACCGGTAATGGACGGTTTTGAAGCAATCAGAGAAGTTCTTAGCAACCGGAGAAGTTCTAAGTAACAAGGAGTACCTGCGATTGCCCATTGTTGCAATGAACGCAAACTCCAGAATTGAGGATATTTCATTTTGCCTGAATGCAGGTATGAAAGATCATATTTCGAAGCCGACAAGTATTGATGAACGCCATCTAACGGTTTTATGCAGGACTTCAACGACGATTCGCTAGCGAACATGAAGCATAGCTAAAAAATGGTTAGCGGCTACTTCACTTCGAAGAGTGTGACATCGCGTCCTTTAAGGTTTTCAGCAATAGTTCTTTATCGATAGGCTTAGTCATATACACGTCCATTCCAGCCTCAATGCCTCGCGACTTGGACTCTTCGAGCGCATGCGCGCTTAAGCCAATGATGAAACTTCGTTTATCCAATGGCAATTGGAAATCATTTTCGAGTGATCTAATGGCTTTCGTAGCGGTGTATCCATCTATAATGGGCATTTCGCAATCCATAATAATGACGTCAAAACTGGCGTCATTTTGTTCATAAAATTTCTCGAAGGCTTCGAGCGCCAGCAAACCGTTTTCTGCTGACTCCGTCGTAAGACCGTGAATTTTTAAGAGGCTTTGGATGACGAGCAAATTGACTGCGTTGTCTTCTACAATCAATATTTTTAGTTCTGATAATTGCTCTGGCCCCATCTCGTTTGTAGCGAGGGTTGAACCCAGACTCCTTCGCAATACGTCGGAAAGATCGGAAGAGGTAATTGGTTTATCGATTCCGTATTTGATACCTGAATCGCGAATCATATCGAGCGTTAGTAAGCTTTTAAACGCACTGATCAATATCATCGGTAGATGTCTATAAGCGCTAATCTGACGTATTTCCGCTGCTACCGCAAGCCCGTCTCTGCCAGGCAATACATAGTCTATCAACGCAACGTCGAAAAAATTATTCCGTTCGCAAGATTCTTTTATTGAGGCAAGCGCACTGTCAGCGGATCGCGCGAAGACAACGTCCATTTCCCATTCTATTGTCATTCCTCGTATAGATTCGGAGATGATTTCGTCATCGTCGACAACCAACAACCGTATACCTCGCAATTCCTTTTTTTGTAAGGAATCTAGGGCGAGTTCACCTTCTTCGGCGACCCGCAAAGGTAAATCGAAAAAGAATGTGGAGCCTTTCCCGTATTCACTGATAACGTCAATGTGGCCTTCCATTAACGAAACAAGGTTTTTGCAGATTGAAAGCCCCAATCCTGTGCCGCCATATCGTCGACTTATCGAGCTGTCTGCCTGTGAAAATGCCGTAAACAGTAAATCTTTCTGTTTTTCGGTCAGCCCGACACCACTATCCGAGACTTCGAAATGTAACCACTCTTCGCCCTCCTTGGTGATTTTACTGACTCTCAACTGAATATAACCCTCTTCCGTAAACTTGAAGGCGTTTCCAATTAAATTTGTTAGCAGTTGAGTTATTCGAGTTGGATCACCCATTAGTAACTTTGGCGTATCCGGCAATATGTGGATGACTAATTGAACCGGAGAAGTTCGACATTGGTCGAAAAACTGGGACGCACAGTTATTTACGACTGTTTCCAGATTGTAGGGAACGACCTCTATCTGCATTTTCCCCGCGTCCGCTTTAGAGTAGTCGAGTATGTTATCGATGATATGCAGCAGATGCATGCCTGAAGAGGAAGCTGTTTTCTGATAGATTTTTTGTTCATCGTTCAGTGGTGAATGTCCAAGTAGATCGAGCATTCCTAGAACTCCGTTCATTGGTGTCCTGATTTCGTGGCTCATTGTGGTTAGGAATTCAGTCTTAGTCTCTGCGATTCGTTTTGCTACTTTTGCGATACCGGCTGCTCTGGTCTGCTGTCCTCTTAGCTCAACCAGTCTATAGGCTTGTGCGATTGATAGTAGAATAAGGTTGAGACAAAACCCCCAACGGGT
The DNA here is from genome assembly GCA_913019905.1 of uncultured Cellvibrionales bacterium. GTDB lineage: Bacteria > Pseudomonadota > Gammaproteobacteria > Pseudomonadales > Dasaniaceae > Oceanicoccus. Next base: position 140,346 of record CAJVZD010000005.1, read on the forward strand.
AAAAACCATGCTCATATCCAGCAGTCCGATATCTCGATATCCAACGACATACAGGACTGACAGAGAAGCCGAAATCAGGAAAATGGTGAAAGCCAGTACAAAGACGCCCGCCGATCGATGCCCCCGTCGCCAGCTTATTAAGCTGATTGTAAACAGTATTGGGTAACTGATTATTAAACCACCTGACGAAATACTTTCCATCAATGGGCCGCTTAAAAAAGGCATTGTTATGAGCGCAATACCGAGCAGAGCCATTAAGAGAATACACAGACGGTCCCAGTTTCTGAGTTGCCGTGCACTATCCAAAAAAACCCGTGAAAATTGCACTAAAAAAATGATTGATATGACCAAAAACCCCCACATACTTTTTAGTTTCCATTCGGCAGGAATGATTGTGGGCCAATATTGAAAGGCCAACCCGTCGAAGAGTGCCAAAAACGCGCCAAAGCTAAAAGTATACGAGCAATAGTACAAGTACGAAATGTCTCTTGTGAATACGTAAAGGATCAGATTATACAGCAGGAGCCCTAAGGTAATCCCGACAGACATATATATGATGTTAGTTAGTTTCATTTCTTTTTCGTAATAGGCAAGTGTCGGAGACAAGGACACTAGAAAATACATGTTGGCTTCGCGTTTATATCGGAGATAATAGTCGCCGCTACTGTTGGGTGCGATATCGAGAGGGAAAGTGAAATACCGATTATTCAAAGCGCGGTTGCCGTATGCATACTCGTCGCCAAACAGCTGAGCGTTGTAGCTGCCATTGGGTAACGGAGAATAGAAACCTGCTTTGTTGAGTGACGGTATGTCGGTATCTAACACCAAGGTGACATGTCTATCTGAATTGTTATTTAGACGAAATCGAAACCAGACATTCCCACTTCGAAAACCCAAACTTCCCTTCGAATCAGGCAATTTTAAGAAAGTTGGCTTTTCTTGTAATATGTCGGTCAAGGTTCGCTGACCGTCGACATCTTCAAACATGGTTACATAGGGCGCGAGTTTGATAGTGCTTGTTACAGAGGAAACGTCGAGCCCAGCCCCGTGAACCAAATGACTAGCAAGAAACGATAAAACAATGGTTGTGAATGTTCTCAATAGGTATGTCACAGATATTTTTGCGGCGATTAATTCTCGCAATTTTGACGTGCTTATATTCAATGAGTATTCCTTTGAGGCGCCTCTATCGATAATAGGTAGTAACGCACTGCGACAATGGCGATCTTCAGATTCGAATCCACGATTGTTGTGTTGAAACTTTCCTTGGAACAATGGTAGCTATAGTAACCTCGAATTTTCTATTGTCATTTGTCATTTGTCATTTGTCATTTGTTGTTTGTTGTGGAATCTTTTGGGCAGAACATGAGTTCTTTGTTTGAATAACTAGCGGTGAGTAGTGCTAAGATCTGCCAGTAGCTGCCGCCCTCACTGTTTAAGCGAATTTGCTGACTGTTTTGTACTTGTTCGGTTGGTTTAAGTGTAGTTTAGAATCACTAAGTTTCGAGATTTTTCGGCTCTTCAATGTGAAAACCAGACTTAAGTCGATGAATCTTTTCTTTCGATTGAATGCTATCGTTATCTCGGGCAGATATCCGTTCAATTTCTTCGGCTTCCGCAAATATTGTTTACTATTTGTCAGACTGCCGACGGCGATCTTGACGATCTCTAGTTAAAGATGGAAGGGCACTCGATGGTCTGTTTACGCTGATCTAATTCGGCACTTTGTCTTTTGGCTTTTTTCTAGGCCTTGCTGTACCGTCGTTCAATGGAAACTAAATTTCTCTTCTTTGTGGTATTGGGACAGCTTTAGCGATACGGCGGCCGATAGGGCTATAAGGGCGCTGGAAATCCACAAACAATAGGCCAGCCCCCACGTTTGGAACACCCAGCCTGAAAGCACCGTGCCTAACAGTCGGCCGATCGCGTTGGCCATATAATAAAAACCAACATCCATAGAGACGGCGTCGTCGCTCGCAAAATTGATAACAAGAAAACTGTGTAGGGCAGAATTTACAGCGAACAGTACGCCAAAAACAAGTAGCCCCGCTATTAGAGACAGCTCGATGGGGGCGCCCGACGTCATTGCAAGAGCTATTCCTGCAGGAATCAGAGACAAACCGACAGCCCAGTGAAATAGTGCCCTTGGCGTGGGTGTATGGGCTCTGTCTGTGCCGGCAAAAATAGTTCTGGTAACAGCCGGTGTGACCGATTGAACCAGTCCATAGCCAATAATCCAGCTGGCTAAAAAAGCGCCGACCAGCCGATCGTCCCATCCCAATACAGATGAGAGATAAACAGGAAGCGCGATCACAAACCAGACATCCCGTGCTGCAAATAGAAACAGGCGCGCAGCGGACAAATAATTGATTGCCTGGCTTTTTGAAAAAAGTTGGCTGAACTTGGGTTTGCTGTTGGATTTACCCAGATCCTTTTTTAACGCAAAAAGACTGAACAGCCACACGACTGTGAGTGCAGCAACCATGATAGTTATTGCGCCTCTGAAATCCCAAGCCGCCAGTAATGCGCCGCCGAGAAAGAAGCCGAACCCTTTTAGAGCGTTCTTTGAACCTGTGAGCATTGTAACCCACTTATAGAGCGTTCCCTCAGCGCCTTTGGGCACCAAGAGACGAATTGCGCTTTTAGCGCTCATTTTGTTCAGGTCTTTTGCGATACCCGATAGGGCCTGCGCCACCATGACCAAGCCTATCGTCAGTAAGTTGTCGGGAACCAATAGCAGCGACAGCGCGACGATCTGGATTGCCAGACCAGCATTCATGGTGGCATTTAAGCCGCTGCGGGCACCCAGCCAGCCACCAAGCAGGTTGGTGACGACACCAAAGACTTCATAAAATATGAACAGCATCGCCACTTGCAAAGGGCTATACCCTAACTGGTGGAAGTGCAGAACGACCAGCATTCGCAATGCGCCATCGGTCATGGTGAACGCCCAATAATTGCCAGTAACAATTAGATACTGGCGAATCGGCACCGACAAACTGGCAGGCCTGAAAATCATTTAGAGTTGATCTCTGGACGCGACTTTATGCATTAATTCAGCCGTTCGATTGGCGTAGCCCCACTCATTGTCATACCACAAATAGAGTTTCACTTGAGTGCCGTTGATGACCATGGTCGAGAGTGCATCGACGATGCTCGAGCGTGGGTCTGTTCTGTAGTCGATTGAAACTAATGGTTTTGTTTCATAGCCGAGTATTCCCGCGAGTTCGTTTTTGGCCGCGGATTCCAAAAGTGCGTTCACTTCCTCAGTGGATGTTTCCCGCTGCACCTCAAAAACACAATCGGTCAGTGAGGCATTAGCCAGCGGCACGCGTACCGCTTGCCCATTCAGTTTACCCTTTAAGTCCGGGAAGATATGGGTAATGGCGGTAGCGGACCCGGTCGTGGTGGGAATCAAACTCATCCCGCAAGCCCGAGCTCTGCGCAGATCCTTGTGAGGGGCATCTAAAATGGTCTGTGTATTCGTAATATCGTGAATGGTCGTCATAGAACCGTGTTTAATGCCGATATTTTCATGAATCACTTTTACCACTGGAGCTAGACAATTGGTGGTGCACGAGGCCGCGCTGACGATTTGGTGAATAGCGGGATCGTAGAGGTTGTCATTAACACCGATGACCACGTCGAGTACACCTTCCTCTTTTACCGGAGCGGTTACGACCACTCGCTTAACGCCCTGCGTGAGGTAGTGATTCAACGTGGCTTGTGTCTTAAATTTACCCGATGCTTCAATGACCACGTCGCAGGCCGACCAGTCGGAATCAGCAATACTTCGATTGGCTGAAAAAGTCACCTGCTTTCCCCCAACGCGAATACTATCGCCATTGCCCTCTGCAACGTGGGTCCACTTTCCGTGCACAGAGTCATAATTGAGAAGATGGGCGAATGTCGTCGCATCACCTGCAGGGTCGTTCACGCGGATTATCTGCACATCTGCCATTTCCCATGCTGCTCTTATGGTGAGTCTACCGATCCGTCCCAAGCCATTGACACCCACTTTTATAGTCATGATCTATCTCCGTAATTTTCCATTAAATTGTTCACGTCAGTGTTGAGTGAGATTGACGGTTGTAACAAGAGGCAGCACTAAACCCTTTGTATTAGAACCCGCGCAATATAACGGCGAGAAATCTGTTTTCAGCATGAGTAAAATATTACTCCAGACCCCCAGACCCCCAGACCCCCACATATCCAGAACACCAGAACAAAGGTTAGCTGGCGGTCTCGTTTACCAAGCCGGCTATGATTACGCATCGTGCGGATACTGGATTGCCGATAGAGACAGTGATTTAAATACTCAGGCCAATGCATGGTCTCTGGTATTACTCATAAAACACATTCGTACTCTGCTCCGCATAAACGATTCTTACATCCGAAGAGCTTGGGTTTGTCGGTAGTTCCTCGCTGCAATCGGAGATGGACAAGAATAGTAATCCCTTGCACAATACGGCTCCGATCGTAGTATATTCCAATTAGAGAATATTCCAATATATGAATATAGATGCAACTCATTTTTTTTCAGCCCTCGCCAATGATACGCGCCGACGCTGCCTCTTTTTGGTGGTCGCGAACGAAGAGGTCTGTGTGTGTGAAATTGTAGAAGCACTTGGTATCCCGCAGCCCAGTGCATCTAAGGCCCTGCGCGGTTTAAAAGATGCTGGATTGTTGCGTGATCGCAAAGAAGCAAATTGGAATTATTTTAGACTCAGTGATGCAATGCCCGATTGGGCAAGCGCAGTGGTGTTGGCAACCGTCCGAGGACTAGGATTATCAGACGTCCACATTGCCGATCAGAAACGATTCGCTGGGTTGGATCTCAGAAGACCAGGGACAGCGTGTCAATAGAGCAGGACTCCTCAGGCGTATGATGAGGTTCGGCCACCGAAGGTTGCTAGTTTATTGATTGAGTTGATTCGTGTTAATAGTTCTTAAGCTACTAACCAAAAGCTGACAGTCAAACGCTTACAACATATACCGCGTTTGGTGGAAAAAACTGACTATAACCGAAACCGCTAGTGGCTGGTTGCCAGGATTAGTTTATTTTTCGGGCATCGATTTGATGTAAATGTCCTGTTTAGTATAAGGGATTTCTATCCCTTCTCTTATAAAAGCTTTATAGACAGCACTGTTTAACTGGTCGAGGATTCTTCCTCTCAATACGGGTTGGTCGATCCAGCACAATAACTCAAAATTAAGCGATGAAGTGGCAAATTCTCTGAAGCGAACACGGGGTTCAGGATCTTGGCATGTCGATTTTTCCTCGAGACCAACGGTCATTAATATGTCTCTAACTCGATCGATATCGCTGCCATACGCGACGCCTACCTTGACCCGAATACGAAACTTCTCGTGTCGTCCACCCGACTCATTAATAATCTTTGTATTGCCCATGACTGCGTTCGGAACAGTGACTTCCACATCATCGCGCGTTAATAGTCTTGTACTGCGAATTCCTATTTTGGTGATCTCTCCGCGTTCGCCGCCATCGAGAACGACAAAGTCACCGATTTTGTAGGGCGCATCTGCCATGATAAATACCCCCGAAAAGAGGTTCGCAAGAGTATCTTTTGCCGCGAATCCGACAGCAATACCAACAATGCCAGCAGACGCCAACCACGCGGTCATATCGACCTGCCAGTTGAGAAAGATATAGTAGATTGCAATGACGATTATCAATACAAAGGCCAGGTTTTCGAACAGAGGCAGGGTTTTGGGATTAAGTACATCCAGTTTGTCCGGGTCAAAAGCGAAGTGAGAAATAAATAGTTTCGACGTTCGCAGTAAAAATTGTGCCCAAATGAGAATGGCGAGCGAATAGAGAACCGATGAAATTATCGTTTGGATGGAGCCTTCGGGCTTTAGGAGTGTGACAACACTTGCGAAGCCTAATAGTAAGATGCTGAAAAAAAGAGGCTTGTGCAGGATCTCAATAAATTGGTCATCGATAATGCTGTCCGTATTTGCGGCAAATCGTTTAACCCATACCGCAACTACACGATCGACCAGCATGGCGATAATAAAGGCACCGGTGATCAGAACAATAACCTGAACGGTTATGTTGTCACCAAAAACCTCAAGATAGGATTCCATCGTCGCTTGCCACGAATCAAACATAGTTAACACCTTTTATTTACAATGCCGGTCAGCGGCCCTTTTCACCCAGAAATTCTGCTGGAATTTAACGTATATTAAAACACTTATAAAATACGCTGGAATTTGACGTATATTAAAACACTTATAAAATACGCTGCGCAACGAATCTAAACCGTTTTCTTGAGCCGTCACAGCAGCACTGATGGGACATTCTAATAGGATAGGGCAATGGGAGGTTCTCTTTCCCTGATTAACACCAATGAGCTTAAGGCCCCGACATCTGGAAGTGTGTATTTTTCTCCCGATGCTTGTCTAGAACGTACTGCCACCTGACATGGACTTGCGCGAATTTCTCCAGTATCTTGATGTTCATTTATTCACTTGTTCACGGAAACAATTTTTCAGAAAATATTGAAAGTTGAGGCCCTGGTGCGATCCCAGGCAAATTGTCACGATTAACTAAAAGAGAGTAGAAGAATAATGACGGAAAACTCAGAAATACTGCTGGTAGAAAAAAGAGGGGAGGTCGAGTGGGTGACGATGAATCGTCCCGATCGCTTAAATGCATTGAGTAAAGAAATGGTGCATGAATTGCGACAATATTTTGAAGAAAAGTATGACGATAAAGACACCCGAATTATTGTGTTGCGAGGTGCGGGACGCGCATTTTGTGCGGGGCTCGATTTAAAAGAAGAGCGGACCGCCGGCGACGTAGCGGACAGCTTTAAAGGCCAGACAAATATTCGTGATATTTATAAGGCTATGCGACGATGCCCACAACCGATCATATCACTGATAAAAGGGGCCGCTTGTGGCGGTGGTTTTTCGCTGGCATTAGCATCGGACATCCGTATCGTTGGAGAGAGTGCAAAGTTGAACGCGGCCTACTTGACGATTGGTTTAACGGGTTGTGATATGGGCTCAAGCTATTTTCTACCGCGTTTGGTGGGTGCATCGCTAGCGTCGGAGTTATTGTTAACGGGTCGATTTATCTATGCACAAGAAGCCGTTTTACACCGCTTGGTATCCAAGGTAGTACCCGATGAGGAGTTAGACGATGCACCGACGGATATTATTGAAGCGATGTTAGCCACCTCCAAAATGGGGCTGCAGTTAACCAAAGATGCCCTTAATTTCTCAATTGACGCACCGAGTATGGACGCGGCAATGGCAATGGAAGATCGTCAGCAGATTTTACTTAGCGCTGCTAGTGATGAATTTAGCAATCGGCGCCAAAAATTCCAGTGAAAGGCCGATATCTTGGCGGAATTCGACTTTCAATTTTTCGCCGAGTTCCACTCAGAATGGGTCGCCGTAGTTCATTCAAGTGCTAATATTGAAGTGAAGACGCAGTTTTTCAGCCGGCGGTGCAAAATTCAACGGTTTCAAAAAGGCTGTAAGGGAATGTTATGAGCTTCGATATTAATGGGAAGAAAACGGACTTTTTACACGATTTTATGACTAAGTCAGTGGCGAAGAACTTTTGACGTTTTCGCTTGAAATGAGCGGCGACCCAAGATTTGAAGAGGCCGATTATATTATCGGCGATTGAACACAAACCTACGAGTCTACGATCACCGTAAAGGATGTTGAGAACCTGGTAGCGTATATAACCGTAGTGCCGAAGTCCAATTCGCGCATAAAAAGCGCAACAGGAATGTTTGATGATGAGAGTCGACAGGGCTTGTCGGGGCTTTACGGTTTGCTGGCGTCCGATATGCCGTGGGACATTGATTACTTTCATGCTTTGAGTGAGGCGAGGTCACGGGGCAACGTGAAGGAAGACCGTTAGGGTCGAAAGTCACTTCACGCCCTTTGTATACTCGAACTTTGAGCTTGGAATAAGCCGGCAAATTCTGTCGGATTTAGTGTTTTTTTCAGGGGGCGCGAATAGTTCGGCGAACGCGTTATGGTTGGAACGTAGCCACCACCGGGGAACTCAGTGAAAACGTTTGCATTTGTCTATCTAGTTGAGTATCTATGACAGTAGAATATTGTTGGGAGCCAAAAGGTATCTACATTCGGTTTAGCGGCAGTATTACTGGCGTCGGAATTTTGGCGGCTGCTTTAGACGCGAGTGGAGATCCGAGATTTGATGATATCTCTTATGCTCTCGTTGACTTATTCGATGCAAGGAGCTCGACAGTCAATGCCGAAGATATGAAGCAAATGGCTGCCTATGTCAGCGCCATGTCCCTAACCAATCCTCGTATCAAAAACGCCATCGTTATGTTTCCAGATAATGAAGAGCGTTCTGCTTTGGCCGGCTTATATCAAATGCTGACCGATAATCTTCCCTGGGAAATAAAATTGTTTGAAACACTTGATGCAGCCCGAGAATGGACTGACGACCGCTAACGTCATGTTTCACTATCCGAGAACCTGATTGTTTGAGAATTTGATCGTTTGAGAACTTGATCGTTTGAGAAGTTAATTGGTTGAGAATCGAACGGACTGAGAAGCCGGTCATAATCCTGCTTCGTCGCCGACTAGCCGTAGGCCAATGCGAGCATCTCTCTGACACCTTGGATTTGTATTGTCCAATAAACGGCAGAAAATAAGAGTATGGTGCTAGTCGCCACGATTGCTGCGGTCTGCGCGTCATCCAGTTTGTCGTTTTTCTTTTGCATTTTTTTCCCCAATAATAATGATGCGACGGCTATCTCCGTAACCGCGCTAAATGACTGCCAGTATTTGGCATTAAGCGAAGCCTATCCAGCGACCAGCCGCTGCTACGGTAAACCAGACTAACAAGGAAGAAATCGCAACCATTTTGACGATGACTGGGTGGATATCAGTAATTTCCTTTTTAAGTAGGGGTATTTTTATAAAAAACACGAATATCATACCCGCACACAGCACCAACATTTTGTACCAAAAGACGGGCAGATAATAAACTTTCATGGCTACCCCGCAAGCCATGAAAATGCCGGTAAATAACATGATAGCCAATCCCGCGACAAATACCTTATGAGACTGGTCTAGAATAACTCTTACCGGATAATCCGTTAAAATTAAACCGAGAAGGCGCCCGTCGCTCGCCAGCACTGCACCGCCTAACAAGGCCATCGCAAGCAGATGAACCGCTTCTATCACGGCAAATGCCGCCCCCCAGGTTTTACCAATCACACCAAAAAGCGTGGTTTCCATCCATTCGAAAAAGGGCAATAAAGCATCCCAGGCCTCAAGCCGTAAACTCGAAAAAGAAAATGCCAGCGTTAATGTTATGACTAACGCGGTAATGAAAGTCCTGCGGTACGAACCCATGGCTGAGGCGGGCATGTATGACTCCTTAATTCTTTACTGAAATGTTATTCGCAAAAACACGTAAGCATGATTCTTTAAAACTGGGTTTGGCCGTCTATGCAACCGGCGATAGCACTGACAAAAGGCCCTGGATTGTGGGAGCAATCGAACCAGTCATAAGCAATAAAACGTCCGCACACGGCAATGAGTATCCAGAAGATGATGGATAGTGTTGCACCTATGCGCAGGTTTCTTGGCGCTCTACCGTCGCCATCCCAGGTGGAAGAAGATGCAGTCAGCTGTTTGTGGAACAGGAAGGCGTTGATCGCAGCAGCGATCAGCAGAATGACTTTAATACGAAACCACAAGCTTTGCGAAGACCGCACAGGAATTGCGTAAAAGAGTAATAAGCCGGTAATAATCATGATACTGAATCCGAAAAGCATCGGTACATTTAAGTGACTGGCAATTTTTGCTGCCGGTATGCCGGGCATTGCGAAACCCAGTATCCTCAGGTCAATGAGAAATAACATGCCCAGGCAAATCATAAGCGTAAGTACGTGGGTGGCTTCAATCCAGTTATACATATAGAAGGATTCGTGCAACAGGGTACTTGAAGCCATGGAGTCCAGCCACACAGCAAAACTATAAATCACTTCATTTAACACAGATTCGGCTCTCCAATGGTAAGTGATGCTTCAAAAACAATTCGTTCCTACGTACAGCGACATCTGCCGGGCAAGAAACGGTGGATTAATTTCAATTATTCTATTTGATATCTTTTTGTGTCTCAAATTTGTGGCGGAACTCTCCGCCTTCGCGAAACTCAATGGCGTAAGGGAAAAAGCCGCCCGTATTCAACTGAACTGTCACCTCTTTTACTCCTCTGTTCTGCCAGAACCAGCCGTGAATTCCAGGAAAAGGGGCGCGGTATGCTGCATTGTTCTGTTTGCCACGACCTTTAGAAAATGTCTGGGCAAAAGACGGTGCTGCGCCATCCGGTTCACTGTGCATTTCGAATAAAACGTCATCATCTGCTTGCCACGAGTACACCATTGCCGCGCCTTTTTCGAGTCTGTATTTGTACTCGAGAGATTCAAAGGGAGCGAGTTTAAATTCGAAACTATCGCTATGCCACGGTTGTTCCTGCGATTGGATGGCAGAAGTCTCTTCTCCGGAAAGTCCCATCAAGCCGAGCGCTGCGCCAGTACCCAGGGGATCTAATCCATATTCTGCCGGTAATACGGCTATAACAAGAATTGCAGTGGCGGTCAGTAATGAGGCGCCACAAGCCGCGAGTATTTTCTGAGGGCTTCGAATGTCAGTCATGCAAGCAGATACCCCGTAATATGGAATCCAAAAAGAACAAATCCTGCGCACATAATAATGAGGTTTACAGCGTAGGTATGGTTTGCAAAACCAGGCTGTCGTCGCCAGGCAATTAAGGCCACCAAAATCGCGCTCAATGCCAGTAATTGTCCCAGCTCAACGCCGACGTTAAAGCTCACGAGGTTAATTAGCAGGCTTTCGTCGGAGCTAATGTAATTTTGTAACTTAGTGGCGAGACCCAGACCGTGACATAAGCCGAATGCGAATACCGCAATTCTCGTATCCGGTTGCCAAAGTGACAGGGCTTTAAAGCCGTTTATATTTTCAAATGCCTTGTAAGCGACCGAGAGACCGATAACAGAATCCACTAGATCGCCACTCACCTGCCAGTTTGCAAGTACGCCCAACAACAAAGTGGAGCTGTGTCCAATGGTGAATAGTGTGACATAAAGCACGATATCACGGGGCTTAAACAGGAAAAAAACAACGCCCATAAGAAACAAAAGGTGATCGTAGCCAGTAAACATATGTTTGGCGCCTAAGTACAAAAAAGGCCCCACCGCTGTTCCTGTCAGATTTTCTACAAATCGTGCATTATCTGCGGAAATGTCGTGTCCTGTTACAACCACAGTGCTATAGCTGAGAGCTATGAATATAAGTAACTTAAATAAAATTGAAAATCTCATTTAAGCGAATAGTCTATTTCGGTAAGTACTGGTTATGACAGGCCTTGCATACGAGATAAATCTGACCGCCGGCTTCAAACAGCGCTGCGCCGTCCTGATTTTGTGCGGCTTCGAGAGCCAGGGTTCCAGCTTCAGTCAAGCCCTTGGAATATTCAAGCCAATCATCTCCTCTGGCGCGTCCGGGCATCGCAAGCAGATTTCCGGTCTCTGCAACAATTGCTGCACTATTCACCACATGTTGCCACTGCTCTACTGTTGTTGGCGTTAAGTCTTGTTCTCCTTCTACCGTTATAATCGAGCCGGCGGAGTCCCATATGACATCTGTCGCTGGATCGAGAACCCATAACATTGTCTGCTTCATATCGGTAACTATATGGTAGTTATTGTCAGAAACGACGGCTTTTTCTTGTCCACAAGCTGCTAACAGTAGGATCACTAGCAGGCCTGTAATTCGCCAAAGTTTATGCATAATAATTCTCAATTTATTATTGTGAAAAGTCGTGAAATGACAAGTCGAAATTAAACGTCTTCGCAAACTTGAAATGCATGATAACGTCTTTTGCTAATAATAGAAGCTATGTTACGAATTTTTCATAAACACCGAAAGATCCCACCGATGTTTGTATGCTGAAAACCACGACCCAGTGAGCTGGAAATTAATTCTACGGCTGCTGAAAATCGGTAAGTCCCTCGGTTTCGTTTCATTTTGGACTATTTTGTGGCTGCATTTGTGTTAAGGTTTTTAAAATGTAAATTATGGTGATTAGCCAGTAAAAGCGATGGTTGTCATTGCAGGGTGAATACCTTAGCTGTACAAAAAGACCCGTAATCACAGCGCAGATAATTCTCAGTCAACCATGACTAAATGACTTTTGCTAGTGGTGATGACAGCGATATTGGTATTCTGTTAGACGAAATATGAAAAGTCCGCTCACTTTGATCGTTGGGTTTGCAAGCTAAGTGAAAAATAGTAAACAAAGAGTGGCTCAATGTATCGGTCTGAGCATTGGGGTAAATATTGACAAAGCCACTCACTCACTAAAATACAGGAGACGATATGTCGCAGTTAAAAACTGAAAAACAACGTTGGCTCGATCAAGTTGTCGAAGAAATTATTGAGCCAGAACTGGCGATTGTTGATCCTCATCACCATTTGTGGCGAGATCGCGGAACGGATTATCTGGTCGAAGACCTGCTTATCGATACGGGGTCGGGGCATAACATTCAAAAAACCGTTTTTATCGAATGCGGCGCTGAATATCTCACTGATGGCCCCGATCATTTAAAACCGCTAGGAGAGACCGAGTTTGTGGTGGAGCAAGCAAAGCTCAGTCGTGAATACGCGGGAACTGCGGGTGGTGCGGTTATTGCCGGTATCGTGGGCAGCGCTGATTTACGTCTGGGCAGTGCCGTTCAGGATGTTTTGACCCAGCATATTGAAATCGCCGGCGCCCTCTTTAAAGGAATTCGTCATGCTTTGGCCCATGCTGAATTTCCGGACGCCTTGCTGATAGCTGGACGTGCGCCTGCAGGTTTATATCTGGATGAAAACTTCCGGAAAGGATTGAAGGTTTTGGGCAAAATGGATCTCACTTATGACTCGTGGCACTATCATTATCAAAATCGTGATTTTGCCGAATTAGCCAGATCGGCACCAGATACTGTGATGGTGCTGGACCATTTCGGAACACCGCTGGGTGTCGGTCCGTATCTCAAAGAGAAGGACGCAATCTTTACTCAGTGGAAGAAAGATATACGTGAGATTGCCGATTGTAAAAATGTTGTTGCAAAATTGGGCGGGCTCGCGATGCCGGATAATGGTTTTGGCTGGGATAAAAATTCGGTACCACCCACTTCTGACGAATTTTGTGCAATGCAAAGAGACTGGTATCTTCATACCATTGATTGTTTTGGGCCGGAGCGTTGCATGATGGAAAGTAATTTCCCGGTTGACAAGATGTCACTTTCCTACCCGGTGTTGTATAACGGTTTGAAAAAAATAGTGGCGGATTTTTCCCGTAGCGATAAAGAAGCACTGTTTTACAATACTGCTTCGAAAATCTACCGGTTGGATGAATAGCGAATAGAATTTCGACAAACTTTGTAAGCACAACTTGCCGTTGTAGAATGAACCTTCTGACTTTGTTCGCAGCGATCCTAACGGTAACTTCACGGTCGCTGCGTCGGACTGTTAGTTTCCAAATGGCACCGTCATCATAGCGCAGATGAATACCCTTACTGTGGCGGAAACGAGGGTCTGTTGGCTAGGGACTTTCGATGTTGGTGTTGTTGTTGATATTGTTGCGGGTCTATCGAATCGACGGCAGTGGGCAGATCTGACTCCCATCGTCCAGATGGCTTATGTTTAGAGAAGGAAGGTTTGATATGGGTGGCAGGTCCCCTGAGATATATGTTATTCGCGTTCATGAAGGCGGAAAATTGTGTGAAGGGTTAATGTGTAGCATGTCGCCTATGTCTGTACGTTAGAGGGTGAAAGCCGAAAATCCTGTCTATTTGTACCTCGGCAGAATCCGGGCCTCGAGCCAAAGCAAGTCGTAAGGAGCGAATCGAAGGAACCAGAGTTGCTATTGCGGGCGTGTTAATCAGGTCTATTCATTAGTTCGATGGTTTAAAGCCGTTTAATAATCTAATTTGGAAACCATCATTCATGGTGTTAGCGGAGAACGCTCTATTTTTTGCCATCGGTGCACTGGTGCTGAACGGTGTCTATGAATTGGTCTATCGTGCCGCTCATCAGAAAGGCATGAATGAAAACAGTTATATGTTGATACAAACAGGAACTGTTTTTTTGTGCTTGTTATTGTTTAGTAGTGGCGGCATAGGATTTCAGCTGGAGGTTTCGATTTTTTTCCTGGGTTTACTGTCCGGTATCATTGGTCTGGTTACGGGGTGGACCTTTTTGTACGCGATGGGAAGAGGTCCGCTGGCTGTAACCTCTGCGATACGAAAACTTGGGTTTGTCGTTACGGCTGTGCTAGCTGTTATTTTTCTTGACGAAACATTGACTGTACAACGCTTAATTGCTCTTTTCGTCGCCTGCATTGCTCTGTTGGTGATGGGGTGGTCATCGAATATAGCTCATCGACCTCATCCGATGGTGTTTATCACACTCTTTTCAGCGGGATTAATGACATTTATCCATAAGTTGGTGGCGATTACTGGCGTGTCGGTAACCGCCTTTTTGATGGTGCAAGCGGGTACTGCCCATCTGTCATCGCATATTCTATGTATCAAGGGTGATGGTTATCAGATGAACCGTCGCTTGTTTTTTTACGCTTTACTCTCTGGCGGGATAATTGCTGTAATGATGACTTTAGGCATGTATGCATTACGGCATGGAGATGCGATCGTCATCGCGCCAATTCTACAATTGGGGTTTCTGGTTACGGCCCCGCTCAGTTTTCTTTTGTTTCGCGAGGTGATTACCTGGCAAAAACTATTCGGGATTGTTGTCGGCACCCTTGCCATTGTTTTGTTTACCCGTGGCGGTTAGTCGCCGCGAAGGCTATCAATCATCGATAACTAATCCCTATTGTCGCTGTAATCTGGCAACCGAATTCCGCCGCAAAAAACGTAAAAAGTCGGTTGCCCGTGTCTAGCGGGCGCCAATGTCTAGCAGGCTGCGTCTATTTACCCGTGTCCCAAATGGAGAGGCCAACATCTATTAGTAATTTGCTCTGTCGGTAATGGCTCCATCTACGATGAAGTTTATACCGGTGGTAAACGACGACAAAGGACTGGCCAGGAACACAGCGGCATTGGCAATATCTTCCGGGGTCGCCATTCTTCCTGTCGGGTTACGTTTCATGGTCGCGGCAAATACGTCCGGCATATTTTCTTCGATCATATGCCAAACGCCGCCTTTGAAATAGACGGTGCCCGGAGAAACGACATTGGCTCTTATGTGCTTAGCCGCATTTTCTTTGGCAAGGCCTTTTACATAGTGAACCAATGCACCTTTGATCGCTCCATAAGCAGAGGGTGCGGACGCGTTGACAGAAGATACTGAGCCGATCGATATTATCGAAGCGTCACCATTTTCACTCGCAGCGTGCTCTAATAAAGGTTTCGCCGCTTCTACTGCGTTCATCAATCCGAGTATGTCGATGGAAAGGCCGGCTTTCCAGTCTTCTTCGCTACTGCCCTGTGTCATGGCAGAAGCATTTGATACTAAAATATCAATACCGCCAAGTTCTTCTCCCGCTGCAATAACCCAGGCTTTAAGTGCGTCGCCATCACTGATGTCGATGGCTGCGCCAATAACAGTGACACCTTTTCCTGACAGCTCTGCAATACTCGCGTCGACCTGTTCTGAATTTCGAGCGCATAGAGCGATGTTAACGCCTTCGTTTATCAAATTTTCAACAATTGAGCGGCCGATGCCCCGTGTTCCACCTAAAATAATTGCCTTTTTTCCTTTCAGTCCGAGATCCATTAGTCAGTCTCCATCAAATTATTCAAGATTAGTGGCCTCGTTCTGCGCGGGGTTACGATAAAAGAGCGAGAGGGTCAGCCGAGTTAGAACCATCAACGGGTGATGGCTTGCAGACGCAAAGTATATCACGTGATTTTGATAGTCTTATCAACAATGCTTATAATGCCGCGAATACCTACTAGTAAAACTCTCGGTGCTACAAGTTAATGGTTAATTTGTATGCGGTGCAGGGGCAAGGAAAAACACGAATATGAATACGAATATGAGCGTAAACAACCTCTTTTCAATAGAAGGCAAGACCGCATTGGTTACCGGCGGTTCTCGTGGTATTGGTGAAATGATTGCAGCGGGTTTTTTGAGCAACGGAGTCAAGGTCTACATTAGTTCTCGAAAAGCAGACGTTTGCGATGCAACGGCTAAACGGTTAAACGAACAATACGAAGGGGAGTGTATTTCCATCCCGGCAGACCTATCTAATCTTGACGGTGTACAGAAACTCGCAGACGAATTAACTTCCCGTGAGAGTAAAATCGACATTCTTGTAAACAATGCGGGAGTTTCCTGGGGTGCGCCCTTAGAGGAGTTTCCCGAATTAGGCTGGGATAAAGTGATGGACACCAATGTTAAGGGGGTTTTCTTCCTAACTCAAAAGCTACTGCCCTTACTACGTGCCTCAGCCTCAGCTGCAGACCCCGCTAAAGTGATAAATATTGGGTCGATCGACGGCTTAAAGTCAGCTGTTTTTGATACTTTCTCCTACGGTGCATCGAAAGCCGCCGTGCATCATTTGACACGATTTATGGCTGCCCATTTAACGAAGGAAAACATCATATTTAATAACATTGCGCCGGGACCTTTTCCGACCTGGATGTTAAGTACCGGTGTAGGATTTGGTGGAGAAACTGAAGGTGCTGACTGGGATGCAGTTGGCAAAAGCAATCCGACTGGGCGTGTTGGTACTCCCGAGGATATTGCCGGATTGTCAATTTTCTTAAGCTCACGCGCTGGCAACTATATTGTTGGTCAAACTATCGCCTGTGACGGCGGGGTGGTAGCGACGTCTTAACTTCTTTTTAGCAGCGGGACCTTAATCATGACTCATCAAAAGAGTCGAAAACTCTTTTTTTGTATTTGAACTTTAGTCATTGTTAAGGTCCAAGCACGTGGTATTTTAGCTTTGCGTCTGGATCCGTGAGGCGCAATATCTCTTGAGGGTATTTTTGTCGTACCGATATAGATCTAAACGTTATAGTATTGAACGAATTACTGTTAGGCGGCAGAGTATTGGACATTAGAGTATTGAGCGATATTGTACTCACTACTCAAGATCGGACTGTCTATTCATCGTATTTGTAGGAACTTGTCCCCGACGGGTTATCGTGGATTAACAAGAACAGACAGATAGTGATTCAGTGTAAATTGAACCAAACTTTTTAGGAGAGTGATGTTGAAATATTGGGCCATTGGATTGTTTGCCATATTGTTAACAGCGTGCACTGTTGCCAAGCAGGATGCTGCGGACAAGTTTAGTACGACTGCAGGGGTAGCCGGTATCAACTTTGTCGAAGAAGTTGCCGCTCAGCCGGGTAAGACGATCATTTCCTATAAAAAGTACGTTTTGGATAATGGCTTAACTTTAATTTTACATGAGGATAACTCCGACCCACTTGTTCATGTCGACGTTACTTACCACGTCGGTTCTGCGCGAGAATCAATTGGAAAATCGGGGTTTGCGCATTTTTTCGAGCATATGATGTTTCAAGGGTCTGAGAATGTTGCCGATGAGCAGCACTTCAAATTAGTCACTGAAGCCGGCGGAACGATGAACGGCACGACAAGTTCTGATCGAACAAATTATTTTCAAACCGTACCGGTTAATCAACTCGAAAAAATGCTCTGGCTGGAGTCTGACCGAATGGGGTACTTTGTCGGTTCGGTAACCCAGGAAAAATTTGAAGTACAGCGTGAAACGGTAAAAAATGAGCGCGGGCAACGGGTCGATAATCGGCCTTATGGTCGTTTGAATGAACGTGTATCCGCCGCTCTATACCCTGAAGGTCATCCGTATTCATGGCCGGTTATTGGTTTTATGGAAGATTTGAACCGTGTTAATGTAGACGATTTAAAGGCATTTTTCCTACGTTGGTACGGACCCAACAATGCGACGATCACTATTGGTGGTGATATTGATGTGACCGAGACGCTAAAATTAGTGTCAAAATATTTTGGCCCCATTCCAAAAGGACCGGACGTGGCCATGCCGGAAAAACCGGAATTCGCGCTAGATAAAGATCGTTATATTTCAATGGAGGACAACGTTAATCTTCCGCTACTTTACATGACACTTCCAACCGTAAACGTTAGGCATGTCGACGAGGCGCCGCTGGATTTGTTGTCGACAATACTGGGTGGTGGAAAAACGTCTCTACTATACAAAAACCTTGTTAAAAACCAAATCGCAGTTCAGGCCGGTGTTAGTCATCCCTGTGCAGAATTGGCCTGTACATTTAACCTGATGGCATTGCCGCACCCAGCATCAGGTAAAACAATGGCTGAGATAGAAACCATAATCCGTGAGACTCTGGTTGAGTTTGAAAAGCGTGGCGTTGAAGAAGATGATCTTATAAAAGCAAAGGCTCAAATGGAGGCAGGTTTCGTTTTCGGCTTGCAAAGTGTTTCGGGTAAAGTCAGTCAGCTTGCTTACAACCAAACGTTTAAAGGTGACCCTAACTATATAGAACAAGATATTGAGCGTTATGCGAGTGTGACAAAAGACGACGTGATGCGGGTATTTAAGCGATACATAAAAGATCGTCCTGCAGTTGTTATGAGTATTGTTCCAAACGGAAAGCCTGAAATGGTGGCGGCACCCGATAATTTTGATGTTGTAAAGCGGGCTTTACCTAAAGCGGTGTCTCAAAAAGAAACACTAGTGGTGCGAACGGCAAGAGATAGTTTCGACCGGAGTATTATTCCTGTCGCCGCCGCGAATAAGCCCGTCGACGTGCCAACCATGTGGCATGAAACACTCTCAAGCGGGATAAAGGTTCTTGGTAGCCAAAGTTTGGAAACGCCAACGACGTCGCTGTTAATAAAGGTCCCCGCCGGACATTATTTTGAAAGTATAGACAAGTCTGGAACTGCTTCTCTTTTGGCTGCGATGTTGAACGAATCAACCGCCTCGCGTAGCGCGGAAGAGATGAGTAAAGAATTACAAAAGCTCGGTAGTTCGGTAACGATTTCTTCTGGCTACACTTATTTGACGATTAATGTTAATACCTTGACCAAGCATTTGGGCGCGACAATGACGTTGCTTAGCGAAAAGATATTACACCCCGCATTTAACGACAGCGAATTTGAACGAGTGCGAAATAACTCAGTACAGGGTATTAAGAATTCCCAAAAGGATGCGGGCTATCTGGCGAGTACTGCCTACATCAAGTTGCTTAACGGTGAAACGATAGCGGGTTCCCCGCGCGCTGGAACTGAACTGTCCTTAAATAATGTAAGTCTTTCCGACGTAAAATCCTTTTACGCGACCCATTTCAAGCCGGGAAATGGACAACTGATCGTCGTCTCAGATTTGGACAAAAAGACTGTCGTGAAGAGCATTGCAACGTTAAACGGCTGGGCCGGTAATGGGCCGACACTGGACGTTGAGATTGACATGCCTGATACCAAGCCGGGAATTATCTATTTGGTCCATAAAGATAATGCGGCACAGTCCGTTATTCGCTTGGGCAAGCGTTCTCTGAAAAAAGACTTCACGGGTGAGTACTATAAGAATTACTTAATGAACTTTCCTTTGGGCGGTGCGTTTAATAGTCGAATTAACTTGAACTTGCGGGAAGATAAAGCCTATACCTATGGGGCTAGATCCGGGTTTTCAGGAGACAAATTATCCGGTCGTTTTTCAGCTAGTGCAGAAGTTCGAGCTGATGTTACCGATAAATCGATTGTCGAATTTGTAAAAGAGATTAAACAGTATGTAGAGAATGGGATTACAGATGAAGAATTGGCTTTTATGCGAAAAGCAATCAATCAGAAAGACGCACTAAAGTATGAGACTCCCGGAGCGAAGCTAGGTTTTCTTGCTCAGATTTTGGAATACGACTTGTCGCCATCATTTGTTAAAACCCGCGCATCTATAGTCGATACTATCAGTGCCGATGAAATCAATGCGCTGGCGCAAAAACATCTTAACATTGACGATATGATTATTGTGGTGGTAGGTGATTCGATCGTTTTAAAGCCGCAGCTCGAGGCTCTAGGATATACGGTTGAAGATTATGATGTCTAGCGGCCACTAGTAAAGCGGGTTTTTTAGAAATTTGGAGGGACGCAGAGTTAGGTTTTATTTGGCAAAGAGGTTTTACCGAAATTCCCTTTTCTGCTACATCGACCGACTAGTTTCGCCAGTTTATAGGAAGAGATTACTGCAAGAATTTACTATAAGAATTTACGATAAGAATTTACTACAAGAGCTACCACTTGAGTCTATACCGTGAGGTTACAACACGAGCTTGAAGGCTCGTGTTGTAAACAGTCTTCACACAAGCTTTGACGTTTTTTTGCTCCAGTATTTATCGCGAAGTAAGCGTTTATACAATTTACCCGTCGGGTGTCTTGGTAGCTCTTTATCAAAATCGACTGATCGTGGGCACTTAATTTTTGTCAGCCCTTCCTGACAAAATGCCATCAACTCAGCTTCCAGTTCAGGGCCTATATCTGACCAGTCCGCGGGTTGAACGACAGCTTTTACCTCTTCTCCAAATTCTTCGTTTGGTACACCAAAAACGGCAACGTCCGCGACTTTTGGGTGCATGATTAAGCGGTTTTCCGCTTCCTGAGGATAGATGTTCACACCGCCGGAAATGATCATGAAAGCTTTTCGGTCGGTTAAGTACAAAAAGCCTTCTTCGTCTACTCGACCGACATCGCCAAGGGTTGTCCAGCCATTTTTGTGAGTGGACTCCTTCGTTTTTTCGGGATCATTGTGGTAAGCAAATTGAGGACCATCTGCAAAGAAAATGGTGCCCGCCTCTCCAACGGGAAGTTCCTCTCCTTCATCGTCGCAAATATGCACAACACCTAGAATCGATCGACCAACGCTGCCCTTGTGTGTCAGCCACTCAGTAGAATTGATAGCATTAAATCCATTACCCTCAGACCCAGCGTAATATTCGAAAATAACCGGGCCCCACCAATCAATCATCTGTTCTTTTATCGGTATCGGGCAAGGAGCTGCAGCGTGAATAGCTACTTGTAGTGAAGATACATCGTATTGACTGCGAATATCCTCAGGCAACTTTAGCATCTTTACGAACATCGTCGGTACCCACTGGCTGTGAGTGATCTTATGTTTTTCGATTAAGCGCAGAGCATTTTCTTCGTCGAATTCTTCCATAATAATACAGGTCCCGCCGAAGCCGATAGTTCCCATATTGTAGCGCAACGGAGCAGCGTGGTAGAGCGGTGCTGGAGAGAGGTATACGGTGTCTGTACTGAAGCCATACAAAACTTCTAACAAAGTTGATAAGCTGTTTTGTTCGCCGATAGGTGTATCCGGTAAGGGTAATTTAACCCCTTTTGGACGACCGGTAGTCCCAGAGGAATAAAGCATATCCAGGCCGACGGCCTCATCAATGATGGGCTCGGCTGGCATGGCGTCGCGACTTTCCTCGTAACTGTCGTAACCGCCAATCGTCCCATTAATCATTAACTTTTTTTCCACCTTTGGCATTAAGGCCAAGAGCGCATCGGCAACCGGAGACTTAGCTATAGAAGAAATAAACAGCTTTGCCCCACAATCATTAATAATATATTCCGCTTCAGACACGGTGAGTCGAGAGCTGATCGCGGTGTAAAATAAACCGGATCGAGCTGCGGCAACACATACTTCTAGAAAGCGTGCATTATTTTCCAGGTAGAAAGCAATATGATCGCCTCTTTTCAGGCCAAGAGATCTGAATAATTGTGCCGTCTGGTTGGATCGATCGTTGAGTTCACGATAAGTGACGGATTCGCCGCTACGGGCCATTAAATACGCTATGTGGTCGGGTTGTTGGTTTGCCAGGTCGCCGATGTACATGGGTCTTCTCCAGTCTATTGGTATTATTCTGTCACTTACCGTCTTTTTGTCGCTTGAAATTCCGATTACAAAGGAAAAGCCGGTAAGTAAATTAAACACTGAGTAGGGCAGTTCGTAGCCGAAAGCGGTTTGATAACGAGACCCAAAAAGTGGAATACTACAGGCAAGACGGTCTGGAGTCCAAACTTCGATCGAGAAAAAGATGGCAAAAATCGCATGCCTGGCTACTTTCGGTTCCAGTGAATAAAGTAAGCGGTGGTTTTCATTTTCGAGTGCAATTTTATTACGATTCGTTAATGATCTGAAAATTAATAGATCGTAGGAAACTAAAATGAGTCCATCCAGAAGCAAGTAATTTACTGTAAGTCAGGTTTGCTGCGGCGTTAACACACGGTGTGTACAGTGACGATAAAGTTCGGATTGTCGTGTTACAAGCCGACTTACAATAGAGGCACAAACTTTAAATCGATTTTCTCGTGCAAATGTTCTATAGGTTTTTATTGGGTCTAACGCAATTGCTTAGTTGTTGATGGCTCGGGAGCAAAGACGGGAGTGAGAGTGGCACGGGTAATTGCAAAGGTGCAGTTTGTTAGCACACGAGGGCGAAGTTTCTTTTAATTCGGCGTGATCGCAAAGGCTGCGTTGGAGGAATGTCGGGGCCGTCCGCAGAGATGATAGGCGCGCGATGTGGCAACGCGATCGAGATTTAAAACCAAATTTTTCCAAATATAGAAGGCGTCTGTGCTTTCCTGCAGATTGGGCGGTGAAAATACTCTGCACACCGAATGGACATTTGTTAATGTTAGGCTCTTTGTATCAGGCCGTCGTACCGTTATAGTGTTCGAAAGAAATTATTTTTTACGGGCTGAAATTGGAGCGCTTCAGTTGGATTATGCGTTTAGTTATGGTTTTAGCTATGGTTTTAGTTGTGGTTTCCGCTGAGCAATCAAGTTGTTACGATACAGGGAATAAGATATAACTGTTTAAAAAGAAAGAATAATAAGGTAAGTAAGTGTTTTCGATCGTCTTTTTCATTGTGTTTTCCAGTAACAGATAATTATCGATAGGGGTGATTCATGAATTTCGAATTTTCGTCAGAACAAGAAATGTTGCGAGACCAGGCGCGCGGACTGTTGAGGGACAATTGTCCGACCAGTGCAGTACGTGCGGTTTTGGAGAGCGATGAGTCCCACGACGCTAAGCTGTGGAAAGTCGTCACTGAAATGGGATGGACAGCAACGGTAATCCCTGAAGAATATGACGGGCTTGGTTTGTCTTATATAGAACTGGCTGTCATCGCTGAAGAATTGGGCCGCGCTATGGCTCCGATTCCTTTTTCCTCATCTGTTTATCTCGCGACTGAGGCCATTATTGCTTCCGGGTCTGCGGATCAAAAAGAAGCGTGGCTTCCCAAACTGGCCAGCGGCGAGTTGGTAGGTACGTTAGCCGTTAGTGAAAGCCAAGGTCAGGCATCAGCAAAATCAATAAACACATCGGTTGCCAATGGGGTGATTTCCGGATCTAAGGTGCCTGTCATCGACGGCGATATCGCGGATTTCGCTATAACGGTATGTCGTTCAGAGTCAGGCGATGGTGCAAGCTTATATGTAGTCGACCTTAATCAGGATTGTATTGTTAGGGAACAGGTTCCGACCCTTGACCCGAGCCGCTCGCAAGCGCGAGTAGATTTTAATGGCGCGAAAGCGGAGTTGCTCGGCGGTGAAGGTCAAGGTTGGTCTCAGTTGCAAAATATCTATAACCGTGCGGCGGTGCTCTTTGCCTGGGAGCAAGTTGGCGGAGCAGATGCGGCAATGGAAATGGCTATTGAGTACGCGCAGGGACGTTTTGCCTTCGGTCGGCCTATTGCGAGCTATCAGGCGATAAAACATAAGCTTGCCAATATGTATGTTAAGAACACCCTGGCTCGGTCCAATTCCTATTACGGCGCCTGGGCGTTGTCGACTAACGATGAACAGTTACCCCTCGCCGCAGCGACGGCACGCGTGGCGGGTATTCAGGCCTATTACTTTGCTTCCAAAGAGAATATTCAAACTCATGGTGGCATGGGTTATACCTGGGAGTTTGACTGCCAATTTCACTATCGTCGGGCAAAGTTGCTGTCGCTGACCGTTGGTAGTGAAGGTACCTGGCAAGACAAACTGGTAACCGCTCTCGAACATAATAACGCAGCCTAGGAGGACGATCATGGATTTTTACGATACGCCGGAAGAAGCAACATTTCGCGAAGAAGCCAAAGCTTTTCTGAAAGCCAACGTTCCCAGTCAGGAAGAGTTGGCGGGTATGGATTACATCGAGGCTGCCAAATTTTGGCAAAAACGTAAGTTTGATAATGGCTGGGCAACCATTCGCTGGCCAAAGGAATTTGGTGGCCGAGAAGCGAGTGCGATCGAGCAGGTTATTCTCGGACAAGAAGAAGGCAAATACGATGTACCAGGGGGTATTTTTCAAATCGGGCAGGGAATGGCCGCTCCAACTCTAATGACCTGGGCAACGAAAGAACAACAGCAGCAATACCTGCCTAAGTTATCGTCGGGTGAAGAAATTTGGTGCCAGTTATTTAGTGAACCCGCTGGTGGTTCTGATCTGGCAGCACTGCGTACCAAAGCCGAGAAAGACGGCGACGACTGGATTGTGAATGGCCAAAAAATCTGGACCTCCGGAGCTCATTACTCTGACTTTGGGATTTTGGTTGTTCGTACCGATCCCGAAGTACCAAAACATCAGGGATTAAGTTACTTCTTCCTCGATATGAAGTCGCCGGGAGTTGAGATTAAACCGATTAAACAGATGTCGGGAGGCGCCAATTTCAACGAAGTGTATTTCACTGATGTCCGCATCCCGGATGCTCAGCGTCTTGGCGCGGTTGGCCAGGGTTGGCAAGTTGCGTTAACTACGCTGATGAATGAACGTGCGGCGATTGGTGGCGGCGGTCTTGCCGTGGGAGTCGAATCTGTCATGAAACTGGCACAAAAGGTTACCATCGACGATAAGCCAGCTATCGAAGATAAACAGGTTCGGGCCAAGTTAGCAGACTGGCATGTGCAGGAAGCAGGATTGAAATATACGTCGTACCGCTCCTTATCCGCGCTGTCGCGTGGAGAAATACCGGGCCCTGAAAACTCTATTGGTAAGCTGGTGGGAGCGCCGAAAACACAGGATATGGCATCCTTTGCTATTGACCTGATGGAGGCATCGGGCGCCATATGGGACCCAGAATTTTCCGAAGATATCGGTCTGTTTCAGGGGGCTTTTATGAGTATCCCCGGACTTAGAATCGCCGGCGGGACCGACGAAATAATGGCAAACATTATTGCCGAAAGAGTATTGGGTTTACCGCAGGAACCTAGAATGGATAAAGGTATACCTTTTAGTAAGGTACCGACCTCGGCGAAAAGCTGAATCGGTTACGGGCCGACCGAGTAGTCGTGTTCGGACTACCCTTTATAAGGGCGCCCTTGTTAGGAGCGCCCTTATGAAATCGTACCGTAGTTAGTGCTTATCCAGAAACACCACATTTTTCCTAGGTCGGTTTTTAACCCGACACGAAAGCCACGAAAAGTTTGGATTGTAGGGTTAAAACTCGACCGACAACAGAAATTAAAATTTCGAACTGATCCTTGAAGAGCATCTATTATTGGATGAGAACTAGTTTCATCATATTGCGGACCAAAGCAAACACCAGAACCGAATAATAGGAGAGTATTCAATTCCGGCGTTTTCGTTTGGTCGTATTTCAGTTCTCGGCGCGACCGCTATCGTATTCGCCTCAATCAATACGACCTTTAAGATCCGACGATTACAGTCAGGCTATTACGGTTCCACGATATTGAAGAACACTGTAAAATCATCTAACAAACTAAACAATTTCACCAGCGAGTTTGTATCGCCTTCTATTTTTGTCTGCCCGTTTTCTAACAGTTCTTCGAGACTGATGTTAGCCGCCGCGAATTCATTCCAGCGTTCACGAGTAAAGGTAAACGTAGCGTCACAATTTGCCGCTGTCTTTCCTTCGACATAATTAAGAACGCCATTGTTAACGGTTGCGTGTAATTTTTCGCCGCTATCTGAAAAGTTGAAGTTAAGAGAAAGAGAGGTTCCAACCGCCCGCGGGCCGTTTAATCTCACAGCTAACAAATCGAAAAACAAATTGATCGGAACGGCTTTCAGGGTATCAATGCTACCTGCGGTAGCTAAAACTCTAGCCTTAGGCGCGCCGTGCCGAAGTTCCTGCGCCCCGGTTAAATAAAAGTCGCGCCAAGGACCGCTTTCTGCTTGATAGCCCATTTGGGTGCAAGCCCGCGCCAAAAGTTCTCGAGCCGGCTTATGGTCAGGCTCGGCAAAAACGACATGATTCAAAACTTGAGCCACCCAGCGAAACTCCCCATCTTCATAACACTTAGCCGCCTTCTCGACAATAGCATCAGCGCCACCCATAAATTCAAGGTATTTAATGGCTGCTTGTTCGGGGGGGAGGGGGTGAAGGTTTGCGGGGTTTCCGTCGAACCAACCAAAATAGAGTTGGTAGATGGCTTTTACGTTGTGATTAACCGTACCGTAGTAGTCTCGATTTGCGAACACTTTCGCAAGGCTGTCCGGTAGTTTGACTTCCTCTGCAATTTCGAGAGGCGTTAAACCGTGATTGGCCAAACGGAGCGTTTCGTCGTGAAGATATTTATATAAATCTCGTTGTAATCCCAGGAACGTCTGTACTTTTTCCTTGCCCCAAGTGGGCCAGTGGTGAGACGCAAATACAACGTCAGCATCGGGAAACATTTCCATCAATTCGTGAATGTACTTGGACCAAGCTAGGGCATCACGAACTTTTGCACCGCGTGGAGTGTAAACATTATGCAGTATATGAGTGACCACTTCGGATGTGCATAAAGCTTTTAATTCCGGGAAGTAGAACATCATTTCAGAGGGGGCTTCAGCATCGGGGGTGTATTGAAAAATGACGCGGACACCGTCGATCACTCTCTCTTCGCCGGTTTTTTTGATGATGTCGTTCGGAGCTACGAGGCCGATAGAGCCGCTGGAATGTCCGGGTCCTAATCCAACATCGACGTGGCCTTCGGGATTATTGGGAAGCAGTATGCCGTACATATAAGTGGCGCGCCGACGCATAGTCGCCCCGGCAATAATGTTTTCACTGACAGCTTCCTGAAGAAAACCGTCTGGTGCGATAATCGGAATATCGCGTGCGATAACGTCCTCTTCGGAAATGATTCCACGTGAGCCGCCGTAATGATCCACGTGGGAGTGTGTGTATATAAGTCCGGTTACGGGGCGCTCGCCCAATGTATCGTTGACCAGTTTTAATGCCGCAGCCGCAAAATCGGCGGTCATACCCGTATCGATCAAAATCCAGCCCGTGGCGCCTTCAATAAAGGAGATGTTGGCCAGGTCGTAACCACGCACCTGCCATAGACGATCGGTAACCTTGAAGAGGCCGTGAATATGATTGAGTTGAGCTTGTCGCCATAGCGACGGGTTAACGGTTGGCGGACAGTCGCCGTAGATATATTCGTGGGCATTGATGTCCCAGGACGGATGACCGTCCTTACGCAGAATCTGTTCGTCTGGCCAGCGCGTAATAAACCCGCGCCGTGCATCTTCAAAATCTGTTTGATCTTCAAAGGGTAGGTAGTCGAGAATTTTAGAATGTAACGCAGCGGTAGCGGCTGTGATTTCGGGCTTGTCCTCTACGGGGGGGTGGTCTGACATAGGTCAGTCTCCTTAGCATTGATGTCTTACTGTAGGTGGGAGATCTTAGTTCGTGTTACGGGCAACATTCTTATTTCTTGCAATGTCTTTTTCTGATGAATCGGAAAATAACATATTTAACTTTGGATGCCACGTCGGCAATATTAAATACGCTTAACATTTGCTGATTTAATTCGCTTGTTAAGGTGGCTTGTTCAGAGCTGTTCAGTCGAGGAGGATCGAATTCGTAAAAACGTCCCTCATCCGAAAAAACTTATTACTGTTATCCAGTTAATATTTATTGGGAATGACCTTGGTGTGGGTAGTAACGTAACAGTATAAGAGGTCGTGGCAGTCTCAAACAATAAATCGATTTTACGAGGAAGAGTTCTGATTCAGTAAAATACTGCTTGTTAACAGCGAGAGCCAGATTAGGCTGCGTGATCTAAGGGGAATTGGCCATTCGCCCCGTTATATGGTGTTGCCGTTGAGGTTTTAACTTGAAGCCGGTTTACTCGATGTTCGTGGCTATTCGCAGCAAGCAAAAAAACTTTTTTGAAATTGTTTACTTTGTTCGCACGCGGGCTTATTGTGCGATATAGCGCATTTTATTGAAATTACAATTTCGGATCGTGCGTGATAATAAGGGAAAAGGGGAGAAAAAGTAACAAAAAGATTATTACAAATAATCAATAATTATAATTAATTCTTAACTTGTATCCGAAGTTAGTGCGCGAAGCCAATATCCGTAGTCCCAAAAAAATATAATCATAATAAATTGAAATCACGAAAAACAAAATACTTTGAGGTGATAAATGGACAGAATAAATAAGCGTTTCGGGCGCTTACTGCTTGCTAGTGCAGTGTGTGTGCCGATGGGGAATTCTGCGTTTGCGCAGGATACAGGTAGGTCAATTGAAGAAGTTATTATCACCGCTGAACGGAAAGAAGCGTCGATTCAAGATACTTCGATTTCGATTACTGCATTTACAGATGATTCTCTCGATGATTTCGGCATTCGAAATCAAGAAGATTTACAGAATTTCGTTCCAGCGATGACTATCCAGCCTTATGATGCGACCGTTCGCGGTGTTGGGCGTAATTTCCGGGCACTGGGTGGTGATCCCGGTGTTGCAACGTATATGAACAACGTTTACTCGGAAGATCTGCTGACAGCGACAGCGGCAACTTTTTGGGATGTTCAACGAATAGAGGTATTGCGTGGTCCACAGGGTACGCTTTACGGACGCAACGCAGTCGGCGGTGCAATCAATATTCTTTATAATCAGCCCGACTATGAAAATGAGTGGGCGGTAAAAACGATTCAAGGTAATTTTGGTACACAAGAGTATTACGGAATGGTGTCCGGTGGCCTAATTGAAGATGTATTGGCTGCACGAATCAATTTCAGTACGCGAGACCGTGATGGTGTCATAGAGGAAATAGGGCCCGACGGTCAGGATTTGGATGGGCTTGGAACGGAAAATATTGCCATCCAGTTTAAGTGGAACCCCACTGATAATGTCGAGGTTAACCTTCGTCAAAATCAGATGGCAATTGACCGTTCTTTCGGCGGAGCTAACGGCGGTGGTCTGGTGGTGTTGAATGAAGAAGGTTTTGGCGAACGTAATACCACAGATTTGGTACCGGGTTTTCGCTTTGTCGATCCGGCGCAAACTGACGGTCTTGCCAATGACTATATGACGGAGGCTCAAAGGGTTTATTCTTTTACCAATCCAGATACTGGAGAAGTGCGCCAGGCACAACATAACCGGGCTGGCATTGACTTCGCCGATTTTGACGGTTTCCAAAATGCCGCCGCTTCTCTCGATGGTTTTAATTATACCAGTCCGGAAAGTGCAGCTGCTTATAACGCCTGTGTATTCGAGGGCGATATCAAAGGCGACGATGTCTGTGCCGCCACAAATGGTCTTCAAAGAGAGGAGTTTGACCAAAGAGGCACCCAGTTTAGTATCACGTGGGATGTGTCGGAAAATCTGGACATCAAATATATATACGGCTTTAACAAATTATCGTATGAGCGTACTACGGATGATGATAATACGGCGAGTCAATTCCATGATCGTCAGTTTTATGTAAACCACGAAGCTGACTATTCATCGCATGAGTTGCAGGCGTTTTATGACTTTAGTGATACCTTTTCGATTACCTCCGGTATCTTCTTTTACGATGCAACAATCGATCAACGCGGCGATTTTTACTCTGCTGTCAATGAAGCGCGGATGATCAATGCTTATGAAGATAATTCCGGCATCTCTGCGGGTGTGGCAGAAGCGACAGGTATTCCTGAGGGCCTTAGTGCAAATCTGTTAGCATTTGGTGGCAGGCCAATGGCTACTTTGTTTAGTGCGAAAGAAAGTTGTCAGGGTGCAGATCCAGCGCCGTCTTGCGCCCAAAACTATTCGCTAAATACCAATGAGGATTTAGACGCTGCAGATGGAAGTCGAAACGACAATCTGTATACATCTGCCTGGTACGGTGACGATGGGACTGATAAAGGGCTTAATGTTATCCATGGTCCAGATACCTTGGGTAGCGACTTGTTGTATGCGACCCGAACTGAACGCGACGCTTTCGCTGCGTATACGCAAGCGGTGTGGGACATTAACGACATCTTTACTTTGACTTTGGGTATTCGTTACGCTCGCGATGAAGTTATTGCGGAGGAAAACTTGTTCCGTTATTCAGAGACAGGCGGCGACGGTTTTGTTGGCTTATATGGCGGTAATGTCGGTTTGAATACCGTTAACGGTGGGTTTGTGACTAATGACGATGGCTCCCTGGTTCTAAATGCCGATGGTCAACCGACTCCTACAGCAAAAGCGACCAACGGTGGACTGCCATTTGCGCTTAGTGTGTATAGACCCTATAAACGCGAAGATAAGAAAACAACTGGACGTATCAATTTGGACTGGAATATCGACGACAGTAGCATGATGTACTTCTCGGCAACCTCCGGTTATCGCTCAGGTGGTTATAACTTGGTGTTCTTCAGTGTCACTCCAACCTACGAACCTGAAGAATTAATGGCTTATGAAATTGGCTACAAGGCGCAATTTCTGGATGACTCGCTGCAGTTAAACAGTTCAATATATTATTACGACTACGAAACTATTCATACAGTCGCAACCGAAATAACGACCCTAGGCGGTACGTCAACCTCTGTTCTCGAAGCTCCAGGCGCTGAAATTTATGGCGCTGAAACGGAAATATTGTGGCTCGCTACCGACAATATGACCTTAGGCGGCAACTTTAGTTATACGCCGAGTGAATACACCGAGGATCTATTTATCAAGGATACTTCGGGTTCGGGAACACCTTTATCCTTGTATCCTGACCAGGAAAGTAATGTTAAGAACATCAATGGTAATAAGGTTTTACAGGTTCCAGAAATGAAAGCCACAGCGTGGGCCAGTTACCTTATCCAACTCGATGGTGGTTCGAGCCTCGAATTGTTTGGTGTTTATACCTGGATCGACGATGTTTATTATTCACCCTTTGAAAGTGAGTCTGAAAAGGCTCCTTCTTATGGACGAACTGATGTACGCGCAACGTGGACTTCTTCGGAAGGAAATATGTCCATCGCCGCTTTTGTCAATAACGTGTCTGATGATGTAGGTCTTTTACAAGTACTGCGGAACGGTGAAGATGAAAACTTCCGTCAGTCTGCCGGTACTACTTTGCCGCGTATGTTTGGTCTTGAGTTTAAATATTCTATGGGTCAATAATCTGTTATTACTGAAAGGTCTATTCAATAGTCCCTCGGGTTTTTGGATAGACACTCAGTAGGACAATAAAAAAGGCGGCCGCAAGGCCGCCTTTTTTATTGTCCTCACATCCGGCGTTAGGGTCATATCTTCTGCAGAGATACATAGAAACTAAGATTGACAGACGAGTCATTATTGGCATTACTTTGAAATTTGGATTAATAGTTATCCCGTTTGCCGGATTAAGTTTTAAAGACGATTTGTTAATTGGATGCTGTCGTCATTTCTCTCCAAGGCCGGTTGCGAATAGTCAATTGTCTTTACCCGCCGACCTGCAACACGCGTTTTTCCTCTTCTAGATATTTCGTAAATCTCCGATTACTTAAGGTTGCGCTCCAGGTGACACAGTGTGTTGTTATTGTGAAATACGCTGCGGATGGAAAATTTTAGCCAGTGGGTAGAAATCGTTTACTTTTAGTTCTATGATGCATATTCAAATTGCGAGTAATAACGGGATACATATAGCAAAATAACATTAAAAATAGTTAATAGTTATACAAAAAAGAATTACACATTACTAATAATTAATAATCATAATGAGGTAAATCACGATGACTAAAAACATGCGTTTTACGCGCTTATTGCTTGCGAGTGCAATTTGCGTACCCCTCGGAAACTCTGCTCTTGCGCAGGATAAAGGCAGGTCAATCGAAGAAGTCATTATCACTGCTGAACGAAAAGAGGCGTCAATTCAAGACACGTCAATTTCGATCACAGCCTTCACCGATGACTCTCTCGATGATTTCGGAATTCGAAATCAGGAAGATTTGCAGAACTTTGTTCCTGCGATGACTATCCAGCCCTACGACGCAACCGTTAGAGGTGTTGGTCGTAATTTCCGTGCACTCGGTGGTGACCCGGGTGTTGCAACCTACATGAATAATGTTTACTCGGAAGATTTGCTAACAGCGACGGCGGCAACCTTTTGGGACGTGCAACGTATCGAAGTATTGCGGGGTCCTCAGGGTACTTTGTACGGCCGTAATGCGGTCGGCGGTGCGATAAATATTCTTTATAATCAGCCTGACTATGAAACCGAGTGGGCCGTAAAAACGATTCAAGGTAACTTTGGTACCCAAGAATATTACGGTATGGCGTCCGGTTCCTTAATTGAAGATGTATTGGCAGCACGTATCAATTTCGCCACGCGCGACCGCGATGGCGTTATTGAAGAGATCGGGGCTGGTGGTAAGGATCTTGATGGTCTCGGCACAGAAAATATTGCTATTCAGTTTAAGTGGAACGCCACTGACAATATTGAAGTTAATCTGCGTCAAAACCAAATGGCAATCGACCGTTCCTTCGGCGGTGCTAACGGCGGCGGACTGGTTGTTCTGAACGAAGAAAATGAATCATTTCGTAATACTGAATCGCTAGTACCCGGCTTTCGATTTGTTGATCCTGCGCAAACCAATGGTTTGGCGAATGACTACCTAGTTGCAAATTCACAAGTCTATTCATTTACCGATCCAGCAACCGGTGAAGTTCGACAGGCCCAACATAATCGTCCGGGCGTTGACTATGCTGATTTTAACGGCACGCAAAATGCGGCGGCTTCTTTGGATGGGTTTAACTACACCAGCCCAGAAAGCGCAGCGGCCTATAACGAATGTGTATTCAGCGGTGATATTACCGGTGATGATGTTTGTGCCGCGACGAACGGTTTAAACCGTGAGGAATTTGATCAACGCGGAACACAGTTTAGTGTTACCTGGAGCGCAACTGAAGATTTAGAGCTCAAATATATCTACGGTTTCAATAAGCTATCTTATCGCCGTACTACGGATGATGATAATACCGCGAGTCAGTTCCACGACCGCCAATTCTATGTCAATCATGAAGCCGATTACTCGTCTCACGAACTTCAGGCGTTTTATGATTTTAGCGATAGCTTTTCGATTACCTCGGGCATTTTCTTTTACGACGCGACCATTGACCAACGCGGCGATTTTTATTCGGCAGTCAATGAAGCTCGTATGATTGACGCTTATGAAGATAATACGGCTCTTTCTGCCGGAGTTTCTGCTGCAACGGGGATCCCTGAAGGCTTACCTGCCTCGGCATTGCTAGGTGGTAATCCTATGGCTACTTTGTTTAGTGCGAAACAGAGTTGTCAGGTAGAAAATCCCGCGGCTTCATGTGCTGTTAACTTTTCGGTCAATAACAAAAATACCGACTTGGAGTTTAATACTGAGGGGCTTCCAACCCGAAACGACAACCTTTATGTTTCGGCCTGGGGCGGAGATGACGGTCAGACTGAAGGGCTAGATGTTATTCATGGTCCTAATACTCTAGGAAGTGATTTATTGTATGCAACACAAACCAAGCGCGATGCTTTTGCGGCGTATACTCAGGCAGTTTGGGATATCAATGAAGTCTTTACCTTAACCGTCGGTATTCGATACGCTAAAGATGAAGTGCAGGCGGAGGAAAACTTATTCCGTTACAATGAGACTGGTGGAGACGCTAACAATCCGTTTAGGCAGAATTTCACTGCTTTATATGGTGGATTGGTTGCGATTAACCAGGTTAACGGTGGACTTGTTACAAATGCTGACGGTTCCTTACTGCTCGATTCTGACGGACAACCAACCGCGACTCCCAAGGCGACCAACGGTGGTATTCCTTACGGTTTAAGTGTTTATCGTCCCTACGAGCGCGAAGATACAGAAACCACGGGTCGAATTAATTTGGACTGGAACATCGACGATAGCAGCATGATGTATTTCTCTGGTACGTCTGGTTACCGTTCAGGTGGTTATAATTTGGTATTCTTCAGTGAGTCGCCTACCTATGAGCCAGAAGAACTGATGGCCTACGAAATTGGTTACAAAGCTCAGTTTCTGGATGACTCCTTGCAGTTAAATAGTTCTGTTTATTATTACGACTATGAAACTATCCATACGGTCGCGACGGAAGTTTCAGCGATTGGCGGTACTACAACGTCTGTTCTCGAGGCGCCAGGTGCTGAGATATATGGCCTTGAAACTGAGATATTGTGGCTAGCGACGGACAACTGGACTTTAGGCGGTAACTTCAGTTTCACTCCAAGTGAATACACTGAAGACCTGTTAGTTAAGGATACGTCAGATATCAGTACGCCAACATCGCTGTTTCCAGAAGCGAATAATAACTTCGTCAACATAAACGGCAATCAGGTACTACAAGTGCCAGAAGGCAAAGGCACGCTTTGGGGAAGTTACCTCATGCAGTTAGACGGTGGTTCTACGCTAGAGTTGTTTGCTGTTTATAGTTGGATCGACGACGTCTATTATTCAGCCTTTGAAAGTGAGGCCGAAAAGGCGCCCGCTTATGGACGAACTGATTTACGTGCAACGTGGACATCTTCAGAAGGTAATATGTCTATCGCGGCTTATGTGAATAATGTGTCTGATGATGTGGGTATTCTACAGATCGTACGTAATACTGAGGAAGAATATTTCCGTCAAGCGGCAGGTACGACTTTGCCACGTATGTTTGGTCTCGAGTTTAAATACTCTATGGGTCAGTAATTTGTAGTTGAAAAAGGTTTAACCCAAGGTTTTCGAATCTTGGGTTAAACGAAAAGGAAAAAGGCGACCTGCGGGTCGCCTTTTTTATTGCTGGGACTTATCCTACCCTTATTGCTCGGTCGTTGTACTTCGGATATCGCTAGTTAGTGCCCATCCATAAACTAACAAGCTCAGTCATTGCGAGCGTTAGCGCGGCAATCTCATCCAGCATTGGCGCGGGCTGCGGGAGATTGCCGCGCTTCGTTCGCAACGACGCGTTTCCGGATGGACACCCGTTGGTTCCGTTATAAGCGACTAAATAGGATTACACTAGACAATGCGGGTAATCTAATAAGTCAGACCATAACCATACGGGAATAATGGATTGTATTCTTTGTCACCACGATTTAGGGGTTTGTCCGCGTTTTTCGAGCGCCCATCGGGCCAGGAAAACGACAACTTCCCGCTAAAGGGAATGTCGCCAAATAACACATCGGCTATGCCTTGTCCCTCAGAGCCGGGTAACCACGCCGCTACAAAAGCGGAACTGGCATCCAATTCCGGGTTGATCAACAAAGGCCTACCTGAAATTAGCACGGCGATAACCGGTATTCCCTTGGCAACAATAGTCGTAATCGTTTCCAGGTCTTCTGGATGTAGTTTTGCAAGTTCCAGAGAGCTACCATACGCTTCCAGTACTTTGAGGGAACCGTTGATTTGCGAACCCGCTTGAATGACAATATCGTCTCCGTCTCGAATATCACCCATGCCTTCTGCATAGGGGGTTTCGCCGACCACAACAATGGCTATATCGTGCTGACTTGGGTCGGCATCCGTTCCGTTTTCTGTCGCACTTAGCGTGGCGTTTGGAGCAACAGTTTTAATCCCTTCCCAGATCGAGGTGCCTCCGAGGATGAAGTCATTTCCCGAAGTACCCTGCCACGCGATTGTGAATCCACCGCATTGATGACCTCTGTTATGAGCATTTTTACCGGCGACAAATAGCTTTGTCTGTTTATCTAAAGGCAATAACTGTTCAGTATTCTTTAATAACACTAATGATTTTTGTACAGCTTCCCTTGCAACATTACGGTGCTCTACCGAACCAAAGCTGCTGTGGTTAGACCAGTGTCTATCCTTAGGGCGTGGTTTTTCAAAAAGCCCGTAGGCTAATTTTACACTGAGGATTCTACTAACCGCATCATCGATTCGATCGACGGATACGGTTCCGTTTTCAACATGTTGAGTTAAGTGTTGGATAAACGGTTGCCAGTTTTCAGACACCATAAACATATCAATACCGGCGTTAACACCCATCGCGACTGCGTCGTAATAATAGTCAGAAAGGTAGTCGATACCATCCCAATCAGATATAACGTAGCCGTCAAATTCAAGTTCATTTTTCAATACATCAGTTAAAAGATATTTGTGGCCATGGCATTTGTCGCCCTGCCAACTATTGAAAGAAACCATCACCGTTAGTACGCCAGCATCTAAGGCAGGAAAGTAAGCGGCCATATGCAAGCGTTCTAACTCTTCGCGGCTTAGGGTCGTCTCTCCCTGATCGATACCGTTTGTCGTGCCACCGTCGCCCACCCAGTGTTTAACACAGGCAACGACACTATCCGTGCCGAGATTCCCCTGCAAGCCTTCTACAAACCGTGCAGAATAACGGGTGACAATTTCGGGATCTTCCGAATAGCTTTCGTACGTACGGCCCCAACGGCTGTCTCTAGCGACTGCCAGAGTGGGTGCAAATGTCCATTCGACTCCGGTCGCGAGAATTTCACGGGCAGTCACTTCAGCGATACGTTGGATTAAATCGGGGTCGTTACTGGCGCCCAAGCCAATGTTATGGGGGAATACGGTTGCGCCCTTTATATTATTATTACCGTGTATGGCATCAATGCCATAAATGAGCGGTATCGCTAAGTGGTCATCATCCGACTCCATGGAGGCGGCCCAATAATCGTCGTTCATTTCTACCCATTCCGCCACGGTATTATCGCCGGGACAAGATCCTCCGCCACTGAGTACTGAACCGATGTGATAAGCTTTCAATTGTTCTGGATTAATCGCCATACGCTCGGTCTGGGTCATTTGTCCAATTTTCTGCGCCAAGGTCATAGTGGTGACGAGCTCATTAACTCGTTGCTGTTGATCGGCAGATAGGAGTGGTTTTTTCATAATAGGCTCAATAATTTACTTAACATAAAAGGGAATGTTGGCGTGGGCGGCGTGATTATGACCATCGAAGGCATAAACAAACAGGCGATAGGCCCCGCCAATTGTCGGAGCCGTGATACGAATATTGGATGCCGTAGGATTCGTGATCAAGTTGTCGATGAGTTCGGGTACCGGTTCGTGATCTCCGCCCACCTGATCTGCAGAACTTTCATGTCTGACTTCCCAGCGATATCGAATGGGATCATTGTCGGGGTCGATCACGTCTATACTTGCCGAGTAATGTTTGCCTTTGATGAGTGTTACGTTGTCCAATCCAGTTTTTTTGTCGAGACGCACGGTACTGATTTTTGGCGTTCGATTCGCGGGCCATTGCCCGTTCCAAATACGGTGCATAATATCGATGACTTCCGTTTCCTCTCCTGTCTGCAGATACATTCCGTACCAGGTGGGTGTTCGTTCTTGCTTTTGTCCCCATAGAAATACATAAGAGCCAATAGCCTGGTCGGCAAACGGTTTTAAAACCTTCAGATAACTGATGTTATAGCTATCCGCTTTTTCCGAGCTTGTTTGCTCCAGCGGCGCACCCCAAGATGTTTTTGGAACTTCCCAGTGACCTATCGCACCCCACTCTGTAACGAAATAAGGCTGATCGAATTTCGCGTTTTCTATATGTTTCGGTAAGTCCACCAGGCCTCCATAGAGTTGGAAACTGATAAAATCCAGATCCGGTGCATGTTTTTTGATGGCAGACATAGCCTTTTTATCGAAGAATGAGAGCGTTGTTGTCGTCGGGTGATTGGGATCTACTTCGTGAATCATTTTGGAAATATCATTTACCGCCTCAAAAACTAAGGGATTCTTGAAATGGAAATTTAGCTCATTGCCAATAAACCAGGTGAGTAAAGCGGGGTGGTCTTTATACTTGAGTACGGTTGCAAGAATTTCGTCTTTTTGTTTGGCCACTACAATAGGATCGTTATAGTCAAAATTGTGCCGTTCCCGTGCTACATCGAGGCAAAGAGAAACGGTTAGGCCAAGGGAGTGCGCTCGGTCCAACAGCTGCTCGGTCGGTTGGCTGTTTGACGTGGCCGACCATGTGCGAAAAGAGTTTCCTCCGTGACGGACAAGGCTGTGCAAATCATTGTGGTCAATACCCGCCCCTTTAATATGGTAGGGTACGCCTCCTCGTAACAGCTGGTATTTGCCATCCTTGTGGACTATTTCAACCTTGATAGCGCTGTTTTGTTCGCTACCGAATAACATTGACGTACCTCCCAGCATGCTAATGGCGAGGAATAGATAGATCAATTGGTTTCGCCATTTCATAATGTTGTATCTCGGAAATTAAAAATTGAAGAGTAAAACATTTTGGTCTTTTTCCCTACCTAGTGCCCATCCGAAAACTAGTCTTTGCGAGCGAAGCGCGGCAATCTCATGGCGCAGACTGTACATAATTGCCTGCATTTGTTCGACCATATAACCTTTCTAACGTATTGATAGTTATGTGTTAATTCTAACGCCCAAGATTGCCGCGTCGCTTCGCTTCTCGCAATGACGCAATTTCTGGATGGGCACTAATTAGCTCTTTGATTTCTTCGAGTAATTTTTCCTTTGTCTCTGGTAGAAATTTCAAAATCTTCAATAACTCAACGGCTTGGTTGAATGTCTTGCAGCCAGCAATGCAAAAAACGCGCTCAGTGGCACTGAAGTAGGCTGTCATCTGAGTTGAATTTTGGTCGGTCAACATTCAGATTTAATAAACTTAACGCCAATGACGATTGAAACGTCAAAAACCTACTCACAGCAGCAATAGGGGCAGTGACGGTGCTAAATTTATTGTTGCCATTCATGAAGATTCAGCGTCAGATCCAAAATGATTAGAGAATTTTAAATTCTCCCCAAAGTTCTGCTTCAGAGCTGCCGCCGATCCAGACATGAAAGTCTCCGGGTTCTGTGACTAACTCCATTTTTCGGTTATAAAACGCCAAATCGTCAGTATGCAGACTGAAACTAACAGTCTGGCTTTCACCGGCTTGCAGCGTTATTTTCTCGAAGCCCTTTAGCTCCTTGACCGGTCGTGTCACATTCCCGACCAAATCCCGAATGTAAAGTTGGACAACTTCTTGAGCTTCAACATCGCCACAATTTCGTACTTGTGCCGTGAAGTGAATAGTGTCACCGAGATTGATATGTTGGTCGGAAATAACGATGTCACTGTAGTCAAAGTGGCTGTAGGAGAGGCCATATCCAAAGGGGAACAGCGGAGTGAAGCCAGCATCAAGATAAAACGCTGACATACCCAGTGAGGTTTGTGCGGCGCCACCATCGATATGGTCGATATGGGTAATGTTGTCGTGGGATGGCGGTCTGCCGGTATTTTTCTTTGAGTAATAAATGGGGATCTGACCGACGACGCGTGGAAAAGAAACCGGTAATTTTCCCGAAGGAGAGGTTTGCCCAAACAAAAGATCAGTGATCGCGGGGCCGGCCATAGTGCCCGGATGCCATGCGTATAATACCGCTGACACTTTGTCGATGATATTGCCCATCGTTAACGGCCGACCAGCTAGCACGACTAAAGTTATTGGCTTTCCTGTGCTCGCAATAGCATCGATCAATTGTTCTTGATGACCCGGTAAATCTATATCGGCGCGACAGTGAGCTTCTCCGGACAAAATGGCCTCTTCGCCGACAAACATCACTACCGCATCACATTGCTGGGCCGCTTGCACCGCTTCATCAAAGTGCCGTTTATCATTACTGCGGGATGTGTCCAGGCCTCTCGCGACATGGATAATAAGGTCATCGCCGACAAATTTCTGAATTGCCTGTAACGGAGTCTGGCTATGATGTGATTCACCATCAAAAACCCAGGTACCCAATTGTTCCTGACCATCATCGGCCAAGGGGCCAATGATCGCCAGCGAGCTTAACTGTGTTTTTGATAGCGGAAGCGCTTGATTGTCATTTTTGAGCAGTACACAACTCTCCTGCGCTGCCATTTTTGCTG
The DNA here is from genome assembly GCA_913019905.1 of uncultured Cellvibrionales bacterium. Lineage (GTDB taxonomy): Bacteria > Pseudomonadota > Gammaproteobacteria > Pseudomonadales > Dasaniaceae > Oceanicoccus. The sequence goes on from CAJVZD010000005.1 coordinate 180,468, forward strand.
CTTGTAGGTGTTGCTCATTCACTAAGGCTGGATATTGCTCTGGATTGGTGTAGGGATTCTCAAAAAGACCCAGCTGAAACTTTACTCGAAGTATATTGCAGACCATTGTATCGATTTGCTGCTCGTTAATTTTTCCTTCATCTATTAACGTTTGAACGTTGCCTGCATAAGTCGTGCTGGCCATTTCCATGTCGATACCGGCATTTAGTGCTTCGAAAGCGGCTTCCTTGTGGTCCGCAGCATAGCCGTGTACCGTCAATTCAGAAATTGAGTCCCAGTCGCTGACAACGAATCCATCGAAATTCCATTCTTTGCGCAGTACTTGTTTCATCAAAAATTCGTTGCCGGTGGCAGGTACGCCATTGAGGTCACTAAAAGCGGCCATAAACGTCGCTACCCCTGCGTCGAGAGCAGCTTTGAACGGACGTAAGTAAACGTTGCGCAACTCGTTTTCGGGAATATTGGCGGTATTGTAATCCAAGCCACTTTCCACGGCGCCATAGCCGGCGAAATGTTTTGCGCAAGCGGCGATCGAGCCCTTGGCACCCAAGTCATTACCTTGAAACCCTTGAACCATTGCGGCACCCAGGACGCTGCCTAAATGAGGGTCTTCGCCGAGGCTTTCGGCTATTCTTCCCCAGCGCGGATCACGGGTGATATCGATCATGGGGGCGAAAGTCCAGTTGACACCGGTTGACGAGGCTTCAAGTCCCGCGATAGCAGCCCCTTGTTTAACTAAGTCTGGGTTCCAGCTGGCGGCCTGTCCCAAAGGGATTGGGAAAATAGTTTTGAAACCGTGAATGACATCGCGGCCAATGAGTAATGGGATTCCCAAACGGCTTTCTTCCATTGCGACCCGTTGTAACTCATTAACAGTGTCAACGTTGACTTCGTTTAAGACCGAGCCAATTCTACCTTCCTGAATAGATTTATGGAGATCCCAGCCACCACCGTTTACCTGTGACATTTGCCCGATTTTTTCTTCGAGGGTCATTTGCGCGAGTAAGAGATCTGCGCGTTCGTCTGGGGTGCCGAGATTCGTACCGTGAGGTATTTCCAGGTCGGAAGCGTGGATTTCGTCAACTTTTTCAGCGCGGAGAGTGTTTTGATGCATGTATAGATCACTACATTAGTTACTGGTCGGAAGGCGGTTGCTTATCCAGGGGCTTAGTGTTTCAACTCGGGATTGATAGCAACTCAGATATTTACGTAGTTTCCTTGATCCGATTAGGTCAAGCTATGCTAAATGCGGCTAAGCGGACCGTAGCTGCGGTAAGAGGGATCAGTCGTTTGAAGATGTTTTTTTGGAGGCAGAAAAAGGTGCTAAACTCGTTGCTACCAATCAGTTTACTGGAATAACTGGTTAGCAGAGAGCAAAAAATGATTGAAAAACTAATGTCGGTTGTACAGGAACTGTATAAGAACAATAACTGGCAGTTCTGGTTCTTTCAGTTCTGCGGTTGGACTGGTTATTCCCTTGTCACCTTCTTTAGTATTACTTATTGGGACAATAACATTTCCGTATCTCACGTTGGGCATATCGCTTTGCAAGCCGTATTGGGTGTGTTGTCATCCTGGCCTCTTCGTCCCTTATTTCGCAAGAGTTTTCATCTTCCGCTATTTCAGCGGTTAACTGTCGCAATAATCTCTGCGATTATCCTCAGTGCGATCTGGACCGCGTTACGCATGTTGACTTTTATGTGGGTATCGGGCGAAAGTGGGTTATGGTCGGAATATAATTACTGGTATTTCGGCTCCTTATTCGTATTCATGAGCTGGACGGCTTTATATTACGGTATTAAGTTCTATCAGTTGTTGGTGATCGAACATCAAAAATTAATCAGGGAATCGGCCCTGGCGAGGAAGGAACAGTCGAAAAGATTCAAGGCGGAGTCGGCGGCGAGAAATGCACAGTTGCAAATGTTGCGATACCAGCTAAATCCACATTTTCTGTTTAATACGCTTAACTCGATAAATGCATTGGTCAAACTAGAAGAAAACCGTAAAGCTCAGGAAATGATCCAGCTCTTAAGTCAGTTTCTGCGCCATTCCCTCGAACAAGATAGCGTCGAGCAGGTTAGTTTGGAACAAGAGTTGGCCACGTTAGCCTTGTATCTTGATATTGAAAAAGTCCGCTTTGAAGATCGTCTAAAACTCGATTTTGATGTCGAACAAAAAGCGACGAAAGCGCTGGTGCCGGGTCTGATTTTACAACCTATTTTTGAAAACGCGATGAAATATGCAATCGCCGTTGATGAAGAAGGTGGTAGCATTCGGCTCTCTGCAAAAGTCGTTGATGAAGAACTTCATTTGGAAATAAGTGATAGCGGGCCGGGGTTGAATGGTGATGATCACGGTCGCGGCATTGGCTTACGCAATACACGGGAAAGGTTAGAGGCTCTTTATGAAAATCACTTTACTTTTGATACCGCTGGCGCCGACCCAAGGGGACTAACGATTCACATTCATATTCCCTATCAAACTGCAGCATTGAGGTAACTGGAACTATGCGAAAGCTGAGAACTATTATCGTCGATGATGAGCCATTAGCACGAAAGTTATTACGCGTGTACCTGAGCGAATGCGACGAAATTGAACTGATAGGTGAATGTAAAAATGGTCGCGAGGCGATAGAGGCTGCTCACAACTCCAGTCCTGACTTATTGTTCCTCGACATTCAAATGCCCGGCACAAGCGGCTTTGATGTCGTTAAAGAGTTGCAGGCTGATCTGATGCCGATGGTGATTTTCTGCACCGCGTATCAGCGTTATGCATTAGATGCATTCGACCTTCATGCCGTTGACTATCTTTTAAAGCCTGTCGATGAAGGTCGCTTGCGGCGAGCTGTACAGCGTGCCAGTGCAAGGTTTAATGATCAAAAGCAAGCGAGCGCCGGGAAAACGGCGTTGGTTGGCGCTATTGATGAAATATCAAAAAAAGTAAAGGGGAGTTTGGGCGCAGAAAAGTCGCAGCTTAGCGTTGAAAATGCATCGGTTCCAGCGGGGAAAATTGCCATTAAAGATAACGAAATCACGGTGTTGATTGACTGTGGCGACATCGATTGGATCGACGCCGCCGGTGACTATATGTGCGTTCATGTAAAGGGCCTTACTCATGTTATGCGCATAACATTGAAGGCCTTAATGTCGAGATTAGATCCCGATAAATTCAAGCGAATCCATCGATCAACAGTCGTTAATCTTGACCGTATTAGAGAGGTGAGTGCGCAGGAAAAAGGAGAGTACATTTTATTTTTGGATTGCGACGAGCAACTGAAGGTTAGCCGAAATTACCGTGATCCAATTAAAGTATTTTTATCGCAAATGGGATAAAAATTAGGTTTCTTGTTCGGCAAAAAACCCATGGTTTCAGTCTATGTGAATGTGTTAGATTTTATTTTCACAGATCGCTAGTAAAACTATGTACTTTAATGAAAGGCTTTAGCTGCTAAACAGATCCCCGTTACCCTCGGTGTGAGATACCCTTACTCGGTTGGAACCCCACGCCCTCCTAAGGGCATCCCACACCGAAAATGACTACTGCCGCGAAGCTGTTCTGCTTGTGGTGTAACTGTCGGGTAGGTTGTAGCTGTGAAAGGTCGTGGACTTACGTAAAATAAAGGGGCAACCGAAAGTCGGTTCAAGCTGCCCGGCAGCGTTTGCAGTATTTATATTGTTAGAGAGAGGTGGTTTGTAACGATTAGTCACTTTTAAGCAAGAAGGAAAGGGACTTTAGGCCCCAAAGGCAACCAATGGACTTTCAGCCCATAGTCGTTGAGTTCCTTCCTGTTTTCCCCTGTCTACTTCTCATACCCAGGGCCGCTCTGTTCTTAAAAACAGGAAACAAAGATAAAGTCAAAGATAGAGTCAAAGATAAAACTAGCGTTAAAAGTAATAGCGAAAGCTAACATACAATAAGTTGGAATTCGAACCGTACTCCGAATTGATCGTCAGGTTTTGATTTTCTGGCGAAAATCCTAACCGATCTCCTTCAAAAAGATACGCGCCAAAGTCTAGGCCGAGCTCGTCTCCCAGAAAGTATGCCCCCGCAATATTGATGAATGCCGAAGAGTCATCGACATTAATGATTGAGCTTAATGACAAACTGAGCACTGGAGTGGCAGTCCAGGAAACTGAAGGCATGAGGTAATGACGCCCTAATAGAAATAGGCCACCCTTTTGATAACCGATATGATCGGCAAGTTCGCTGTATTGACTCGGGTCTGATTTGCCCGCCCCGTTATAGTGATATTCGATTTGACCAAAGACATTCGTGGACAGCAAGTAGTCGACACCCAAAGATGTCCGGTTGTAGCTTTCATCGCCCGATACCCAAGCCGTTTCAAACCAGGTTCCCATATTGCCGATGGATGATTCAATACCGATACTAATCAAGTTTTGTTCTGCAAAACGAATAACTGTGGTGGCGACGTCAGAGCTGCGCCAATGATTTTTGTAGCTCATAAAGGCAGCGCTGTTTTCCGATTTGGCGTCTTCGCCTAGCACGATACCCATGTCAAGTTCGCTTAAATCGCCCATGGGTTTTTGAAAACGAATCATGTCAATGCCGGTGCGATATTCTTGATTTAGGGTCGTGGGTTTAAAGGGCAAAAATACATCGGTGGGATTGATTATTCTCGCTGAACCCAGCGAGATAACCTGGCGGCCGATGGTAAGGTCACCGGATTCCATGCTGAATTGCGCATTGAAACGGTCAAGGTTCTGGTAGTTTAGTCTTCTTGATGATTGATTGCCCAATGTTTCATTAATGTCGCCAATTCGGTATGAGTTTCCGGCACCGGTAACCGTGCTCGAGCCAAATGGATTTGATTCTATTTTGTCGGAAAAAAAGATGGGAGTGAGTTCATAGTGTAGCTGCCACGCTATACTGTCGCCCGTAAATGCGTCTGCGGTTATTCGTATGGTATTTTGTGATTGATAGAGAGTGTGGAAATCATCAAAAATTTCGGGCAAATCGTCCGCTTCAAAGGCTGCCTGGACAATAGCAAAAGACTTAATGTAACCGGCGAAAGAGACGTCGGTCTCGGCAAAAGATCCCTTAGAAAAACAGCATGCCAGTACGATAAACGCTAGGACAATCGTTATATCCAACCGCGCGTGCGCGGGTCGAGAAGCTTTCCAATGGCTAGTCATTGTCATGATTCTTGCGCAGACTACGCCGCTAGTTCCTCTCTGTTTTCTTCCCGTTCGACACGTCCGTCCCGTAAGTAGATCAGGCGCCGTGCCCTATCCATGATTTTCTGATCATGAGTTGAGAAGATGAAGGTCATACCGTGTTTCTCGTTTAGGTCTTTCATCATATCCAGCAAGGCAATACCTGTTTTTGAATCCAGATTGGCCGTCGGTTCATCGGCGAGAATGATGTTGGGTCTCGATACCATTGCCCTGGCAACGGCTACTCTTTGTTGTTGGCCTCCGGATAATTGCGCGGGGCGGCGGTCGCCCAGCCCGGTCAAACCGAGAAGGTCTAACATCTCGTTAACGCGCTTACGTCGCTCTGTGTTCGATACACCTTGCAATAACATAACGTATTCAATATTTTCGATGGTTGAGAGTACGGGTATTAAGTTATAAGCCTGAAATATGAACCCAATATGATCTCGGCGAAAATTGGATAGGGCCGACCGGCTCATCGACCCGATTTCAGTTCCGGCAAGAGTAACAGTGCCGTGGGTGGGATTGTCTAAGCCTCCAATCAAATGTAATAAGGTGCTTTTCCCGGATCCGGAAGGACCGATTATCGCTGAAAACTCACCTTCTTCTACTTCAAAGTCCACCTGATCCAGGGCTTTTACCCGTAGTTCTCCCTCGCCAAAATAACGGCACAAATTTGATGTTTGAATAACTTTTGCCATAATCATTTCTCGTTTTCATGTCCGGATGAACAGATTAATTTGTAATGCGTTTTTACAGGGATTTGTGTAGTGCTTCCGATGGCACAATTCGCGCAGTGAACAGTGCCGGGTAAATGGCGGCGACCATTGTTAACAGAACGACTGCAAAAGGCAGGACGGTAAACTGTGAAACATCGAGAATAGTTTTGATGTTGTTTTGGATGCTGATACCTTCAAATTCCATTTCTCCCATCGGTATGCCAACGACCGAAAAGTGGCTGCTTAAAAAGTAAGCGATGATCATACCGCCGACTATCGACAGAATGGCGAGGAAAAAGGCTTCCGCCATAATGAGGGTCACCATTTGGCTAGGCCGAGTGCCGATTGCCATGGCCACGCCGAATTCATAAATGCGTTCGTAGATAGACATAAACATGGAATTGATAATACCCAAAGCGGCAATGATGAACAGGACGCCACCAATCATGAAGAGAGAATAGTCAATCATACCCAACATGGCTGCGATCTGGGGTTGTAAGGTTATCCATGTGGCCGCTTCAATGTTTTCGTCGTTGAGGTTCTTTATAATCGCTAGATCCGGATTGGTCGCTATTGCGGAATCGACAAAATTAAATGCGACCTCGTGCGCGCCTTGACTTAAGCCTAAAATTTCTCGACTTTGTTGGATATTAATAAAGACCATCGAGTTGTCTAGTTCTCTCATGCCAAATTTAAAAACACCTGACAGTCGAAATAGAGCCTGGGAAAGCTCACCACCATTAACCTGCGATAGGGTGACAACAATACGGTCACCCAGCTCGACTTCCAGTAGGTCAGCCATCTCTTGCCCAATGAGCATTTCGTTATCTTGGCCTGTAAGATATTCTCCCGTGATGAGCGCTTCTTTCAGTTTACTTACGCGGGTTTCGGGTTCAGCATCTACGCCCCACAAGACAGCGCCTGTCATATTGTCGGCAGAGGAAATCATTGAGCCCGACATGGTTCGAACCGAAAAAGCTTCTACATTCTTATCGGCGGCAAGCTGCGCTGTTATTTCACTGGTATCCTCTAGATAAAGGTCGACGTCGAAGGCTTCTCGAAAATGTTGTTTATGGACTTGCGCTTCGCCGGAAAATGTTCGAGTGGTGGTCTCGATCATCAGTGTCATCATGCCTTTCATAATACCGTCGGTGAGTACTAGGGCAATTAAGGAACAGGCCAGCAATAGGCACGTCAGAAAAGTCCGTCGTCCATTTCGGAAGATATTGCGCCAGGCCAAGCGTAAAGTAAGACTCATAGAAGATTCCTAACGGTCAGATAGTGCGTCTAAAGGTGTTATTTGTGCTGCGCGTATTCCCGGCAATAAACTAACCAGTGCTGCTGAACCGATGATAATTAACGCGGGGAGAGCAAACACAACGACGCTCATTTCACCTTTCATCGTGTCGTAGAGAATACCTCCGAGATCCATTGCCTGTGGCATCGTGATACCGACGGTCGTGAACCAGTAGATTAGCGGAATCGAGACAATAAAGCCCCCTAGACAGGAAAGTATTCCCAGTGCGGCAGTTTCGAGAATAATCATCGACATCACGGTAAATCGATTGGTACCGACGGCTAACATGACGCCAAACTCTCGGGTTCTTTCCAGTACTGACATTAGCACTGTGTTTAATACCCCGATACAAATTAGAAAAACGACAATACCCATAGTGACTTTGTTTCCTTCCTTGTCAGCTTTCATCGATTTGTAAAACGTTTCTTCGACTTCTTGCCAGGGAGATACGGTGATCTCAGTATTATTGATCGCTGACGTTAGGGACTGCGCGAGGCTACGAGCGTCGGATGAGTGGGCAGTGATCACGGCATATTCGTGCACTTTGCCAAACATTGAAAAGAACTCCTGGGCGGCGTTAAGGGGTAAATACACGTTCATTTTGTCGTAGGAGGCTCTATTGCCTACTAAGGCTTTCACAATATAGATATCGTTAGCAATAGACCCGTCGACACCGCTGGAAATCAATACAATCTCGTCGCCGATGGATAGCTTAAGCATGTCCGCTACGCCGTGACCTATCATTGCGGAATAGTAACCGTCGGGATTTATCTCGCTAGTAAAATAATCCCCCTGATGGACTTTTTCAAAAATCTTAGTGGTGTTCTTTTCTTGCTCAGGATCGATACCCACGATCGAGAGCGGGGCACTTTTTTCACCGCCATAACCTAAGCCCACACCAAAAATTCTGGGCGCCCAACCTATAATGGTGGATTCTTTGTCGAGTACTTTCTCAATACCTGACGTTCTTAGCATCGTTTTTTGAATGCCGGGTCGGTCGACGTAATTTCCTTTGTGGACCTGAACATGTCCGGTATGATCATGGGTGAATATATTAATGAGGTTGTTGTAAGACCCTTCTATCAGAGACAATGTAAAGGCGAGTAAGAGATAACCCCCACCCATGCTGAGTCCAGTGAGCAGTGAGCGACGACGCTGCCTGAAAATATTTCTGAATGCTAATTTTACTAATAACACGGGTTTCTCCGCTTTACGTTTTCTAACGCAACCGTTGTTTGAGAGATCTCATTGTAAATAATTTCTGATCGACGCCTTGAGCGTTAAGCTCGAGTTTGTCGTAGGTAATCAGCGTTCTATGTCCCTCTTTGTTTAGCGGAATCATTTCTAATACGGAAGGTAGTGTTACATTGCCAAATTGTTTTGGCTCTTTATAGCTCATAATACGAACCTTTCGACCTTTGTCATCAAAAAATGCTTGTTCGGCCGGAGTATTGTCAATTTTATTGATCTTAACGACTATCTTGTCCCATACCGTGACCGTCTGCATTTTTGGCGTAAGGGTAATTTCGTAATAGTCGGCGTCCTCCTGCAATGCCAAGGCATAATCCTCGATGAGACTACTTTCCTTAACCAGATCATCATTGGTGAAATCAGACCCCATCCAGGATCCCATCATCATAGAGGGGGGAACCTTAATCGTTTTGTTGATTTTCGGGAAAAAATTCCACATCTCCTTATCGATTTTTAAGGTTGCAATGCCTCGTTCTTTCTTAGGCGCTAGAATGCGTATTAGCATTTGATCTTCGCCAATGGTAACCGACTCCATTGTCATCGAGCGATCATAATTCGGTGTCTGCATGCGCATGGTCATAGTCGCCCGGCTAGCAGTCGAGCGGTACATATCATCCATCTTTTGGATAAGTTCCTTGGCGCGCTCTTCATTGGCCAGGGACTGTGATAGTGGCGTTACAATCATCACTAGAATGAGCATTGTTTTCTTTAACATTTTTTGTCCTTTCGGCGAAGTGATTGCAAAAACCAGCAACAAATAACTAACGGCTTAGAATTAGGGTTTTCAATCTGACTTATCTCGTTCTTTCAGGTAGTCAATTAACAGTGTGATTTGTAATTCGAGTCGCTTAATTTCACGGTTCGTTTGATTCTTACTCATATCCTGCCAAAAAAACAGGAAAATCGTGGCGATGGTGATCATGCACGCGGTAGCAAGAAATCCGTAGGCCAGCATTTCTTTTATCTGATCAGTCATAAAAAACTGATAGATTGAAAAGATTGCCAGTATTTCAGCTGCAAGGAGCTTGGCGCTGGATAGGACAAAAAGAAACTTGTACTTTCCGGTAAACGTCGCTGCAATGTCCTCGCTGTAAGTCGATTTGTGCTCACCAAGGAAGACGTTTTCTTCAGTGGCAGATTCTAATGCTGCCTTGATTTTCACGTCGAGATCATCCATCGAGAGCCTCCAGCAATTGTTTAAAGTTAACTCTTGCATGATGTAATCGGGACTTAACCGTGCCGCTGGGGATAGATAATATTCCAGCAATATCCTGAATTTCAAATTCTTCGAGATAGTGTAAAACCAACACGGCTCGATGTTCTCGAGACAATTTATTGAGGACGAGATTCATTTCTTGTCGAGATTCCAGCAATTGCTGGCTGGAATCCACGACCTTCGGGTTTTCTGAGGGCCGCGATGCATCGATATGGTCATTTTTGACTTTTACATGCTTAAAGTGATCGTAGATCTTATGTGCAACTATTCGGTACAGCCAGGGCCGAAAACTTCTTGAGTCACGTAGAGACCTGATTTTTTTAATAACGGTTATCCAGGTGTCTTGCACGATGTCATTGGCAAGATCTGTATCGTTGGTTGTCATTCGCGCATAGTTCACTAGTCTACTTTGCCACCGTTCGATAAGTCGTGGAAGTGCTAGATCATCGCCACTTTGGTAGCGCAGCACTAACAATTCATCATAGACCTTCTCCGAATTTTTAATCACCTTACAACCTTATTGTCAGCTTCAGAGAGAGCCTGTTTAGTAGTAAAGACGACTCAAGTGACGGTGTGGTTCACTTTATTTCACTTTTTTTCTTCGAGTCTTTTTAATATTTTGAATTAAGAGTATATAAGAGCCAGCAGGAATAAGGTAACAGGTTTTTCGGCCGATTTTGATTTCGGTGTTCGTACACGCCGGAACGGCAACATCGTGTTGGTGTATTGAAGTTCGCTGTTGAGGGCGAAGACATACTGTTTGTGACAGGAAGCAGAAAAATGGACGCAGCTACCGGAACAAATTCCGATTAATGCTGTAAATATTTTCTGTAAAAGTGATATGCGGCCCGTAACGTTAGTGATTACGGGCGCATTCTGCCGTTAGACAGAGCAGAACAATCGGTGGATGAATGAGTCTCGGATCCAGGGGCCGATGGAGTTAAGGCATTTCCTTTTACGAGCCATACCAGTAGGGCCAGCCTTCGTCGTCAGTTTGCTCGTAATTCGTTGCTTGATAACTCATCGACGCCGGCATCTGTTGCAGTTCTTCTTTCATGCAATGATTAGCAATGTCTGTTTGATAGTCTCCTTTAAATTGTGGTATCTCATGGCGTTGCCCGGAGGACTCCAGATCGAAAAAAACCTGAACTGATTCAGGCGGAAAAACAGCTATGTTTGCCCTGTTTGCCACTTGCTGATTACCGTGGATAAAATCTTTAAATTGTAGATAAATGTCTTCGTAGTTTGCACCGTGTAAGGTCATTTCACACTCGGTGGTAAAGCGAAATTTAATACTAGCCATGATGAACTCCTCGACTATGGTAATAACACCTTAACTATAAGCCGAATTTGGCTACTGCGAAGCTTAAGCGTTAAACCGATTGGTTTTAAGAAGTCTGTTTTATAGTTACTTATCTACATTCCTGATTTGTTTCCGGCCTCTTTGGGATAGGTGAGCCGTCCTCATCATCTGCATCAAATTTCGAACCGGATACCGAGACCAATCTGATCGTAGTCAGAATCTCTCCGGTAATCGGCGTACAGGAAAAAGTGCGGCGAGATTTCATAGGCGGCACCCAGAACAAATATATCACTGGTGTCGTCTTCGACATCGAGATATTCATAGGCGGCTTTAACTTCAAACTTGTCCGTCAGGTTTTTTCGCAAGCCGACGCTGGCTCTGTGACCGTCCTGATCGCTGTTATTGGCGTTGTATCGCGTATCGACATCAAAATTTGCCCAGTCAATTTGGGCAAATAGAACCGTATCGGGGCCTACAATAGACTTTACACCGAGGCCAATATGCCGTGTGTCGAAATCGATGCCGGACGTATTGACCGACATTTTTTCATAATTCATATACACACTGTCGGACAATTCATAGTTGGCTTTAAATTCATAGCCGTCCATATCCACATTGAAATCGTCATACTGCAAGTCACTATATCCCCACTGGATGAAGTTGAATGACGGAGGTTCTGCAAAAGATGATATTGAAAATGTGAGTAAAATACTGGCACTACATAATTTTTTTTTCATTGTTTAAGATCTCTCGTTAAGGTGTTAATTGACTGGTGGGTAGATTAGTCAGGTCTAACTTAACGAAAGCTGAATAAAAATAGATTTCATTTTGATTCCATCAATTTCTATTATCAATGCGTGAGCAGGGCGATTACAGAGACGAGGGAGTTGATTGAGGGAAAGGCGATTATGGTAAAGCGTTAGAAGTTCTTATCGGAACGCAGGGATTTATTGGCATCTGTCGTGATCTTGGAAATCCCTGGATTCCAATACATTACGCTTTTTCAAAGTGGTAGTTGAAGAGAGTCGGCATATCAACCCGCTGATTACTGCGAGATCCCATGTTACTACAGATTGTTCTATAAATTGTTCTACAGTCTGTTTTATAGATCGCGATATTAGGCTCTTTGACATACAAACATCGATCAAAACGTGGCGACTGTTGCTGTCGGTTTTAAGCTGCGAATAGATTTAGCCCGTATTTCGCAATCCTGCTGCAATTCCGCCGATAGACACCATCAATGCCTGTTCGAGGTCGCGCTTTAACTCTGAATTGTCTGAGTCACCGAGTTGCCTTAAGCGGCGCATGACCTCCACCTGGGTAATATTGAGGGGGTCGACGTAAGGGTTGCGCAGTTCGATTGAGCGTTTGAGGTTAGGCACTTTTTCGAGCAGCTTTTGATTACTGATTGTCTCCAGAACGGATTCAGCTTGCTGCACACCGGCGCGTAACTCGTCGCCTAGAGAGCTATGGGATGTGTCTACCAGCAAGCGTTGCTCGTAGTAGGCCGCGACTCGTTCTTCGGTCTTGGCGAGTACCATTTCTTGCATATCAAGTAACATTCCAAAGAAGGTCCAGTCTCGAGCCATTTCTCGCAGTTGCTCAAGGTTCCCTTGTTCTAGTTGGGAGCCTAAGGCCTTTCCTGTGCCAAGCCACGCCGGTAACATTAAGCGCATTTGGGTCCAGGCGAACACCCAGGGAATGGCTCGTAAACTTTCAACGCCACCGGTGGCTTTTCGTTTTGCAGGGCGGCTGCCGAGTGCGAGTCGACGTAATTCTTGTTCCGGGGTTACAGACCGGAAGTAGGGCACAAAGCGCTCATCGTGGTGCACAATACGTCGGTATTCCGCAACCGATTCTTCTGCAAGCGCCTGCATCATATTACGCCACGTGTCCTTGGGTTGAGACGATGGTGCAAGGGTGGCTTCGAGCGTTCCGCAAGTATATAGCTCGATATTTTCGAGCGCGATTTCCCGTAGGCCAAATTTAAACTGGATCATTTCGCCCTGTTCCGTGACACGAACACTCCCTTTAATAGTGCCTGGAGGTTGTGATAGTAGGGCAGCGTGTGCCGGACCGCCACCGCGACTTGCGGAACCACCGCGCCCGTGAAATAGGGTTAAATGTACGCCGTGACGTTCACAGACTTTGTTCAGATCTTCCTGAGCGATGTATTGCCCCCAGGACGCGGCAAAAAAACCGGCGTCTTTGGCTGAGTCGGAATATCCAATCATCACTTCCTGATGGCCGCCAATATCTTGTTTATACCATTCTAGTGAAATAAGGCGGTCGATTGACTGTGCTGCTCCGGTCAGGTCGTCCAGGGTTTCGAACAGCGGCACAATACGTTGTGGCGTTTTACATCCAGCTTCTTTTTGCAATAGGCGCACAGCCAGCACATCGGAAGGATGTGTGGCCATAGAGATGATATAGGCTCCCAATGCGGATGCGGGTTGTTTGGAAAGGACCTTAAAGGTGCGCAAAATTTCAGCTGTTTCATCGGTTGCAGGGAAATCGGCTGGAATTAGTGGCCTTTTGTTTTGCAATTCTGCCAACAGGAAGCGTACCTTGTCATCTTCAGACCAATCGTTATAACTGCCCAGTTCGAGGTATTGGGTAATTTCATTAAAGACATCGGCGTGACGGGAAGACTCTTGACGGATATCCAGACGCAGTAATGTTAAGCCGAAACAGGCCACCCGTCGGATTATGTTGGTAAGGCTACCTTCCGCGATTTCCTGCATTCCACAGTCGAGCAGTGACTGATAAATAAGCTGCAGTGGTTGCAATAGCTCGTCATCATTCAAATAGATCGGCCCGACAAAATCCTCTCCTGCGAGTTTCTTTTCCGCCCATTGTCGCGTGTTGGCTAGACGTGTTCGCACATCGCGAAGAATTTCACGGTAGGGTTCTTTGTGTTCGCCTACCAGTGCTCGAACGGCTGAGTTGCAATCGCCCATTGAAAGGTCTTCCCGTAACTCATGAATGTCTTTTTCTAATAGGTGCGCGGCTTCCCACCGTGCTAGAAGCAGTACTTCTTCTGTTACCGCAGCGGTGACATTAGGGTTGCCGTCTCGATCACCACCCATCCAGGAAGCAAAACGCAGGGGAACTGCATTCAACGGCAGTCGCTGTCCAGTGTGTGTCAGTAATTGCTCATCCAAACTCCTCAAAAATTCCGGGAGGGCTTCCCACAGTGTCGACTCGATCGTGGCAAATCCCCACTTGGCTTCATCGACTGGTGACGGCTGATGACGGCGTATTTCATCGGTATGCCAGCTTGCTATGATCCGACGGCGCAATCGACTTAGCTGCGATAATCGATCGGCGGGCGTAAGGTCGCCGGAATCCAGGCGCTTTAATATGTACGCAATGTCGTGGTGTTTACGCAGTATCGTACGGCGGCTCACTTCAGTGGGATGGGCGGTCAGAACCAGCTCCACACTCATGGAAGCGACCGTTTTATAGAGCTCTTCGCTGGAAACACCGCTTTCGAGCAAGCGCGGTATTAGCTCGGAAAGAGTGCCCGCTTCCAGGCTAAGAGCTGGATTTTGCGCCGAGCTGCGACGCACACGCACTCTGTGGTGTTGTTCTGCGATATTGGCGTAGTTCAAAAAATGGGTGAAAGCTCTCGCCACCGGCACCAGTTGCGAATCTTCAAGGCTATTCATCACATCAATTAATGGCTGCCAGTCCTGGCTTTGGCGTGCTTGTTTTGCCAGAACGCGTATTTCTTCAACTTTGAGGTAGACGTCTTCCCCCACTTGTTCACGAACCGTGTTCCCTAAAATTTCACCTAACAGGCGTACATCGTTACGCAGCGGTAATTGAATATCCGTGGTCATTTTTTGTGTCCTCTGGCGATCTTAGCTTATGCATGACGGTTTTTTATGTTTATTGAACAGCGTATTTTAATTGAGCGTTTTAATCGGGTGTGGGTTTGAATGTCTATCTGTTTCGGTTTTTATCCGCCACCAGAAAGGTTTTTTATCGCAAACATTGCGGGCGGCATACAGCCAAATAAGACGAAGCGACTCTATGCTAACTGATGGTCCCCTTTATAGCCGATCTCCCCCTATTAATCCACTTATCGGCAGCAGCGCAATGAGATGGTCAATGACCAGACACTTAGGGTATTCTATGGTGAAAAAAGGAGAGGATATTATGTCTGTCAGTTTTCAAGCAGTCGGTAAGTACACATCTATTTTTGCTGCCGCGGTCATGTGCTCTAGCCATTCAGCTATAGCGCACGAATCAAGTTCGGATTTTCATCCTGCAGCGGCACGCGTCACTATGGACAATGCCGCTGCATATAGAGTCGGCGGCATGGACAGTCAGGGTGGTCTGGGTGATTGGTTTTTGAGTAACGGCACCCTTTGCGCGATTGTTTCAGATCCGACCCAGGAAAGTTCGATCACGCGCCAAGGCGGTTTTTTGACCGACCTGGGCTTTTGCGGCAAGGAAGACGATCATTTCTTGTCGATGTATGCAACTCAATATATGAACTTGGATAAAGTCATCGATTTTGAGACTGTCGAGGCAAAAATGGTCGATGGGGTTGCCCAGATTAAAACGATCGGTCGGCAAAACGGCTTAGAGATTACTGTCCTCTATCGTGCCGCGCCCGACGTGCCAAACATCTTGGACATACGCACGGAAGTCACGCGAGTGTCTGCGGGTGAACCCATGCAGCGTTATGGGGAAGTATTGCTAACCGCTCACTCCATGCCGGTTTTTGACATATCGATTAGTCGGGAGGCCCCGTCCAATGGATTTTCCCATGTTGAAAACCAACCAAATTCAGCCGATTTAACGGTGTTAGTGGGTAACGGTGATCCAGGGCACAACATTGTGTACGGCTACCACCATATCAGTGCAGAGCTGGTCAAACCGCCGCAACCACCGCTTCCGCTGCGCAGCTTTGACATGACAGGATCGGAATTCACCGCGCGTTTAGCTGTATTGGGTGGAGATTTGCAGATTGGTGATACCTTACGTTTTCATCAAGAGATTATTCTAGCGGAGGGTACTGCCATTTCTCCGATAACAGACCAGTTATGGCCACAGGGTTTTGGCGTAGAAGGTCGCGTCGGTGAAGAGGGTGTGGTGTTACTCGTGGAAGAACCCGACGCCAACGTCGTTACTCAGGCGATTTCAGATGTTAACGGAGCATTTAAATTTCGAGTCCCAAGATCCGGAGACTATGCGCTCAAAATACGAGCAACGGGGCGAGAGGAAATGTCGGTACCGTTTTTGGTTGACGATAAAGCCACCGACCTGGGTTCGATCGCGCTGGCGCCGCCGGCTGTTGTCACGCTACCCGAAAAGCAGGTTATGCGCTTGTCGTTCAGAGGCGTCGACGGAACCAACGACCCGGACTTTATTTCGGCGCATATTAACCATCAGGTGAAAAAAGGAGACCAGTGGGTCAAAGATCGGGTTTCCCGTCATGTATTCTTAAGTGGTGATGAGAGCGATGAGAAAAGTGTGATACTGGCGCCCGGGAAGTATCGTGTTACCGCGTCTCGAGGACCCGAATTCAGCGTACATCAAACCACGTTGACGCTGTCTAGCGGGCAAGAAACAAAACTGTCTATTGATGTTCCACAGCGCGTTGTGAATACGCCGGGATATATGTCTGCCGATTTCCATGTGCATTCAGGTCAGAGCTTTGATAACAACCTGGGAACCAAGCCTCGGTTAAAATCCTATGTTGCGCAGGGTGCAGAAATATTGGTCGCCACAGAACATGACACAATCTACGATTTTACGGACTTAATCGAGTCAATGGGCCTGGCCTCTAAGCTGAAAACCGTGACGGGTACTGAACTGACTACTGAATTGGGTAACCCGACTGTTCCCTTTGGATTAGGACACGCCAATATTTTTCCACTCAAGGTACAGGCTTTACTGCCTCGTCGGGGCGCACCAAAACATGAAAACCATCGGTGGAGGGACGTCATTAGCGAGTTACGCGTTAATGGAGACCGGCCGCTTGTTCAACTGAACCATCCACTAGGAGAAAAGGCCGGCGCTGTTAGTGCTGGACTCTATTTTTCGCATCTGGCAGTCGCGGGAAAATCCTTTGATCCGTCCCTTGCCTTAAGTGAAGCGCCGAATAACGTCATGATCGAAGCTGATTCCGAAACTGGCGTTCGCGATATTGACTTTGACATTATTGAAATCGAAAACGGCAACCGTTGGGGGGAGCGCTATGAGGCCACACGGGATGCTTGGTTTGCATTGCTGCGGCAGGGTATCCCGATCGTCGCTGCGGCAAATAGCGACTCCCACGGTGTCGGCAATGGCGAGTTGGCGGCCAATGTGCGTAATATGGTTTTCACCGGTGCTAACGAATTATCTGATTATAAAGAGTCGGAATTTCTGCAAGGCATACGCAGTGGCAATTTGTATGGCACCAATGGACCGCTGTTAGAGGTTTCTTTAAATGGAGCATCCTTGGGCGGGCTTGCGAGCGGCCTAACAAATCAACAGTCTGCGGATTCGGGAGAGGGAAAGCACGTTCCTCACAATGCGGTACTCAGCTTGCGTGTGAACGCCGCCGAATGGATGCGAGTGAATCACTACAAGCTGTATATCAATGGTGAATTAGAGAGCGAAGCTTCGCTTACCGTGGGAGAAAACCTCATTTTACCTCTAATGATGAGTGAAGACGCGTTTGTCACCGTCGAAGTAATGGGGCCGATTACGGCGCTGTCGAAAGAGGTTATTGGAAACGTACCGCCGTTTGCCTTCTCGAACCCGGTTTTCTTCGACGCGAATGGAGATAGGGAGTGGACTCCTGTTGGCATGCCATTACCAAAGTAATCGAGAGAAGTACAACACGGCTGCCGTGTTAGTTGAATTAATGATTCACCTGGAATCAAGCATAACGCCTGGCATGGACTTTTTCAGGAAGAAATGACGTTGCAAGTCAATTTTCTTCCAGACTTACAGGCCAGAATCTTTTAGCAAAACAATTATATGACGAACTTGGAGCGAGAATGAATAATCTTTTTGATATTAAGGGTAAAGTGGCGGTGATCACCGGCGGATCGCGGGGTATCGGTTATATGATCGCGCAAGGGTTTGTTGAGGCGGGGGCCAAGGTGTATATAGCGTCTCGAAAAGCCGGTGACTGTGATGCGGCAGCAGCCGAGCTCTGTAAACTGGGCGAGTGTATTTCAATTCCAGCAGATCTTTCGACAGAAGATGGCGCAAAATTGCTGGGCGATGCAATTAAAGCGCGGGAAGAAAAATTGGATATCCTGGTGAATAATGCTGGAGCAACTTGGGGTGCCGAATTTGAAGAGTTCCCTGTGTCTGGATGGGACAAGATTCTCGATATCAATGTTAAGGGCCCGTTTTTTCTGACAAGGGAGCTTATGCCACTATTGAAAATCGCGGCCTCTGATGAAGACCCTTCGCGCATCATCAATATCGGTTCTGTTGCAGCTTTTGGTACCGGTGGCGAAGCTTTTTCCTACGGAGCCAGCAAAGCAGCAATACACCAAATGACCCGCAATTGGGCGGCGATTTTTGCCAAAGATCGCGTGACTGTCAATTGTATTGCACCAGGGCCTTTCCCATCGAAAATGATGGCATTTATTACCGATAACGACGAGGCCAGAAAAGCCATAGAGGAAACTGTTCCGCTGGGACGAATTGGTAGTCCGGAAGACGCTGCAGGTCTTGCGATCTGTTTGTCCTCAAGAGCCGGAGCCTACATGACAGGAAATATAATTCCACTCGACGGAGGCGGTTTGATCCGGGCGGGGAGAGGCTAACATAAAATGCAGATCTTAAATTGCTAGATAATGCTGGGGTACTGACGATGTTTAAGTACTGGGGATTTCTGTTGTGTTTTTTTGTTACTTGTAACTGCTCAGCAGAAAACAGGCCTTTTAGGTTTGCTGTAAACAATGTCACTAGTCCGCCCTATGCATGGATCGATAAATGTAACGGCGAGCTGCATGGTGCAGTACTTGATATCCTCGAAAAAGTGTTCGAGGGCGTAGACATCGCACATGAAAACGTTTTTTACCGATCGGACGCTGAGTTGGTCGCCCAACTTCGAAATGACCTAATCAATGGAAAGATTGACGGGGTAGTACTTCCAGCTAGAACCTATGTTGGGCTGGTGTCTTTCACAGATATAGCGTTACTAGAGCGAAACCCGGTAGTCGTCACCAGGGCCAAAGAAATGTCGAGCCCAATAAATTTGTTAGACCTGAAGGGCCGAAGAGGAGGGATACGGTCAAACGAGTTAGGTTCGTCTGGGTTAGATCCTTCTTTTGTATCTATCTATGAAGAGTTAAAATTAAGCAATGTTACTAACGTTCGTAGTGGTTTTTCGAGGCTTTTGAACAATGAACTGGACTTCTTTATTTCTGGTGAGCTCGTCGTCAAGGGTTTGCTTTGGGAATCCGTAAAAAGCAAGGATCTAATGGTTAGCGAGTTAACAGATAAGGTTTATAAGCCCTTATACCTCGCGATTGCCAAGAATTCTCCGTTTCTCGGCGATTTACCTGCTCTAGAGACCGAAATTGCTTCTGTTAGGAAACGTGGGTTGGAAAGATTGATTTACCGAAATAATATGAATCATTGGATAAGCCAAAGAAACTGCGCCAAATAGCGTGAGTTTACACCCCGGAAAAGAGTGGTTCAAAAAAGCTAACGCAGCTATTTCTTCAATTCAATTATCGCCTCAATCGAATGACCGTCTTAATCCAATGGCTTGATGATTCCATCGCGGTCCGATTCGAAAGTCCGGAAGTGACTGAATATTTGACGCGCTATTGGTGCAAACGCAGCAAACCTTCCTGAGCTACGGAACAAACGAGTACGCCGTCTTCCGAATATATACTGCCGCGACTTAAGCCACGCGCGTTTTGAGTTGAAGGGCTATCGTGCGTGTACATAAGGTATTCGTCGGCACGAAAAGGCCGGTGAAACCACATGCAATGGTCAAGGCTGGCCATCTGCAAATTGTCTTCCCAGCCATTCACTCCGTGCGGCAAGGTGGCTGTATCGTGTAGCGACATGTCAGAGGCATAAGCGAGCACGCATTGATGTAAAGGGACATCATCGGGCAGTGTGCCGTTCGCTTTGATCCAGATATTTTGAAACGGCTCCATCTTCTCCGCATTAAATATCGATCTGGGGTTGACGGGTCGCCGCTCTATGGGTCTGTCTGCCAATAAGTAAGGGCGAATTTTTTCAGGAAGCGTATGCGCCATTTCCTGCATTAACTCGCTTTCGGTCTTAAGGGTTTCCGGCTTCGGAACGTTGGGCATATCCATTTGATGCTCAAATCCCTCTTCATAAACCTGAAACGAAGCAGCCATGTTAAAAATGGGGCGTCCATGTTGAATGGCAACGACTCTGCGAGTGGTAAAGCTCTTTCCGTCTCTGCTACGGTCAACTTCATATAAAATGGGCGCCTTTGGGTCGCCGGGTCGCAAGAAGTAGGCGTGTAGAGAGTGGCAAAAACGATCTTCTACAGTTCTGTAGGCGGCGACTAAAGCCTGTCCGATGACCTGCCCGCCAAATACGCGCTGTGTTCGGGTGGCTGGGCTTCGACCACGAAACAAATTGACTTCAATGGGTTCTAGATCCAATAACTCAAGAACTTCGTCGAGGGCGGCAGTCATAGTTTCTCCGGTTATTCATTGCTGTTGTACGGCATAATCATATTCATTAAAGTTGAATTTTGTGCAACCGTAAACAGAGGATAGAATCCCTGACGCTAAAAGTATAGCGTTATCACTTTTCGATATCAGGCGATCAAGCTTGTGTCCTATCGAAAAAAATGAATAGAATAGATCGGATTTTCGACGACCCAAGCTAAAACCGCCACCCCGGTTTCTTGTTCGCGGTCGACCTGTACTCGCGAAAGTTTCTATAGAGTGTAGGTCAAAAAATGCTATCTTGGCTCGGCGTCTGTTGGAAGGGAAATTCGACGTAATAATCGAAGCAATATTGGAAGTTATAAAAATACTAACGTTTGGGGAATAGATATGTCAGAAAGTCCGTTGGTCTTACGAGAAAATGTGGAAGGTATTGCTATTTTGACGCTGAACAGAGCAGAAGCTTTGAATGCATTGAGCCCGGTCTTGTTTAGTGAGCTTCGCGCACATTTTGACCAGATCGCGATGGAAATCGACACTATTGCCTGTGTCATTCTGCGAGGAGAGGGGCGTTCGTTCTCAGCAGGCAATGATTTAAAAGCGATACAAGATGGCGAGAAACCGCCGTCAAAGCATTTTCAGGCAGAAACGCTGGACGCCATTGAGTCCCTGCCGCAGCCCGTCATCGCTTCGGTTCAGGGACATTGTTATACGGGGTCGCTAGAGCTCGCACTAGCTTGCGATTTACTAGTGGCGGCGGAGTCAGCCAAGTTTGCCGATACGCATGGAAAATGGGCCTTGACGCCAACCTGGGGTATGAGCCAACGGTTGCCGCGGCGTATTGGCGTGATGAAAGCAAAGGAGATGATGTTGACTGGCAGAGTTGTGACTGGAAGTGAGAGCGTAACGCTTGGCCTGGCGAACTACTGTGTTCCCGACGAAGAACTACAAGAAAGAACCCTGCGGTTGGCGCGGGATATCGTAAAGAATTCCTGGTTTACTCTGCGGGCGGATAAATCTCTGATACTAGCAGGTCAACAAAAACACCTAAAAGAAGGGTTGCTGTATGAGCGGGAAGAAAGCCCCGGCATTGGACCGGACGCTGCGGATCGGATGGCGGGTTTTGGGGCCAAGAAGTAGTCAAACAATATTAAATATTGGCCACTTTAAGATATCCGGCAAGAATCCTCGGTATAATTTCCATTGCGATCATCGCGCATTATTCGCAATCTCTTTTCCCCGCAAACGATTAATTGCGAATTATAACAGGGTGCGCCGCAGGGGTTGCACCTACGGGAATCGGCAGTGAGAGGAACAGCAGCAACTTCACTTTGTTGCCAGTCAGCTTCTGCAACACGGCTGTTCGAATCGCGGATAATGTTGTTGCTTTGCTTCTGGTATTATTTAGGCGATTCCGTGATACTTATTAAAATTAATAAATAGACCGAGATTAACTTATGTCCGAGACCACAGTAAAAGAAGCCAAAATGCCAGCTCCCGCCGTACCTTCTGCGACCATATTGATGCTGCGTGATGGCAGCGACGGGCTCGAAGTGTTTATGGTGGTTCGCCATCATCAAATTGACTTCGCCTCTGGCGCCTTGGTTTTTCCTGGTGGTAAAGTTGCCAGCGGCGACGACGCGGTGCGTAGTCAATGTACCGGGGTCGATGGCCTTAACGATGTAGAACTAGAGCTACGTGTGGGCGCTATCAGAGAAGCATTTGAAGAATGCGGTATTCTTTTGGCCCGTCCGAAAGGGCAGGACGTACTTATTAGCGGTGATCGCTTGGCTGAACTGGAACATTATCGCGAGCCATTAGCGAAAGGAAAAATGACGATCAAGGAATTTCTTGACCGTGAAGAGTTAGTGTTAGCCTGTGAGTTGTTGCAGCAATTTGCTCATTGGATAACGCCCGAGAATATGCCCAAACGATTTGATACGCATTTCTATTTGGCGGTTGCGCCAGCAGATCATGTCGCACTTCATGATGGTCATGAGTCTGTAGATTCTGTTTGGATTAAACCGCAGACTGCTCTAGCCGAGGCCGTGGAAGGCAAAAGAACGATTATTTTCCCCACTCGGCTAAATATTGAAATGTTGGGGGAAAGCGATTCGGTCGACAATGCGATGGAAATGGCCAGACAGCGGGATATCGTTACTGTTCTGCCTCATATTGAAAAACGCGAGACGGGAGCTTGGCTGTGTATTCCGCCCGAAGCGGGATACTCTGTTTCGGAAGAGAAGCTAACAAGATAAATAAAGCGCTCGATACTAAAACCAAACTAGCGGTATAAGTCGTAACGAACGCCCATCGAGACGTTCGTCATTGCGAACGAACGGTTCGGCGCCTCGAACCGTACCGCTCGCAACGACGGCACGGGAAAAACCATTTCTGGACGGGTACTAACTAGTGCCCATCTAGAAATAGGTGTTTCCCCAAGCTGTCATTGCGAGCGAAGCGCG